>NZ_JBASCU010000037.1:0-44823 GCF_049651805.1 Pseudolysinimonas sp.
GAGGCCGGGTCTCGACACGCCGCCGCAGGCGGCTACTCGACCACCGAGACGAGGCCGGGTCTCGACACGCCGCCGCAGGCGGCTACTCGACCACCGAGACGAGGCCGGGTCTCGACACGCCGCCTGCGGCGGCTACTCGACCACCGAATTGGCCGAAACCCTAGGCTCGGGGCGTGGATGACGACGCCGCCGTTGAGCGACTGCGGGAACTCATCCGCGTGCCGACGGTGTCGCGCGACGACAGCGACATGCAGGACGCGGCCGCCTTCACCCGCTTCCCGGTGCTACTCGCCGAGCTGTACCCCCGCATCCATGCCGCTCTCGAACTCGAGCACCTCGACGGCCCCGGACTGCTCTACCGCTGGTCCGGCCGCGAGCGGGGGGATGCGCTCATCCTCATGGCGCACTGGGATGTCGTGCCCGCCGACGAGGAGGGCTGGACGCACGAGCCGTTCGACGCCGCTCTGACGACCGATGAGGATGGCGTCCGCCGCATCTGGGGACGCGGCGCGATCGACGACAAGGGGGCGCTCGCCGGCATCCTCGAAGCGGTCGACGACCTGCTCGCCGCCGGCTTCGTGCCCGAGCACGACGTCTACCTGAGCTTCGGGGGCGACGAAGAGGTGCAGGGCACGGCAGCGGAACGCGCCGTCGAGGTGCTGCGCGAACGCGGAGTCGCCGTTGACTTCGTGCTCGACGAAGGTGGCGCGGTCGTGCAGGGGCAGTTTCCCGGAGTGGCCGCACCGACCGCCGTCATCGGCATCGCCGAGAAGGGCATCGCCACGATCGAGCTGCGCGCCGTCGAGCCGGGCGGGCACGCCGCCCACCCGCCCCGCTCGGGCGTGACGGCGACCGCGCGACTGGCCCGCGCCATCCAGCGGGTGTCTCGGCCCGTGCCCGCCGGGCTACCGCCGACGGCGTTCCCGATGTTCGCCGCCCTCGCCGCCCGCGCCCACGGGGTGCTCGGGGTGGCGTATCGGCATCCTCGGCTGTTTCGGCCGGTTCTGCTGCGGGCGCTCTCGCGCGGCAGCGACGAGGCGAACGCGCTCATCCGCACCACCCGGGTCGTCACCCGGCTGCGCGGTGCTGCGGCCGACAACGTGCTGCCCGAGGTGGCGACGGCGTCGATCAACATGCGCATCGTCGTCGGGTCGAGTCTCGAGGCAGAGGTCGAGCGCATCCGCCGTGACATCGGCGACCCGCGCCTCGAGGTGCGGGTCGTGCGCGGCTCCGACCCGCCCCCCGTGGCGCCGACCACCGGCCGCCCGTGGGAGCGGCTCATCGCCGCTCTCGGCTCGTCGCATCCCGATGCCGTGCCGGTGCCCTACGCGATGCTCGGCGCCACCGACGGCCGGCACTTCACCCGCCTCACCCCCGCCGTCTACCGCTTCACGCCGTTCGAACTGACGAAGGCCGAGATCGCCGGTCTGCACGCGATCGACGAGTCGATCCGCGTCGAGTCCTATCTGCGCGGCATCCGCTTCTACCGAGCCCTGCTCGAGGGCGCCTAGGTTCCAGGCGCCGTCTGCGCGATCCAGGCGTCGAGGGCCGAGGGCTTGTCGGTCACAATGCCGTCCACCCCGTAGGCGAGTGCCTCACCCCAGCGCTCCTCGCTGTTCAGGGTGTAGAGCAGCACGCCCAACCCGGCTTCGTGCATCCGCTCGACCGCGTCCGGTCGGGCCTCGAGCGCCGACGAACGGGTCATGATCGCGATCACGCCGTAGCGCTGGGCGACGGCAACCGGGTCGATCGGCAGGATGCGGCGGATGAGCACGCGCGGGAAGAGCGGGGCCGTTTGCTGCAACCCCTGCACCGTGGTCGTCGAGAAGGATGCGAACACGACGCGGTCTTGGAGGCCGCGGAAGTAGATGCCGCTCATGAGCGTCTCGATGTCGTCGGGAGTCCACGCGTGCTTGAGCTCGACGAGCGCGGTCACGTCGTTCGCGCCGACGAGGGTGTCGAGGAACTCGCCCCACAACGGCACCTGTACTCCGGCGAACTGCGGGGCGTACCAGGAGCCGGCGTCGAGGGTGCGGATCTCGGCGAGCGTGAGATCGCCAACGGCGCCGCTGCCCGTCGTGGTGCGATCGACGGTGCGGTCGTGGATCAGCACCGGGTAGCCGTCGGCGGTGAGTTGCACGTCGACCTCGATGAAGCCGGAGCCGCTGACAACCGCCGCCTCGAACGCGGGCACGGTGTTCTCGGGGGCCGTCGCGCGGTCGCCGCGGTGGGCTGCGATGAATGCCGCCTCCCCGGGAGCCCGCAGTGGCCCCATCAGGTTGGCGGCGTACGCGCGGATCGCGCCGGGTGCGAGTACGAGAACGGCGACGGATGCGATGGTGACCAAGGCGGCGGCGCCCACGCGCAGCAGGTGCCGGTCGGCACGCTCGGCCCACGACATCGTCGTCATGCATCGCCCTCGGGTTGCGGGTTGCCCGCGACACTGCGGGTGCCGACGACGATAGCACGGCTCGTTACCGTTCCGTTATCGTTCGTTCACCATTTCGTGACCTTGGTCTCGACACGCGCCCTTCGGGCGCTACTCGACCACCGAGGTCAGAGGAGGGCCATGGTGTGCCAGACGGTCTTGGTCTCGGTGAAGGCGAGGATGCGGGAGAGGCTCAGGGCGGGGATGCCGGGCTCCGGCGACATCACGCGCTTCAGGGTGTCGGCGGCGGCGATCTCGAGATCGACCCAGTCGAGGTCTCCGGCCCCGGTGAGGTCGAGCGCGTTGACGTCGGCGTGCGCGGCGAGCCACGGGGCGATCTCGGCGGGTGATCCGGTGAGCACGTTGACGACTCCCCCGGGCACGTCGCTGGTGGCGAGCACTTCAGCCAGCGAGATCGCCGACAAGGGCCGCGTGAAGTCGGCGATCGCGACGACGGTGTTGCCGGCGACGAGAGCCGGGGCGACCGTAGCCACGAAACCGAGCAGTGAGCCCCCGGCGACCCCCTGCGGCGCGATCACCACGACGACACCCGTCGGCTCGGGAACCGACAGGTTGAAGTACGGGCCGGCGACCGGGTTGCCCGAACCGGCGACCTGGCTGTACTTGTCGGCCCAGCCGGCGTACCAGACCCAGGCGTCGATCGCGGCATCCACCTGCCGGGATGCGGCAGCCGCCGACGCGCCCTCGGAGAGGCGCAACTCTTCGATGAACTGCTCCCGGCGGCCCTCGAGCAGTTCGGCGATGCGGTACAGCACCTGCCCGCGGTTGTACGCCGTTGCACCCGCCCAGCCGGCGTGTGCCGCTCGGGCGGCGACCACGGCATCCCGGGCGTCCTTGCGGGATGCCAGCGCCGCGTTCGCGAGGAACACGCCCTTCGGGGTGGTCACCTTATACGTGCGGCCCGACTCGCTGCGCGGGAACGCCCCGCCGATCGCGAGCTTGTACGTCTTGGGGATGCTGAGGCGAGCCATCAGCGACCTGCCTTCTTCGCGCGGGGCGTCTCGACACGCGCGCTGTGCGCGCTAGATCTCGACACGCGCTGCGCGCTACTCGATCCATCGCTCGACCCACGAAGGTAGGCCGCCAATCCGTGGCGGCCGCCCTCGCGGCCGTACCCCGACTCCTTGTAGCCGCCGAACGGGGAGGCGGGGTCGAAGCGGTTGAAGGTGTTCGCCCAGATGACTCCGGCACGCAGCTTGTCGGCGACGGCGAGGATCTTCGAGCCTTTGTCGCTCCAGATGCCTGCCGAGAGGCCGTAGGGCGTGTTGTTGGCTTTCGAGATCGCCTCGGCCGGCGTGCGGAAGGTCAGCACCGACAGCACCGGGCCGAAGATCTCCTCTCGGGCGATCGTCGACGAGGTCTGCACTCCGGTGAAGATCGTCGGGGCGTACCAGAACCCGTTCTTCGGAATCTCGCACGGCGCACTCCAGCGCTCGGCGCCCTCGTCTTCGCCGATCTTCGAAAGCGCCGTGATGCGGTCGAGTTGCTCGCGGGAGTTGATCGCCCCGATGTCGGTGTTCTTGTCGAGCGGGTCGCCGAGGCGCAGCGTCGAGAGCCGCTCCTTGAGCCGCGCCACGACGTCGTCGTGCACGTTCTCTTGCACGAGCAGCCGGCTGCCGGCGCAGCAGACGTGACCCTGGTTGAAGAAGATGCCGTTGACGATGCCTTCGATCGCCTGCTCCATCGGGGCGTCGTCGAAGATGATGTTCGCCGCCTTGCCGCCGAGTTCGAGCGTGACCTTCTTGCCGGTACCGGCGACGGCCTTCGCGATCTCACGGCCGACGGCGGTCGATCCGGTGAAGGCCACCTTGTTGACATCCGGATGCCGCACCAGCGTCGCGCCGGTCTCCCCGGCACCGGTGACGATGTTCACGACGCCCTTCGGCAGGTCGGCCTGCTGCAGGATCTCGGCGAAGATCAGCGCCGACAGCGACGTCGTCTCGGCGGGCTTGATCACGACGGTGTTGCCCGCGGCGAGCGCTGGCGCGATCTTCCAGGCGAGCATGAGCAGCGGGAAGTTCCACGGGATGACCTGTGCCGCGACCCCGAGCGCGCGGGGCGAGGAGCCGAGCCCGGCGTAGTCCAGTTTGTCGGCCCACCCGGCGTAGTAGAAGAACCAGGCGGCGACGAGGGGGATGTCGACATCCCGGCTCTCTTTGATCGGCTTGCCGTTGTCGAGACTCTCGGCCACCGACAGTTCGCGCGCACGCTCCTGGATGAGCCGCGCGATGCGGAACAGGTACTTGCCGCGGTCGGCGCCCGACATCTTCGACCAGGTCTTGTCGAACGCCCGACGGGCGGCGATGACCGCCCGATCGACATCCGCGGGAGTCGCCGTCGCGATCTCGGCGATCTTCTTCTCGGTCGCCGGCGAGATGGTGTCGAAGCCCGAGCCCGACCCGTCGACGAATTCGCCGTCGATGAACAGCCCGTACGACTTCTTGAGATTCAGGATGCTCGTCGACTCGGGGGCCGGGGCGTAATCCAGGAAGTGTTGCGTCTCGACACGCGCTGACGCGCTACTCGACGACCGAGCGTCTGCCATTTAGTCCACCGTCACGTAGTCGGGGCCGCTGTAGCGACCGGTTGTGAGTTTCTGCCGCTGCATGAGCACGTCGTTGAGCAGCGTCGACGCGCCGAAGCGGAACAGGTGCGGCTGCAGCCACTCCTCGCCCGCCGTCTCGGCGACGGTCACCAGGTATTTGATGGCGTCCTTCGAGGCACGGATGCCGCCCGCCGGCTTCACCCCGACGCGTTCGCCGGTGAGGCGGTGCCACTCCTGCACGATCTGCAGCATGAGCAGCGTCCCCGGCAGCGTCGCCGCGGGCTGCACCTTGCCGGTCGAGGTCTTGATGAAGTCGCCACCCGCGAGGATCGAGAGCCAGGATGCGCGGCGCACGTTGTCGTAGGTGTTGAGTTCGCCGGTCTCGAGAATCACCTTGAGGCTCGCGTACGACCCGTCTTCCCGGCGGCAGGCTTCCTTCACCGAGATGATCTCTTCGAAGACCTTGCCGTAGTTGCCGGCGAGGAACGCCCCGCGGTCGATGACCATGTCGATCTCGTCGGCGCCGGCGGCCACGGCATCCTCGGTGTCGGCCAGCTTCACCCGCAGCGACGCCCGGCCGCTCGGGAACGCCGTCGCGACCGCCGCGACCGAGATCTTGCCGTCATCCGGGTCGCCGTGCAGGTCGCCGAGCGCCTCGACGGCCGTCGCGACCATGTCGCCGTACACGCACACCGCGGCGACGCGCGGGGTCGACGGGTCGGTCGCATCGGGCGTGATCGCCTTCGACACGAGCGACCGCACCTTGCCGGGCGTGTCGGCTCCCTCGAGGGTCGTCAGGTCGATGAGGGTGATGATCTTGTCGAGCGCCCACGCCTTCGAGGTGGTCTTGATCGACCGCGTGCCGAGACCGGCGGCGCGGGATTCGAGGCCCACGGCATCCACCCCCGATAGCCCTTCGAGGTGCAGCCGGAGGCTCTTCTCGGTGAGGTCGCCGCCGAGCAGCTTGACCGCCCGTTCGGCTGGGGCCAGCGACGTCGCATTCATCCGAGGAAGTCTACGCTGGGGGCCGTGACTGAGCAGGGACCCGTTCTGGCGGTGGACTTCGGCGGAACCAAGGTCGAGGCGGCGCTCGTCACCGACGGGCGCATCGTCGAGGGCACTCGCACGCGCCGCCCGACGGGACCCGAGCGCTCGTCCGACGAGCTGGATGCCGCGGTCGCCGAGGTCGTGCGGGGTGCGTTGGGTTCGTCGACCGTGGCCCGGGTGGGTGTCGGCTCGGCCGGCCCGGTCGACACGGTGCGCGGACTCGCCTCGCCCCTCAACGTTCCGGCGTGGCGCGACCACCCGTTCCGTGACGTCGTGGCGGCGCTGGTGCCCGGTGCGGAGGTCGTGTTCGCGGTTGACGGTCTCGCGATCACCCTCGCCGAACAGCGCTACGGTGCCGCTCGCGGGTCGGACAACGTCATGGGGATGGTCGTCTCGACCGGCGTCGGCGGCGGACTCGTGCTCGACGGCCGCGGCATCCGCGGTGCGAGCGGCAACGCCGGGCACATCGGGCACATCCAGGTGTCGGGCTACGACGATTTGTGCGCGTGCGGACGGCGCGGGTGCGTCGAAGCGATCGCGTCGGGTCCGAGTTCGGTGCGCTGGGCGCGGGCCCAGGGCTGGGAAGGGTCGACGGGCGAAGACCTCGCCGCCTCGCCCGACCCGCGAGCGCGCGCGGCGATCGAGCGCTCCGCCCGGGCCGTCGGCCTCGCGATCGCGTCGGCGAGCGCGCTCGTCGACCTCGACGTCGTCGCGATCGGCGGTGGCTTCTCGCGCTCGGCGCCCGACTACATCGACCTCGTGCGCGCCGCCGCCGACGAGGGCTTCGGGTTCGTGCGGGCCACCCGCATCGTGCGCGCCGGGCTCGGCGACGAAGCCCCGCTCATCGGGGCCGCCGCGCTCGTGTCTGACTGACCTCGTCATCGACCATTCGATCGCGACGCAGCACCGCGACGGCCGGTACGACGAGCACCATTGTCGCGAGCAACAGGATGATCGGCACCGCCCAGCTGCCCGTCGCGTCGTGTAAGAGGCCGACGATGAGGGTGAACAGCCCCGCCGCGACGTAGCCCACCCCCTGTACGAAGCCGCTCACCGACACGGTGACCTGGTGGTCACGCGTGCGCGTGTTCACCAGGAGGAGCGCGAGCGGGAAGACGATGGGTATGAGCCCGATCAGCACCCCCCAGAGGAACGGTGCCGACGACGGAGCCAGCAGCATCCCGGCCCACCCGGCGACACCGCACACCCCGGCGACGACGATCATCCCCAGCACGGTGCGCGAGCGGGTCGCCAGCAGCGGCACGATCAACGCCTCCGGGATGCCGATCACGATGACGATCCCGAGGGTCGCGGCGGCGACGGCCGGGATCACCCCGACGGCGGTCAGCATCGCCGGCAGGTAGGCCATCGCGGCGTAGATACTGATCGAGCTCAGCGTGAACGTCGCCGTGATCGCCCAGGCGGTCGGCGAACTCATGACGCGGCGCGCCTCTCGCCCGGGCTCGACGCCCGACGCAACGACGCTCGGTGGCGCCACGCCGCGATAGGCGCGCACATTCGCCAACCAGGGCAGGAGCGCGAGAAGAGGGATGACGAGCCACAGCCCGATCGCGACCCGCCAGCTGGTGGCCTCGGCGATCTGCACCGCGACGAACGCCGGACCGGAGGCACCGACCCCCATCAGCACGAGGTAGAGCGACGTGAAGCCGCCGACGCGGTCGGGGTAGTACCGCCGCACGAGAGGCGGAAGCAACACGTTGATCGCGCCAATGCCGCCCATCAGGACCAGCGTCGAACCGACAAGCACCGCGGCGTCGCCGGAGAGGGCACGCACGGCCTGGCCGACGACGAGCACCGCGAGCGCCGCGATCAGCGTCCACTCGAGACCGAAGCGTTGGGTGATCGCCGGAAGAATGAGCCCGGCGAGCGCGAACCCGATCGGCGGTGCCGCCCCGATCAGCGACAACACCACGACGTCGAGCTGCAGGTCGCCGGAGATGATCTGGAACAGCGGGCCGGCGACGGCGACCGCGTTGCGCATCGACAACGCGACCAGCACGAGACCGAGAAGCGCGAAGAGCCGCCCGTTGCGCACCGCGGGGTAGCCGGGCGACGTCACCCGACGAGCCGGTCGTGCCAGGCGTTCGCCGACACGTCAGTAAGCGAGGCGACCTGGTCGACGACGACGCGTTTGCGCGCGGCATCGTCACCCGCGGCCGCCCAATCCTCGGCGAAGCCGACATCCAGGTGGCTCGGGTCGGCGAGCAGCGCGTCGGCGAGCTCGGCGAGTACCTCGCGCTGCCGCGCGTAGAGCGGTTTGCGGGCGTTCGTCGACATGACGTTCGCCGCGACGATCCCCTTGAGCACCGCGATCTCGGCCTGCGTTTCGCGCGGCACCACGACATCCGCCCCGAAGCGCGCGAGCGCCGGCTGCGGGTAGGCCTCGCGAGTGGCGCGCTCGGCGTGCCCGGCGAAGCGCCCGATGAGGAAGCTGGTGAGGTTCTTGAGCCGGGCGAGGTCGCGGCGGCTGCCGTCCCAGGAGTCGATCCAATAGTCGAGGTTGTCGAGGCGGTCGAACGCGGCAACCAGGGTGTCGTGGTCGAACTCGCCGCCGATCCAGGCGAACATCGAATCCACGAGGGCGTCGTGGTCGACCCGCGCGCCGAGCGCCCGCACGTCGAGGAAGTTGCCGACGATCGCATCCTCGAAATCGTGCACCGAGTACGCGATGTCGTCGGAGAGATCCATCACCTGGGCCTCGATGCAGCGGACCCGCTGGGGTGCGCCCGCGCGGATCCACTCGAACACGTCGGTGTCGTCGGCGTAGAAGCCGAACTTGCTGCGGCCCGACGGGTCGGGGATGCCCTGCGCCGCCGGCCACGGGTACTTGCACGACGCGTCGAGGCTCGCGCGCGTGAGGTTGAGTCCGTAGGAGCGGGTGTCGTCGAAGACCTTCGGCTCGAGCCGGGTGATCAGTCGCAGCGTCTGCGCGTTGCCCTCGAAGCCGCCGATGTCGCTCGCCCACTCCGCGAGCGCGCGCTCCCCGTTGTGCCCGAACGGCGGATGCCCGAGGTCGTGCGCGAGACACGCGGTGTCGACGATGTCGGGGTCGAGGCCCAGCCTTGACGCGAGCTCGCGCCCGACCTGCGCGACCTCGAGGGAGTGGGTGAGCCGGTTGCGCGCGAAGTCGAGCCCCGCCGTCGGGCTCAGCACCTGGGTCTTCTGCGCCAGCCGGCGCCAGCCGCTCGAGTGCAGGATGCGCGCACGGTCGCGGGCGAAGTCGCCGCGACGGCTCACATGGTTCTCGGGAAGGCGACGTTCGGCATCCGCCTCGTCATACCCGGCCGTGAGCGGGGCGGCGGACTCAGCCACCGCTGTTGTGCAGTTCGGCGTCGGCGACCTCGGCCCGCATGCCTTCCGCGATCTCGCGGCTATCGAGCCAACGGTCGGGCAGGCTCGGGGTCTTCGGGGTTCCCGCGCGGCCGCGTTGGCCCTCCGCGGGCGCACCCGGGTACGGCTGGTCGTGGTCGAGGCCGCCGAGCAGCTGGTCGATCTCGTCGAGGCTCGACGCCATCGCGAGCGCCGCGCGGGTTTCGCCGCCGACCGCATAGCCCTTGAAGTACCAGGCGACGTGCTTGCGGATGTCGCGCGTCGCCCGCCCTTCGTCTTCGAAGAACTCGACGAGAAGCTCGGCGTGACGCTTGTAGGCGCGGGCGACCTCCCCAAGGTTCGGCTGAATGTCGTCGGTGGTCGAGTAGGCGGCGGAGCCGCCGTGTCGAGGCCCCCCGCCGAACGCAACCGCCAGGTCACCGAACAGCCACGGCTTGCCCAGGCATCCCCGCCCGACCACGACGCCATCGCATCCGGTCTCGGCGACCATGCGCAGGGCATCCTCGGCCGACCAGATGTCGCCGTTGCCGAGCACCGGAACATCGGTCACCGTCTCTTTCAGGGCGCGAATCGCCGACCAGTCGGCGTGGCCCGAATAGAACTCGCTCGCGGTGCGGGCGTGCAGGGCGATGCTCGCGACCCCGGCCCCCTCGGCGATGCGGCCTGCCTCGAGGTAGGTGAGGTGCTCGGGGTCGATGCCCTTGCGCATCTTGATCGTCAGCGGAACCTTGCCGGCAGCCTGTACGGCGCCCTCGACGATCTCGCGGAACAGGTCGAGCTTCCACGGCAGCGCCGCTCCCCCGCCCTTGCGGGTGACCTTCGGCACCGGACATCCGAAGTTGAGGTCGATGTGGTCGGCGCGATCCTCGGCGACGAGCATCGTCACCGCCTCGCGCACCGTCTTCGGGTCGACCCCATAGAGCTGGATGCTGCGCGGCGTCTCCGACTCGTGGTGGCGGATGAGCCGCATGCTCTCGGGCGTGCGCTCGACGAGGGCGCGGCTGGTGATCATCTCGGAGACATACAGCCCCGCGCCGTACTCCCGGCACAGCCGACGGAACGCCGTGTTCGTGATGCCCGCCATCGGCGCGAGCACGACCGGAACGGTCAGCTCGATGCCCCCGATGCTGAGGGGCTTCGCGGCGAGGGACGTGGACACCCTCCGATTGTTTCAGACCGGGCTTCGAGGTGTCGGTGCCCGAGCCGCCGCGACGCTAACTCTCACTCAGCAAGGGCGGCGAGGCCCTAGTGCAGCCGCCTGCCCGTCTGGTGAAGAGTTAGTGCCGGCACACCCGAGAATTGTCAGATGACGAGCGGCAAGGAACGGGTGGCGGCGGATGCGGAAGCCCGCGGCATCCCAGTGGAGATCATCGAGCGGATGCCGGCGAGCACACTCGAAGAAGCGGCGAGCATCCTGGGCATCCAGCCCGGCGACATCGTGAAGTCGCTCGTCGTGCGGCGTCACGACGGCAGCTACCTGTTCGCGCTCGTGCCGGGCGACCGGCAGATCTCCTGGGCGAAGTTGCGGGCCGTCGTCGGGGTCAACAAGCTGCGACTGCCCGAAGCGGAACTCGCGCTCGAGGCGACCGGGTACGAACGCGGCACGATCACGCCGCTCGGGTCGACGACCGCGTGGCCCGTGTTCGCCGACTCTACGATCGCCGGGAAGCGCGTCTCGATGGGCGCCGGCGAGCACGGCTACTCACTGTTCGTGCAGGCGGATGACCTCGTGCGCGGCCTTGAGGCGACCCTCGCCGACATCACCGAGGCACTGTAGTTGGTCAACTCGGCGGCGTCAGCACGTCTTTTTCGTGCGGGGTGAGCTGCGCCGCCCCGGCCCCGTCCGGACGCCCGAGGGCGCGGTACTCCCAGCCCGCGGCCCGATACCTTTCGGCGTCCAGCGCATGGCGGGCATCCACGATGCGGCGCTGGGCCACGATGTGACCCAGCAACCCCGGGTCGGCCGAGCGGAACTCGTCCCACTCGGTGAGCAACACGACGACCTCCGCTCCGTCGGTCGCATCGCCGAGCGAGTCGACGTAGTCGAGGTCGGGGTACGCCCGGTGCGCGTTCGCGTTCGCCTCCGGGTCGTAGACCACGACGTGCGCGCCCTCGAGGTAGAGCAGCCGCGCGACGTCGAGCGCGGGGGCGTCGCGCACGTCGTCGGAGTTCGGCTTGAACGCCGCCCCGAGCGCCGCAACGCGCACCCCGGTGAGGTCGCCTCCCGCGAGTTCGCGCACCAGATCGACGGTGCGCTCCCGGCGCCGGATGTTGATCGCGTCGACTTCTCCGAGGAAGGCGACGGACTGCCCGATCCCGAGCTCCTCGGCACGGTGCCGGAAGGCGCGGATGTCCTTCGGCAGGCAGCCGCCGCCGAACCCGAGCCCCGGCTTGAGGAACCGCCCGCCGATCCGATCGTCGTACGACAGGGCGGTGGCGAGCAGATCGACGTCGGCACCGGTCGCCTCGCACACCTCGGCCATCGCATTGATGTATGAGATCTTCGTCGCCAGGAACGAGTTGGCGGCCACCTTGACCAGTTCCGCCGTCGCGAGGTCGGCGACGACGAGCGGCGTGTCCTCGTCGAGGATCGGGCGGAACACGGCGCGCAGCTGCTGCTCGGCCCACTCCGACGTCACCCCGAACACGAGCCGGTCGGGATGCAGGGTGTCTTCGACCGCGAAGCCCTCGCGCAGGAACTCGGGGTTCCAGGCGAGTTCGAGTTCGTCGCCGGCCGGCGAGACGTCGTGCACCATCTCGGTGAGACGCTGGGCCGTCCCCACCGGCACCGTCGACTTGCCGACGAGCAGCGCCTTGCGGTCGATCCGGGTGGCGAGTTCGCGGAACGCCGATTCGACGTACGCCAGCTCGGCCGCGTTCGAGCCCTCCTGTTGCGGGGTGCCGACGCAGACGAAATGGATGTCGCCGAAGCGAGCGGCCTCGTCGAAGTCGGCGGTGAAGCGGATGCGGTCGGAGCCGAGCGCCTCGCGCAGCTTCTCGTCGAGTCCGGGTTCGAAGAACGGCACGCGGCCCGCCGAGAGTTCCGCGATCTTCTCGCGGTCGACATCCACGCCCAACACGTCGTAGCCGAGGATCGCCATGCAGACGGCGTGCGTGGCGCCGAGGTAGCCGGTGCCGATCACCGTCACGCGCAGGGGTTCGGTGTTCATGCGCTCTTCTCCTTTACTGATGGGTTTGTCGTTCAGGTCGCGGTTCATCCGCTGAACCGTCCGGCTTCGGCGCGGTCGAAGACGCCGCGGCTCATCGCTTGAAGCGGCCGGCGGTCGCGTAGCGGGTCGCCCCGCTTGCGGCCGGCGCCGAGCCGGGTGATGAGGGCGACGATGACGAGCGTCACCACGAGCATCCAGACGATGGTGAGCGGCTGCATGAGGGTGCGCAGAATCTGTTCGATCGATCGGCTCGAGGCCCACCCGTCGATCAAGTTCGCCTCGACGCGGGCGTTGAGGGCGCGGTCGTCGTTGATCGCTGACGGACCGGTTCCGGAGAGTTCGTTCTCGGTGATCTTGCTGCCGGCGAGGCGGCCGGTGAGCACGATGCCGTGCAGTTCGACGTCGGAGATCACGTTCGAGGTGACGTCGGCCTTGGCGTTGCGCACGTAGACGCCGACCTGCACGTTCGAGATCTCGTTATTGCCGACGGCCACATCCTGCGCGTCGTCGCGGATCGAGATCGCGTGACGGGTCTGCCCGGAAAGAGCGCTGTCGGTGATCTGCACGTCGACGGGGCCGCCGCCGAGCACGATGCCCATGTCGCCGCCACTCACGGTGACGCCCGCGACGCGCACCGCGGTGCCGCCGACGACGTCGATCGCGGCGCGCGTGTTGTCGTCGAATGTTCCGCCCTCGACCACCGAGTCGCCCGACACGGCGGTGGGTGCCCCGGTCGAGTTGGGACCCTCGGCCGGGGCCGTCCCGTCGAGAACGAGGCCGTTCCGGGAGTTGGCATTGACGACGAGACCCGTCATCCGGGTGCCCGAGGTGGTGTTGTCCACGACGATCCCGTCACGCGCGTTGCGGGATGCCTCCACCTGATCGACGGTCGCCCCGGTGACGGCGCGGTCGAGCACCAGCCCGTCGGCGAGGCTCTCGACGAAGGCCGAGTCGCCGATGATGGGGCTCTCGACGTTGGCGACGGTGAGGCCGAACGCGCAGCCCTGCACCAGAACACCCGACACCTCGAGCCGCGCAGGTTCGACGGCAGCCTCCGTGATCTCGACCGTCGGGGCGCCATCGGGGCCGACAACAGGCGTCTGCATTTCGCGCTCGGCGCTACGGTCGCCGTCGTACGCGAGGCCCCCGGTCTCTCCGCTCCAGAATCCGAGGGCGCGGAGGTCGGTGAAGGCGACGCGCAGATCGCCCCCGATGACCCTCAGGTAGGGACGTCCGTCAGCGGTGACGTCATCCGGGCCGCCGGTGGTGGGGTTCCAGCTCTCGATCGTGACCCGGCTCTCGGCGGTGCCTTCCACGCTCAGCCGGCCGCCGAGCGCCACGAGCGTGCTGAAGCCCGATTGGTCGGCCGCGAGCAGCAGTCGTGCCCCGGCGGGGATGACCAGGACCGCCCCGTCCATCAGCGCGAGATGCTCTTTGAGCACGTAGGCGCCATCGGGCCCGTCCGCCGCCAAGGTGTCGGGGGCGAGTTCCGCGATCTCCGCGAGATCATAGGGAGTCTCGCGCCCCGGCACGATGAACGTCGGCCGCCCACCGCTCGCCAGGCGGAACGGCGCCGTCGTGTCGAGTTGCTCCGAGGGGCCGGCCGATGCCGCGGTGCGTACGGCGACGAGCCGCTCCGACTCTGCGTCGACGAGAGCCGCCTCCGCATCCGGATCGCCGGGATACGGGTCGCCGGTGATCTCCTCGACCTCCTCCGGATCGGTGGTGGCGACCGGCTGCTCGCCGATGACCTGGCCGATCAGAGTGCCGGTGAGTTGGGGGGCGAACAGTGCTCCGCCGACGAACGCCGCGACGGCGAGCACGATGATCGCTGCCAAGAATTTTCCGATCGCGCTCATGCGTTGACCACCTCTCGAGAGACGGGTTGAAGGGTGCGGGCCGTTTGGCCGTCACCGCCGACCTGGCCGGCCCGCCGGGTGAGCCAGCCCTGCGATTCATCGTGACGAACGCCCAGACCTTGATCGGCAGCGCGACGAGAATCACCGTGAACGTCATCAGCGGCAGCAGCAGCAGATCACGCGGATGCCGCCGCAGGTGCGACCAGCCACGGATGCCGCGGCCGAGCACCACCCAGCCGAGCGCGAGGGCGACGCCGAGTGGGGTGAGTTCGAGCCGGGAGAACACCAGGTAGGCGATCGTCAGCCCCATCGTGAGCGGGGTGAGCAGAATCTGCAGCACCGTGATCTGCGTCAGGATCGGCTGGCGCCACAGCCAGCCCTTCGCGATCGCGGTGAGGTAGCAGCGCACCGAGTTGCGACTCCAGCGCACGCGCTGCTTGACGAACGCGCGGAACGTTGTGGGAAACATCGAAAGCGCCTTCGCCGAGCTCTGGTGCACCGTGCGGTACCCCTGCGCGAGCACGAGCCAGGTGAGTCGCCCGTCGTCGCCGGCCACGCAGCGGCGACCGAGGAAGTACTCGTTCTCGAGCTGGTACAGCACCGGGATGACGGCGGCCCGTCGGTAGACCGCGGTGCGTCCGGAGAGGCACGGCACCGCTCCCAGCTTGCCCATCGCCGGCACGTAGTCGTAGTAGCGGAGGTTGACCATCCAGTCGGCGATCCGGCGCCAGACGCTCGTCTCGCGTTGGTACACGTTCTGCTGCGTTCCGACGCCCCCGACCCTTCGGTCCTTGAAGGGCATCTGCACGGCCTCCAGCAGGCCCGGAGTCCATCTCGTGTCGGAGTCGACGAGTGCGATGAGCTCCGAACGAGCCTCTCGGATTCCGATTCCGAGCGCCGAGCGCTTTCCGACGTGTTCGAAGAGGATCGGACGCACCCGGCTGTCGCCGAGGGCGACGATGCGGTCGTACGCCTCGAGGTCGCGCACGTCGAGCACGATGATGATCTCGTCCGGCTTCTGCGCGCGCCAGGTGTCGAGGCACTCGAGCAGGATGTCGGGGTCTTCGTGGAACGACGGCACGACGACCGACACGCTCGTGCGGAAATCGGTGACGATCGGGCGGGCGGTGCGCGAGACGAACACCCGGACGAGCCAGATGCTCCAGACCACCGTCCCCGCGACGGCGATCGGGATGAACGGCTCGACCGCGGCCGCCCATGCCCCGAGCTGGTCGAACACCCGACCGAGCACGACGATGACGGTGTTCCACCAGTCCTGCCAGGGCAGCGAATTCCACCAGTCGTCGAGGTCGCTAAGCGGGTCGCTCGGGGCCATGGCGGATCTCCTCGGGTTCGAATG
Source organism: Pseudolysinimonas sp. (assembly GCF_049651805.1). Taxonomy (GTDB): domain Bacteria; phylum Actinomycetota; class Actinomycetes; order Actinomycetales; family Microbacteriaceae; genus Pseudolysinimonas_A. Next base: position 15,782 of record NZ_JBASCU010000037.1, read on the forward strand.
CGGTGCGCCGCACCCTGGGAGAGGTCTTTCGGCGAGGCCCCCAGGCGAGTCGACGTGCATCGACGGTAGGCACGCGTCGACGCGCGTTCGGTGGCCCTTTCAGGAGTCTTCCAGGGCGCGTTCAGCGCGCTCTGGAGCACAGTGCGTCACCGGCGGACACATCGAAAATCCTGATCAGAGGCCGGTTCCGCGCGCCACGGAGTCAGGTTGCGGCCGCTGCCGATGAGAGAACCCTCATCGGCGCCCCGGCTGGACCGATCGGGTCTTGACTCGGGACGAACCGCTCGCTATGGAGACCGGCACTCGACGTTCGCGAGGCCGCTCTCCGCCCCCTCGGCGACGTTGTCGCAGTCGACGGTGTTCCCACGTTCGGGGGTGAGCGCGAAACCGAACCCCGGTCCGTTCACCTGGGCGACGTTGCCCGAGAAGCTGTTGCCCGTCCCCCAGCCCTCGAGGATCTCGTGGGTCTGAAAGCCGTCGGCGGGCGAATTCGTTCCTCGGTTGCCGGTGATCACCCAGTCGTTGCCCTTGACGTCGACCCACGAGTCCGCGTCGCCGGTGAGCGCCGAGCCGTCGAAGTCGTTGTCTTGCACGAGCCCGCCCGTCGTGCCCTCCTTGATGTCGATCGACTCCGCCGTCGTGGCACTGATCGTGTTGCCGACGATCTCGTTGCCGTCGCTGGCGTCGGGCTCGCAGTCGCTGACGTCGCACCAGCTCTCTTCCGCGCTGCCGATGTAGATGCCCTCGCCGAACTCCGGCTTGCGCAGCCCGGTGTCCGAGACCACGTTTCCGACGATCAGGTTGTCGGTGCTGAAAGCCCGCAGGTGGATGGCCTCGTCGCCGATCTCGCGCACCGTCAGGCCGCCGATCACGCTGCCGACGACGCCATCGGCCATCACGCCCTTCTTGCCGTTCTGCACGGTGAAGCCCAGCAGCATCCAATTGCTCGCGCCGTCGAGGTGCAGCACGGTGCCGTCATCGGTGCCGCCGCCGTCGAGCACAGCGTCCACGCTGCCGCAGAGGTGGATCGGCGCGTCGCGCTCGCCGGGAGAGTCGGCCACGAACGTGCCCTCGTACGTGCCGTCGGCGAGCCGGATCACATCGCCCGGCTTCGCTTCGGCCAGGGCGTCGCTCAACTCCTCAGCTGTCGCGACCTCGATACCGCCCTCGGGACACACGGGGATGCCGCTCGACGCACCGGTCTGCGACGGGGACGGCGTGCCCGCCGACCCATCGGACGCCGCGCAGCCGCCGAGAACGGCGAGGGCGAGAACGGCGATCACTGCGGATGTCGGCGTGCCAGACATCCATTCACGCTAAACCGGGTCTGCGCTCACGACAACCCGGGGCGGAACCAGGCACACGTCGTCTTCACACACCTCGCCCGCCTCGCCGAACGGCTGCAGCACGATCTTCGGCGTGTCGTTCACCTCAGGATGCCGCCTCCGACGGGACTGTCGAAGAGTCCCGCCCCGAAGTCGAAGGCGGCCAGCAGCAGTGCTGAGGGCAGGGTGAAGGCGAGGAACGCGGCGAGCACCCCGAACGGACCGGCCCGCACCAGCTGGAGGGCGAAGCCGACCTGGCTCGACGCGGGACCGGGCAGGAACTGGCACAACGCGACGAGGTCGGCTAGCCCTTCTCGTCGATCCAGCCGCGCCGGGTCGACGCTCCCACGTGGGGCGGCATCCGTCTCCACGCTCGACTCGGTCCTGCGTAGAGTGGCAGACACCCTGAAGAGGGTGTCTGCCGGGGTCGTGGCTCCCGATAAGCGTCGGACCCCGGCAGAACTCTGATCGATCGCTAAGCGACCGCTTCCGACTCCGCCGGAACCTCGACAGCGGCCGGACGGCCCAGCGCGCGGTACGTCCAGCCGGCGGATCGGTAGGCCTCGGCATCGAGCACGTTGCGCGTGTCGATGATGCGACGCTCGGCCACGAGCACCCCGAGGGCGGCCGGGTCGGCATCCCGGAACTCGTCCCACTCGGTGAGCAACAGCACCACATCGGCGCCGTCGACGACTTCGGCAAGGGACTCGACGTAGTCGAGGTCGGGGTAGACCCGGTGCGCGTTGACGTTCGCTTCCGGGTCGTAGACGACGACGTTCGCACCCTCCAGGTAGAGCATCCGTGCCACGTCGAGCGCGGGAGCGTCTCGCACGTCGTCGGAGTTCGGCTTGAAGGCCGCCCCGAGTGCGGCGACCTTCACCCCGTCGAGGCTCCCGCCGACGAGCTCCCGGGCGAGATCAACGGTGCGACTGCGGCGACGGAGGTTGATCTGGTCGACCTGGTCGAGGAAGGAGATCGCGTCTCCGACCCCCAACTCTTCGGCGCGGTGCCGGAACGCGCGGATGTCTTTCGGCAGGCACCCGCCGCCGAAGCCGAGGCCAGGCTTGAGGAACTTGCCGCCGATCCGGGCGTCGTGGCTGAGCGCTTCGGCGAGCACGGTGACGTCGGCTCCCGTCGTCTCGCAGATCTCGGCCATCGCGTTGATGTACGAGATCTTCGTCGCGAGGAACGAATTCGCGGCGGCCTTCACCAACTCCGCGGTCGGCAGGTCGCCCACGACTAGAGGCGTGCCCTCCTCGAGAATCGGGCGGAATACGCGGCGCAGCTGCTCCTCAGCCCACTCCGACGCGACACCGAACACGAGACGGTCGGGGTGAAGGGTGTCCTCGACGGCGAAACCCTCGCGCAAGAACTCGGGGTTCCAGGCGAGTTCGAGCTCGGTGCCGATCGGCGACACCTCCTGCACGAGCGCGGTCAGCCGGTCGGCGGTCCCGACCGGCACCGTCGACTTGCCCACGAGCAGCGCCTTGCGCGTGATCCGGCGGGCGAGTTCAGTGAAGGCCGAGTCGACATAACGCAGGTCGGCGGCGTGAGAGCCCGGCGCCTGCGGGGTGCCGACGCAGACGAAGTGCACGTCGCCGAACGCGGCGGCCTCGTCGAAGTCGGTCGTGAAGCGCAGGCGGCCGGCATCCAATGCTTCCCGCAGCTTCTCGGGAAGACCGGGTTCGTAGAACGGCACGCGGCCGGAGGCGAGCGCGTCGATCTTGGCCGGATCGACGTCGACGCCGAGCACGTCGTAGCCGAGCACTGCCATGCAGATGGCGTGGGTGGCGCCGAGGTATCCCGTCCCGATAACGGTGATACGCGGCGATCCCACCCGGGGGGTGACGAGATCGAGATTCTGGGTAGCCACTTGATCCTCCAACAGGACGTGGGTGTTGCGGATGGGGGAAGCGCCTTAATCGGGGCGGCGCTCTTCTGTCAACCGGAGCAGGTCACATTTGCGGTTCCTTCTCCGGCGGCGGAAGCTTGGTTGTCGCAGGTGACGACGTTGTCGCGTGCGGGAGTGAGCGAGAACCCAAAGCCGGGTCCATTGACGTTCGCGGTGTTCCCGCGGAAGACGTTGCGGGTGCCCCAGCCGTCGAGGATCTCGTGAGTCTGGAAGCCGTCACGTGGCGAATTCGTGCCCACATTGCCCTCGATGAGCCAGTCGTTGCCTTTGACGTCGACCCACGAGTCGGCGTCATCCTCGACCAACCGGGATCCGTCGAAGGTGTTGCCGCGCACGATGCCATCGCTCGTGCCCTCCTTGATGTCGATCGACTCGGCGGTCGTCGCCCAGATGGTGTTGCCCTCGATGAGGTTGCGGTCGGACGCGTCAGGGGCGCAGTCGGTGATGTCGCACCAATTGCTCTCGGCGGTTCCGATGTAGATGCCTTCGCCGAACTTCTCCCGACGCAGGCCGGTGTTGCTGACCTGATTGCCGGTCACCGTGTTGTCGGTGCTGAAGCGGCGCAAATGGATGGCTTCGTCGCCGATGGTGTGCACCGTGAGCCCCTCGATGACCGAACCGACGGTGCCGTCGGCCATCACGCCCTTCTGCCCGTTGGTGACGGTGAAGCCCACGAGGTGCCAGTACGACGCCCCGTCGAGGTGCAGCACGTACCCCCCGTCGATGTCGCCGCCGTCGAGCACGCTGTCGCGAGAACCGCAGAGTGTGATCGGTCGGTCGGCGGTGCCCGAGGCGCCCGCGACGAAGTTGCCGAGGTAGCTGCCAGGGGCGAGCGCGATGACGTCACCCGGCGCCGCCGCGTCGAGCGCATCCTGCAGCTGAGCGGCATCCGCCACCGTGGTGCCGGATGCGGGACATCCCTCGACCGCGTCCGCCGGGGCGGGGCCTGAACCGTCGAGCGGACCGTCGGGGAGCTCGTCGGTCGGCTCGAGGGCGCCGACCGCTTCGGCATCCCCGTCGGCGGGGCGGACGGCGTTCGTTGCGGCCCAGACCGAGCCGACGAGCACGGCACCCAGCACGAACGCCGCGACGACGGCCGTTATCGGTCGGGCTCTGATCACGCCCGGGATTCCGTCGGTCACGACGACCCCGCCCCGACGAGCTCCCGCTCGAGCTCGCGCTGCTGCTCCACGACCGGTGCCGGCGCTGCCTCCTCACGCGACACGATGCCGCGTGTGAAGGTCGTGAGCGGCGCGTGGTCGGCGAACGGATCGCGCACAACCCGCGGCCGCCGAACGAACAGCGCCGACCCGAGGATGGCGAGCGCGATCAGGATCCACAGGATCGTGAGCGGTTGGAAGACGGCGCGGAGCACCACCGAGATCGGTTTGGTGCTGCGCCACTCAGCGATGTCGTTGTCGCGCACCGCGACACCCGCGGTGCGATACACGTCGATCGCGCTCGGACCCGATCCGGAGACCGTGTTGCCGACGATCGTCGACGCGCCGGTCTCCCCGACGAGGGCGATCCCGTGGTTGGAGACATCCGTCACCGTGTTGTCTTCGAATGCACCTCCGGCGTCACGGGCGAAGATGCCGATCTCGGCGCCGTCGACCCGGTTGTCGGTGACCACGGCATCCAGCCCGGCATCCCGCAGGGCGATTCCCTGATTCGCGGAGGCCGACACGTCGTTGTCGCGCACCGTGATGCCGGTGGCGCCGCTGTCGACCACGATGCCCATGTCGTTGCGGGCGACATCGTTACCGACGACGGTGACATCCTGCCCACCGACGACTTCGATTCCGTAGCGACCGTTGTCGGTCGAGGTGGAGTTGCGCACCTCGTTGTCGCCGTAGACCGTCGTCGCGATGCCGGTCGCGCTGGGTCCGTCGACGAGCGAGCGACCCTCGATCGTGATGCCGTTTCGACCGTTCGAGCGCGCGGTGAGCCCATCGAACACGACGCCCGAGGTGGCGCGGGTCAGGTTGAATCCATCCTGCGCATTGCCGACCGCACTCGTGCCGGTCACGGTCGTGTTGGTGACGTCGCGATGAAAGACGAGGCCGTCGACAAGACTGTCGGCGAAGCGCGATCCGCGGATCTCGACGCGGTCGGAGTTCGTGACGAACAAACCGAAGGCGCTGCCGGTGACCGTCACCGATTGGATGAGGGCGGAGGCGTAGCCGTTGACGGTCAGCCCCGAGTCGAGGGCGAGGGTGTCGAGCGCCTCGCCGCCGCTTCCGGCGAGAGCCTCACTGCCCTCGATGCCGGAAACCTCGACCGGGTCGGCCGGGGCAGCAGCGCTCCCGAGGTCGTCGGCCAACAGGGGCTCGGGGATGACGGTGCCGGTGAGCGACAGACCTCCAGTAATCCCACTCCAGAAGCCCAGGTCAGAGAACTCCGCATTCATGATCGACGCGTGGCCGCCGTGTTCGCGAACATAGGCACGGCCATCCGCGGTGACCAGATCGGGGCCGTCGCCATCCCAGCTCGAGATCGAGACGGGAGCACCGGCGTCTCCCTCGATGAGCAGATCGCCGCCGTCGCCGACGATGGAGGCGAACCCGTCGGCGGATGACGCCAGCAACACCCGCAGACCGTCGCCGGAGAGCCGGAGCGTGGCGCCTTCGGCGACGTAAAGGTGCTCAGAGACGAGGTAGGAGCCGTCGCCTTGCACGGCAACGCTACGTGGCGCGATCCGAGCGAGTTCTTCGAGCGTGTACGCGCCGCTGCGGGCGACGAGCACGACGGTCGGCACGCCGGTGGTCGTCAGGCGGAAGGGACGCGTCGGAGCCATCCCGGCAGCGGCGGCGCTCGACATGCTCGCCTCGATGTCGATCAGTCGTCGCTCTTCGGCGGCGACGAGACGGGCCTCCTCGGCAGGGTCGCCGGGATAACCACGACCGGCGGTGACGTCGTCGTCCGGCGCCATGCCGACCGGCAACCCGGCGACCGGGGCGGCGGTGGCGCCGATCGAGCTGCCGGCGATCAGGCCGACGGCGAGGACGCCGGCAGCCATTCCGCGCATCACGCGGTCACCTCCGCGCCGAGCGACCGGGCGGTCTGGCCGTCGCCACCGATCTGGTGGGCGTGTCGAGTGAGCCAGCCCTGCTTGTTCATGGTGACGAACGCGTAGAGCTTGATCGGGAGGGCGATGAAGATCACGACGAGGGCGACGATCGGCAGCAGCAACAACTCTCCGGGATGCCGACGCAGATGCGAGAAGCCGCGAATGCCCCGGGTGATCAACAGCCACGCGACGACGGCGGTGATCGCGATCGGGGTCAGGTCGAACCGGCTGAACAGGATGTAGCCGATGGTGAAGCCCATAGTCACCGGGGTCAACAGGATCTGCAGAACGGTGACCTTCGTGACGAACGGTTGGCGCCACAGCCAGCCCTTGGCGATCGCCGTCAGGTAGCACCGGTAGGAGTTGCGGCTCCAGCGCACCCGTTGCTTCACGAACGCCGCGAAGCTCGACGGGAACATCGACAACGCCCGGGCGGAGCGCTGGTGCACCGTCTTGTAGCCCGACGCGAGCACGAGCCAGGTCAGACGCCCGTCATCGCCCGAGATGCACCGTTTGCCGAGGAAGAACTCGTTCTCCAGGCGCTCGAGCACGGGGAGGACGGCGGCTTTGCGGTACACCGCGGTGCGACCCGAAATGCAGGGCACCGCTCCGGCACGGCCCATCGCCGGCACGTAGTTGTAGTAGCGCAGGTTCACGAGCCAGTCGGCGACGCGACGCCAGATGCTCGTGGTGCGGGCGTAGACGTTCTGCTGAGTCGACACGCCGCCGACCGCGGGGTCGACGAACGGCTTCTGCACCTCGATGAGCAGTCCGGGCGTCCACGAGGTGTCGGAGTCGGTGAGCACGAGCAGCTCGAAACGAGCGAGCCGGATGCCGGCCCCGAGTGCCGATCGCTTGCCGGCGTGCTCGAAGAGGATCGGGCGCAGGCGGTCGTCGTCGAGAGCGACGATGCGGTCGTAGGCCTCGAGGTCGGCGACGTCGAGCACCACGATGATCTCGTCAGGGTTCTGCGCGCGCCAGGTGTCGAGACAGCGCATGAGGATGTCGGGGTCTTCGTGGAATGACGGCACGACCACGGATGTCGTGGTGCGGAAGTCGCTCTCGATCGGGCCGGTGCGTGCCGACAGGATCACTCGGAATAGCCAGAGCAGCCAGACGACGGTTCCCGCGAGTGCGAGCGGAAAGTACGGCACCAGAGTGGCGAGGAAGTTCGCGATCGGTTCGAGGTCGAACGTATCGGCGAGAATGCCGTCGGCGGGGTCGGGAAACGACAAAACGATTGCGGGCATCGGGGGCAGCCTTCGTTGGGGGGACGAAAAGGTGGCGCTGGCCGACGTCGCCTGATCTGACGTAATCCCCATTGACCGAGTGCGACGATCCAGAACCCTAATCGGGGTGGATTCCCGTCACCGCACTACCGGCTGTTGATGCTCATCATGTCGGCGCAATGGGGGACCGCGTCAAGCTGAGAACGCAAATATCGAGGAAGGTTTACGTCCCGTTCACCCTGGTTTACACCCCCGAAACATGAGAGGCGCTCGCTGCGAGACGCTCCGTGGCCACCTGCTCGAGGGCGTCGGCGAAGGTCGCCGGCTCCTGCGCACCCGAGATGCCGTACTTGCCGTCGAGCACGAAGAACGGCACACCGCGGATGCCGAGGCCACCCGCCAGCGCGACGTCTGCCCGCACGTCGGCGAGGTACTCCCCCGACTCCAGAGAGCGCACGACCTCGTCGCGGTCGAAGCCGATCTCGGCGGCGAGGTCGGCGAGTTCGGGGATGCGGCCGACGTGGCGGCCCTCCTCGAAGTACGCCTTCATCAGGCGTTCCTTCATCTCGGGCTGCCGGCCGCGCGCCTTGGCGTAGTGCACGAGTTGATGAGCGAGAACCGTGTTGGTGGTCTGCAGCCGGTCGTAGTCGAACCTCAGCCCGACCGCGGCCGCGAGGACGGTGACCCGCTCCCCCATCGCCGCGGCTTGCTCGAGCGAGACGCCCGCGTGACCGGCGAGGAACTCGTGGTGACGGCCCCGGAATTCCGCCGGCGTGGTCGGTGAAAGTTCGAACGAATGGAACTCCACCTCGACCGCAAGACCCGACGCGGCGACCGCCGCCTCGAACTTGCGCTTGCCGATGAAACACCACGGGCAGGCGATGTCCGACCAGATGTCGACCTTGATCGGTTCAGAGGAAGCAGTCACTCCAGGTTCAACTGCCGTACGGCCGCAGCATTCCCGCGGGTGGCGCGGGGATCAGGGGAACGCCGATACGGCTCAGCCGCTCGATCCCGTTGCGCCGCGCGAACCACTCCACACCGGCGACCCACAGTCCGACCGTGATGATCTGAGCGACCAGCCCGGCAGGCCCGCCGGTGTCTTCCGTCATCCCCGTCGGACCAAACATGCCGGTGCCCATCACGGCGAAGGCGGCGACGTTGTTCACGGTGTGCATCGCGATGCTCGCCTCGAGACCGCCCGTGCGGATCGTGACGACCGCGAAGCCCACCGCCATGACGACGACCGTGAGGATGCCCCATCCGTCGTAGGCGTGACTGACCCCGAAGATCGCGGCCGAAACGACGATCGTCACCGGCGCCCAGCGCACCCATGCGCCGACCGACTGCAACAGCACACCGCGGTAGAGGTACTCCTCGGTCGCCGCCTGCAGCGGCACCAGCAACACCACGATGAGCACGGAGATCAGGTAGGTCGGTACATCGATGCTGAAGGGAAGCAGCTCATCACCGAGCGAGAGACCGATTCCGATCTGCCCGGCGAAGGTCACGATCCACACGGCGGCGGCGGGGATGAAGGCGACGAGGAGCCAGCGCCACCGCAGCCTCATCAGCACCGAGTGCAGGATGTTGACCCGCACACCGGCGGGTCGGATGCCGGCGATGCGCAACGCGAGCGGCACGAGCGGCAGCACGAGGATGATCGAGCCAAGCCCGAACAGGAGGGTCCATGGTCGCGCCATGTCGGGGCTGACCAGCGCCGTGAGCTCGTCGTTCACGTCGGGGCTGAGGAAGTCGATCGCGTTGGTCGCGAACAGCACGATGAACAGCGGCACGGCGAGCAGCAGGCTGACGCCGAGGAAGAACACGGCGGTCATCACGATCGCGACGAGCGGACGCCACCAGCGGTAGGCGGGTTGAGCACGGTACAGCCGGTGGTACGGCAGTTCGACGATCGTGAGTTCGGGCTGTGCCGCCGGTGCGGCGGGGGGCGCGGTAGCGTCGGTCATCCGTCCTTCTCCTCTTCGAGTTCGTCGATCAGCCGCAGCCCGTCACGTGCCCAGGCGATCTCTTGTTCCGCACGCTGAACGAGGCCCTCGTAGGCGTACCGCTTGAACGCCACCGTGCGCTTCTTGTCCTGCACGGGCGTCACGGCGAGGCGGCGGTTGAGCATCGGGGAGGTCGCCGTGTCGATCTGGTGGATCTGCTCTTCCCACTGAGCGAGTTCACCCTCGTAGTGGGCGATGTGGGCGCGCAACTGGGCGCGGGCGGCATCCGGACTGGCCCACTCGAAGTACGCCGACTTCAGGTGCATCGCGTCGCGGAACCGCGCGTAGGGCAGCATCGCGTTCATCCAGCCGCGCAACGCCTCGCGGCCCGCGTCGGTGATGGAGTACTCGCGTTTGGTGCCCTTGGTGCCCCACGGCACCTCTTCGGCGGTGACGACGCCGTCGGCTTCCATCTTGCGCAGCTCGGGGTAGATCTGCGAGTCAGGGGCGTACCAGACATGACCGACCGACGAGTCGAAGCGCTTGTGCAGGTCGTAGCCCGTCATGGCGTCGACGCTCAGCAGCGCGAGCAGCGCGAATCGCAGTGACATCGGAGAAATACCTCAGGCCGGATGCGGAGACGAACTTCTCTCCGCATCCGACCCTAAGGTCTCGACACGCGTCACGCTTCGCGCGACGCTACTCGACCAGCGATTTTCAGCCCTGGTAGCCGGTGCGCCAGCCACCCTGGTACGACTGACGGGCGACCGTCGAGTACGGGACCGGGCTGACGACGGCCCGCACGGGAAGCTGTTCGTGCTTCTCGACAGTGGCCTTCGACGTGTTCGGGTTCTCGCCCCACAGCACGCGCAGCTCGGTGCCTTCGGGCACGTCGGGCGAGATCGTCGCGAGCGACAGCGCGCGCTTCTCGTTCGAGCTGTAGCCGGTGAACATCGAGTAGCCCACGACCGTGCCGTCGGCATCCACGACGGCGTCGTAGTTGGCCGAGCCGTAGTTCGCCAGCGGCAGGTCGAAGAACTTGTGCGACGGGCCGTCGACGTCGAACAGCGACGCGAAGATCTTCGTGACGTCGTCGGCATCCCAGGCGAGCGTGACCTTCTTGCGCTGCGACGCGGGGTCGATCTTCTCGAGCGCGTCGCGGCCGATGAAGTCGTGGTCGAACTTCACGAACGAGCCGTAGCCGAGCTCCCACGGGGTGAGGTAGTAGTCCTCGATGTTCTTCGACAGGAACGAGCCGGCGAGGGTGCCGGTGGCCTCGTAGGAGTCACCGGGCAGCCAGTCGCGGTAGCCCTGCTCTTCGGCGCCCGTGTAGATCGCGGGCAGCGGCGACGGGATCCAGCCCGACTCGAGCGTGTTCGACGGGTAGGCACGCGACCCGACGGGCACGAGACCGAACTCCTTGCCGGCTTCGACGATCGCGTCGCGGATGAGGTGGTGGTCGGCGTAGGGACCCCACAGCTCGAGGCCGGGGGCGCCGGCCATGCCGTGACGCAGCGTGCGCACCGTCTTGCCGGCGATGTTCATCGTCGACATCGTGAAGAACTTCAGCTGCTCGAGCGGCCCGCCGTTGAGCTTCTCGATGACCGACCACGCGGCCGGGCCCTGAATCTGGAAGCGGTAGTACCTGCGCGACACCGCGTCGCCGTAGGGGCGCGAGTTCGAGCGGCGGTCGACCACGACATCCAGGTTCTGGTAGCCGCCGGTCTCGCCGTGGTACATGAGCCAGTTGGATGCCGGCGCGCGGCCGACATAGACGTACTCGTCTTCCGCTTCGCGGAACAGGATGCCGTCACCGATGACATGACCGGATGCCGTGGTCGGCACATACTGCTTGGCCTTGTCGACCGGGAAGACGGCGGTGGAGTTGATCGCCGTGTCGGAGATCAGCTTGATCGCGTCGGAACCCTTGAGGAAGACGTTGTCCATGTGGTGCGACTGGTCGTAGAGCACGGCCGTCTGGCGCCAGGCCTGCTGCTCCTTGATCCAGTTCTGGAAGTCGGCCGGCACGACGGGATAGATGTACGAGCCGATCTGCGAGTTGCGAAGCAGTTCGACGGGGCTGCCGGCCGCGGCGATGGCTTCGGTGAGGTTCTTTGCCATGGTTCCTTCTCCGTTGAATACCTATGGAAATAGGTGTTGTGTGGGTGTAAAAGGGCCCGGACGGGCCCGGGGGTGCTAAAAGACGATGGTCTGGCGACCGGCGCGGATGACGCGGTCTTCGCAGTGCGCGAGCACGGCACGGGAGAGCACTTCGCGCTCCACGTAGGCGCCCTTGCGCTGCAGATCACTGGCCGTGTCGGCGTGGTTGACGCGCACGACGTCCTGCTCGATGATCGGGCCCTCGTCGAGCTCTTCGGTCACGTAGTGGGCGGTCGCACCGATGAGTTTGACGCCGCGCTCCTTCGCCTTCTTGTAGGGCCCCGCGCCGATGAACGCGGGCAGGAAGGAGTGGTGGATGTTGATCACCGGAACGCCGACCTTCTCAAGGAAGCCCTCCGACAGGATCTGCATGTACCGAGCCAGCACGACGAGGTCGGCATTGCCCGTGATGAGGTCGACGATCTTGTTCTCCGAGACCGACTTGTCGGCTCCGGTGACGCTCGGCACGTGGAAGAACGGGATGCCGAACGAGCGCACGTCTTCGGCCATGTCGGTGTGGTTGCTGATCACCATCGGCACGGCCATCGGGATCTCACCGCGGCGGTGCCGCCAGAGCAGGTCGAGCAGGCAGTGGTCGCTCTTCGAGGCCAGGATGATGACCCGCTTCGGGCTTGCGCGGTGCGTCAGCGTCCACGTCATCCCGAGGTCTGTGCCGAGGATCTGCTCGAGGTCGGCTTCGAGCGCCGGGGAGTTGACCACCAGGTCGGGCAGGTCGAAGACCGTGCGCTGGAAGAACTGGCCGCCCTCGGGATCGTCGGTGTACTGGTCGAGTGCGACGATGTTCGCGCCGTGCTGCGACAGCGTCGACGAGACCGCCGCGACGATGCCCGGGCGGTCGGCACCGTGCACGATGAGGACGGCCTGGTTCGAACGGCCCGCGGGCGCCTGTGCCGCAGTCGGCTTGGCGTCGGTCATGGTCACAGCTTCTCCTTGAAGTCGCGGATCCACTCGGATGTCGCGGTCAGTCCGCCGAAAGTGTAGAAGTGCAACTTCACCACACCGTGCGTGGCGGGGTCGAGTTTCTTGGCGAGGCGTTTGATGAACTTGTCGGGGCCGGCGGTGCCCATGAGGTTGGTGAGCGACAGGCCGTACTTCTTGGCGATTCCGGCGCTCGACGCGACGCCGAACCGGGCGGCGAACGACAGCAGCCGCTTGATGCCGGCCGGGCCGGGAACGCCGACACGGATCTCGTAGTCGATGCCCGCGGCGCGCACCTTCTCGATCCAGGCGACGACCGGGTCTTCGTCGAACCCGAACTGGGTGAGGATCGTGCCCGGCGTGCCCTGCTCGGTGAGGGTCGCGTGCTTGCCGGTGATCGCCGTCCAGAGCTGTTCGTCGGAGATGTCGGGGTGACCCTCCGGGTAGCCGGCGATCGAGATGTCCTTCGCGCCGAACTGCTGAAGCAGGCCGGTCTTGATGACGTCGTGCGAGTCCTCGTACGGACCCTCGGGCGTCGACGGGTCGCCGCCGACCGAGAACACGTGCGTCGAGGTGCCCTGCGCCTGCAGCGCGCCGAGGAACTCCTCGAGCTGCGCTTGCGACGACAACCGCCGGGCGGAGATGTGCGGCACCGGCACGAAGCCGTGGTCGAGCACGGCCTTCGAGGCGACGAGGCGCATCTCGAGGTCTTCGTTGCCGAGGAAGGTCACGTTGACGCGCGTGCCGCGCGGCAGCAACGGTGCCGCTTCGAGCAGGCCGGGCACGTCTTTGCCCGTCATCTCGAGCGAGAAGTCTTCGAGCAGCTGGGCGGGGGTGTAGTTGGCAGATTCAGCGGTCGCCATGAGGGTGTTCCTTCCGACATCGTCGTCGCGAGACAGACTACCTATCACCATAGGTAGTTGTCCAGTAACGGTTCCGATGAGCGGAATCAGCCCTTCAACTGTTCGGCGAGATACCCCTTCAGTCGATCGAGAGAGATCCGCTCCTGCGCCATCGTGTCGCGTTCCCGGACGGTCACGGCTTTGTCTTCCAATGAATCGAAGTCGACGGTCACGCAGAACGGGGTGCCGATCTCATCCTGACGGCGGTAGCGGCGCCCGATCGCGCCGGCGTCGTCGAACTCGATCATCCAGTCCTGCCGCAGGTCGGCGGCGAGCTCCTTCGCGACGGGCGAGAGCTGTTCGTTGCGCGACAGCGGCAGCACGGCGACCTTCACGGGCGCGAGTCGGCGGTCGAGCCGCAGCACGGTGCGCTTGTCCACGCCGCCCTTCGTGTTCGGGGCCTCGTCTTCGGCGTACGCGTCGACGAGGAACGCCATCAGGGCGCGCGTCAGCCCGAACGCCGGCTCGATCACGTACGGCGTCCAGCGCTCGTTCGTGGTCTGGTCGAAGTACGACAGGTCGACGCCCGACTCCTTCGAGTGGGTCGACAGGTCGAAGTCGGTGCGGTTGGCGACACCCATCAGTTCGCCGAACTCACTGCCGGCGAAGCCGAAGCGGTACTCCAGGTCGACGGTGCGCTTGGAGTAGTGCGACAGCTTCTCTTTCGGATGCTCGTAGCGCCGCAGATTCTCAGGCGTGAGCCCCAGGCCGAGGAACCACTGCTCACACTGGTCGATCCAGTAGGTGAACCACTCCTCGTCGGTGCCCTCCTGCACGAAGAACTCCATCTCCATCTGCTCGAACTCGCGGGTTCGGAAGATGAAGTTGCCGGGGGTGATCTCGTTGCGGAAGCTCTTGCCGACCTGGGCGATGCCGAACGGCGGCTTCATCCGGGCGCTCGAGAGCACGTTGGCGAAGTTCACGAAGATGCCCTGCGCCGTCTCGGGACGCAGGTAGTGCAGGCCCGCCTCGTCGTCGACCGGGCCGAGGTAGGTCTTCAGCAGGCCGCTGAATTCACGTGGCTCGGTCCACTGACCGCGCGTGCCGCAGTTCTCGCAGGCGATGTCGGCCATGCCGTTCGCAGGGTAGCGGCCCTTTTTCTCTTCGAAGGCTTCGAGCAGGTGATCTTGGCGGTAGCGCTTGTGACAGCTCAGGCACTCGACGAGCGGGTCGGAGAACACCGCGACGTGGCCGGAGGCCTCCCACACGCGCTTGGGCAGGATGACGGAGGAGTCGATGCCGACGATGTCGTCGCGCGTCTGCACCATGAACTTCCACCACTCGCGCTTGATGTTCTCTTTCAGCGCGGTGCCGAGCGGCCCGTAGTCCCAGGCGGAGCGGGATCCCCCGTAGATCTCGCCGGACTGGAAGACGAAGCCGCGACGCTTCGCGAGCGAGATGATCGAGTCGAGCGGGGTGGGACTAGGCATCCTGGCCAGAATACCGGCGCGCCATCCCCGACACTGACGCCACCGCAGCAGCGATCTCGGCGACGACGGTTTCGGCCACCGCCGGGGTGAACCCCGCGCCGAAGCTGAAGCGCACCGCCGTCTGTGCCACTTCGGGCGCGATCCCGAGCGCGAGCAGCGTCGGCGAGGGCTCGTCGGACCCCTCGGCGCACGCCGATCCGCTCGAGCAGACGATGCCGCCCATCCCCAGTTCGATCAGCACCGCCTCGCCGGCGGTTCCGGGGAAGCAGAACGAAGCGTGGCCCGGTAGGCGGTGCTGTCGCGACCCGGTGAGGATGCTGCGGGGCACGTCGCGCAGGACGCCGTCGATGAGGATGTCGCGGGCTGCGGCGATCGCACCCGCCGACATCCGCAGGCGTGGCCGATCGGCGAGAGCCGCGGCGAGCGCAATCGCTCCGAGGAGGTTCTCGGTGCCGGCGCGGCGCCCGCGCTCCTGGCCGCCGCCGTGCAGCAACGGTTCCAGCGGCACGCCGGCACGCACGAGCAGCGCCCCGACGCCCGGGGGCGTGCCGAGCTTGTGCCCGGCGATACTCACGGCGTCGACCCCGAGTGCGGCGGGCGAGACGTCGAACCACGGGGCCGCTTGGACCGCGTCGACGTGCATGCGGGTACCCGCGGCACGCGCCACGGCCGCCAGGTCGGCGATCGGTTGGACGGTTCCGAGCTCGTTGCTCGCGTAGGCGATCGACACCAGCGTCGTCTCGGCGCGGATCGCGTGTCCGAGCGCGGCGGGACTCACGCGACCCGCCTCGTCGACCGGCAGCACCTCGATCTCGAAGCCGTGGGCGCGCCGCAGGTACTCGCAGCTCTCCCGCACCGCTTCGTGCTCGAGCCGAGAGATCACGATGTGCCGACCGCGGGGATCGGCCAGCGCGATCCCCTTGATGGCCAGGTTGTCGGCCTCGGTGCCGCCCGAGGTGAGCACGAGCTCACCGGGACGGCAGCCGAGCTCCGCGGCGATCTGCGCCCGGGCATCCGCGAGTGCGCGTGCGGCCCGCTCCCCCGGCTCGTGCCGACTCGACGGGTTGGCCGAGTCGGTTGTCGTCAGAAACGTCGTCAGGGCCGCGACGACCGCGGGGCTCACGGGGCTCGCGGCGGCGTGGTCGAGGTTGAATCTCACGCGCGTACCTCCACGTCGAGCCCGAGGTCGAGCGCCCGCGGGCTGTGGGTGAGTGCACCGACCGAGATGACATCCACGCCCGTCGCGGCGATCGCGGCGACCGTGTCGAGGCTCACCCCACCGCTGGCTTCGACGAGGGCGCGGCCGGCGACGAGCGCGACGCCTTCGCGCAACTCGTCGGGCGTGAAGTTGTCGAGCATGATCGTGTCGACTCCCGCCGCGACGACGGGTTCGATCTGGTCGAGCCGGTCGACCTCGACCTCGAGGTGGGTGGTGTGGCCGATGCGGGCGCGCGCGGCGCGGATGGCATCGCCGATCGGCACCCCGGCGGCCGCGAGCACCGCGAGGTGGTTGTCTTTCGCGAGCACGGCATCCGACAGCGAGAAGCGGTGGTTGTGTCCGCCGCCGTCGCGCACGGCCTGGCGTTCGAGCACCCGCAGCCCCGGCGTGGTCTTACGGGTGTCGACGATGCGGGCGGTTGTGCCCGCCGCCGCCTCGACATAGCGGGCCGTGAGCGTCGCGATGCCCGACATCCGCTGCGTGAGGTTGAGGGCGATCCGCTCGGCGCGCAACACCGCCCGGGCGGATCCTTCGACGCGGGCAAGCACGGTGCCGACCTCGAAGCGTCCACCGTCGGCCACCAACAGTTCGACGGTCGTCGCCGGGTCGACGAGGCCGAAGACCCGCGCGAACACGTCGGCCCCGCTGAACACCCCCGGCTCACGCGCGACGAGTGCCGCCGTCGCCCGTGCATCAGCCGGCAGGAAGACCTCCGAGGTGAGGTCACCCCACGGCGCGTCCTCGTCGAGAGCGCGCTGGATGATGTCGTCGATCGCACTCATGCGGCGGCCTCGGCTGCCCGCGCGGCCGGGAGGGCGTCGTGCACCGAGTGCGTCCACGCCTCGCTCGGTGCGGGGAAGTCGGTGCGGAAGTGCGCGCCGCGCGACTCCTCGCGTCGCAGGGCGGCGTGCACGAGCAGCCTGCCGAGGTCGAGCAGGTTGGCGTCTTCCCGCCCGGCGGGCGTCGGATCGTCAGCCCGCCACCCGGCGAGCACGGCGGCAGCCTCGGTGAGCCCGCAGGCATCCCGCTCGAGGCCCGCGTGCTTCCACATGAGTTCGCGCAGCGCGCCACGGTCGACCGGGGCAGCGCCCGCAACGGGGACCAAGGCGGATGATTCGGCCATGAGTTCGAGCGGAGAGCCGGGCACCTCGAGCGCGTCGGCGGCCCGCCAGGCGAACACGAGCGACTCAAGCAGCGAGTTGGAGGCGAGCCGGTTGGCGCCGTGTACACCCGTGCACGCCGCCTCGCCGACCGCGAAGAGTCCGGGCAGCGTCGTGCGGCCGTCGATGTCGGTGGGGATGCCGCCCATCGCGTAGTGCGCTGCTGGGGTCACCGGCATCGGAGTCACCGTCCAGTCGATGCCGCGCTCGGCGCACGCGGCGGTGATGCCCGGGAATCTCGCGCGCAGGAACTCCGCGCCGAGCGCCGTCGCGTCGAGGACGACGGGCTTCCCGCCTTGCCACGCCATCGCCTGCGCGATCCCCCGGGCGACGACATCGCGAGGCGCGAGCTCGGCATCCGCATGCAGGTCGACCATGAATCGCTGGCCCTCGGCATCACGCAGAACCGCGCCCTCACCGCGCACCGCCTCGGAGACCAGGTGATTGCCGGGCAACGCGAGCGCGGTCGGGTGGAATTGGTAGAACTCGAGATCCGACACCGCGGCACCCGCCCGCCACGCGGCGGCGATGCCGTCGCCCGTCGCGACCTCGGGGTTGGTGGTGTGGCGGAACAGCTGCCCCGCACCGCCGCTCGCGAGCACGACGACGTCGGCCGGGATGCGATGGGCCGCCCCGCCGGCGGAGAGAACGTCGACGCCGCGAACCTCGCCGGCATCCATCACCAGATCGGTCACGAAGGTGTGCTCGTGCACCTCGATCGCCCGCCGCCGCACCGCGCGCAACAGGGCCGACTCGATCGCGAACCCGGTCGCATCCCCGCCGGCGTGCAGCACGCGGCGCGAGGAGTGCGCCGCTTCGTGGCCGCGCACCAGCTCGCCCTCGGCCCCCTCGCCCGCAACTCTGTCGAACTCCACGCCGAGGGCGATGAGGTCGCGCACCCGCTGCGGCCCCTCGGCGCACAGCACCTCGACCGCGCCCGGGTCGCACAGGCCTGCGCCCGCGCGCAGAGTATCGGCGATGTGGCTCTCGACCGAGTCGTCGGGAAACATCGCCACCGCGATACCGCCCTGCGCGTACCGGGTGTTGCTTTCAGAGAGGCGCGACTTCGTGACGAGCACGACGTCGTGGCGCTCGCTCGCCCGGTGCGCCGCGATGAGCCCCGCGATGCCCGTGCCGACGACAACGACGCGCATCAGGCCCCCTTCGGCTTCGCGGCGAGCATCCGGTCGAGGGCGACGCGCGCATCCGCCGCCACCTGCTCGTGCACCCGGATCAGGTTGGGCCGCCGCCCGGCGACCAGTTCCTCGAGCACCCACGCGAGATACCCCGGGTGGATGCGGTACATCGTGGAGCACGGGCACACCACCGGGTCGAGGCAGAAGATCTCGTGCTGCGGGTGCTCGGCGGCGAGCCGGTTGACCATGTTGATCTCGGTGCCGATCGCGAACGTCGTGGGTTCGGTCGCGGCGGCGACGGCCTTGCGGATGTAGTCGGTCGACCCCGCCTCGTCGGCGGCGTCGACGACCGGCATCGGGCACTCGGGGTGCACGATCACCCGCACGCCGGGGTGCTCGGCCCGCGCCCGCTCGACCTGGGCGACGGTGAAGCGCTTGTGCACGCTGCAGAAGCCGTGCCACAACACCACGCGGGCATCCTGCAGTTCCTCGGCCGTGTTGCCGCCGAGCGGTTTGCGCGGGTTCCACATCGGCATCCGCTCGAGTGGCACGCCCATCTTCTTGGCGGTGTTGCGGCCGAGGTGCTGGTCGGGAAAGAACAGCACCCGCTGCCCGCGCTCGAACGCCCACTCGAGCACCGTTTCGGCGTTCGACGAGGTGCAGACGATGCCGCCGTGCCGGCCGCAGAACGCCTTGAGCGCGGCCGAGGAGTTCATGTACGTGACCGGGATGATGGGCGCGCGGCCGTCGGCATCCTCCTCGGTTCCGTAGAGCTCTTCGAGTTGCGCCCAGCACTCCTCGACGCTGTCTTCGTCGGCCATGTCGGCCATCGAGCAGCCCGCGGCGAGGTTGGGCAGGATGACGTCCTGCCCCGGCCGGGCGAGGATGTCGGCCGTTTCAGCCATGAAGTGCACGCCGCAGAACACGATCGCCTCGGCGTTGGGCACCGTCTGCGCGGCGTTCGCGAGCTGGAACGAGTCGCCGAGGAAGTCGGCGTGCTGTATGACCTCGTCGCGCTGGTAGAAGTGCCCGAGGATGACGACCCGCTCGCCGAGGGCGGCCTTCGCGGCGCGGATGCGGGCGTGCAGGTCGGCGGCGTCGGCTTCCCGGTACGCGGCGGGCAGCTCGCCCTGCCGAGGTGAACCGGTCGGGATGACGTCGCCCATGCTCGACCCCGGGCCGTAGCCGGGCGCGGCGTCGAACTCCCACGGCCCCTTCGCGAGGTCGGTGCTGCACGCCTCGTCGGGCGCGGAGCGGATGAGCACGTCGATCGAGGTCACTGCGATTCCTCCGGGGTGGGGCGGGTGAGCGGGCCGTTGTCGGCGAGCTGCAAGGTCGTGTCGTAGCGATACAGGCGCGGCGGGCGGTGGCGGCCGCCGGGCACCGTCTCGCCGGTGTCGACGAGCACACCCGAGGCTTCGATGTGCCGGCGGAAGTTGGCCGGGTCGAGGGGCCGCTCCAGCACGATCTCGTGCACGCGACGCAGTTCGGCGAGCGTGAAGGTCTCGCCGAGCAGGGCGTGGGCGATGCGCGAGTACTCCATCTTGGTGCGCAGCCTCCAGAGGGCGTACCGCACGATGAGGTTGTGGTCGAAGGCCAGGTCGGGCAGCTCGTCGGCGGCGAACCAGCGCACGTTGTCGTCTTCAACCGCGCGGTCGGCGAGCTCGGCGCGCACGAGCGCCCAGTACACGACCGACACGACGCGTCCGGTCGGCGAGCGGTCGGGGTCGCCGAACGCGTAGAGCTGCTCGAGGTATGCCGGGCGGAGGGCGGTGGTCTCGAAGAGCTTGCGCGCGGCGGTGTCGTCGAGACTCTCGGCGGGCTCGGCGGCCCCGCCGGGAAGCGACCACCGGCCGGCGAACGGGTCGCGGGTGCGGCGTACGAGCGGGATCGACAGCTCGGCCTCATCCCCCTCGGGGCGCAGCGCGAAGATCACCGTCGACACGGCGAGATCGATCCGCGTGCTCACCTGACCCCCTTAGTAAAGGTCGATATGACCCGAACAGAGGATATCACTTAAGGTCGGCGCGACCCTAACCGGGGCCTACCCGATCACTCGGGCAACGGCTTCGACGTCGGAGAGGTCGTTCCAGAGGTGGAACGACGCGCGTAGGCGTCCGGCGCGACCCGAGACCCGGATGCCGGCGTCGATGAGCTTCTTCAGGTCGCCACCCGACGCATCCGGCCAGGTGACGATCGCCTGATGCTGCGGCGGGATGCCGACCGCCTCACACAGCGCGTCGCCGAGTCCGCTCGTGAGGGCCCACACCTCGGCGATGTCGAGTCCCGCGAAGAGGGCAATCGCCGGTTCGGCGCCGATCCAGGCCTGCCACGCCGGCGACACGTCGAAACGCCGCGCGTCGGTCGCGAGGTGCATCGTCGGGCCGTAGGTGCTCGTCCACACGTCGTCGCCCGCATACCAGCCAGCCTGCAGAGGTGCGAGCAGCGGGTCGAAGCGCTCGCGGAGTGTGAGGAACGCGACGCCGCGCGGCGAGCACAACCACTTGTAGGTGTGGCACACGGTGACGTCGAACAGGCTCGCGTCGACCGGCAGCACCCCGGCCGCCTGGGTGACGTCGCAGAACGTGAACGCGTCATGTCGCGCGGCCGCCTCGAGGATCGCGTCGGTCGCGGCCACCACCCCGGTCGCCGACTGCACGAGCGAGAAGACGACGAGCCAGGTCTCATCCGTCACCGATTCGGCGAGCGCTTCGAGTGGAACGACCCGGGTACGGATTCCCGCCCGCTGCAGGAAGGGGAACTCGATCGACGAGAAGTCGCCCTCGGGCATCAGCACTTCGGCACCCTCGGGCACCGCTGCCGCAACGAGGGCGGCGAGTACTGAGGTCTGCGACCCGATCGCGACGCGGCCGGGTGGAACACCGACGAGGCGCGCATACGACTCCCGGGCACGGGCGATTCCCGCGTCGTAGCCCTGCGGGTCGCGGTCGGCCGCCTCCCACGCGTTGAGGTCGGCGCGCATCGCCGCGACCGCGGAATCGGGCGGGAGCCCGATCGACGCGACCGCGAGGTACCCGCGCGGTTCCCGGAACTCATCGATCGCAGCGACAAGCGCCGCGGAATGTGCCATGGCCCGAGTCTCGTCGCCTGTTCTCGCGGCGACAAGAGGCCGCATCGCCCGGGCCGGACTGCTACGCCTGCGGGGCGTCGACCGCTCCGCCGAAGCGCCGCGCCCGTCCGGCGTAGATCTCGATCGCGTGCCACAGGTCTTCGCGGGTGAAGTCGGGCCAGAGCGTGTCGAGGAACACCATCTCGGCGTAGGCCGACTGCCACATCATGAAGTTGCTCGTGCGCTGCTCGCCCGATGAGCGCACGAAGAGGTCGACATCGGGCAGATCGGGCACGTAGAGATGCTTCTGCAGGGTCTTCTCGCTGATGCGGTCGGGTTTGATTCGCCCGGCCGCGACGTCCGCGGCGATCTTGCGCACGGCATCCACGACTTCGACGCGCCCGCCGTAGTTGACGCACATCGTGAGGGTGAGGGTCGTGTTGCGCGCCGTCAGGCGTTCGGCGACCTCGAGTTCGTCGATCACCGAGCGCCACAGCCGCGGCCGACGTCCGGCCCATTTCACGCGCACGCCCCACTCGTGCAACTGGTCACGGCGGCGGCGGATGACGTCGCGGTTGAAGCCCATCAGGAACCGCACCTCGTCGGGGCTGCGCGACCAGTTCTCGGTCGAGAACGCATACGCCGACAGGTGGGTCACCCCGACTTGGATGGCGCCGGCGACGACATCCAGCAGGCTCGCCTCCCCCGCCTTGTGCCCCTCCACCCGCGACAGCCCACGCCGGTTCGCCCAGCGGCCGTTGCCATCCATCACCAAAGCGACATGCTTCGGCACTCCTGCGACGGAGGGCGGCCGCAGCCCCGTCCAGTCGATCGGCAAACCGGTCATGCGATGGTCCGATCGACGTGTTGCAGCGACCGCAGGCCGCGCTCGAGGTGGAACTGCGTGTAGGCGGCGACGACGCCGGATGCCTGGGCTCGGGTGCGCTCATCGGCGCCTTCCGCGGTGGGCCAGTCGCCGGCGAGCAGGGCGGCGAGGGCGCCGAGGGTGCCGGGGTCGAGGCGCGGAGCTCCGGGCGGCGCGACGGCGTCGCTCACGACCCCGCCGAGCTGCACGACGAACGCCGAATGACCAGGCCCCGCCTCGCCGGTGACGGCACAGTCGACGAACGACGGCGCCCAGCCGGCGATCGAGAGGGCACGCAGCAGGTACGAGTCGAGGGTGAGCCCCGGAGCGTGCTCGGCCTTCGCGAGTGACCGCAGCGCTCCGACGAGCAGTAGGTAGTGCTGTAGACCGGCGTCGTGGTCGGTGAGCCGGTCGGCGGCTTCGACCATCGCGGTCGCCGCGGTGAACCGCGGGTAGTCGTCGACGATGTCGGCGCCGTAGGCCCCGATCGATTCGGCCTGCTGGATGATGTCGAGGCTGCGGCCCTTGTAGAGCTGCAGGTCGGCGACCATGAACGGCTCGAGCCGCGCGCCGAAGCGCGACGCCGTGCGCCGCACGCCCTTCGCCACGGCGCGGATCTTGCCGTGCTTGCGGCTGAGCATCGTCACGATGCGGTCGGCCTCGCCGAGCTTGTGGGTGCGCAACACGACGGCTTCGTCGCGATACGTCATGCCCATGGGGATAAGTCTCCCGCGTTCCGCCTGTGATGATGGGGAGGTGGAGGAGAGAGAATGACCAACATCCTCGTCACCGGCGCCACCTCCGGCCCCGGGCGCCCGCTCGTCGAGAAGCTCCGTGCCGCAGGCCACGAGGTTCGGGCGATGAGCCGCACCCCGGGTGACGGCCGGGCCACCGCCGACCTTTCGAGCGGCGCCGGACTGAATGCGGCGCTCACCGGAGCCGAGACCGTCGTGCACCTGGCGACCAACCGCCGCAAGGATCTGCCCGACACCGAACGGCTGCTCGCCGCTGCGCGGGCGGCCGGGGTGGCGCATCTCGTCTTCCTGTCGATTGTCGGGGTCGACCGCATCCCTTACGCGTATTACCGCGACAAGGCCGCGAGCGAACAGGCGATCGCGGCGTCGGGCATCCCGTTCACGATCCTGCGCGCCACCCAGTTCCACTCGTTCCCGGGCGAGGTCATCGCGATGCTCGGCGGCCGGCTGTTCGTCGGGGGGCTGAAGATCCAGCCGATCGGCGTCGAGGACGTCGCGACCCGGCTCGCGGAACTCGCGACCGGCGCACCCGCGGGGCGGGTTGCTGACATCGGCGGCCCCGAGATCCTCGAGGCGCACGACATCCTCACCCGTCTACAGCGCGCGGGCCGCGCGAAGCCCCGCGTGCTCTCGATCGCCCTGCCGGGAAAGACGTTCGCGGCCTTCACAGCCGGCCACCACCTCGCCGGGCTCCCCGGCTCCGGCACCCAGACCTTCGACGAGTGGCTCGCCTCGGGCGCCTCGAAGTAGCGCAGCTGCTTTCCGTTTTCAGGATGGTGTGGGGTTGGAGTGACGGATGTTGCGTTCCGACCGCGATCCTCACCACACCCGTCACATCCGCCACATCCTTTCCTGAAAACGGAAAGATGAGGACCGTGCCCCCCGAGCTGACCGCGTTCACCATCCCGTTCTGGGCCGACCTGTTGGCCGTCGGCATCGGGTCGCTGCAGGGGGCGATGTTCGCCGCGCAGTTCCGGGATCGGCGGCTCGACTTACTCGGGGTGGCGATCATCGGCATCGCGACCGGGTTCGGTGGCGGTCTCATTCGCGACCTGCTGCTGAACGAGACCCCGAAGGCACTGCAGAGCAACTGGTATCTGCCCGTCGCGACCGGGGCGGCCCTCATCGGGATGCTGCTGGAGCGAATCTTCTCGCGGCTTGCGAAGGTGATCACGGTGCTCGACGCCCTCACGATCGGGCTGTTCGGCGCGATCGGCACGACCGCCGCCCTCGCCGCCGGGTTGCCCGAGATCCCGGCGGTCTTCGTCGGCGTGCTCGCGGCGGTCGGCGGCTCGATCCTGCGTGACCTGCTGCTGGCGCTGCCGATCGCCCTCATGCACGTCGGCTCGCTCTACGCCGTCGCCGCCCTCGTCGGAGCGATCAGCATCGTGGTGCTCGTCGGCTTCGGCGTCGCCATCCCGATCGCCGCGAGCGTCGGGGTCGTGCTGACCTTCACCGTGCGGGTGCTCGCGGTGCTCTTCCGCTGGAGCCTTCCCGAGCAGCGGCGCATCGAACGCATCCCCCGCCTCATCCGCAAACCGAAGCCACCCACCCGGGATGCTTGATTCCCTCGTCGCCCGGCTGCGCGCGGTGGGTTGCGTCTTCGCCGAAGAGGAGGCCGCCGAGATCCGCCGCGTCTTCGGCACCGATGAGCAGCGGACGGAGCAGATAGTCGCCGCCCGCACGAACGGCATCCCCCTCGAACACGCTCTGGGTACGGCCAACTTCGCGGGAGTCGAGGTCGCCGTCGGCCCCGGCGTCTTCGTACCCAGGGCGCGTGCCGAGGTTCTCGTCGATGCCGCCGTCGCGGCGCGCCCCGGCGCCCGCGTCGTCGTCGATCTCGGCACGGGCTCTGGCGCGATCGCCGCGGCACTCGGCACACGCCTTCCCCGCGCCGAGATTCATGGCGTTGACCTCGACCCCGCGGCGCTCGCCTACGCCCGCTGCAACGCCGCCCGCTACGGCTTCACCGTGCACGAGGGCGACTGGTGGAATGCCCTGCCGCAGGACCTCCAGGCACGGGTCGACCTCGCCGTCGCCTATCTCCCTCACGTACCGACATCACGCCTCGACGAGATCCCCGGCGACTACCGTACCCACGAACCGGACCTCGCCGTGGCGGGTGGCCCCGACGGCCTCGATCCCCTTCGTGCCGTGTTGCGCGACTTGGACTCATGGTTGTCACCTGACGGCGTACTCGTCACGCTCGTCGCCGAAGAGCAGCTGGGGGCAGCACGAGCACTGGGCCAAGGAAGACGCGTCGCCCTCACCGTTGGCGTTCGCTGATCATCACCATGTCTTCGATCTTCGACCCGTTGGGTCACGCGCCCCGGGGCCGTCACAGGGTTCCGGGCGCAGCCCACCGCGACCCTGACCGTAGGTATGGGCTTGCCCGGGGATCTCGATGCACGCTTCGCGGCACTCGGCCCGCGGGCAGGGTCAGTAGAGCAGCAGGGTGAGGCGGCGGCGGGCTGCGGCGACTCGGGGGTCGTCAGCGCCGGCGATCTCGAAGTACTCCAGCAGACGGCTGCGCACCGCCTCGCGGCCCTCGCCGTCGAGTGACGGGAAGAGGTCGAGCAGTCGGGCGAAGGCGTCGTCGAGGTGTCCGCCGCTGACGTCGAGGTCGGCGACGGCGAGTTGTGCGGCGGCGGATGCCGGGGCGGCCGCGGCCGCGGCTCGCAGGTCGTCGGCGACCGCACCGTCGAGACGTTGCAACAGGGACGCCTGGGCGAGCCCGGCGACGGCGAGGGTGTCGCGGGGGTTCTGCGCGATCGCCTTGCGGTAGGCCGCGACGGCGCCCGCGTAATCTCCGGTGGAGATCGCGTCGAAGGCTTCTTGGTGGAGGGGCGGCAGCGGCTCTTCGACGGGTTCCCCGGGTTCGGGTGCGTCACCGTCTGGGGCGAGCGCGTTCGGGTCGAGCGCGCCGGTGATGCCGTTCTGTTGCGCCACCTGCAACAGTTGATCGAACACCTGCCGCACCTGCTCGTCGGCGGGGGTGCCCACGAAGAGCGGCACCGGACGACCACCGAGGATGCCCGCGGCAGCCGGCACTTCGCGCACCTGGAATGCCTCGGCGATGCCCGGGTTCGCCTGAGCGTCGACGGTCGCCAACACGAGGCGTCCGCCGTAGGACTCGACGATCGGGCCGAGAGCTGGGGCGATGCCGGCCCCGTAGAGCTCGACGATCACCGGCACGCGGGAGGAGAGTTCAACGATCTGCGGGAAGGTCGCCTCGGTGACCTCGACGACGAGTCCGCTGCCCGCCGGTTCGGGGGCGGATCCCGGGGCAGGGGGCGGGGTGTTCGCCCGACGAACGAGGCCGGAGAGGTCGACGGCGCCGCGCAGGCTCGGTCCAGGGTTGCTCATCGGTTCCAGCTTCGCACGGTGCGTGGACGCTAGGGGATTTCGGTGGCGGCGACGAGACCCTGCGCGTAGCCCAGCACAATGATCTTCTGATCGGTCGCGCCCGCAGGCGGCACGTAGAACAGCAGTTGCACACCGTAGGTCGCGACGATGCCGCGAGTCGACTGCGTCTTGCCCGACAGCGCCTTGACCTGCCCCGCCGGGTTGACGGCGGCGCCCGCCTCCACCGGGGTGACGGTCTCGACATCTTCGAGGACAGCCGCGACGAGCTGTCCGGAGTCGTTCGTGTTGAAGGCGACGACCGGATCGTCACCGGGGCCGTTGGCGAACTCGATCGTCGCGCTGGAGGGTAGTTCGGCCCGCCGCTGCGTCTTGTAGTCGGCGCCGATCTGCTCCCGCAGGGCGTCGCCATCCGCCTCGAACAGGTCGGCGAACTCGCTGTCGTCGCCGTTGATCAGCACATCGCCATACGCGGCGGCGAGTTCCTCAGGAGGCAGCAGGCCGAAGCCGTTGCTCGGCGGAAGGGCCGGCGCCCCGAGCTCGGGCGGCGCGACGTTGGGCACCGACGCGATGAGGGTGACGACGTAGGAGGCCTTGTAGTTCTCGCGCGGGGACTCCTGGGTGAGCATGATCCCGACGGCCTGTACACCCGTGTCACGGGTCACGGCGAACACCCGCCGCGGCCAGCTGTCGGTCTGTTCGGGAAGCACGACCTCGACGATTTCGGACGGGATCGCCGCGAGGGGCGCGACCGCGGAGTCGGCGGCGCGGATCGTGTAGTTGGCCGTGCGCAGTGCGAGCGCCGGGCCGGTGAGTCTTTCGGTCGCAAGAGTGGCATCCGCGGTCGCGTCGGCGTCGGCCACCGTATCGACGACGTCGACGAGGATGGTGGCGAACTGCCCGGAGGTCACGGCCACCGGAGTCGTCTCGAAGTCGGGGGTCGGACTCGCGCCGGGCGCCGGCTGCACGCCGACGGTGCACCCGCTCAGCAACAGACCAGCGACCGTGAGCGAGCCTGCCGCCACGAAGGCCCGGCGGCGGCCGGAGCCGGACTTCGCGGGCTCCAGCTCGGGAGTCGGTTTGCCACCTCGCCGCTTGTCGGGCTTGAGCTGGGGCGGCTTGGGTCGTTTCGGCAGTTTCGGGGTCGAACGGCGCGGCCCGCGGCTGCCGCGGACATTGACCAGGGCCCAAAGGAACGCACCGAGTCCGACGAGCAGCAGCACGATGCCGCCGACGATGAGGGGCCCGGATGCCGGGGCGGAGTTGTCGAGCGGCCAGGTGATGCTGACGTCGACGGGAACCGATGGCTCCTCGGCGGCCTCGGCTCCGTCTTCGGTCGATTCGACCGGTGCCTCGTCGGTCACCTCGGTGCCGTCCGCGGGGATCGGATCCACCCCGATGATGACCGAGATGCCCTCGGGGGCGTTGATCTTGCGCGTCAGAACGTCAGTGCCGGTGAACTCTCGCAGCCACAGATCCGACCCGGCGATCGAGGGCACCTCGGCTGCGGTCTCGGAGCCCTGAACGACCTGAGTTGTCAGCTCCAGCGACTCGGCATCCCAGCTGATCTCGTTGTAGCTGGCCTCGCCGACCCACGCCAGCACGTCGGAGGTGCGGCCGTAAGCGAGCACGATCTCGCCGTCGGCCGCGAGCTCGATCGACTGCGTTCCCGCGTTCGCGTTGAGCGTCGCGGCGTCGATCACGGTGAGCGGGGCGTCGCCGGTGACCACCGACGAGGAGATGGATGCCGGTCCAGCGAACACGGTGCGCTGAGCGACACCGAGCCCGATAGCGGCGGCGGCGAGGACGAGCGCGACGATCGCGACGACGAATCGCACGGGTGGGTACCTCCCGGCGGTAGTTAGGCAAAGACATTCCAGAATACCTGGCCTCCTGTACGGGGCCTGGGAGTCGCCTGAAACGCGACGCCTCTCACCGGCTGTCCCCCGGCGGCATCCCCCGGTCTGGCGGGGCAGATGGGCCGTTACACTTGCGAGGGTTCCCAGCATTGTCGGGAACCATCCACGCAAAGTCGAACCATCGAACGGGGAGTTGCACGTGGCGTCCGAAGACACGGGTTTCAGCACCGAACTACGGGGCTACAAGAAGGACGAGGTCGACTCGGTCGTCAGCGAGCTACGCCGCGACCTGATCAAGGCCAACGCCGAGAAGACCGACCAGACCAAAGAGATCAAGCGGCTGCAGGCCGTCACCGAAGACCTCCAGGCGGAACTCGACGAGGTGGGGAGCCCCACCTACTCGGGCCTCGGCACCAAGCTCGAGAACACCCTCCGCGTCGCCGAAGAGCAGTCCACCCGGCTGATCAGCCAGGCCGACATCGACGCCGAGCGGATGCGTCAGGCCGTGCAGCAGGAAATCGACTCGTTGCGTGCCGAAGCAGCCGCGCACGTCGACAGCACCGTGTCGGAGGCCCGCGCCGAGGCGGAGCGCACGGTTCGCGATGCCCGCGACGAAGCCGACGCCATCATCTCCGCCGCGCAGGCCGAGGCCGAGACCGCCCGCCAGGACGGGTTGCGGGAGGCCGCCGCGCTGCGCGG
>NZ_JBASCU010000038.1:0-66788 GCF_049651805.1 Pseudolysinimonas sp.
AACGGCATCATCGAACTTCACCGACGACTCGCCCGCGGCTACCGCAACCGCCACAACTACCGACTCCGCATGCTCCTCGTCGCCGGAGGGCTCACCCCATGACCCCCACCGGATGTCCGAAGAGCCACATTGGTCGCCGTCACGAGCAGCCACGGCAGCACCGACCCGTCGACGACCCGCACGCGCTCGCGGTTGCGCCACGCCTCGAAGAACGTGATCGCGACGAGATCGTCCGCGTCGTTCGTCGTCGGGGCGAGCCGCAGCCCGTGGCGCAGCACCCGGTCGCGATGCCGGTCGAAGATGCGCCCGAAGGCCTCCCCGTCGCCGTCGACCGCGCGCGCCCACTCAGCCGCGTCGGCATCCGTCGCGTTCTCGGTTCCCTGGCCCACACCCTGTAGTGTCCGGCACCGTTCATTCGGTTCCGAACATCCTCGATTCGTGGTGAGAGAGGGGCCAGGATGAGGGGGATGTCTTCTCTGCGCACCCCGCGACCGTGGCTCATGCTCGCCGTCGGCGGCGGATCCCAGGCGGCAGCCGCGCTCCTCATCTCGGCGCCGGCGTACCTCATTCCACTGCTGCACACCGAACGCGGGCTCACGCTCGCCGAAGCCGGACTCATCGCGACGGCACCGAACGTCGGGGTGCTGCTGACCCTCATCCTCTGGGGCGCCGCCACCGACCGCTGGGGTGAGCGCGTCATCCTGGTCACCGGCCTTGCCGTCGCGGTCGCCGGGGCGATCGCGTCCGCCGCCGCCGCGTCGACCGACGACTACGTCGTGCTGGCGCTGGCCTTCGCGCTTTGCGGGATCGGCGGTGCCGCGACGAGTGCGACGAGCGGACGCGTCGTCATCGGCTGGTTCCCCGCGGAACGCCGTGGCCTCGCGATGGGTCTGCGGCAGACGTCGCTGCCACTCGGGATGGCTGCGGGTGCGCTGATCGTTCCCGCGCTGTCATCCGGCGGGGACCTGGCCGCGCCGCTCATCGCATCCGGGGCCGTCGTCGCCGTGGCCGCTCTCGCCAGCGCGCTGTTCATCGTGAACCCGTCGCGACCGGCACGAGCTCTGGATACCGAGGGTCGCCCCGCGAATCCGTACCGTGGCGACGCGACGCTGGCCCGCATCCACCTGGTGTCGGCACTGCTCGTCGTGCCGCAGTACGCGCTCGCCACCTTCGGACTGGTCTGGCTGATCGCCGACCAG
Organism: Pseudolysinimonas sp.; assembly: GCF_049651805.1. GTDB lineage: Bacteria > Actinomycetota > Actinomycetes > Actinomycetales > Microbacteriaceae > Pseudolysinimonas_A. Next base: position 1,200 of record NZ_JBASCU010000038.1, read on the forward strand.
CAGTGGGATCCGCTCGCCGCCGGGATCGTCGTCGCCCTCGCGCAGCTGCTGGGGGCCGGGGGTCGCGTCGCCATCGGCGTGTTGAGCGACCGGCTCGGCAGCCGCCTGCGTCCCCTGCGTTGGGTCGCGCTCGCCGGCATCCCGCTGCTGCTGCTCACGGCGGTCGCGGGAGAACTGCGCTGGGCGCCCGCGGTGGCCGTGTTCTACATCCTCGCGTCGTGCGTGAGCGTCGCCGACAACGGGCTCGCCTTCACCGCCGTCGCCGAGATCGCGGGCGCGCACTGGTCGGGCCGCGCCCTCGGTGCCCAGAACACCGGGCAGTACATCGCCTCCGCGATCGTCGCTCCCGCGGTCGGTGCGCTCATCGCCGTCACGGGCTACTCGGCAGCGTTCGCCCTCATCGCGCTCGCCCCCGCGCTCGCGATCCCCCTCGTGCCGCGAGACAGCGGCTAGCTCGCTGGAGGAGCGGCGTCGAACCAGGTGCCAGTGTCGGCGCCGGCGAGGGCGAGGGCGACGTTGGCGGTCGAGGTCAGCAGCACGGGGGTGCCGGTCGCGGCGGCGTGCTTCGCGGCGGCGATCTTGGTACCCGCTCCCCCGGTGCCGACCCCGGCCGCGCCGATGTCGCCGAGCTCGACGCCCGACAGGTCGTCGTCGAACGGCACATGAGCGATGGGCCGGGCGCCGGGCTCGCCGGGCGGACGGGTGTAGAGCGCGTCGATGTCGGAGAGCAGCACGAGCAGGTCGGCGCCGATCAGCTCCGACACGAGCGCGGCGAGGCGGTCGTTGTCGCCGAAGCGGATCTCCTGCGTCGCCACGGTGTCGTTCTCGTTGACGATCGGCAGGATGCGCAGGTCGAGCAGGCGCTCCATCGCACGCTGGGCATTCGACCGGTGGGTCGGGTTCTCGAGGTCACCGGCGGTCAGCAGCACCTGACCGGCGAGGATGCCGTAGCGGTCGAGCGAGGTCTGGTACCGCCACATGAGCACGTTCTGCCCGACCGCGGCCGCCGCCTGCTGAGTCGCCAGATCCTGCGGACGCCCGTCGAGGTTGAGGGATGCGATGGCGCTCGCGATCGCACCGGAGGAGACGAGCACGACCTCGACGCCGCGCTGATACGCCGCGACGAGGGCATCCACGAGCGGATCGATCTGACCGACGTTGGCGCCGCTGACGCTCGACGACCCGACCTTTACGACGATGCGGGTCGCATCCAGAACATGATGGCGACCCACCGCTTGACGCGTCACTCGCTCTCCCGTACTTCCGAATCCGTGTCCCACACGCCGGCGTCGCGCTCGGCTTCCAGCTCGGCGCGGGCGGCTGCCTTGGCATCCATGCGCTCCTTGTACTCCTCGCGGCGCCCGGCGCTGGTGCGGCGCCGATTGTCGTCGAAGCGCGCGTCGGTGCCGCGCGGGCTCGTGATGAGTTCGGCCGCCGAGGTGAGCGTCGGCTCCCAGTCGAAGACGCGCGAGTCGCCCTCGCCGATGACGACGGCCGACCCGGGAACGGCGCCGTGCGCGAACAGCGCCTCTTCGATGCCGAGCTTCGCGAGCCGGTCTGCGAGAAAGCCGACGGCCTCGTCGTTGTTGAAGTCGGTCTGCTGCACCCAGCGCTCCGGCTTGGCGCCGAGCACCCGGTAGAGCGTCTCCGTGCCGCCCTCGACGCGAATCGTGAACTCGACCTCGTCGATCGCCTTCGGTCGCAGGATGATGCGGGGCTTCACCGCGGCGGCGGCGATCTTCGCGACGCGGTCGGCATCCACGATCTCGGCGAGCGCGAACGACAGCTCACGCAACCCCTCCCGGGCGACGGCGGAGATCTCGAAGACGCGGTAGCCGCGCTCCTCGAGCATCGGCTTCACCATGTCGGCGAGGTCGCGGGCATCCGGCACGTCGATCTTGTTGAGCGCGACCAGCTGCGGGCGCTCAAGCAGCGGCACCTGACCGTCGGGCACCGGGTAGGCGGCGAGCTCGCCGAGGATGACGTCGAGGTCGGTGAGCGGATCGCGCCCCGGTTCGAGGGTGGCGCAGTCGATGACGTGCAGCAGGGCGGCGCAGCGTTCGACGTGGCGCAGGAACTCCAGGCCCAGCCCCTTGCCCTCGCTTGCACCCTCGATGAGCCCGGGCACGTCGGCGACGGTGTACCGCGACGATCCGGCTTCGACGACGCCGAGGTTCGGATGCAGGGTCGTGAACGGGTAGTCGGCGATCTTCGGGCGGGCCGCCGACATCGCGGCGATCAGCGACGACTTACCCGCACTCGGGAATCCCACGAGCGCGACATCCGCCACCGTCTTCAGCTCGAGGACGACATCGCCCTCCCAGCCAGGGGTACCGAGCAGGGCGAAGCCGGGGGCCTTGCGCTTGGTGGTCGCGAGCGACGCGTTGCCGAGGCCACCCTGACCGCCGGGGGCGACGACGAGGCGCATCCCGGGCTCGTCGAGGTCGGCGAGCACCGTGCCGTCGGCCGAGCTGACGACCGTGCCCACCGGCACTGCGAGGTCGAGCGGCTCGCCGTTCGCACCGGAGCGGTGGTCGCCCATGCCGGGCCCGCCGTTGCCGCTCGAGCGGTGCGGGCCGCGGTGGTAGCTCAGCAGGGTGGTTTCCTGCGGGTCGGCCACGAGCGTGATGTCGCCGCCGTGCCCGCCGTTGCCGCCGTCGGGGCCGGCGAGCGGCTTGAACTTCTCGCGACGCACCGACACGCAGCCATGCCCGCCGTGCCCCGCGCGCAGGTGAAGAGTCACCTGGTCGACGAACGTCGTCATCGAAGTCACTCCTTTACCTAGGGAAAAGCGAAAGGGCGAGCCGTAGCCCGCCCTTGTCACCAATTCGGTGATCGAGTAGCCCGCGAAGCGGGCGTGTCGAGATCCGTGGAGGGCGTCAGCCCGCCGGAACGATGTTGACGACCTTGCGGCGCCCCTTCGCTCCGAATTCCACCGCACCCGCCGCGAGGGCGAAGAGGGTGTCGTCGTTGCCACGGCCCACGTTGACGCCGGGGTGGAAGTGGGTGCCGCGCTGGCGGACGATGATCTCGCCGGCCTTGACGACCTGGCCGCCGAAGCGCTTGACGCCGAGGTACTGCGCGTTCGAGTCGCGACCGTTGCGGGTCGAGGACGCGCCCTTCTTGTGTGCCATCTCTCGATCCTTACTTGATGCCGGTGATCTTGACGCGGGTGAGGTCGGCGCGGAAACCCTGGCGCTTCTTGTACCCGGTCTTGTTCTTGAACTTCTGGATGACGATCTTCGAGCCGCGCTCGTCACCGACGACCTCAGCGGTGACGGTCACCTTCGCGAGCGCCTTGGCGTCGTGGGTGATCGTGTCGCCGTCGACCAGCAGCACGGGCGTGAGCTGGATGTTGCCGTCCTTGTCGGCGGCGATGCGGTCGAGCACGACGACCGTGCCGACTTCGACCTTCTCCTGCCGCCCACCGGCGCGCACGATTGCGTAGACCACGAGACTTCCTTTAGATAGATACAGGCTTTGTTGGAAGAGAGTTGGGTGACTACACCGTCTTGAGGACGGTTGCCCGGCACCTGCCGGGGCGCACACCAAAGGTCGAGTTTAGCCGCAAAGCCGGCGAAGTAACAATCGGGCTCCGCAGTCCTACGCTTCCCCCATGACGGTGCTGATCGACGAGCCGATCTGGCCGGCGCACGGCACCCTCTGGGCGCACCTCGTGAGCGACTCCTCGCTCGCCGAACTGCACGCGTTCGCCGCGGCGGCCGGCATCCCGGAGCGCGGGTTCGACAACGACCACTACGACGTGCCCCTACGCCGCTGGGACGATCTCGTCGCGCGCGGCGCCGTGCCGGTCACGGGGCGCGAGTTGCTACGCCGACTGCAGGCGTCGGGGCTGCGGGTGCGGCAGCGTGACAAGGGCGCGCACGGCATCCGCTAGTTGGTGAGACCCATCCCGTAGATCACCGACGAGAAGACCGCGAACGTGGCAAGTGCGCCGACCACGGCGAGCACGATGATCGCGAACAGGTTGTTGCGGGGCTCCCCCCCGCGGCGGTACCCGTGCGACGCGAAGATCACCGCGAGCACCCACAGCGCGCCGAAGAAGAACAAGCCGCCGGTGGCATCCATGTACCGCCCGCTGCCCTGAGCGAGCTGCACGATCGACCACACTCCGCCGGCGATCGCCCAAAACACCGTCACGATGCCGGTGAAAACCAGGGCGACGATGACGATGACCGACCGCGATCGCAGCGGGTAACCCCGGCGCGACAGCAGGGCGCCGATGACGCTCACGACCGCGATGGCGATGAGGTCGACCGAGATGCCGAGCGCGTAGATCAGCTCGATCGGGGCATTGTTCGGAAACTGAAAGAGTCCCGCGACGTTGGCGAGCATCAGCACGACGGCCGTCGCCGCGACTCCCCAGAGCAGCCTCTGGCTGCGGGTGGCTGCTCGTGTCGGCGGCAGCGCGCCACCGCTCGTCGTGCCTGCGGGCAGCACGATCGGCTTCAGCGGTTCGCCCGGAGGCGGCGGGGGCGTGCTCATTCCGCGGCAGCCGGCGGCGTGACGGTGCCTCCGGTCGACGCGCGGCGCGAACCGCGACGACCCTGCCCGGCTGGCTTCGGCTCGGGCAGCGCCTCGAGAACGGACCCGAGGATGTTCTCGGCATCCGCTGTGCTCACCTTGCGGGCTGCACGCGGCGCCTTCTGGATGGGGATGTCGAGGATCTCCACCGCGGTCTCGGCCGCCGCAACGGCGACCTCCTCGGCGCTGTGGCCATTTCCGGAGGGGGTCTCGCCGGCTGGCGTCTCTGCGTGATGGTGGTCACCCGAGGTGGTGACCGTACTCTTCGCGATCTGCGCGAGCGCATTCTTGACGTCTTCGGTGATCGCGTGGGTGCCGACCCCGCCGACGCCGTTCTTGACGCCGGATGCCGGAGCAGCTCCCCCGCCGCCACCGCCGCGGCCACGACGGCTGCGAGACGACCCCGACGAGTTCGACCCGCCGGGGTTCTCGCCGACCGGCGAGCGGTGCTTGAACACGGGGTCGTGATGGATGACGATTCCGCGGCCCGCGCAGGTCTCGCAGTTCTCGCTGAACGACTCGATGAGCCCGAGCCCGAGCTTCTTGCGGGTCATCTGCACGAGCCCGAGGCTCGTGACCTCGGCGACCTGATGCTTCGTGCGGTCGCGCGACAGGCACTCGACGAGGCGCCGCAGCACCAGGTCGCGGTTGCTCTCAAGCACCATGTCGATGAAGTCGACGACGATGATGCCGCCGATGTCGCGCAGCCGCAGCTGGCGCACGATCTCTTCGGCCGCTTCGAGGTTGTTGCGCGTGACGGTCTCTTCGAGGTTGCCGCCGCTGCCGACGAACTTGCCGGTGTTGACATCCACGACCGTCATCGCCTCGGTGCGGTCGATGATCAGCGAGCCGCCGGAGGGCAGCCACACCTTGCGCTCGAGCGCCTTGTCGATCTGCTCGCTCACCCGGAACTCGTCGAACGAGTCGCGCTCGCTCTCGTGCTTCTGCACGCGCTCGACCAGGTCGGGGGCGACGGCGTTCAGGTAGCCCGAGATCGTCTCGACGGCGTCGTCGCCTTCGATGACCAGCTTGTGGAAGTCCTCGTTGAAGACATCCCGCACGATCTTCAGCAGCAGGTCGGGCTCGCTGTGAAGCAAAGCCGGTGCCGGCTGCGTCTCGACGGCGCGGCTGATCTCGGCCCACTGGCTGATCAGGCGCTGCACGTCGAGGGTGAGCTGCTCCTCGGTGGCACCTTCGGCGGCAGTGCGCACGATGACACCGTTCTCGTCGGGCAGCACCTCCTTGAGGATCTTCTTCAGCCGCGCCCGCTCGGTGTCGGGGAGCTTCCGGCTGATGCCGTTCATCGAGCCGTTCGGCACGTAGACGAGGTAGCGACCCGGCAGCGAGATCTGCGACGTGAGGCGCGCACCCTTGTGGCCGACCGGATCCTTCGTGACCTGCACGAGAACCTTGTCGCCCGGCTTCAGCGCGAGCTCGATCTTGCGGGCCTGGTTCTTGTTGCCGTCGCTCTCCGCGGCGGCCGCGGCGGCATCCCAGTCGACCTCACCGGCGTAGAGCACGGCGTTGCGGCCGCGCCCGATGTCGACGAACGCCGCCTCCATCGACGGCAACACGTTCTGTACGCGACCGAGGTAGACGTTGCCGATGAGGCTCGCATCCTGCGCCCGCGCGACGTAGTGCTCGACGAGCACCCCGTCTTCGAGAACGGCGATCTGGATGCGGCCGAACTTCGAGCGCACGATCATCACCCGGTCGACGCTCTCGCGGCGAGCGAGGAACTCGGCCTCGGTGATGACGGGGCGGCGGCGCCCGGCATCCCGGCCGTCGCGACGGCGCTGCTTCTTCGCCTCGAGGCGGGTCGAGCCCTTGATGCGCTGCGGCTCGGTGATCGGGGCGGGTGCCTGACGCGGCTGACGTACCCGCACCGTCGTGTTGGGGGCGTCGTCGCCGTCGCGCGGGCCCTCGCCCGACCGTCGGCGATTGCGGGTGCGGCGCGATGCCGCGCCGGGCGCCGACTCTGGCTCGTCTTCCGGTCCGTTCGCGCCGATGACGGGCGTCGGCAGCGGGGGCGCCTGGAACATGATCGAGAACGCGGATGCCGGTGCGCCAGCGGCCGGAGCCTCGGCCGGAGCCTCGGCCGGAGCGTCGTCGACGGCCTTCTTGCGACCGCGCGCCGTCTTCTTCTCGGCCGCGGGAGCGGCATCCGCCGTCGCGTCCGCCTTCTTGCGCCCGCGCTTGGGCTTCTCGACCACAGCTTCGTCGACCGGAAGGATCTCGGTCGCCGAATCGGCGGACACATGGTTGCTGGCGCTCTTCGGCGCTTCCCTTTTCACCATTTCTGGTGCACTCCTCGGCCGGAGGTGCCGCGCTACCCGCCGGTACATCTCGAGCGAACCTACTGCGGTTCGCGAATGAAAGTCTGGATGCGACCGCCGTTCCCTGTGAACGGTGTTCTGGTCACGCTCGCCCTGTCACGGCGACTCGGAACTGGCGTCCGACACGGTGCGCGATTCGTGCTCAACTGGAGCGGCGTTCGGCACTCGTGGCCCGGTATGCCCGGAAAGCTTGATCGGTGCGACCGGGCGCGGCCCGGTCGGCTTACGGTCCAGTATCGCACGCCGGGACCGCAGGGCTCACGGATGAGGGCATCCGCGAGATCCTCGACGGCGCGAGCGCGCCGAACCACGAGGTCCCGGCTTGCCTCGGGCGCTCCATCGGCCCCCTCGACGACGCCGTGGCTGTTTGCCCAAGAACGCCCCATCCCTCCACAGGAAGGGGCGTTCGTGGGCAATCAACAGATCGTGCAACGCCCCACCGAGACTGGCCCACGCGCACGCATGGTCGAGGGATGCCTCACCCCTCGTCGCCACTGCCTCCCGCGCTCGTCGGCGCGACCTTCCAGACCGGCACCGCCGAACAGCACGGCGTCACAGCGAAGCGCTTGCGCAGCCGCGATCTCGATGCGCGCATCCACGGGGTCCGGGCACCCGCGGGAGCTACCGAGCACCTCGTCGGACGGTGCCGAGCCTTCGCCGCCCGGTTGTCTCCCGAGGTGTTCTTCAGCCACTCGACAGCGGCACGTCTTCTCGGCGCGCCGCTTCCGTTCCGGCTCGAACGGATCACGCACGTGCATGTCACGGTCGAGGCGCCGACGCGGGCACCCCACGCTCGCGGGATCTACGGCCACAGTCGCCGCATGGCCCCCGGCGACGTCATCGACGTTTCAGGCCTTCGAGTCAGTGCGCCCGAGCGAGTGTGGTGCGAAATGGCGGGGGTTCTGGATATCCCGGACCTCGTCGCCGTGACCGATTACCTCATCCATCATCGCCGACCGCTTACGACGACGACCGCGCTGGCCGAACGGCTCGCCTTCGGGGACCGCATCTCGCGGTCACGCCGACTCACGGCGGCCCTCGAACTCAGCGACGACCGCGCCGAGTCACGGCCCGAGTCACGCCTTCGCGTGGCGTGCGTGTGGGCGGGGTTGCCCTGGCCGTCTGTCAACCATGAGATCGTCGACACCGAGACCGGGCGTGGCTACCGGTTGGATCTGGCTTGGCCCGAACTCAAGTTCGCGATCGAGTACCAGGGCGACGGTCACCGCACGAGAGCGCAGTGGCGCCGCGACATGTCCCGTCGCGAGCGGTTGCGGATCGCGGGGTGGACGATCCTCGAACTCAATTCCGACGATCTCCGCGACCACGCCGCACTCATCGGGTTGATCCGCTCGGGACTCGCGTCGCGGTGAAGGCTGCTTGCCCGAGAACGCCCCATCAGCGCGGCGCAAGGGGCGTTCTCGGGCAAATAGCAGAGGGGGTTACCCCGCGGCGGGGAACCAGAGAGCGAGCTCGCGGGCGGCCGATTCCGAAGAGTCGGAGCCGTGTACGAGGTTCTGCTGCACCTTCAACCCCCAGTCGCGGCCGAGGTCGCCGCGGATGGTTCCGGGAAGAGCGAGGGTCGGGTCGGTCGTGCCGGCGAGCACCCGGAAGCCTTCGATGACGCGGTTGCCGGCGACACGCATTGCGACGACGGGGCCCGACTCCATGAACTCCACGAGGGGCTCGTAGAACGGCTTGCCCTCGTGTTCGGCGTAGTGCGCGGCGAGGATCTCCCGCGACGGCTGCACCATCCGCAGGTCGACGAGCGAGTAGCCCTTCGCCTCGATGCGGCGCAGGATCTCGCCGGTCAGGTTGCGGGCCACGCCATCCGGCTTGACCAGTACCAACGTCTCCTGGATTTCCAGCGAATTGGCGCTCATGCGTCCCCTCCTTCTGCGGCGGAAAGCCGCGATTCTTCGATGCGCCGCGCGCGCACCAGACACCACACCCACAGCCCGGCGAACGCCGCACCGATGACGAACATGAACCCGTGCGCGACCCCGGTCGCGATGAGCACGACCTGCAGGATGCCGCCCAGCACGACGCCCCAGGCGAACCGCTGCACGAGAGACACCACAACGAACAGCGCCATCAGCGAGAACCCGACGCCGAGAACGACCCCACCCGGGATGCCGCTGAGCCCGTTGATCGCGAGGGTTGCGAAGAACAGAACCACGGCTTCGAGCACGAGCACGATCGACAACAGCGTCTCGGTCACCCCGCGTTCACGTCGCGGTCGTCGCGGACGCCCGGTGCGGGGCGACGTCTCATCGGTGCTCACTTCCACCCCCCGGCCTCGGCGAGCGCCAGGGCTTCGCCGACGAGCGTGATCGAGCCCGTGATGAGCACCGCGCGACTCGGCGCCTCCGCCGCCCACTCCCGGGCAGCGCCCACGGCCTCCCCGAGATCCTCGAACCGCAGCACCGACTCATCAGGGGCGACGGTCAACGCGACGGCGGCGAGTTCGTCGACGGGGGTCGCGCGATCCGACTGCGACCGGGTCACATGGAACCTCGACGCGATCGGAGCGAGTTCGGCGAACACCCCGTGCGCGTCCTTGTCGCCGAGCACCGCGATGACGACGGCGATCTCGGTGAAGTCGAAGTACTCGGTCATCGCCCCCGCGAGGGCGCGGGCCCCGTGCGGGTTGTGGGCGGCATCCACCAGCACCGTCGGCTCGATGCCGATCAACTGCAGGCGTCCGGGTGAGGTCGCCTCGGCGAGACCCTCGGCGAGCACGTCGTCGCTCAACGGCACCGCACCACCGCCGAGGAACGACTCGACGGCGGCGATCGCGACGGCGGCGTTCTGCCCCTGGTAGTCGCCGTAGAGCGGCAGGAACAGCTCCTCGTAGCGGGAGGCCCGACCCCGCACGGTGATGACCTGCCCGCCGACGGCGACGGTCGTGGACTCCAGCGCGAAGTCCACCATCTCGATCGCCATCGACGCCTCGTCGAGAGCAGCCGCCGCGCGCAGTTCGTCCATCGCCTCGAGCGGCTGCATCGCGGTGACGACGGTCGCGGCGGGCTTGATGATGCCGGCCTTGGTACGGGCGATCTCGGCGACCGTGTTGCCGAGCCGCACCTGGTGGTCGAGCGCGATCGGGGTGAACACGGCGACCTGCCCGTCGGCGACGTTGGTGGAATCCCACTCGCCGCCCATGCCGACCTCGAGCACCATGACATCCACGGGAGCGTCGGCGAAGATCGCGAAGCCGAGCACCGTCAGCGCCTCGAAGTACGACAACGCCTCCTCGCCGTCGGCGACGAGTTCGGCGTCGACGATTGCGAGGTAGGGGGCGATGTCGCGCCAGTTGCGCACGAGCGCCTCGTTCGAGACCGGGAGCCCAGAGATCACGATGCGCTCGTTCACCCGCACGAGGTGCGGTGAGGTGAGCAACCCGGTCTTCAGCCCGGCGGCGCGCAGGATCGCCTCGATCATCCGCGACGTCGAGGTCTTGCCGTTCGTGCCGGTGATGTGGATGACCGGCGCCGAGTGCTGCGGATCCCCCAGCAGCTCGCACGCCTTGCGAGTCGGCTCGAGCCGCGGCTGCGGGGCGGCCTCGCCGATGCGAACGAGCAGTTCGGCGTAGACCTCGTCGGCCTCCGCCTGGAAGTCCTCGTCGCTCACGCTCGCTCCAGCTGGATCGTGACCGCGGAACCCTCGCCAACGGCCGTCGCACCATTCTCCCCCGTGAGGGTCGCGAGCATCGTCGCGAGCACCTCCCCGGAGATGAGCTCGCGATGGGCCTCGACCGCCGCGACCGCCGCGTCGTCGCCCACGATCGTGAGCACGATGCGGTCCGACACGTCGAGGTCGGCATCCTTGCGCGCCTGCTGCACGGCACGGATGACGTCGCGCGCCAGGCCTTCAGCCGCGAGCGCCGGTGTCACCGCTGTGTCGAGCACGACGAAGCCCCCGTCGCCGAGGAACGCGACCGCCGCATCCGGTTCGGCCGTCGCAAGCACCAAGTCGTATTCGGATGCTTGCAGTGCGGTGCCATCGACGATCACGATGTCGCCCTCCGTCATCCACACCCCTGACTTCGCGGCCTGGATGACCCTTTGCACGTCTTTGCCGAGCCTCGGCCCGAGGGCCCGGGCGTTGACGGTGAGCCGACGTTCGATGCCGTACTCGCCAAGGCTCGATTCGCGCAGCGGCTGAAGGTCGACGGAGCGCACGTTGAGCTCGTCGGCGAGGATGTCGGCGTACGGCTCGAGGGCCGCCGGGTCGGCCGACACGACGGTGAGCCGGGCCAGCGGCAGCCGTACCCGCAGCTTCTGCGCCTTACGCAGGGCGAGGCCGGCGGATGCGATCTCCCGAACGCGGTCCATGGCCGCGACGAGCGCGTGGTCGGCCGGGAACTCGGATGCCGCGGGCCAGTCTTCGAGGTGCACGCTGCGTCCGCCGGTGAGACCCTTCCAGATCTCCTCGGTGACGAGCGGCAGCAGCGGAGCCGCCATCCGGGTCACCGTCTCGAGCACGGTGTACAGGGTGTCGAAGGCATCCTGATCGGTGCCGTCCCAGAACCGGTCGCGCGACCGCCGCACGTACCAGTTGGTGAGCACGTCGCCGAAGTCGCGCAGCGCCTGCGCGGCAAACGGGCTGTCGAGCACGTCGAGGTGGGCCGTGACCTCGTCGAGCACCTCACGGGTCTTGGCGAGGATGTAGCGGTCGAGCACGTTCTGCGATGTGGTCGACCGCTTCGCCGTCACGCCCGCAGAGTTCGCGTACAACGTGAAGAAGTAGTACGTCGACCACAGCGGCAGCAGCAGTTCGCGCACGCCCCCGCGGATGCCTTCTTCGGTGACGACGAGATTGCCGCCGCGGATCACCGACGACGACATGAGGAACCAGCGCATCGCGTCGGCGCCGTCGCGGTCGAACACCTCGTTCACGTCAGGGTAGTTGCGCAGCGACTTCGACATCTTCTGCCCGTCGTTGCCGAGCACGATGCCGTGGCTGATGACGTTGCGGAAGGCCGGCCGGTCGAACAGAGCCGTCGACAACACATGCATGACGTAGAACCAGCCGCGCGTCTGCCCGATGTACTCGACGATGAAGTCGGAGGGGTTGTGCGACTCGAACCACGGAGCGTTCTCGAACGGGTAGTGCACCTGCGCGAACGGCATCGAGCCGGAGTCGAACCACACATCGAGCACATCGGGAATGCGCCGCATCACTGAGGCCCCGGTGGGGTCGTCGGGGTTGGACCGCACGAGATCGTCGATGTACGGCCGGTGCAGGTCGACCTCGCCGTCCGGGTTGAGCGGCAGCCGCCCGAAGTCGGCTTCGAGCTCCGCCAGCGACCCGTACACGTCGATCCGCGGATAGGCGGGGTCGTCCGACTTCCACACCGGGATCGGCGAACCCCAGTACCGGTTGCGCGAGATCGACCAGTCGCGGGCGTTCGCGAGCCACTTACCGAACTGGCCGTCCTTGACGTTGTCGGGAACCCAGGTGATCTGCTGGTTGAGCTCCCCCGCCCGCTCCTTCACGTCGGTGACCCGCACGAACCACGACGACACCGCCTTGTAGATGAGCGGGTTGCGGCAGCGCCAGCAGTGCGGGTACGAGTGCACGTACGACTTCACCTGCACGAGCCGGTCGTCGGCCCGCAGCTTCTGGATCAGCACCGGGTTCGCCTCGAACACCTGGAGCCCCGCCACCTCCGTCACCTCGGGCAGGAAACGCCCGCCATCGTCGACCGACAGGATCACCGGGATGCCGGCCGCGGCACAGGTCACCTGGTCGTCTTCACCGTAGGCGGGCGCCTGGTGCACGATCCCGGTGCCCTCACCCGTCGCGACGTAGTCGGCGACGAGGATGCGCCACGCGTTCTGCATCCCTTCGGCATCCGCGTAGTGGTCCCAGAGGCGGTCGTAGTGGATGCCGTCCAGCTCCCGGCCGGCGAAGGTGCGCGAGACGACCGCATCCTCGCCGAGCTCTTTCCGGTACGCCGCGACGGTGTCGACCGCCAGCAGGTACTCGCGACCCTCGGCATCCGCGACGACGCCGTACTCGACATCCGGCCCGACGGCGAGCGCCGCGTTGGTCGGGAGCGTCCACGGGGTGGTCGTCCAGGCGAGCGCCCGCACCCCGGTGAGCCCGAGCGCCTCGGCCTTCTCGCCGACGAGCGGAAAGGTGACGGTGACCGACTGGTCTTGCCGCATCTTGTAGACGTCGTCGTCCATCCGCAGCTCGTGGTTGCTCAAGGGGGTCTGGTCGCGCCAGCAGTACGGCAACACCCGGTAGCCCTCGTAGGCGAGGCGCTTCTTGTACAGCTCCGAGAACGCCCACACAACGCTCTCCATGAAGGTCACGTCGAGCGTCTTGTAGTCGTTCTCGAAGTCGACCCAGCGGGCCTGGCGGGTGACGTACTCCTCCCACTCCTTGGTGTACGTCAGCACCGACTTCTTCGCGGCGGCATTGAACGCCGCGATGCCCATCTCTTCGATCTGGCTCTTGTCGGTGATGCCGAGCTGGCGCTCGGCCTCGAGCTCGGCGGGCAGCCCGTGGGTGTCCCAGCCGAACCGGCGGTGCACCTGCTTGCCGCGCATGGTCTGGTAGCGCGGGAAGAGGTCCTTCGCGTAGCCGGTCAACAGGTGACCGTAGTGCGGCAGGCCGTTGGCGAACGGCGGGCCGTCGTAGAACACCCACTCCTCGCATCCTTCGCGCTGCGCGACGGAGGCTGCGAAGGTGTCGTCCTTCTTCCAGAACGCGAGGATGCCGCGCTCGATCCGCGGGAAGTCGGGAGACGACGGGATCGACGGGTACGACATGGCTTGCTCCTCGCGAAGGGGTATTCACTTCACGAGGACGACCCTGGGGGAAAGCAGAGCCGCGGTACCACCTCGCTTGCACATCCCACGGATATGCCTCTCAACCAGGCTGTTACGGGCCCGCCCGCTCGGTTCTACTCCCCAGTTTCCTGAGTTTCTTCCGTGAACTCCCCGGTGATGCCGGATCACAGTTGTTGGAGCGATCTTAGGGGATTCCCGAGAAATTCGTCGTGAGACAGACAGGTCTGTCCCGGGTCCGTCACGCCACCGTCACGCCCCTGTCACGGGCCTGAAGGAGTCTCCAACTATTGGGGGAATCATGAAGAACAGCACCACGGGAGCCGGCCCTACCGGCACGGGTGCGACGCATCGGGGGATGCGTCGCACCTGGGCTATCGTCGCGACGGCGGCCCTCGCCCTACTCATGGCGAGCTTCGGACCGGCACCGCAAGCGGCTGAGGCCGCGCCATACGGGCAGTGCGACAGTCTGTTCAACACGCCGGGTCTCGGCATGGATTGCACGGTCGCGGTCGTCAACAACCTCGACCTCGCTACGGGGGTCACCAGTTCGACGACGACGTACACACGCTGTAGTGGCGCGGCGAACACGGCGCTCACCTGCGAAGGTCCGACAACGGTGTCGTCGACCGAGCTCGTGACGAGCGTGTCGCAGTGCAACTCGTCACTTGACGGGGGTGGAGCTTCGATGAATTGTTCGGTAACGGTCACCAACAACATCGTCGGCGACGCCACAGCAGTGGCAGCGACCGTGAACCAGTGCAACGACTCACTCGTCGGGGGCGGCGCGCGCGCGTGCAACCCGGATCCGGCGACGACGTCTGGCGCGGCGATCAACCAATGCAACAACTCGGCGAACGAGGGCGGCTCGTCGCTCACGTGTACGGTCGGCGCGGGGTCGACCACGTCGGATGCCCTGTACGTCACGGTTTCTCAGTGCAACTACTCCGCCAACGGCGGCGGTTCACTGATCGTCTGCTCCGTCCAGTTGGCGACCAACGTCAGCCCTGCGGATGTCGTTCCGCCGGATGAGGGCGACGTGCTCGGCGATCAGGTCGCTGCCCGCTCCGATGAACTAGCCGCAACCGGACCGGCAGAGGTGTGGCCGTTGGGCGCCGCCTTGTTCGTCGCCGTCGGGGCACTGTTGGTGGGCTGGACCCGGTTCGCTCGCGCGCGGGAAGTCTCGATCCGCTAGCGAGGTAACAGCCAGCCGTGCACTGGGGCCTCCGGGGGGAGTCGAAGCGAACGGTGGGTGGGGAAGATGCGGCCGTTCGGGGGAACGGCCGCATCTTCCGCGTAGGCTTAACACCCCTACCCGGTCAGGGGGTGTAGCCGCACCATGCAGTTCGAACGTTGGAGTCTGCCGCTCATCGGCGAGGCACTTCTGCGAGGTGCGACGCGCCGCGAGGAGTTTCAGTCGTTTCTTGGTATCGCCCCTGATCTCTTGGACTCGCGCCTGACCGCTCTTGTCGAATCCGGGATCCTGTCGGTCGAGACGGCCACTGACGGCGCCGAACACTTCGTGCCGACCGAGAAGGGCCGGGGCCTCGAGGCGGCGATCCGCGCGCTCGACGAGTGGAGCCGACAGTGGGATCCGCTGTCGACCGACGCGCTGCTCGGGATCGTCGATGCCGTCGTTGCTCCGCAATATCCCGACGAGCAGCCGGAGGTCCCGGCCGCATCGGTGGCGATCGAGCTGTCGGTGCTGGGCACCTTCGACCTGCGAGTCGCGGGCGTCTCTGCCGACCTCTCCCCCGGATCCCAGCGGTTGCTGATGTTCCTCGCGTTGCGCGACCGTGCCATTGCGCGGATCGCCCTCGCCGGCACGATGTGGCCCGACGTCTCGGAGGGCCGTGCGGGCGACAGCCTCCGGTCGGCGATCGCCCGGCTTGAGGCGCCGGCGCGTGCCGCGATCCGTTCGGCGTCGACCGGGCTTCGGTTGGCCGACGGCGTCGTGATCGACCTGCATGAAGCGCAAGCGATGGCTCACCGCCTGGTGTATGGGGGCGGGCTGCACGACTCCGACATCAGTTCGGCGTCGATCGCCACGCTCTCGCGTGAATTGTTGCCTGACTGGTACGACGATTGGGTGCTGCCCGAAGCCGAGGACTGGCGGTACTTGCGTATGAACGCTCTTGAGGCGCTCGCCCGACGCCTGCTCGACGCGGGCCAACTCGGCGAGGCGGCGACAGCGGCACGCGCCGCGATGCGGATCGACCCCCTCCGCGAGGGCCCTCAGACAACCCTTATCCGAGTGCAGCTCGCGATGGGAAACCAGGCGGCGGCAGTCGAGGTCTTCAACCGCTACCGCACGATCCTGCACGCAGCCGTCGGGCTCGCCCCCACGAAGCAGCTCGCCGACCTCGTCGCCGACGTCGAGCGCTAGGCAGCGCAAACCGCGCGCCGACATTAGGCTCGCGGATCGTGACCACCACCACACCTCCCAAGGTTCGCAATCCGATCAGGGTGCTGTGGGCATCCCTCGTCGGAACTTCGCTCGAGTCCTACGACTTCTACGTGTTCTCCTACCTCAGCGCGTTCTTCCTCGGACCGCTGTTCTTCGAGCCGCTCGGCGTCTTCGGCGGCACGCTCGCGGCGTTCCTGACGAACGCCCTCGGCTTCGTGGCCCGGCCGCTCGGCGCGATCGTGTTCGGGCACCTCGGCGACCGCATCGGGCGACGGATGACGCTCATCCTGACGATCACGATCATGGGGGTCGCGACCGGACTCATCGGCCTGCTGCCCGACTACGCGACGGCCGGCTATCTCGGTGCCGTGCTGCTCGTGACCCTGCGCCTCATCCAGGGCTTCTCTCTCGGCGGCGAGTGGGGCGGCGCGATCCTGCTCGCGACCGAGTCGGCCGACACGAAGAAGCACGGCTTCTACGCGGCGTTCCCGCAGCTCGGGTCGCCGATCGGCTCGATCCTCACGGCGGCCCTCTACCTGTCGCTGCCGGTGCTGCTGAGCATGGACGACCTGCTGTCGTGGGGCTGGCGCATCCCGTTCCTCATCGCCTTCCCGCTGCTCGCCGTGTCGCTCTGGCTGCGGTTCAAGATCGACGAGACGCCGGTCTTCACCGAACTCGTCGAGAAGCAGCAGCGGGAGCGGGTGCCGCTCGCCGTCGTCTTCCGCACGAAGCCGCTGGCGCTCCTCCTCGGTGTCGGCGCGGCACTGCTCGGCATCGGGTCGTACTCGCTGATGAACACCTACACCCTCAACTACGGGGCGGCGCAGCTCGGCTACGACTATGTGCAACTGCTCACCGCGACGACGATCGGGGCGCTGCTGCAACTCGTCACCATCCCGCTGTTCGGGGCCTTGGCCAACCGAATCGGGTCGGCTCGGGTCGTGCTGATCGGGGCCATCGGCACGCTGTTGGTGGCGTTCCCGATCTACTTCCTGCTGCAGGATGCCTCATTCGAGGTGCTCGTGGGCATGATGATCATCGGGGGAATCCTGCCGACGATGGCCTGGGCGGCGCTCGGCGGACTGCTCTCGGAACTGTTCGGCGCCCGCATCCGCTACTCGGCGATCTCGTTCGCCTACGCCATCGCGGCGATCATCTCGGGATTCGTGCTGCCGCTCACGCTCACGTTCGGCGAGGCCGTCGGATACGCCTGGTGGCATCCCGGAGTCGTGCTCGCGGCGATGTCCCTGATCACCGCCGTGAGCGCGTACTTCGCGGGGCGCCGCACCCAGCCGATCGAGCAGCTCTAGCCGCGTTCCGTCGCCCGATGCGCGACGGCACTGAGCAGTCGCGCGGCGGTGCCTGCGTCGTCCACCGTGACGACTAGGGCACCGCCGTCGCGATTCTGCACCTCGAGCGCTTCACCGGAACGCATGATGATGCCGAGCCGACGCCCCCGTCCGAAGCGGATGCCCCATCCGCCGAACTCGCCGAGCGCTGTCGCGCGCGTCGTGCCGGCCTGCGCGATCTCGTCGGCGGCAACGTGGAACCGCGGCCACCCGGTGGCGCTGCGCACGGTCAGGCCGGTCGCGTCGGCGCGCACCGTCCAGTACGAGGTCGTCAGCAGCAGGGCGAGCACCAGCACGGGCACGCCCAGAACGGCGGCGGCGGCACCGTCGGTGACGATCGCGGCGAATACTCCGGCAGCCGCCGACAGCAGGATCGCGAGAACGACCACGATGAGGCCCGGAGTCGCGAGGCGGGTGCGCCCCAGCCAGACCGCCCGCTCGCCGTCGGCGATCGGCAACGGTTCGGCCGGCGTGCCGACCGGCTCGACGGGCACGATCGGCGGCGCGAACGCCCAAGCGAGCACGGCGACCGGGAGTGAGACTCCGAACGCCAGCAGCGGGCCCAGCCCGACCGGGGGCGGGGCGGCCCCGGCATCCTGTTGACCGAAGATCATCCAGCCACCGAGCAGGACGAGAAAGACTGCGAGCCACAGCGACACCACGGCGAGCGTCTTCTGCGTGAACGACACCCCGTCGCGCCGGGTGGCGAACAGGGGGATGCCGAATGCGAGCGGGGTGAGCACCCCGACGATCGCGAGCACGAGCACTGTCACCCACGCCGGGGCGTAACCGTCGGGCTCGCCGCTCGGCCCCCAGTGCACGGCGATGTCGCGCGCGGGAACGAACGGCACGATGACGAGGATGCCGACGAGCGTCACGACCAGCGGCACCAGGATGGCGATCACAGCGAGTGGAAGGCGGGGGCGGTTCATGCGGGGTAGGCCTCTCGGATCATGGCGACCAGAGTCGCGGGGGCGACGCCGAGACGGTGTGCCTCGGCAGTGAGGGAACGCACGGCATCGAGCAGTTCGACGGGCGGTGCCGCCAGGTCGGTGACGATCGCGCCCCGACCGCGGCGGAGGTCGATCAGCCCTTCGTCGCGCAGCTCCTGATAGGCGCGCAACACGGTGTGCACGTTGATGTCGAGGGATGCGGCGAGCTCGCGAGCGGCGGGCAGCCGGTCGCCGGGACGCAGCGCACCGCGTCCGACCTCGGCGCGTACGGCGGCGGCGAGCTGGTCGAAGAGACTGTCGCCAGAGCTGGGGTCGATGCGAATGAGCACGCCCTGATCATATATTTCTATTTGCAATAGAACAACTGGCACCTCCATCCATCGTTGCTCACGATTCCTGCGCGGCCCTAGGCTGTGGTCCGTCCGGGGGCAGCGCCCGGCGCGAGGCGAGGATCAGCATGACCGACGACACCCCGACCCAGCGGCTTCCTGAAACGACGGATGCCACCGGAGAGTTGGTCGAAGAGCGCAAGAAGTCGAAGGCGCTGCTGTTCACTCTCGTCGGTGTCGGCGCGGCCCTGCTGATCGCGATCATCGTGCTGCTGATCATCCTGTTCGGCGGCGGCAAAGCGACGCCCGACAGCACCCCGACCGCCTCCGACACCCCAACCGTCAGCCCGACGCCGAGCGACTCCCCGACGCCGACGCCGACGCCGACTCCGACCCCGACCCCCACGCCGGATGCGGATCCCCCGCCTCCCCCGCCGCCCTCAGACATCGTCAGCTACACGGTGACCAATAAGACTGTGGATTGCTCCAGCGGCAATCCCGTTCAGATCACCTTCAACTGGAACACGACGGGTGAGAGTGTCAGTTTCGGCGTCGGTACCGACTTCGCCGACTCGCAACCGTACGAGTCCGGTTTGCCGGCTGTGGGTGGCAAGACGATCGACTACCAGTGCGGGCAGTCCGGCAGCCAGCAGAAGTACTCGATCGCCGTGTTCCACAACGGCCAGGTCATCGCGCGTCAGACGATGATCGTTAAGGAAACCAACTGACCGGGAGGTCACGATGAGCACGGTTCCGCTTCCGACCTCCGATCCCGGCGCGCCGACCCCAACGGCGGGCGGGCGAAACCGTCTCATCCTGATCCTGGGAATCGTCGCGGGGCTGCTGCTGCTCACGGTCGTCGCGGTAGTGTTCCTGCTGATCGGGCGGGGCAGCGCCGTGCCGAGCGCCGGCGAGACGCCGACCCCGTCGACCACCGCGAGCGAGTCGCCCACGCCGATGGCGACCGCCGAGGAGCAACCCGACGCGACCCAGGCGCCGGTCGATAACTCGACCCGGTTCACCAACTTCTCGGCCGACCTCACCGTCGAGTGCGACCCGACGGGTGAGCAGGACAAGCCCGAGATCACCTTCTCGTGGACCGCCGTCAACGCCGTCGAAGCCTGGTACACCCCGAGCGACGACGACGCCAAAGACGACAACTACATGCAGTTCCCGGACGCGAATGCGGGAACCCAGAACGATCTGACCGACGAGCACCTCTTTCCGTGCAACCACGACCAGTACCTCGACGTGACCATCACCCTGGTCGGGCCGAACGGCGAGCACGTCAGCCGGCGCGTCGTCTACGAAGACGTCAACTGGCAGGGCTGAGCAACCCTCGCAGCTAAAATCAGGGGATGCGTCGTCCCCTGCTCATCGGGCTCATCGCCGGGGCTCTGGCCGTCGTCATCCTGACGATCGTCGGTGTGCTCGTGGTCAGCTCGGTCATCGACCGCAATGACGCGATCGCCGAGCATCGGGTCGCCGCAGGGGCCCTCGCCGACGCCGTTGCGGCATCCGAAACCGCCGTCGCGGAAGCCGATGACGTGCTCGCGTTGGCGACCGATCCGCTGCTCGACGCCGGCGCCCTCGACGCACTGAGTAGCGACCGGGATGCCGCCGCCGAGACGCTCGAATCGGCCGACGAGATGCTGGGGATCGATCCCGCATCCCTCGACACCGAGTCGGTGCGCGACCTCACCGACGACCTCCGCATCGTCACCGTCGATGCGCGTGGCGATGACGACATCGTGTACGGGTCGACCGAAGCCGTCGCCGGGCTCGCCGCAGCGACCGGGCATGCGGTCGACACCGAGAACTTCGACGCCGAGAACCAGCCGCGAATCGCGTTCCGCTACGCCCTCGCCGACCTCGACCTCGCCGAGGACGATCAGACCGCCGACTACCTGATCGGCTACCTCGACGCCGCGCACGCGCTCGAGGCATCCCACGCGGAAGAGATCGCCGAGAAGGCGGGGCCACTGCTCGACCGACGACTTGCGGTACAGGAGTTCGCGCGCGCATACTCCAGCGGCGTGCTGCTCGACTTCGACTGGGCGCCCACCGTGAACGGGTACGGCACTGGGGGCAGCTACGGTGGCACCAGCTACTGGTCCTCGTCCGACGGCGGCTACGCCACCATCACCTTCTCGGACAGCGTCGCCACCCTGTGGCCCGGCATCGGAGTGCAGTCACTCGCCATTCACGAGGTCGGCCACGCCGTGCTCGCCCGAAGCGACTGCAACACCCTGTTCTTCGACTCGGAATTCGCGGCGGGCGGCGAGGAGCCATGGGCGACCGCCTGGGCGATCGGGTTGGGCTACACCGCCGATGGCAACGGCGAGTCGGTCTACGGGCGCCCGCCCGACGAACTCATCTCCATGTCGACCCAGTGCCGCTGACCAGCCCAGTGCCGCTGATCAACCCCGTGCCGCTGACAACCCCGTGCCGCTGACCGACTCCCCCAACCGGGGGGTCGACCGCGGACGGCCGGCGGAGGATGATGGACGGATGCGTCTCCCCCGCGCATCAGCAGTGATCGTGGCACTCTCGACGTTCGTCGCCGTCGCCATGGTCGCGGCTTTGGCGAGCCAGCTCGCCCCCCTCGACCGCGCGGGCGCGATCCTCCCCGATGGCCCGATCACGACCGAGGGTCAACCCGCCGACACCGGCTCGAGCGCCGAGACGCCGACGGGAGGCGACGACCCTGCTCCTGAAAACCCGGGCGCCGCCGCGCCGGAACCCGGGACCGGATCGACGGGCGAGTCCACCACCGTCGTCGTCCCCGCGCCCGCAGAGACGGTCGAGCCCGACCCGGAACCCGAACCGAGTGGCCCTCCCGAGAGCCCCGGCAACAGCGGCAACGCCCCTGGGCAATCCGGCGCTCCCGGCAACAACGGCAACTCGCCGGGCAAGCCGTAGCGTCAGACCAGCCGGTACCCCGCGCCGCGCACCGTCTCGATGCGTTCCGGGCCGAGTTTCGTGCGCAGGTACCGCACGTAGACGTCGACGACGTTCGACCCCGGATCGAAGTCATAGCCCCAGACCCGGCTCAACAGCTGCTCCCTGCTGAGCACCTGACCCGCGTGCCGCAGGAGCTCCTCGATGAGCGCGAACTCACGCGCTGATAGCTCGATGTCGCGATCGCCGATCGTGGCCTTCCGCTCGAGCAGGTCGAGCACGAGGCCATCGTGTTCGAGCCGCGTCGGCACCGCGCGTTCGCGGTCGCGGATGCGGGCGCGGATGCGGGCGAGCAGCTCGTCGAAGGTGAACGGCTTCGGGATGTAGTCATCTGCGCCGCCGTCGAGTCCGGCGACCAGGTCGCGCGCGCTGTCCCGGGCGGTGAGCGCGATCACGGGCACTGTCGACCCGTCGGCCCGCAACCGGGCGAGCACCTCGAGGCCGCTGATATCGGGCAGGCCGATATCGAGCAACACGAGGTCGATGTCGCCCGAGCGCAGTATCTCAAGAGCCTCATGGCCGGAGCTCGTCGAACTCACCAGATACCCCGCCGCCGTCAGGCCGCGATGCACGAACGAGACGATGCGCTCCTCGTCTTCGACGATCAGTACATGCGTCATGCGGCCCCTTCCGTCGGAATGTCGATCACGAACCGTGCGCCGTCGCCGGGCGACTCCACCCGTGCGTTGCCACCATGCGCGTGCGCGATCCCTTCGACGATCGCCAGGCCCAGCCCGGACCCCCGGGCCGACCCGTCGGTCGAACGCGCGAACCGCTCGAAGATGCGGCGCTCCTGGCCGGGCCGGATGCCGGGGCCGTAGTCCCGCACCCACAGCTCGGCGTTGCCGTCGGCGATGCGGCTGCCGATCTCGATCGGCGTGCCCGCGGGCGCGTACTTGGCCGCGTTGTCGGCGAGCTGCAGCCACGCTTGGGTGATGAGAGCGCGATCCATCGGCACGGTACCCTCACCGATCTCGGTCGCGCTCCAGGAGTGTCCGGGAATCACGTTCGCGAGGGCTGCGATGTCGCGGGTCAGCTGGCCCAGGTCGGTGTCTTGCACGTCGGGAACGGTCGCACGCATCTCGGCGAGAGTCGCCAGGCCGTCGACGAGGCCGGCCATGCGCTGCAGTTCGTCGATCGCGAGTTCGACGGTGGCGCGAACGTCGGCGGGGTCGGCGGCGTCGACGAGTTCGAGGTGCCCGCGGATCACGGTGAGCGGGGTGCGCAGCTCGTGACGCACGTCGTCGAGCAGCTCGCGCTGGTTGCGCAGGGCGGTGTCGAGGCGGTCGAGCATCTCGTTGACGGTTTCGGTGAGGCGCGAGATGTCGTCATTGCCCTCGACCGGGATGCGCTCGCGCACGTCGCTGGCGGTGATGCGGTCGGCTGTCTCACGCAGTCGACGCACCGGGCGCAGCAGCCGCCCGGCGACGAGCCACCCGGCGAGGGCGACGGCGAACAGGGTCGCCCCCGCCACAACCGTGAAGATCGTGAACGCCCGGTTGGTCGGCTCGAGTTCGCGACCGACATCCACCGCGACCAGGTAGACGCCGACGTCGGGCGCGGTGTCGACGAGCACGGGAACCGCGACGTAGCGGATCTCGGCTCCGTCGAGCACGGCGGTGCCGATGCGTGCCGACCCGTCGGCGACCTCGCGCACCACCCGGGTGACGAGAGCCGAGTCCTCGAGCGAGAACGCCACCGCAGTGCCGGGCACCAGAGCGGGTCGACCGTCGACGATCCCGAGGATCGACCCGTTCTGTGGCGCGGGCACCACCGCGAGAATGCGGGCGAGGGCTTCGTGGGCGGTCTCCACCTCGCCGGCCTCCGCCTCGACGACCCCGCGGGCGGCATCCACCTGGCGCTGCAGTTCGGCGTCGATGTCGCGCGCCACCTGGTCGCGCTGCACGAGATAGCTCACACTTCCCGTTACCCCCAGCCCGACGGTCATCACGAGAAGGATCGCCGCCAGAATCCTTGCCCGCACACTCCAGCGGGGTAGCCTCCATCGGCGACCGACCCCGACCATGTGCCCAGTATGACGCGGTGGCGGCGAGCACCGTCGGCGGACTCGGATGAGAGCACTCTCATCCGCAGCTCCGGCTGTAAACTGCACGCACCACAATCAGGCACCTTTTCATCGACGCGGTGCCGCGCATATCGAACCGGAGCACGTCATGACGTCTGCCATTCCCGCCGAATCCGGCATCCCCGAGAAGCCCGCCCTCGAAGGGCTCGAGCCGAAGTGGGCCGACCACTGGGAGCAGGCCGGCACGTACCGGTTCCATCGCGCCGCCGCTCTCGCCGCCGGCAGGGTCTTCAGTATCGACACCCCTCCCCCGACAGCATCCGGCTCACTCCACATCGGGCACGTGTTCTCGTACACCCACATGGACCTCGCGGCGCGATTCCAGCGCATGCGCGGCAAACAGATCTTCTACCCGATGGGCTGGGACGACAACGGCCTGCCGACCGAGCGCCGGGTGCAGAACTACTACGGCGTGCGCTGCGACCCGACCCTGCCGTACGTCGAAGGCTACGTGCCGCCGATGGAGGGTGGCGACAACTCAAGCAGTAAGGCCGCCGACCAGGTGCCGATCTCGCGCCGCAACTTCATCGAATTGTGCGAACGGCTGACGATCGAAGACGAGAAGCAGTTCGAAGACCTTTGGCGGGCGATGGGACTGAGCGTCGACTGGTCGCTCACCTACCGCACGATCGGCGCCGAGGCGCAGATCGTGGCGCAGCGCGCGTTCCTGCGCAACCTCGCCCGCGGCGAGGCGTACCAGGCCGAGGCCCCGACGCTGTGGGACATCACCTTCCGCACCGCCGTGGCGCAGGCCGAACTCGAAGACAAGGAGCAGCCCGCCGCGTACCACGCGGTGACCTTCCACCAACCCGACGGCGGGCGCATCGAGATCGCGACCACCCGCCCGGAACTGCTACCGGCTTGCGTGGCCCTCGTGGCGCATCCCGACGACGAGCGTTACCAGCACCTCTTCGGCACCACGGTGACCACCCCGATCTTCGGCGTCGAGGTGCCCATCGTCGCCCACCGCCTCGCCCAGAAAGACAAGGGCACCGGCATCGCGATGATCTGCACCTTCGGTGACGTGACGGATGTCGTCTGGTGGCGTGAACTCGACCTGCCCAACCGCACCGTGTTGGGTCGCGACGGGCGGTTCCTCGAGGAGGCGCCGGCATCCGACCTGTTCAGCGGCGCCGGACGAGCCGCCTACGCAGAACTCGCGGGCAAGACCGTGTTCAGCGCGAAGGCCCGCGTCGTCGAGTTGCTGCGCGAATCGGGCGACCTGATCGGCGACCCGAAACCGACGACCCACGCGGTGAAGTTCTTCGAGAAGGGCGACAAGCCGCTCGAGATCGTGTCGACGCGCCAGTGGTACATCACCAACGGCGCGCGCGACGAGAAGCTGCGCGAACGACTGCTGGATGCCGGCCGCGCGATCGCCTTCCACCCCGACTTCATGCGGGTGCGCTACGAGAACTGGGTCGGCGGCCTCACCGGCGACTGGCTCATCTCGCGGCAGCGCTTCTTCGGGGTGCCGATCCCCGTCTGGTACCACCTGGATGCCGACGGCGAGCGCGGCCGGGTCATCGTGCCCGCCGAAGAGACGCTTCCCGTGGACCCCTCGACCGATGTGCCCCCGGGGTTCACCGAGGCGCAGCGCGGCGTGCCCGGCGGCTTCGAGGGCGACCTCGACATCATGGACACCTGGGCCACCTCGTCGCTGACGCCGCAGATCGCCGGCGGCTGGGAGAGCGACCCCGAACTGTTCGCGCTGGTCTTCCCGTACTCGCTGCGCTCACAGGGGCAAGACATCATCCGCACCTGGCTGTTCTCGACGGTGCTGCGCGCCCAACTCGAGCACGGCAGCATCCCGTGGACCAACGCGGGCATCTCGGGCTTCATCGTCGACCCCGACCGCAAGAAGATGTCGAAGTCGAAGGGCAACGTCGTCACCCCCGGCGCGATCCTCGATGAGCACGGGGCGGATGCCGTGCGCTACTGGGCAGCGTCGTCGCGGCTGGGCACGGATGCGGCGTTCGATCCGCAGAACCCGAAGCAGATGAAGATCGGCCGGCGCCTCGCCATCAAGGTGCTGAACGCCGCCAAGTTCGTCTACGGTTTTGACGCCTCCACCCTCGTCGGTCGAGTAGGCCCGGAGGGCCGTGCCACTCTCGGTGATCGAGTAGCGCCGGAGGCGCGTGTCGAGATCACGAACCCCCTCGACCTCGACATGCTCGCCGAACTCGCCGAGGTGGTGCGCATCGCAACGAAGGGGTACGAAGAGTACGACCACGCCCGCGCCCTGGAGGCGACCGAGCAGTTCTTCTGGACCTTCTGCGACGACTACCTCGAACTCGTGAAGGAACGCGCCTACTCCGGCGACGCCTCCTCGGTCGCCGCGTTGCGTCTCGCGCTCGACATCATGCTGCGGCTGTTCGCTCCCGTCATCCCGTTCGCCACCGAGGAGGTGTGGTCGTGGACCCACGACGGCTCGGTGCACACCGCCGCGTGGCCCACCCTCGAGGCGGAGGCGCCACGCGGCCTGCTGCCGGCCGTCAGCGCGGCGCTCATCGGCATCCGCCGGGCGAAGACCGAAGCCCAGGCGTCGCAGAAGACCGAAGTGCTGACCGCAACGCTCGCCGGGCCGGCCATCCTCGCGGATGCCGTCGACGACCTGAAGGCGGTGGGCCGCATCGCCCAGCTCGACCTGGTCGAGGCAGACGAGATCGAGGTACGTTCGATCGAACTCGCGGAGGTGACCTCATGAGCGTCAACGTCCGGCCCGTGCAGTCCGGAGATGCCGATGCCTGGCGGCGGTTGTTCCGCGAGTACGGCGTCTTCTACGAGACGTCGTTCGACGACGCCCAGCTCGACCATGTGTGGGGCCTGCTGACGACCGAGGGTTCCGGGGTCGACGCGCTCGTTGCCGAGGTCGGTGGCGCGGTCGTCGGCATCGCGCACTACCGCTCGCATCCCGACACGTTCGGCACCGGGCGCGACTGGTACCTCGACGACCTCTTCACCGATCCGGGGGCCCGCGGCACCGGAGTGGCGAGCGCCCTGATCGATCGGCTCAAGGACCTCTCGCGCGCGACCGGCCCGGGAACCCTGCGCTGGATCACGGCCGAAGACAATGCGACCGCCCAGCGCGTGTACGACCGGCTCGCGAAGCGCACCACCTGGGTCACCTACGAGACCAGAGCGTGAGCCGGGTGGGCGGGATGCGGCTCCTCGTGATCGCGACGGCCGCCCTCGCCCTCGCCCTCGCCGGCTGCACGCCCGGCTCGGCGCCGGCATCCGCCCCGACCCCGCCCATCCCGATCACCCACCCGCACGCGCAGCTCACCTGCCCCGACGTGCCGACGGTGCACTTCGACGAGGATCCGGCCGACGTCGTGGCGGTGCATCGCTGCACGGCCGACTTCCACGACGTGCAGGGCGTGCTCAACCGGGTGCAGTACGTCGACGACCTTCGCGGCGACCCGGCGGGGTTGCTCGCCGCCTACGCCACACCCAACGAGGCGCCGACGCTGGACGGGTGCCACGCGGATCAGGCGGACCCGCTCATCCTCTGGCTCGACCTCGATAGCGGCGAGACGATCGCGGTCTATGCGCCTCTGGACGCCTGCGGCAAACCGCAGGCGGATGCCGCTGACGCCTACGCTGCCGCCGACTTCTACCGAGTGCTGGTCGCGCGCGAGGTGGCGGAGGATTAGGCCGCTTCGGCGAGGGACTTGAGCTTCGCGAGCGACTGCTCGAGAGCCGCCTGCATGCCCTGCTGGGCGACCGCGTCGTACGCCCCGGAGCCGACCTGGCTGTTCATGAGGTCGATCGCGTGATGCATCGCAGCCTGGATCGCCGCCCGCGTAGGTCATCGTCACGGTGAAGCCGAGCGGCGGGTTGAAGTCCTCGATGCGCATGTGCGCGTCGCCGGCCAGCGCGGGGACCGGCCCCGAGGTCTCGAACCCGGAACGCAGCACCGACGGATCGGCGGGCATGAGCCCCGGGCCGCCCGCCCAGGAGGTGAGCTTCTCGGGCTCGATGAGCCAGCGGAACACGTCGGGGGCCGGCTTGGCGATCACGACCTGCGCGGAGGTCTGCATACCCATGCTCGGGAGGTTAGCGTGGAGCCATGCAACTCGGCACGCGGTGGGAGATCGGCGCAGAACCGCCGGCGCGCTTACCCGCCGCAATGGTGGCTGCGGTCGCCGCCGTCGAGATCGACCTCGCGGGCCTCGACACCACGGGATGGCGCTGGACCCTGACGTGGCTGGAGGGCCGGCCCGTCGTGGAACTCGATGACGGGACGACCCTCCGCTATGACCCGGTCGGCGACTCGGTGACAGTCGAGAGTCCGCTCGACTGACACCGCTGGTGTGCTGTCGCCCTATCCGAGGTGGCGAACGAGGCGCTCAACATGCTGCATCCTCGCCTCGTTGCCGGCCTGCCGTTCGTACTCGCGACGCTGAGCATCGCGGTCGACAGGCTGTGAGACCTTGCGGCCCCAATTCTCCAGTGCCCGGCCGAGCCGGACGGCGATCCCGGGGACCCCGGTGATCTGTCGCGTATCCATGAACGTGTACGTCATGGTCGCCTTCCCTTCGTTCATCACTGCTCATCCTTCGCGGAACCACTGACATCGCCGCCCTGTTCGACACCGTCGATGATGGGGAAGACGTCCACATGGATCTGCACCGGGCGAGCGCCTGGCGTTTTCTGATTGCGGTACTTCGCGAGGTGGCTGTCCACCACTGCTGCGAGTTCTTCGGTGAGGTCATTCATCTGTTCGAGCGTGAGTTGCACATTGGCGGTCGAGACGCCGCTCACCTCGATCCACTCCTTGCCCACCGTCTCGAGGCCGTGGGCCAGGAACGCGGCGAGGCGCTTCTGGCGGTTGCGCTGCCACTCCGCCATGACGAGATCGCTCGCCTCGCGGTCAGCGCTCGTCGGGCCGAGTTCTGTCGCGTTGAGCGATATCGGGCGCGGCACCCGCTCCCACCACCGTTCGCGACCGCTGCCGCGTGTGGTGTCTTCGCGCACGAAGCCGTGCTTCTCCAGCTGACGCAGGTGGTAGCTGGTGGCCCCACTCGACTCCCCGAGCCGTTCGGCGAGAGTGCTGGCCGTGGCCGCGCCGTAGGCCGAGAGCACGTCGATGATCGCGACTCGCAGCGGGTGCGCCAGCCCTTTGAGGGCTGCCATCTCGAGAACGATCTCGTCCTTCTTCTTGCTGACCATGCTGCAAAGATACCGTTGCAAAGAGTTCTTTGCAAGCACTTCTTTGCAACATCCTGTTTGCAATCACTTGTTTGCAACGAAACCTTTGCATCCATCTGCCTGCGACATAGGGTTGAGCAATGACCAACCCCTTCCTCGAACCGAGCACCCTCCCCTACCAGTTGCCGCCGTTTGCCGACATCGCCGACGAGCACTACGAGGAGGCCTTCGAGAAGGGCATGGCGGAGCAGCTCGCCGAGATCTCCGCGATCACCCGCAAGCGCGACTTCCCGATGTTCGAGAACACCTTCCCGGCGCTCGAGTCCAGCGGGCAGACCCTGTCGCGCGTGAGCCACGTGTTCTTCAACAAGTCGTCGGCCGACTCCACCGACTTCACCAATGACCTCGAAGAGAAGATCGCCCCCAAGCTCGCGGCGCACCAAGACGCCATCCTGCTCGACTCGTTCCTCTACGGCCGGGTCAAGACCGTGTACGAGACGCTCGACCAGCAAGAGGCACTCACTCCCGAGGATCGCTACCTCGTCGAGCGGTGGTACCTCGAGATGACCCTCGCCGGCGCCGGGCTCGACGACGCCCAGAAAGACCGCCTCAAGGAGCTCAACCAGCAACTCGCCACGCTGACGACGAAGTTCGAGAAGAACCTGCTCGCCGACACCAACGACCTCGCGGTGCATTTCACCGATGTCGCCGACCTCGACGGTCTCGAGGCCGGCGAGATCTCCGCGGCAGCCGAGGCGGCATCCGCGCGTGGCCTGGACGGCTACCTCGTGACGCTCGTGCTGCCGACCGGGCATCCGTTCCTCGCCGCCCTCACCAAGCCCGAGGTGCGCGCCAAGATCATGGCGGCATCCCGTGCTCGCGGCTCGAACGGCGGCGAGCACGACAACCGCGAGATCGTGCTCGAGATCGTGAAGCTGCGTGCCGAGCGCGCCGAGCTGCTCGGCTTCGAGAACCACGCGGCGTACGTCACGAAAGACGAGACCGCAGGCACGCCGGATGCCGTCGCCGCGATGCTGGGCAAGCTCGCGCCCGCCGCGGCGAAGAACGCGAAGGCGGAGCAGGCCGACCTCGAGAAGCTCGCCGGGCATCCGGTCACCGCCGCTGACTGGGCGTACTACACCGAGAAGGTGCGGCAGGAGAGGTACGACGTCGACACCGCGGCGCTGCGCCCCTGGTTCGAGGCGGAGCGGGTGCTGAAGCTCGGCATCTTCGGCGCTGCGAACGCCCTCTACGGCATCACCTTCACCGAGCGCACCGACCTCGTGGGTTACCACCCCGACGTGCGCATCTTCGAGGTCGCCAACGCCGACGGCTCCCCCGTCGGGCTCTACCTGCTCGACCTCTACACCCGCGACTCGAAGCGTGGTGGCGCCTGGATGAACCCGCTCATCTCGCAGAACACCCTGCTGGACCAGCCCGTCGTCGTCGTCAACAACCTCAACGTGCCCAAGCCCGGGGCGGGCGAGCCGACCCTGCTCACCTTCGACGAGGTCAACACCTTCTTCCACGAGTTCGGTCACGCCCTGCACGGGCTCTTCGCCCGGGTCACCTACCCGAAGCTGGCGGGCACGAACGTGTTCCGCGACTTCGTCGAGTTCCCCAGCCAGGTGAACGAGATGTGGATGCTCTGGCCCGAGATCCTCGAGAAGTACGCGATCCATTACGAGACCGGCGAACCGATCGATGCGGGAGTCGTGCAGCGCATCCGCGACTCGGAAACGTTCAACGAAGGCCACGCGACGAGCGAATACCTGGCCGCCGCCCTGCTCGACCAGGCGTGGCACACACTCTCAGCGGCTGAGGCCGCCGCCGTCACCGACGTCGCCTCCTTCGAAGCCGCGGCCCTCGCAAAGGTCGGGCTCGACAACCCGGCCGTTCCGACCCGGTATTCGAGCGCCTACTTCGCCCACACCTTCTCGGGCGGCTACGACGCCGGCTACTACTCCTACATCTGGAGCGAGGTGTTGGATGCCGACACCGT
Source organism: Pseudolysinimonas sp. (assembly GCF_049651805.1). Lineage (GTDB taxonomy): Bacteria > Actinomycetota > Actinomycetes > Actinomycetales > Microbacteriaceae > Pseudolysinimonas_A. The sequence goes on from NZ_JBASCU010000038.1 coordinate 32,125, forward strand.
CGAGTGGTTCAAGCAGAACGGCGGCCTCACGCGCTCCAACGGCGACCGCTTCCGGGAGTTGTTGCTCGGCGTCGGCGGATCGAAGGATCCACTGGAGGCCTACCGCGACTTCCGCGGCCGCGACGCGGTGATCGAGCCGTTGCTCAAGCGCCGCGGTCTCGCGTAGCTCGGGCCCCGCCCACTGCATCGATTTGCGTCGAGCGCGCGCGATTACCCAATTGCGCTCGACGCAAATCGATGCACTCGTCAGCGCCGGGGCACCAGATGCGCGCGAATGACGGATGCGGCGGCATCCAGTTCGAAGTCGCCGCGGGCGACGCCGAGCACGAGGTCGAACGCGGTGTCGGTCGGCATGACGACGCGCTGCTCGTTGAGCCGCAAGAACGCGAGCGTCAGGTACCAGGCGAAGCGCTTGTTGCCGTCGAAGAGCGGATGGTTGCGCGCCAGCGAATGCAGCAACGCGGCGGCTTTGCGCTCGAGTTCGGGGTAGGCGTCGACTCCGAACGCGCTCGCTGCCGGTCGAGCGAGAGCTGAGAACAGCAGCCCCTCGTCGCGGATGTGGAAGCCCAGGTGCACGGCGGCCGCGAGGGCATCCTCGGGTTCGAGGTAGACGGTCACGCGTCTTCGAGTCGAGTGATCAATTCGGCGTAGTCGCGGGAGGTCTCGTCGAGGCTCTCGATGACCTGACTGCGACGCGTCTCGCGCGCCACATGGTCTTCGAGCGCGCGGAGCACGACGGCCTGCTTGGAGCTGTGCTGGATTTCCGCGAGCTCCTCAAGCTTGCGGTCCAGATCGACCGGGAGTCGAAGTGTCATCGCCATGACCCGATGGTATCACTCTGATACCATCGCCGCCTGTCCCGCTGCCGTTTTGACTGCGACGCCTAAGTAGTGTCCAATATATTGCATGCCGATTCCCGCGACTCCTGCGGTCGAGCGATCGTTCCTGCGCGAGACGGCCTTCGAACGGCTGCGCGACGCGATCGTCGACGGCACGCTCGAGCCCGGCGAGCGCCTGAGGGATGCCGAACTGGAGTCGTGGCTCGGCGTCAGCCGCACCCCCATCCGCGAAGCCATCCTGGAACTCCGCCGGAGCGGCCTCGTCATCGCGAAGGCCGGCAGCGCGACCGTCGTCGCCCCGATCGACGCGCACGCCACCCGAGACGCTCAAGCCGTGGCCGCGGCTCTGCACGCCCTCGCGGCGCAGACCGCGGTCGGTCGACTCGAGCCCGCCCACCTCGACGCACTCGACGCGGCGAACCGCCGATTCTCCGTCACGCTCGAAGCGGCCGACGTCGACGCGGCGCTCGAGGCCGACGACGACTTCCACGGCATCCTCGTCTCCGCCGCCGGCAACGCGGTGCTCGCCGCGCACGTCGCCCAGGTGACTCCGCTGCTGCGCCGCGTCGAGCGCATCCGCTTCGCATCCCTCGCGTCGCGCGAGTCGGTCGCTCAGCACGGAGCGATCATCGACGCCTGCCGACGGGGCGACGCCGCCGAAGCGGCGCGCCTGAGCGCCGCCAACTGGCACACCCTCGACGGCCACCTCGACTGACCCACCCGCCTCCCACCGAACGGACGACATGCCTCTCAGCGACTTCCCGCGCTACCCGCTCACCTTCGGACCGAGCCCGATCCATCCCCTCGAGCGATTGACCGCCCACCTCGGCGGCGCGACCATCTGGGCCAAGCGCGAAGACGTCGCGTCGGGTCTCGCCTACGGCGGCAACAAGGTGCGCAAGCTCGAGTACCTCGTGCCCGATGCGATCGCCTCCGGCGCCGACACCCTCGTCTCGATCGGCGGATACCAGTCGAACCACACCCGGCAGGTCGCCGCGGTCGCCGCGAAGATCGGCATGAAGGCCGTGCTCGTACAAGAGAAGTGGGTCGACTGGCCCGACCCGCTCAACGACCGCGTCGGCAACATCATGCTGAGCCGCATCATGGGGGCGGAGGTGCGCCTCGACCCGGCCGGCTTCGGCATCGGGTTCAAGACCTCGTGGGAGAGGGCGATCGCCGACGTCGAGGAGCGCGGCGGCATCCCCTACGCGATCCCCGCGGGGGCCTCCGACCACCGGCTGGGCGGCCTCGGCTTCGCGCACTGGGCCGAGGAGGTCGCCCAGCAGGAGGCGGAGCTCGGGATCTTCTTCGACACGATCATCGTCTGCTCGGTGACCGGCTCAACCCACGCCGGCATGATCGCCGGCTTCGCCGGACAGGACCGCCCGCGCCGGGTGATCGGCATCGATGCGAGTGCCAAGATCGATGAGACCCGCGACCAGGTGGCGCGCATCGCCCGTCGCACGGCCGAACTCATCGGCCTCGACCGCGACCTGCGCGACGACGAGATCACCGTGCTCGAAGGGTGGGCCGGGGATCTCTACGGCATCCCGGTCGAGTCGACCATCGAAGCCATCAAGCTCTCCGGGCGGCTCGAGGCGATGATCATCGATCCCGTGTACGAGGGCAAGTCGATGGCGGGACTCATCGACCTCGTCACGAGCGGCGACATCCCGAAGGAGTCGAACGTACTGTACGCCCACCTCGGCGGGCAGCAGGCACTCAACGCCTACAGCGCGCTGTTCACGTCGTAGCCGAGGTCGATCGGCGCGGCCACGGCAGGAACCACAGCATCACGAGCCCGCCGACGAGTAGCGCCCAGAACGCCGAGCCGATGCCGGCGATCGACAAGCCGGAGACCGCGACGAGGAAGGTGACGATTGCGACAAGCCGGTGGGCGGGCTCTTCGAGCGCCGCGGTCACCGCGGCCACGAGCGCGCCGAGCAGGGCGAGCCCGGCGACCGCCGTGATGAGGATGGGCGGACTCGCCGCGACGAGCACCGTCGCGGCGCCCGACAGCAAACCGAGAACCGCGAGCGACCCACCGGCCGACACCGCCGCAACCCACCGCTTCTCGCGGTCGGGGTGAGCGTCGGGTCCGGCCGCCATCGCCGCCGTCATCGCGGCGAGGTTGAGCCCCGCCCCGCCGAACGGAGCGGCGACGAGGCCGCCGGCACCGGTCGCGACGAAGATCGCGCGGGCCGGCGGGTGCTCGAACCCGAAGGTGCGCAGCACCGCGAAGCCGGGGACGTTCTGCCCCGCCATCGTGACGAGGTAGATCGGGATGCCGAGGCCGAACACGATCGCGGGGTCCAGACCCGGCACCACGGGAGCCAAGACCGGGAAACCCCGAGCCCCCGACAGGTCGACGGCGCTGCTGGAGAGCACCACGACGATCACGGTGACGACGACCGCGGCCGGCACCGCGAACCGCGGGGCTAGTCTCACGAGCGCGAGCCAGGTGAGCACGATCGGGAGGGCGAGCAGCGGTTCCTGCACACTCGCGGTGACCGGCGCGAGACAGATGGGAAAGAGGATGCCGGCGAGCATCGCGCTCGCGATCGGCTTCGGGATGCGGGTGACCGTGCGGGCGAGCCACGGCCACAGCCCGGTGATCACGAGCAGTACGCCGCACAGCAGGAACGCGCCGACGGCGCTGCGGAAATCGGCGCTCCCCTCCGATGCGAGCAGCAGCGCCGCGGCTGGCGTCGACCAGACGATCGAGATCGGGATGCGGTACACGGCGCTCAATACGACAGTGACGAGGCCGGGAACGACGCACAACACGAGCAGCCCCGACGCCGCCTCGTCGTCGGTCGCCCCGACATTGCGCAGGCCCGCGATGAGCAGCGCGAACGACGATGCGAACCCGGTGACCCCGGCGACGATGCCCGCGAAGATCGGTTGGGCGAGACCGGCGGGGCGCATCCATTCAGCCTAGAACCGCGCCCGTCAGCGGCCGAAGACGCCACGCATCCGGTGCCAGTCGGCTTCGCGCACCCAGACCGGCGCCTCGTCGATCGGAGTCGCCCGCTCGACGACCCGGCCGCCGTCGATCCGCTCACCGGTGAACGCATCGCGCCATTCCCCCGGAGGCAGGTACGCGGTCGCGGTCGACTCCCCCTCGACGGTGACCGGCGCGACGAGCAGGGCGTCGCCGAGCATCCACTGCAGCGGATGCTGCCACACCTGCGGATCGGTGGGAGCGTCGAAGAACAGCGGGCGCATGAGCGGCTCCCGGCTCGCGACCGCCCGCGCGGCCTCCTCGGCGAGGTACGGCACGAGCCGCTCGCGCAGCTCGGTGAACGCGCGGAACACCGGGATGACCCGCTCGTCACCCGTGCGCTCGGCGATGTTCCACGGAGTGCGGTCGCGCGACGGGGTGCGGTGGTGGTTGAACTCGGAGTGGTACTGCATGATCGGCACGAACGTCGCCGCCGCCGCCGACCGGAGGTACAACTCCGGTGTCGGAACGTCGCCGCTGAATCCCGCGAGATCCCAGCCCCAATAGACGATTCCGGACGCGGCGGCGTTGAGCCCCGCGAACAGCGACCAGCGGAAGGCATCCCAGGTGGAGTTCTCGTCGCCCGCCCAGAATGCACCGTGCGCCTGGCTGCCGGTGAACCCGGCGCGGCTGAAGGTCACCGGGGCCTTGCCCGCGCGGCGCAGCAGGTCTCCGTAGGCCTTCGCGTAATGCACCGGGAAGGTGTTGTTCTTCTCGTCGCCGTGGCGCCCGTCGAGGTAGACGAGTTCGCGGCCCCAGGCGTGCTCGCCGCCGTCGGTCTTGAAGCCGTCGATGCCGATCTCGTCGACGAGGTAGCGGCGCTTCTCGGTCCACCAGCGCGCGGCGCGTTCGTCGGTGAGGTCGGGCATGAGCCCGAGCGGGAACCACCAGCCGCGATTGCGGTACGGGCGCAACGACCCGTCGGGGGCGGGTTCGCGGATCAGCACGTCATCCCGGATGGCGGCAGCGGCATCCTCGGCCACCTGCCCCTTCGGATGCGGGCGCATCTTGATGAGCGGGATCTGCCACAAGTGCACACGGATGTCGCGGCGGTGCAGCTCGTCGGTCATCCCCTTCGGGTCGGGCCACGCGCCATCAGCGGGGAAGTCGAAGTCGGCGAGCTTCTTCGGCCGCGCCCCGTCGGCGACGGCGGACGTCGCGTCGCGCCAGGTCGTGAACGTCGACTCGTCGCTCCAGGCCTCGATGACGATCGACCCGACCGGGATGCCGTGGTCGCGGTGCGCGTCCGCCTGGCGGATGACTTCGGCTTGGGTGTTCCACTCGTTGCCGCTCGCCCACAGCCGGAACACCCAGGCCGGCAGCTCTTCGGCGGCACCGACCCGGTCGAGGAACGCGGCGAGCACTTCGCGAGGCGACCCGTCGAAGAACTCGATCTCGAGGATGCCGTCGGGTGCCGTCTCGGCTTCGACCCAGAACTGGTCGGGCGTCGAGGCGCCGACGTCGAACCAGACCCGGCGCGAGGTGCGCACGTGGAAGCCCCATCCGGAGTCGCCGACGACGTGGGCGAAGGGCATCGGCAGGTAGGTCTTCCGCTCGGCGCCCTGGTTCTTGTACTGCTCGAAGACCATCGAGTCGAGGGTGGTGCCGCGCTGGTCGAGGCGATCGAAGCGCTCCCCGAGCCCGGCGACCCGCTCCCCCGGTGCGAGCGGGATCGCGAACCGCACCCGGCGCACCGCGACGCCGTCCTCGAGCGACGACGCCGAGCCCGGAACGGCGCGTTCCCGACCCACTTCGCGCAGACCGGGCGCACCCTCGGTCCATCCGCTGACGGTCGCGTCGAACCAGCGGGTCTTCTCGGCGGGAGCGCTGAAGCGGTAGCGCAGTCGCTCGCCCCGTCGGAGCCCGTCGAGTTCGGTGCGCCAACCGCCCGCGGCCCGAGCGAGCCGAGCCTGCGCGGAGGCGAGATGCCCGCCGTCGACGACCTGCCCGCGCGAGGTCGTAGCGACCCGTTCGAGGTCGATCGCGGGTTGTGCGACGCCGTCGCGCTGCCACTCGAGTCTCACCGAGGTGACGGATGCCGAGCCGCGCACTCCGAGCACGAGCGGTTCACCTGCCACGGGATCAACGGGCGACCGCTGCTCGGTGTCGACCGAGTAGGGATGTCCCGAACCGAACGGCCGGTGCCGGATCATCGGGTCACCACGTCGAGTTCGACGGCGAGCCGCAGGAACATCGCGTGCGACCACAGCAATGGATCCGCCGACGGCCCCCACCGCTCCACCCACTCGGCGACGAACGTTGGGTCGATCAGGTGATCGTCGACTTGCTCGGGCATCGTCCCGCTCTCCCGAACCGTGCCCGCCGACCAGGCGAGCAACTCGCGGGCCCGCGCCGGATCGCCGGCGTCGAGGTGGGCAAGCCCGATGAAGCAACTCAGGAGCGGCCACTGGCCACCGCCGTAGTAGGTGTCCGTCGTGAAGCGGTGCGCGCCCCCGTCGACGACGAGCTGGCGCTCCAGTTCGGCGAGCGTCGCGCGGCCGAGGTCGGAATCGCCCGCCACGACCCGCAGCGGCGCGATGAGCGCCGCGAGCGAGGCATCAACCGAGGTCGAGCCGATCCACTTCACCAGGTGACCATCGACCGTGCCGCGGTCGCGCACGAGACGCGCTGCGGCATCCGCGGTCTCGGCAGCCGCGCGACGACGGTCGGGGCCGACCAGCTCCGACCGGGCGGCCGCCCTCAGACCCGCCTCGATGCTGCCCAGCGTCGACACGTGCACCTCCTCGACGTGCTCCTCCCACCAGTCGTAGCAGGGGCGGTCCCACGAGGCGATGAGGTAGTCGACGGTGAGCTCGATCGCCCGCCGCCAGGGCGTGACGTCGAGGTCGTGCCGTTCGGCGTGGGTCAGCGCGGCCCAGAGCCACAGCCCGTAGCCGTCGAGCTGGAAGTCCCACCACTCGGTGTCGCCCGCCGCGCCGTCGAGCGTGAAGCGGGTGGGCAGCATCTCGTGGTCGGCGACCGGCGTTCCGGCGTCTGCCGCGGCGACGATGCGATGGATGTCGGGAGCGCGCGCGATGAGCGTGCGGGCGCACCAGCCGAAGAAGGCCGAGGCGGATGCCGTCTCCCCTGCCGCCGACATCGCGTCGGCGATGAACGACCCGTCGCGCAGCCAGGAGTACCCGCGGTAGGCGGAGAAGTTCGGGCTCGCCGGGTAGGCGCCTCCCGGATCCTGAAGCGACAGGATGAGGGCGCGGCTCCGTTCGGCGATCTGCGCGAGATCGTCGGCGAGCATCGGGGGCTGAGGCGGCATGAGGTGAAACTCCGGGGTTCGAGACGGACGAGAAGGCGGTCGGATGCCGGGGCCGGCGGGTGTTCCACCGGCCCCGGCAGGGCGGTCGGCTAGCCGCCGATCACCGCGTTGATGCGCTCCTCGGCGCTCGCGAGAGCCTCCTCGACGGTCTTGCGACCGGCTTGGGCTTCGATCAGCTCCTCGGTGATGATGTCCTGCATCTCGGCCTGACCCTTCGCCACGACGGGCGGCAGCGCGATCCCGTCGAGCGAGTCGAACACGGCCTGGCGGTTCGCCGGGGCGCCCTTCTCGAGGTAGGTCGCGAGTTTCGCGTCGTCCGCGATCGGCGGCAGCTCCCAGCCCGAGTCGAGGCGGATGTCGACCATCGCGTCGGAGGACGTGAGGAACTCGGCCCACTTGGTGGCCGCTTCGACGTGCTCCGACGTCGCACTCACGCCGACCGCGTTGGAGAACACGGCGCTCGCCTGCGTGGTGTTGCCCGGCTCGACGGCGATGTCCCAGGTGAACGGCACGTCGGCGACCGAGGTGAACACCCAGATGCCGGTGTGCAGCATCGCGAGTTTGCCGTCCTTGAACAGGTTGGTGTCGAAGTCCGGAGTTCCCTGGCCCTGCTCGATCGTCGGCATCACGGTGCCGCTCTTGCCGACGAGCCACTCGGCCGCCTCGATGCCCTCGGGCGTGTTGAAGGCGACCGCGGTGCCGTCGGCGTTGAGGAACTCGCCGCCGTTCTGTGCGAGCGCCTTGTAGTACTCGTAGAAGCTCACCGGCTGGTGGTCACCCCACACGCCGGCCGCCTGGTCGGTGAGCGCTTCGGCCGCAGCCCGCTCGTCTTCCCAGGTCCAATCGTTCGTCGGGTAGTCAAGGCCGGCCGCGTCGAACAGGTCGGCGTTGTAGTAGAGCACGACGGCCGAGAACGAACTCGGCAGGGCGTACTGCACTCCACCGGTGGCATACGCCTCGAGCAGCGAGGGCTTGTAAGCGCCCGCGTTCTCCAGCTCGATCGGCGCGAGCACCCCGTTCGCCTGGTACTGCGCGTAGTTGGCGTACTCGATGTCGAAGACGTCGCTCACCGATCCGGCCGCGAGGTCGGTCTGCACGGCGGTGCCATAGTCGCCGTAGGGAAGGGTCGTCACCTCGACGGTGATGTCGGGGTTGGCGTCCTCAAACGCGTCGATGATCGCCTGGAGGTTCTCTTCGTTGCCGTCGTTCGAGATGAAGTTGCTGTACGTGATCGTGACGGGGCCCGAATCGGCGGGCGCCGCGCAACCGCTGAGGGTCAGTGCCGCGACCCCGGTGATGCCGAGGACTGTGGGAAGCAGGTGCTTCATGATGTGCCTATCTCCTTCGATATGGATGTGATGCGGGGGGTGTGGGCGACCGGGCTCACTTGAGCCCGGAGCTGGCGACGCCCTGGATGACGTACTTCTGCGCGAAGACGTACAGGGCGAGCATGGGGAGGACACTCACGACCGAGCCGGCCATGACGATGTCCCACTGGGTGACGTACTGCCCCTGGAGCGCCGCGAGCGCGACGGGCAGCGTGTGCAGCTCGGGTGAGCGCAGAACGACGAGCGGCCAGAGGAAGCTGTTCCAGCTCCCCATGAAGGCGAAGACCGTGAGCGTCGCGAGGGCGGGACGGATGTTGGGCAGGATCACCGAGAAGAAGATTCGGAAGTGCCCCGCCCCGTCGAGTGTCGCCGCCTCGTCGAGCTCGCGCGGCACCTGGTTGACCGCCTGCCGCAGCAGGAAGATGCCGAACGCGCTCGCGAACGTCGGCAGTAGGGCGCCGAGGTAGGTGTTGATGAGCCCGAAGGTGCGCAGCTCGACGAAGAGCGGCACGATGAGCACCTGCAGCGGGATCATCATGGTCGCCAGATACACCGCGAAGACGACGCCGCGACCCTGGAACGGTAGCCGGCTGAACGCATACGCAGCGGTCGCGCTCGTGAACAGCTGCACGAGGGTCGTGACCGTGGCGATGCCGAGGCTGTTGAGCACGACCCGCGCGAACGGCCGCTCGGCGAAGAGCTGCTGATATGCCGCCAACGACGGGTCGCTCGGGATGAGGGCAGGGGCGACCGTCAGCCCTGCACCCGGGGTGATCGACGTGATGATGGTCCACAGGAACGGGAAGAACATGATCGCGGCGCCGACGATGACGACCACGTAGAGCACGACTCTCGTGGCCCGGTGAGGGCGAGTGGCGACGCGCGCTTCAGCCATACGTCACCCACCGTCTCTGGCCGATGATCTGCACGACGGTGACGCCGAGAATGACGGCGAACAGCATCCAGCTCAAGGCGGATGCCTCGCCCGCGGCGCCGTAGCGGAAGGTCAGGTCATAGATCTGCTGCACGACGACCTGCGTCGAGCCGCCCGGTCCGCCGCCCGTCATGGCGTACACCTGGTCGAAGACCTGGAAGCCGTTGATGAGCGAGATGACGATCACGAAGAAGGTGCTCGGGCTGAGCAACGGCAACACGACACTGAACAGCCGGCGCCACCAGCCGGCGCCGTCGACGCGCGCGGCATCGATCAGGTCGGGGTCGATGGCCTGCAGCCCGGCGAGCAGGATGACCATGACGAAGCCGAGGTCCTTCCACGCGCTCGCCAGGATGATCGACGGCATCGCCCACACCGGGTCGGTCCACCAGCCCGGCCCGTCGATACCGACCCAACTCAGAACCGTGTTGACGACGCCCGTCGACGGGTTGAGCAGCCAGCGCCAGACGAGGGCGACGACGATCCAGCTCGTCACGACGGGCAGGAAGTAGATGCCGCGCAGGAACGACCGCCCCTTGAGCGCCGTGTTGAGCGCGAGGGCCAGGGCGAGACCGCCGATGTAGACGATCGGCAGGTAGCCCACGATGTAGTACAGGGTGTGCAGGAAAACATCCGCCGTCTCGGGGTCGGCGAGCAGCTGCGCGTAGTTGTCGAAGCCGACGAACTGGGCCGGGGAGAGCAGGTTCCACTCGGTGAGGCTCACCCAGGCCGCGCCGATCATCGGGCCGATCACGAACAGCACGAGAGGCAGCGCACTCGGCAGCAGGAAGGCGAGGACGGTGAGCGCATAGCGGGTACGCCGTCGCCGTCCAGTCGTACGTGGGGCATCGGGCGGCGGAGCGCTGCGGTCGAGAAGACTCTTCTGCAGATTGCTCACGCTCATGCGGGCGCCCCGGCCGATGCGGGCGGGTGGCCGGTGGAGAGCCGGTCGCGCACGAGCTGACCCTGGTCGCCCGAGACACCTTCGGAGTCGAAGGGCGTTGCCAGCACGAGCGCGGCGGCGCCCTGCGCCCAGCTTTCGTCTTGCCAGGTCTCGACGGCCACACCGACCCCGCGCCGAGCGGGAAGCAGGCTGGAACGGAACGCCGGCTCGAAGCCGAACGACCAGTGCGGCCAGGAGACCGTGCCTTCGCCAAGCAGGATCACGATCTCGGGGTCGAGCGCGTGCACCAGCCCCGCGAGCGTGCGACCGAGCAGGTGGCCGGCCTCGCTGAAGATGGTGGTGGCGATCGCGTCGCCCGCGTCTGCCGCGGCCCGAAGCGCCGCGATGCCGCCCGACGCCGGGATCGCCCCGCGCTCGCGGGCGGTGCGCACCAGCGCCGCCTCGCCGATGATCGATTCGAGGCAGCCGCGGTTGCCGCACATGCAGAGCGGCCCGTTCTCGAGCACCGGGGTGTGCCCGATCTCGCCCGCGCCGCCAGCGGCGCCGCGCAGTACGACCCCGTCGACAACGATCCCGGCGCCCACTCCGGTTCCGATCGTGACGACGAGGAAGCTCTCGTGGCGTCGCCCGACGCCGTACAGGCGCTCGGCCATGGCGAGCGCGTTCACATTGTTTTCGACGAGCACCGGAAGGCCGAGTTCGCGTCGAAGCGAGGCGCCGAGCGGCACCTGGTTCCAGCCGAGCTGGGGTGAGTCGACGACGCCGTTGCCCTGCCGATCGACCGAGCCGGGAACCCCGACGCCGACGCCGAGCAGTCGGGTCGTACCGCCCGCAATGAATCGCTCGAGCAGCCGCGCCAGGTCGGCGAGCACCGTGGATGCTGCGGCGTCGAAGGGTTCGCTCGCGGAGCGTTGCACCGAGCCGTCGAGCCCAACTTCGACAAACGCGACGTGGTCGGCGACGACTTTGACCCCGATGACCCGATCTCCTGTGGTGGCGAGGCCCAGCATGCGGGCGGGCCGACCGCCCTGCGAGGGCGAATGTTCCAGTTCGACGACGAGCCCTGCAGCCAGCAGTTCCTTGACGAGCTGCGTCATGAGCGCAGGCGAGACCCCGAGGAGGCGAGCGAGGTCGGCGCGCGAGGCTGGCCCCTGAGCGCCGAGTTGCGCGAGGATCGCGGAACGGTTCACGTCGGTGCGTGCGCTCTGTCGGTTCGCCATCGAATCTCCTCGGGTTCGCCCTTAGTTCAGGACTAAATAAACCATAGAAGTAAGAACCGGGCCGTGTCAATTCGCCGTCGCCGGTGTCGCGACCGTGCGGAGGAGGTCCGCGGGAGTGGCGTGGTTAGGCGACCGCCGGCTCGAGCAGCCGCAGGGCCTTCCCTGCGACATCGATCTCGAAGAGCACGTTGTTCGGCAGGATCCACTGCGGGTCGGTGTGTCCGAAGTCGAGGTTGCTGACGACGGGCAGGTCGTCGCGCCCGAACTCGGCGAGCACCTGCACGACGACGGCATCCAGATCTCTCGACTCAGGCACGGTGTAGTCGCGCGGCCGGCCGATCAGCAGGCCGGCGAGCTTGTCGAGCCCGCCGCCGACGCCGAAGCTGCGCAGCCAGTGTTCAGTGAACGCCACCGGCGGTTTGTCTTCGCTGGTCTCGAGGAACAGGATGCGCTCGGCGAAGAACGCTGACTCCGGCCAGTAGTCGGTGCCTTTGAGGAACTGCAGCACCTCGATACATCCGCCGAAGAGTCGGCCGCTCACTGTGCCGGCGCCCTGCAACCAGCGCCACCCGTCGTGCGGATGCTGGTGCCCGATCTCGTGACCGGCCTGCCGGTGCCAGTTGGGGTAGTGGTCCACCCAGTGAGGGAACGGGGCGTACTCGAGCGTGTCGGCCGGCTCGAACACGACGTGGCGCACGTGCTGTTCGAGCTGCGGGAAGTGCCGCGACTGGGCGAACCCGGCCATCACCGACGGGCCGTTGAAGGTCACGAGCCCTGCCTGGGCGTAGGTGGTGAGCATCGTCGCCGTGTCGGAGTACCCCATCAGCACCTTCGGGTGGCTGACCGCCAGGCCGACATCGAGGTGCGGCAGCAACCGGATCGAGTCGGTGCCGCCGATCTGGGCGATGATGCCTGCGATGGAGTCGTCAGCGAAGGCGGCGTTGAGGTCGGCGGCCCGCAGCTCGGGATGCCGGTACGAGTACTCGGGGTCGAACGTGATCGACGGCAGTTCGACGACCTCGAGCCCGAAGGTGTCGCGCAGCGTCGCCAGCCCGGCGGCATACACCTTCGGGTAGACGCCGGCGAGCGACTGGGACGGCGCGACAACGGCGACCCTGTCGCCGGGGTGAAGCCGCGGGGGGCGGATGACCTTGGACATGCGCCGGGTTCCGGCGGTTCTACGCGGACTTCTCGGTGCGACGCGGCGCGCGCGGCACGATCGTCGGCGCGGCGTTCTCGAGCACGGCGGCCTTCGTCACGACGACACGGGCCACATCGTCATCCGACGGAACGTCGAACATGATCGGGCCGAGCACCTCTTCGAGGATCGCGCGCAGGCCGCGGGCGCCGGTCTGGCGCAGCTTCGCGAGATCCGCGATCGCCTCGAGGGCATCCGTCTCGAACTCCAGCTCGACGCCGTCGATCTCGAACATGCGCTGGTACTGACGCACGAGCGCGTTCTTCGGCTCGGTGAGGATCTGCATGAGCGCGTCCTGGTCGAGCGGCGACACCGTCGTGACGACGGGGAGGCGGCCGATGAACTCGGGGATGAGACCGAACTTGTGGAGGTCTTCGGGAAGCACGTCGCTGAAAAGTTCCTGCTCGTCGCGCTTGAAGTGCAACGGGGCGCCGAAACCGATGCCGCGCTTGCCGACCCGGGCGGAGATGATGTCTTCCAGCCCCGCGAACGCACCGGCCACGATGAACAGCACGTTCGTCGTATCGATCTGGATGAACTCCTGGTGCGGGTGTTTGCGACCGCCCTGCGGGGGAACGGATGCCGTCGTGCCTTCGAGGATCTTCAGCAACGCCTGCTGCACGCCCTCGCCCGACACGTCGCGGGTGATCGACGGGTTCTCGGCCTTGCGGGCGATCTTGTCGACCTCGTCGATGTAGATGATGCCGGTCTCGGCCCGCTTGACGTCGTAGTCGGCGGCCTGGATGAGCTTCAGCAGGATGTTCTCGACATCCTCACCCACGTACCCGGCCTCGGTGAGGGCGGTGGCATCCGCGACGGCGAAGGGAACGTTGAGCCGCTTCGCGAGCGTCTGGGCGAGGTAGGTCTTGCCGCAGCCGGTCGGGCCGATCAACAGGATGTTCGACTTCTGGATGTCGATGTCGTCGATCGCCGACTCGGCGGCACTCATGGTGCCGCGGGCGCGAATGCGCTTGTAGTGGTTGTAGACGGCGACCGAGAGCGCCTTCTTGGCGGGGATCTGGCCGATGACGTACTCCTCGAGGAACGAGAAGATCTCTTTCGGCTTCGGCAGGTCGAACTCGCTGACCGTCTCTTCGCCGGCTTCGGCGAGACGCTCTTCGATGATCTCGTTGCAGAGTTCGACGCACTCGTCGCAAATGTAGACGCCGGGGCCCGCGATCAGCTGCTGAACCTGCTTCTGGCTCTTGCCGCAGAAGGAGCACTTGAGCAGGTCGGCGCTCTCACCGATCCTCGCCATAACCACTCCTCCCCGTAGGTTGTGATCGAGCCTAACCCGAACCGGCGGCGTGGGCTCGCAGCGCGTGCCGAAGCCGTCACGGCGCGCCGTCGCGACCTGACTGCTACTTGACGAGCGCCGCGGGAAGGTTCTTGCGGCTCGTGAGCACCTGGTCGATGAGGCCGTAGGTGAGCGCGTCATCGGCGGAGAGGATCTTGTCGCGCTCGATGTCGTTGTTCACCTCTTCCTGCGTCTTGTTCGAGTGCTTCGAGAGCGTCAGCTCGAGCCAGGTGCGCAGGCGCAGCACCTCGGCGGCCTGGATCTCGATGTCGGACGCCTGACCGCGACCGGCCTCGCCGAAGGCGGGCTGGTGGATGAGCACGCGTGCGTTCGGGAGCGCGAGACGCTTGCCCGGGCTGCCGGCGGCGAGGATGACGGCGGCGGCCGACGCGGCCTGGCCGAGCACGACGGTCTGGATCTGCGGACGGATGTACTGCATGGTGTCGTAGATCGCCGTCATCGCCGTGAACGAGCCGCCGGGGCTGTTGATGTACATGACGATGTCGCGGTCGGGGTCCATCGACTCGAGCACGAGCAGCTGGGCCATGACGTCATCCGCCGAGGCGTCGTCGACCTGCACGCCGAGGAAGATGATGCGGTCCTCGAAGAGCTTCGCGTACGGGTCCTGGCGCTTGAAGCCGTAGGCGGTGCGCTCCTCGAAACTGGGGAGGATGTAGCGACTCTCCGCGAGGCTGCCCGCGGCGCGGAACGTGGGGGTTTCCATGATCTTCCTACCCTTACTTCGTGCCGCCGCCACCGATGACGTCGGCAGCAGATTCGCGGATGTGGTCGACGAAGCCGTATTCGAGGGCTTCCTTGGCGGTGAACCAGCGGTCGCGGTCACCGTCGGCGTTGATCTGCTCGACCGTCTTGCCGGTCTGCTCGGCGGTGATCTCGGCGAGACGCTTCTTCATGTCGAGGATGAGCGCCGCCTGCGTCTGGATGTCGCTCGACGTGCCGCCGAATCCACCGTGCGGCTGGTGCAGCAGCACCCGCGCGTTCGGCGTGATGTAGCGCTTGCCCTTGGTGCCGGCGGTGAGCAGCAGCTGCCCCATCGAGGCGGCCATGCCGATGCCGACGGTGACGACGTCGTTCGGGATGAACTGCATCGTGTCGTAGATCGCCATCCCGGCGGTGATCGATCCGCCGGGGCTGTTCACGTAGAGGTAGATGTCTTTGTTCGAGTCTTCGGCGGCGAGCAGCAGAAGCTTCGCAGCGATCTCGTTGGCGTTGTCGTCACGCACCTCGGATCCGAGCCAGATGATGCGGTCTTTGAGAAGTCGGTCGAAGACGCTCGGCGGGAATGCCGTATCGGCCATGAGGGGAAGCTCCGTTCGCTTGATTCCGAGGTCGAATCTACTTGGGCTCTCGGATGCCCCGTGGCCATGTTCGCCCTGGGCAAAGCCCAGGGCGAACCAAATAGCACAGCCGCCCTGGGCTCAGGCACGTATCGTCATCGGGTGAACGGATGGGAAAAGCGTGTCGCGGCGGTGTGGGCGGATGCCGGGGGCCGCCCCGAAGCGGACGTGGAGTCGGCGATCGAGGCGCTCGTTGCGGAGCGGCCCGCAGAGGATGCCGTCGCGGTGTTCGAACTCGCGGGGGTGCGCGACTACGTCGGACGGGAAGCCGAGGCCGAACCGCTGTACCGACGGGCACTCGACCTAGGACTCGGCGAGCCGCACCGCGGGCAGGCCGTCATCCAACTCGCTAGCACTGTGCGCAACCTCGGCCGTCCCGAGGAGGCGCTGACGCTGTTGCGGGAGCAGTTCGCCGGGCATCCCGAACATCCACTCGCCGACGCCGCGACCGCGTTCGCCGCACTCGCCCTCGCCGACACCGGAGCCGAACGCGAGGCCCTCGCCGCTGCGCTGCGCGCCCTCGCCCCGCACCTGCCGGCCTACTCGCGCGCTGTCACGGCCTACGCCGACGACCTTCTCGGCTAGAGCAGCTTCTCGAGGGTGTTGAGGTTGCGGGTCGTCAGCCACGGCTTGTGTTTACCCGAACCCTGCGCCTTGCCCATCGCCGAGTCGAGCGTCGACCCTTTCGCGGTCGACCAGTAGAGCACCCCGTCACCGCGTGCCGCTCGGTCGACGGCGGGGTCGAGTTCGACGGCGAGCAGCGCGTCGAGCAGCTCGGGTTTCAGCACGAAGACGACGTATGCGTGCCGGTCGGCGGCGCGCCCGAACGGATAGGCCTCGACGATCTTGCCGACCTTCGCCTGGGTCAACACGTGCACCCAGGCCTCATACCCGAAGCGTTTCCGCAGCGCGCCTTCCAGCTTCTTCTTGGCGGCGGATGCGGCATCCGTCGTCGTGAACAGCACGTTGCCACTCGCCAACACCGTCTTCACGTCGTCGTACCCGAGCCCGCGCACCACCTCGGCGAGGTCGGCCATCTTGACGGTGACCCCGCCGACGTTGACTCCGCGGAGCAGCGCCACATACCGCGTCATGCCGCCAGGATGCCACGCCTCGCTGACCCAAATCTCGGGAAACGCGAAAGCCCCGACCACGAGGGTCGGGGCTTCGCGTAACGCAGCAGGCGTCAGCTGTGGTCGTGACCGTAGTGCTCGTTACCCGGCTTGCGGCCGTGCGAGTCCTTACCCGTAGCCGACCCGTGGTCGTGACCTTCGTGATCATCGACCTCGGCCGAGAACACCTCACCCGAGTCGCCGTCGCCGAGGGCTCGAGCGAGGAAGTCGGAGACATCCACGGCCTTGCCCTTGGTGTCGACGACCTTCGCCTTGCTCAGCACGGTGGCGAGCGCCTTCGATCGGGCGATCTCGCCGACGACGCCGGGGAGCTGGCCGTTCTGCTCGAGGATCTTCACGAACTCGCCGGGCTCCATGCCGTACTGCTGGCTGGCCTGCACGACGTAGTTGGCGAGTTCGTTCTGGCCGACTTTGACCTTTTCGGCTTCGGCGATCGCGTCGAGCAGGATCTGCTGACGGAACGTCTTCTCGCTCGAAATCACGACCTCGGCGCGGTGCTCGTCGTCGTCGAGACGACCCTCGCCCTCGAGGTGGCGGTGCACCTCGTCGTCGATGAGCTGCTGCGGAACCGGGATGTCGAGCTTCTCGAGCAGCACGTCGACGATCTTGTCGCGCGCCTCGATCGACTGGCCGAACGCCTTGCTCTTCGCGAGCTGCGCGCGCAGGTCGGCCCGCAGCTCGCCGATCGTGTCGAACTGGGATGCGATCTGCGCGAACTCGTCGTCGGCTTCGGGCAACTCGCGCTCCTTGACCGAGAGCAGGGTCACGGCGATCTGGGCCTTCTCGCCCTCGTGTTCGCCACCGAGCAGGTTCGACTCGAAGATCGTCGACTCGCCCGCAGTGAGGGTGTCGAGCGCCTCGTCGATGCCCTCGATCAGGTCACCCGAGCCCAGCTCGTAGGAGATGTTGTTCGCGGTATCGACCTCTTGGTCGCCGATCGTCGCCTGAAGGTCGAGGCTGAGGAAGTCGCCGGTCTTCGCCGGACGGTCGACGGTGACGAGCGTGCCGAACCGCGAACGCAGGTTCTCGAGTTCGCTCTCGACCTCGTCGGGGGTGACCGCGACGGGCTGGACTACGAGCTTCAGCCCGTCGTACTTCGGAAGGGTGAAGTCGGGGCGCACATCCACCTCGACGGTGATCTTGAGATCACCCGAGAAGTCCTTCTCGTTCGGCAGCTCGACGATGTCGGCCGACGGGCGGCCGAGCGGCTTGAGGTTCTCACCGCGAGCGGCGTCGCGGTAGAACTTGTCGAGGCCCTCGTTGACGGCGTGGCTGATGACCTCGCCGCGGCCGACGCGCTGGTCGATGATCGGCGGCGGCACCTTGCCCTTGCGGAATCCGGGGATGTTCACCGACTCGGCGATGTGCTCGTACGCGTGGGTGATGTTCGGCTTGAGCTCTTCGGGCGTGACGGTGATGTTCAACTTCACGCGCGTCGGTGACAGGCGCTCGACGGTCGTCGTGACCATGGGAATTCGTCTCCTGAGTGGATGTGAGGGTGAGGGCGCTCTGCCTTCTAAAAAGCAGTCGGGGCGACAGGATTTGAACCTGCGGCCTCCCGCTCCCAAAGCGGGCGCTCTACCAAGCTGAGCTACGCCCCGAGGCAGAAACGGCCCGCCACAGTCTAACGGCTCTAGAACCCGCAGGCGCCGGGAGGTGACGCGCAGGCCGCCGTGACCGTGAACCAGACGTAGGTGGCGGCGGCGACGTAGCCGAATCCGGGCAGCGAGAAGATCATCGCGGTGATCGCCGGCCACCCCGGCTTCTCGCGGCGGACGGTGCCGATGATGCCCAGCACCAACCCGAGGAAACAGAGGATGCCGACCGGCAGCACCGCGAGCTGCGAGGTGAGCGCCCACCACGGCGGACCTTGGATGAAGGCATCCACGGTCTGCCCGTAGGCGTAGAACGCGATACCGGCGGCCGCGAGGTAGGCGAGCACGACCAGTGCGAACGCGATCCCGCCGAAGATGGGTCGCCGCCGGGGGCGCGGTCGCGAAGCGGGCACCGGGTCGATGGATGTCGGCGCGGCGAGCGGGTACTCGACTGGCGCGTTGTTCACCTCTCGACCCTATTGCGCACACCGCTCTCAAGGCATGATGAGGACTCAATTACGACCCGTCGGGTCAGGGGGTCGACATGCACGATTACTAGGCGCGGTCCGACGGGGTCGCGCGGCTCACCGAGCTGATGCGCTACGAGCCGGCCATCGAGACGCCCTCCGCCCCCACGCCGGTCGAACCGGCGCGTCGCCGAGGCCGGCGCCGCCGTCGCAAGATCGTCGCCCTGGTCGTGACGCTCGCCCTCGCCGCACTGTCGGGCGGCTACGCCGCCTACACCCTGACCGCTCCGATCGACGCCGCCACCCTCGACGCCACGGCTCCGGATGTCGACACCCCCGCGGCCGCGCAGATCGCCCTGCCCGTCGAGGGCGCGTATGCGGTGAGCATCTCCGGCGCCGACGAGTACCTCGGCGAGTCGGCGAGCGGCATCTGGGCGTCCGGCGGAGGCGACGGGCCGCTGCCGATCGCGAGCATCAGCAAACTCATCACCGCCCTCGTCGTGCTCGACAAGAAGCCGCTGGCCGACACGACCGACCCCGGCCCGACGATCACCTTCTCTCGTGCCGATCACGCGCTCTACGACAAGTACTACGTGCTCGGTGCGACGATCGCCGAGATGCCGATCGGCAGCTCGATGTCGCAGCGTCAGGCGCTTGAGGCGATGCTCATCGTGTCGGCGAGCAACTACGCTGAGGCGGTCTCGACCTGGGCGTTCGGGTCGCAGGGCGCGTTCCTGCAAGCGACACGCACCTGGCTCGCCGCGAACGGCCTCACCTCGACGACCATCGTCGAGCCGACCGGCATCGACGCCCGAAACGTCAGCACACCCGCCGACCTGATTGCGCTCGCGAGAATCGCGATGGCGAATCCGGTGATCACGCAGATCGTCGGCACGACGGCCCTGAACGTTCCGAACATCCCGTCGACCCTCAACACCAACACCCTGCTCGGTGTCGAGAGAATCACGGGCCTCAAGAAGGGAACCCTCGAAGGCAGCGGATCCAACCTGCTCTTCACCTCGACGATGGATGTCGGCACCGCCGAGCCGCTGAGCATCATCGGCGTCATCCTCGGCAGCTTCAGCCGCGACTCCGTCAACCTGGATGTTCGCGGTCTGCTGGGCAGCATCCGCGAAGGCTTCCACACCGTGACCCTCGGCGTCGAAGGCGACGCGATCGGAACGTACTCGACGCCGTGGGGCGAGAGCGCCGACATCCTGCTCGGCGAAACCGTCTCGGTGCTCACCTGGTCGGATGCCGCGGTCACGTCCACGTTCACCGCGAGTCCGCTGAGCACCGGCAGCGACGGGGATGTCGTGGGTAGCGTCACCTGGACGGTCGGCAGCGAGACCCTGACGGCACCGCTCGTGCTCTCCGGAACGATCGAGCCGCCCGACGCGTGGTGGCGACTCACGCATCCGTTCGAGCTCGGCGCCGCCACCGCGGGTTGAGGAGCGCCCGCGGTGCGGACGCGTCTCGAAACCCTCACACGACGAAACCCCGCGGCGACTCCGATTAGACTCGGGGACGCATCACGGGGATGTAGCTCAATGGTAGAGCCTCAGTCTTCCAAACTGATTACGCGGGTTCGATTCCCGTCATCCCCTCCAAATCACCAACACTGGAACGTCAGAGCACTCGGTCGCCGAACCTCTCCGGATCTTGCCGGTCGTGCACGAGAGCGAGCACCTCAATCAGCTGCAGCTCGTCATGCACGCGATACCAAACCTCGTACGGGAACACACGCAAGGTTGCCCTACGCGCATCCTGACGGAGCGTTGGAAACGCGTAGGGCCTGGCGCGAAACCGTGCGATAGCCGCAGACAGCTGGTCGACGAACCGAGTGACGTGCTCGGGCGCGTGACCGAGGTACCAGTCCTGCGCATTCTCGATGTCTCGTTGCGCCGCGGCGCGGATCATCACCGAGAACGTCACGGCAGTCGGGCGCGCAGCTCTGCTTCGACGTCTTCCCAGGGCCGACCCTCCAGCGGGGTGGCATCGGCTTCTCGGATCCGCTCGTCGATGAGGTCGGCAGTGCCGGGGCTCACCGGCAACTCATTGGCGTCGATCGAGTCCCAGAGCTCGTTGATCAACTCGACCCGGTCAGCGACGTCGAGCCCTTTGGCCTGCGCGAGAAGTCGGGGGTCAACCATGCGGCCATGGTAGCGGGGGCCCCTGACTGAGCCCCGGCCCTTCCACCGTTCCGCCTAGACTCGTTCCCGGACCCCCGGGCTGGATTTGGCCCGGTTCTCGACCGTCCCTCCGACTGGGCGGCAGGCCCCGGCGCTGTGCGCCGCTCCTGTTCCCGCCTGCTCTCTTCCCGGAGGTTCCTATGCGACGCATTCCCCTTCTCGTCATCCCGACCGCCCTGCTGCTCGCCGGCTGCGCTGCTGCCGCGCCGGCATCCACCCCCACCGCCGAGGGGCCGCTCACGCTCAGCAACTGCGGGGTCGAGGTGACCTTCGACGAAGCCCCGCAGCGGGTCGTCACGATCAAGTCGACCAGTACCGAGATGCTGCTCGCGCTCGGGCTCGGCGATCGCATCGTCGGCACCGCGTTCCAGGATGGCCCGGTGCCCGACGAGTGGGCCGCCGACGCCGAAGGTATTCCGGTGCTCGCCGACAAGATGCCGAGCGAAGAGGTCGTGCTCGCGGCCGAACCCGACCTCGTGTACTCCGGATGGGAGTCGGCCTTCAGCCCCGATGCCGCCGGAGACCGCGACGAACTCGAAGCGCTCGGCGTCGCCTCCTACGTGCAGCCCGCCGCCTGCCAGAGCGCCGAGCAGCCCGGAAAGCTCGACTTCGACGAGATCTTCCGCGAGATCGCCGAGGCCGCCGACATCTTCGACGTCTCGGCCGACGAGTTGCTCGCGGCGCAGCAAGAAGAGCTGGATGCCATCGAGCCGCTCGCCGGCGACCTGACTGCGTTCTGGTGGTCGTCGGGCACCGACACCCCCTACGTCGGCGCCGGCATCGGGGCACCGCAGCTCATCCTTGAGACCGCGGGCCTGACCAACATCGCGGGCGACATCGACATGACGTGGAGCCCGTACGGCTGGGAGTCGGTGCTCGCCGCCGACCCCGACGTGCTCGTGCTCGTCGACGCCGCCTGGAACACCGCGCAGAAGAAGATCGACTACCTGAAGAGCAACCCGGCGACCGCGAACCTCACCGCGGTGATCAATGAGCGCTTCGTGATTCTGCCGTTCGCGTCGACCGAGGCCGGTGTGCGTAGCGTCTCGGCGGCGACGTCGCTTGTCGCACAGCTGAACGAGCTCGACCTGCCGTGAGACTGATCCGATGAAGTCGCGTGCCGGGGCGCTGACGGCGGGGCCCGTGCTCATCGGAGCCAGCCTCGCCGTCGCGCTCGCGGCATCCATCGTCGTCGCGGTGACGATCGGCCCTGCCGATCTGAGTGTCGGTGAGGTGTGGGGCTCGATCGCCTCGCACCTCACCGGCAGCGAGTCGCCGCTGAGCGTGCTGCGCGACGGCATCGTCTGGGAACTGCGGCTGCCGCGACTCCTCACCGCCGCGGCGGTCGGCGCCGGCCTCGCCCTCGTCGGCGCGATCATGCAGGCCCTCACCCGCAACCAGCTCGCCGACCCCTACCTGCTCGGAATCTCGTCGGGCGCCTCCCTCGGCGCCGTGTCGGTGCTGCTGCTCGGGGCCGCCGTGCTGCTACCCGTCGCGGCGTTCGCCGGGGCCCTGCTCGCCCTCGCCGCGACCCTCGCCCTCGCGGGTGCCTTCGGCCGCATCACCCCCACCCGCACGGTGCTCGCGGGCGTCGCCGTCTCGGCGCTCGCGGGCGCGATTACGTCGTTCGTGATCTTCTGGGTCGGGGCCGCCGACGCCTACCGCGAGGTACTGTCGTGGCTGCTCGGCTCGCTCGCGGGAGCGCGCTGGGAGGCGGTGGCGATCGCCGGCATCGCGATGCTCGTCATCGGCGTTCCGCTCGCGTTCACCGGACGCATTCTGGATGCCTTCGCCCTCGGCGACACGACGGCGGCGAGTCTCGGCATCCCGGTGCAGGGCGTGCGCTGGACGCTCCTCGGTGCCGGCGCCCTGCTCACCGGGGCGCTCGTCGCCGTGTCGGGGTCGATCGGCTTCGTCGGGTTGGTGCTGCCCCACGCCGTGCGGCTGCTCATCGGCGCCGGACACCGCGCGCTGCTACCCCTCTCGGCCCTCACCGGCGCGGTATTCCTGGTGTGGGCCGACACCCTCGCCCGCACCGTCTTCGAGCCGCGCGAACTGCCCGTCGGCATCGTCACCGCCATCATCGGCGCCCCCGTCTTCGCCCTCCTGCTCGCCCGGCGCCGGAGCGAGGCATGACCCCGCTGCGGGTCGCCGACGTCACGGTGCGCGTCGACGACAAAACCCTGGTGGATGCCGCCACCTTCGCCGCCCCTGCCGGTGCGGTGACGGCGCTGCTCGGCCCGAACGGTGCCGGAAAGTCGACCCTGCTGCGAGTCGTCGCCGGAGTGCTGAGACCGGCCGTGGGATCCGTGCACGTCGACGGCGACAACCTGCTCGCGATGCGCCGCCGCGACCGAGCCCGCCGCGTCGCCCTCGTCGAACAGGACGCGACGACCGAACTCCCCCTCACCGGGCGGGCCGTCGCCGGACTCGGCCGCACCCCGCACGAGGCGCTGCTCGGCGGTCGCGATCCGTCATCGGATGCGGTGGTCACCCAGGCGATGACGGATGCCGGCGCCCTCCCGTTCGCCGACCGTGAGCTGCCGTCGCTCTCGGGCGGGGAGCGCCAGCGGGTGTTGCTCGCCCGGGCCCTCGCGCAGAAACCGCGCCTGCTGCTGCTCGATGAGCCGATGAACCACCTCGACATCGCCGCGCAACTCGAGGTGCTCGCGCTGCTCTCGCGACTCGCCGCCGACGGGGTGACCGTGCTCGCGGCGATGCACGACCTCGCCCTCGCGGCATCCCAGGCCGATCACGTCGTTGTGCTCGCCGACGGCCGCGTCGTCGCGTCGGGTCCCACGGCCGCGACCCTCACGCCCGACCTCATCCACGAGGTCTACGGGGTTCGCGCGGCCTGGACGACGAATCCGCTCACCGGAAAGCCGCTGCTCGCGATCGGGTGACCTCCTCACCCACCGGAGCGGATGAGTTGCACACGGTCCTCGGACGCCCAGGCGGCATCCGCAGTCCAGACGTCGGCGCCGAGCCGGTCGCCCAGCGCGAGGCAGAGTCGGTCGGCAAGGGAAAGGCCGACTCCGGCTCGCCAACGGGCCGCGGCGCGCTCGGCGTCTTCTCGAGTGACGGGCTCGACCACGAGCGCGTAGCCCAGCAGCAGACCGCGGGCCACATCCCAGTCTGCTCCGGCCGCCCGGACCTTCTGCGCGACCTCCGACCAGTTCGCCGCCGAGACGACGCCACCCTGTTCCAATGCGCCTCGCACCTGGTCCGCGCCGCTCTCACCGCCGAGGTAGACGAGAAGGGCCGAGGCGTCGAAGACGTTCACCCCTCAGCGACTGCAGCCGCGCGTCGCTCGTCGAGCAACTCGGTGACGAGGTCTCGGCCGGCGAGCTGGCGCCTGACGAGGTCTTCGAGATCAGCGCGATCGGCGAGCAGCACGCCAGAGGGGGTCTCGACGGCGACGAGGCGGGTACCGGTGTGCCAGCTGCGTCGTTCGCGGATGCCTGCGGGGATGACGATCCGGCCGCGGTCTCCCATCTGGAGATTCCCACTCATGGGGTGACAGTACCACTAGGTGCATCGCTGTGGGAGGCGTGGTTTCGATACGCGAGCCGCTTCGCGGCGCGCTACTCAACCGGTGAGATCGCGACGGCACTTCGGCGCAGCCAGCCCGAGGTCTCGCGGCTGCTGCGTTTCCACGGCTCGCCAACTCGGGGCATGGTTTCGACACGCGTGCCGCTTCGCGGCGCGCTACTCAACCAGCGGTTCTTCTCTCCGAGTGAAGCCGGCACGGGCGGTCAGGGATGGCGGCAAGAAGATCGCGCGCAGCCGCACGAAGAAGGGCGCGGCGGAGGCGATCGCTTGGCGGAGGTCGGCGACATCCTCGACGGTCATCGCCACCGACCCGGGGCGGTCGAACGCGGCGGCCTCGACGCCGCCTTGCAGCCGGGCGACGGGGTCGGCTCCGACGACGAGCGCCAGGCGCGAGCCGAGTTGTCGCGGGGTTTCGGAATCCGGCGCGACCCAGTCGTGGTCGTGCGCCGTGTCGCGGATCTCGGCCCACGCGGCCGCGGCATCCCCGCCGTCACGTACGCGCCGCATCCGTCGCCACCGGATGCCCGCCCGCAGACCGGCCGGCGACAACACGAGCGCGAGCAGGACGAGCGCGATCGTGAGGATGATCGGTGTCGGGTTCTGCCGCTCGACGACGACCGCGCCCCCAGTAGTCAACTCCTCGTCGGGCAGATTGGGGGCGGCAGGCGTCGGGTCGACCGGCGCCGCCGACGGGTTCGCGCCCTCGAACTCGGGCGTCTCGGGGTCGTCGATCGCGTCGATGTTCGAGTAGTCGGGAAGTGCCCCGCGACCGGGCGTCGGCTCGAAGCGCAGCCAGCCGATGCCACCGAAGTACAACTCGGGCCACGCGTGCAGGTCGTCCGAGCTCACCTCGAACACCCGGGCACCGTCGACGAGCCTCGACTCCCCCGGCTGGAATCCGACGACGACGCGCGACGGGATGCCGAGCACTCGCGCCATCACCGCCATCGACCCCGCGAACTGCACGCAGTACCCGCTGCGCACCTCGAGGAAGCGCTCGATCACGCCGACACCGGAGCCGTCGTAGCCCTCCTCGACGGGGGCTTCCAGAGAGTAGGCGAAGTCGCCGCCGGTGAAGAACTCCTGCAGGGCGATCGCGCGCTGATACGTCGAGCCGGTTCCGGCGACCTGCTCCGCCGTCTCCACGATGAGTTCGGGCATCGGCTCGGGGAGGTCGAGATAGCGCGCGGACACGTCGGGTTCGGTGTCGGCGGTGAGCTGTCCACGGTCAGGCTGGATGTCGAGAAAGGTCGCGTCGTACTGTTGGCCGCGCGCATCCGTCCCGGTGCTGCGCACCGTAAGCCCGTCGGGTTCCCACCGCCACTCCCCGACGACGCCCGCCACCGACGTCGCCGGGTACGGCACGGGCAGCCAATTCCCACCCAGCTCCTGCACCTCGATCGTCGCGGTGTACCCGGCACGCGGCACCTCGTCGCTCAGCCCAGGGGCGGGCGGGAACCGTGCGATGTCATTCTCGGGATCGGTGCGCGCGTCGGGTTCCCAGGTGACCCCGTTGAACCTGTCGAGGGTGGCGAGTCGCAGATAGATGCCGCCCGGCGCATCCGTGACGTAGGTCACGGCGGGCACGGGGTCGGGGCGGCGGAGGTCGTCGCCGAGGTCGATGAACGGATTGAGTCCGGTGCCGATCCCCGAGTCGACTCGCGCCTCACGCTCCGTCTCGGGGAAGGCGACCGGCAGCACGAGCGAGCCGACGATCGCGACGACCGCCACTCCGACGACACTGGCGGCCGGCATCCGACGGCGCCCCACACGCAGCAGCGCGAGGAACACGACGACGGTCAGCACGAACCAGAGCGGTTCGGCGACCCCGCTGCGCACCGCGACCGGGATGTCGAGCACGACGAGCAGCGGCAGCGCGGCGGTCGCGGGAACCCGGTCGAGCGCCGGGGCGATGAACACGACCGCGACGACAGCGAGGATCGCGAGGAGGAAGAGGATGCCCTCGGTCGCCTCGGCGGGAATGCGCTGGCTCGTGATGCTCCGCACGCCCCCGTTGACCAGTTCGCTCCACCGGCCGACGGTGTCGAAGGTCGGCAGAACGCCGAACAGTGCCGCGTCGCGTGCGTAGCCGAAGGTGAGCGACACGACGGCGGTCACCGCACCGGCGACGAACGGCTGCCACGGCCGGCGGGCGAACTGCGTCGCGATCCCGATCGCGACAATCGGCAGCACGACGACGAGTGCCGTGGCGAACCACCAGACGACACCCTCGAGCAGCGTGCCGAGGCTCGCGAATCCGAGCAGCATCGCGACCGCGAAGAGGGCGAGGCGCATCCAGGTGCGAGCGGATTCGCGCGATCGCCGGGTGTGCGGGGTGGGGTCTCGATACGCCGCCTTCGGCGGCACTCGAACCACTTTCTGATCAGCGAGGACCACGCGTGTACCCCTTCTCGCTCGCGGCATCCCGCCATGCGTCCGCGGGATCGTCGTACGCCTCCGCGATGACGCACGTCCACCCGGCGTCGCGTAGCCGCTCGAGAACTCCCGGGCGCGCGTGCACCAGGAACGCGTACCCCACCTCGCCCTTCGACCGGCGCCGGATGAGCCAGTCGACGGTGGCATCCTCAGGGTCACCGAGGATCGCGAAGACCGGCCCCGCCCCTTCGCTCGGTGGCAGAGCGGCGAGCTCTTCGACGGTGCGGTCGAGCAGTTGCACGGCCGCGAGGCTCGTCAGGAACCCCTCGGCGCGGCGGCCCTCCCAGCGGTCGCCGATCGGCTCGATCTGCGAGCGTGCGGTCTCCTCGACAGTGACGCGGAAGCCCGCGAGCTCCAGGTGCAGACCGAGGGATGCCGTCATCCTGACGACCCATTCGAAGGCGTCGCTCGCCCAGTCGGCCGACCACGACATCCCGGTGTCGCTGAACGCGTCGGAGTAGCCGCGTCGGCGGGTGTCGACGAGGATGCGGGCATCCGGATGACTGCGGTGCTCCTCTTGGCGCACCATCAGCTCGCCGCGCCGGGCCGACGCCCGCCAGTGCACCCGGCGCAGCGCGTCGCCGCGGCGGTATTCGCGGGTCGTCAGATCGTCGTCGTTGCCGGCGACCTTGCGCTGCACGAGGTGCGCTTCGCCCTCGCCGTCGATGAGGTTCGGTCCGCCGTCGGTGAGCGACGACACGGCCGGCACGACGACGAGACGCTCGGGCTTGCCGACCGCCATCGTCGCGGTGACCATGCCGAAGGGATCCTCGTACTCGGCCACGAACGGGCCGATCGCGTACAGCCCGCGGCGGGGTGGGTGGAGGTCGTAACTGGTGATGTGGGGTCGGCGTCGACCGAGCCCGATCGGCCCGATCTCGCGTGTTGCGATCGGTTCGGGCCAGGGCAGCGCGTCATCCCAGGCGAGCGGGGTGCTCGGCGAGGCGCCGACGTTGGTGACCCGCACTGTCACCTGCACGACCCCGCCGACCGCGACGACGGGCGGCGAGAACAGCCGCGAGACCTCGAGCTTGGGGCGCCGCAACCGCACGAACGCGAGGCCGACGAGCGGCAGCAGGATGGCGAGGCACGCGGCGACGAAGTACTCGCGGCGGCCCGTTCCGTAGCCGACGAAGATCGCGAGGATGCCGAGGGCGATCGCCGTGCCCGCGCGCCACGTGAGCCGCACGGTGCGGGTTCGTCGCAAGGCGCGCGTTCCCTCGGCTGTGGGCTTTGCTCGGGCCATGGGTTGCCTCGCTGCTTTGTCGGGGCCGCGGTCAGACCGCGCCGGAAGCGCCGAGCGGAACCGGCGTCGCCGCGACGATGCGCGACGTGATGTCGGCGAGCGCCTCGCCGCCGAGGGCGCCGCTCACCCCCGACCGGCTGGGGATGAGGCGGTGGGCGAGCACCGGCACGGCGAGCGCGTCGATGTCGTCGGGAAGCACGAAGTCGCGGCCGTCGAGCGCCGCACGGGCCTTACTCGCACGCACGAGTTGCAGGGTCGCGCGGGGGCTCGCGCCGAGCCGCAGGTCGCGGTCGGCGCGGGTGGCTGCCGCGATGGCGACGGCGTACTGCTCGACCGCGGGGCTGACGAACACCGCCCGCACGGTTTCGACCATCTTGCGCAACCGGTCGAGCGTCACCACGGGAGCGAGCCGGTCGAGCGGGCTGCCGGTCTCGCGGGTGCGCAGCATCGCCGCTTCAGCCGTCTGGTCGGGGTAGCCCATCGAGATGCGCGCGGTGAAGCGGTCGCGTTGCGCCTCGGGAAGGGCGTACGTGCCCTCCATCTCGATCGGGTTCTGGGTGGCGATGACGGTGAACGGATCCGGCAGGGCGTAGGACGCGCCATCCACCGTCACCTGGCGCTCCTCCATGCTCTCCAGCAGCGCCGACTGCGTCTTCGGGCTGGCGCGGTTGATCTCGTCTCCGATGACGATGTTCGCGAACACCGGACCGGGCTTGAACTCGAACTCGCGCTCCGCCTGGTTGTAGATGCTCACGCCGGTGATGTCGGCCGGCAGCAGGTCGGGGGTGAACTGGATGCGGCTGACGCTGCAGTCGACGCTGCGGGCGAGCGCTCGGGCGAGCATCGTCTTGCCGACGCCCGGCACGTCCTCCATGAGCAGGTGGCCCTCGGCGAGCAGCACCGTCACGGCGGTCTCGATCACCTCGCGCTTGCCGTCGATCACCGTCTCGATCGCGGCGATCACGGCGCGGGCATCCAGCAGGAACTCGGCGGTCGACAGCGGCGGGTTCTGTGCCTGGTCACGGCTCGCGTGGCGGTCGGCAGCTGTGCCGGCGCCCGTGCCGGAATGTTCGCTCATCTTCGGCAGTCTGCCATTGCGCGCGCGATGCGTCACCTGGGAATCTGCCTTCACGCACGACGACAGCGGCATTCCCGACACGGAGTACATCCACTCCCTCGATCAGGACGCCGCCACGATCGTCGGCGGGGCCGCCCGCCATCTCGGTCACCGCCACCAAAGTCGGGTTCTCGAGCTACCCGTTCTCTCGGAAATCCGACCCTTCATCCACGTCTCGTCGACAGACCCCACGGATTCCGAGAGTTAGGGACCCTGACCGGCCTGCAATCCGGCGCGGTAGCCCTCATCCCAGGCTTCGGTCGAACCGACGCGGAACATGTCGGCATCCGCCTTCCGCACGAGCGGCTGCGCCCCGTCGGGGTCGATCTCCTCGGTGACGAGGTGCCCGAGGCCGCGCACAACGGCGACCGGGGTGCCGTTCGCCTTCCCTTTCACCAGGTCGGCCGCGGCGGCGATCTCGTCGCCGACCGCCGGCTGGGTGACCCGCAACTCGTGGCCGGCGGCGTCGCGGGTGCCGCGCAGGTCGTCGAGCACGCGCACCCCGGCGGCGCCGAGGGCGACATCGGTCTGACCTTCCCGCCACGGGCGCCCGAAGGTGTCGGTGATAACGACGCCGAGACGGATGCCGAATCGCTCTCGCAAAGCGAGGCACATCGAGCGGGCCGAGGCATCGGGGTCCGCGGGCAACAGCAACACGGTGCCGTCGGCGGTGTTGCTGGCGTCGACACCCGCAGCGGCCATGATCTGCCCCCACGCGTTCTCGACGATCCGCGTGCCGCCGCGGGTCGCGACGACCCGCACGGTCTCGGCGGTGATCGCGTCTTCGCGATCCGCGGCCTGCACGATGCGACCCTCGGCTTTGCTCACGATCTTCGAGGTGACGGCGAGGATGTCGCCATCCTGAAGCTCCCCCGCGGCGTCGCCGATCAGCACCGCCAGGTCGTCGCCGGGCGCGATCTCGGGCAGCCCCTCGATCGCCCACACGGTCATCACGGCTTGAGCCCCGGCAGCACGTCGCGCCCGAACACCTCGAGGAACTCCCGCTGGTTGCGGCCGACGTTGTGCAGGTAGATGCGGTCGACGCCGAGGTCGAGAAACCCCTGCAGGTAGGCGCGGTGCGTGTCGGGGTCGGCGGAAATGTGCAGCCGCCCCTCGAAATGTGCAGGTTGCACCATGCGCGCCATCTGCTCGATCTCGTACGGCGATCGGATGTCGGCCTTCGGGAACCGCAGCCCGAGGTTCGGCCATTCGGTGAGCGCGTTGGCCATGGCCTCCTCGTCGGTCGGCGCCCAACTCACGTGCACCCGCATGACGCGCTTGCCGCCCTTGCGGCCCGCCTCTTTCGCCCCCTCGTCGAAGCGCTGGAACAGGGCGCTCAGCCGGTCGTGCGGGGCAGCCTCGGTGATGATGCCGTCGGCGACGCGTCCGGCGCGCTTCGCGGTGATGGGGCCGGATGCCGCGACGAAGATCGGCGGCTGGATCGTCGGGGCAGTCCACAGCCGCGTGCTCTCGAGGCGGTAGTAGCGACCCTCGTGGCGCACGTCTTTGCCGGTCGCGCCGCTCGTGAAGAGTTTGCGGATGATGTCGATCGCCTCGAACATCCGGTCGATGCGCTCGGGGGCGTCGGGCCAGTACTGTCCGACGACGTGCTCGTTGAGGGCTTCGCCGCTGCCGAGGCCGAGCCAGTGGCGCCCCGGATACATCGCCGCCAGAGTCGCCGACGCCTGCGCGACGACCGCCGGGTGGAAGCGGAACGTCGGAGCCGTCACCCCCGTGCCGAGATCGCCGTCGGTGGTCTGCCCGAGAGCCGAGAGCACGTTCCAGACGAAGGATGCCTCCCCCTGTCGCGGAGTCCAGGGTTGGAAGTGGTCGGCCGCCATCACCCCGTCGAATCCGTTCGCCTCGGCCGCCGCGGCGAGCCCGAGGATCTCGGTGGGGTGGAATTGCTCGAGCATTGCCGCATACCCGATGGGGCTGCGGGACGGGCCGAGAGCGCGTGCCATCCCCCCATCCTCCCCCAGTAACCTCAGCCCATGTACGTGCTGCGTTCACCCGCGGAAGCCTTGCGCCCGTACATCGAGCACTACTGGTTCGTCAGCCAGGCTCCCGGTGAGGTGGTCGACCTGCGGGTGGATGTCTTCGTGGATGCCCGTGCCGACCTGCTGTTCAACTTCGACGCCCCGTACCGCCGTGAGGTGATCGCAGGCGCGACGGTCGAGCTGGCCGAATCGAACCTCGACGCGCAGCGGCTCGCGCCCATCCGCATCCTCCAGCGCGGCAGCGTGCGCATCGCCGGCGTGCGCTTCCATCTCGGCGGCCTCGCGCCGTTCGCCCGCGGCCCGCTCGCCCCGTTCACCGACCTCACGCCCGCCCCCGCCACCGTTCTGGGGCCGCACGCCCTCGCCCTCGAGGCGGCACTGCGCGAAGACCCCGACCCCGACGAGGCCGCGGCGCTGCTCGACGCGTTCTTCCTCGACCGCTTCGCCGCGCCCCCCGCCGCCTTCGCGCGCGCCCTCGACACGCTCACGTCGACGGGCGGCCGCGCATCCGTCGCCGACCTCGCGGCCGCTGCCGGGGTCTCGCAGCGCCAGGTGGAGCGCCTTTTCGCGCGGCACCTCGGCATCCCGCCCAAGACGGTGGGGCGCATCGTGCGCTTCCAAGGTGCGCTACGGTCGCTGATGGCCGACCCGGGATGCCCGCTCGGCGAACTCGCCGCCGGTGCGGGGTACTACGACCAGGCGCACTTCATTCGCGACTTCCGGCTGTTCAGCGGTGGCGTGCCCCGCGGGTATCGGGGCTACTACCCGCCGGAGGGTCCGGCCGACTTCGCTCCGAATGTGGTCGCGTTCATACAAGACGCCCCGGCGGGCGCGGTACCACACTGAGCCCATGACTGAGCACTGGTCGGGATCCGGCGCCGCCGACGACCCCTGGCGCCTGAAGACTCCGCCGCTCTCTTCGGAGTACACGATCCATCGTGACGACGCCTCTGATCCGCCGTTGCTGATCTGCCAAGTCGGCGGCACGCGGCTCACCTACCTCGCCCGCGCGATCGACGACCTGCACGCGATGCTCGTCGCCCACGGCGACTGGATGCCGCTCGGCGGCGCCGACGAACAGAAGGATGCCGCCCCCGACACCGTCGAAGCATGGGGCCGCTCCGCCGACAACCCCGTCGGTGGCTGGTACGGCCAGAAGAAGGGCCTGCGCGGTCGCTTCGGCGTCTACCTGCCGCCGCTGCTCGAAGCCCTCGGCCTCGCCGAAGTCGAACACAACGCCCGCAACAACCGCATGCGCGCCGTGTAGCTGCTAGTCGTCGCCTCGGCCGCGCCAGGTCGCGATGTCGCAGACGTTGCCGTCGGCATCGATGAGCGACCACCACGCCGGGGCGTACCGGTCGCCGAGCAGCCGGCCGCCGGCATCCAGCACCGCCTGCACTCGGGCTTCGGCGAGATCGTGCGGCACGGAGACATCCACATGGATGCGGTTGCGCCCGGCGCGGTGCGGTTTGTCGTTGAACCAGAACAGCGGGCCGCGGCGCTTCGGGTCGTGCAACTCGTTGGCGGCTCGCTCCTTGTAGCCGAGCGCGGCCTTCCAGAACGGCTGCACCTCGTCGAAGCGGCCGGTGTCGATCGCGAAGAACACCGTCTGCACGGCTGAGGCGTCGGCGACGAGGTCGAGTTCACGGGCGGCGAGCTGGATGCGCTGGGCGAGGGCGACATCCATCTCGGTGAGCGAGTTCGTGGAGTGCGTGCGTGTGCGGATCGTCACGCTTCGGGCACGCAGGTCGACGTCGGGATGATGGTCGAGCTCGTCGGCGATCGTTGCGATGGTCACCGCGAAGGCGGCGCCCGCTGAGAAGGAGGGGGTCTTGTAGACGGCGGAGGCTCCGCCGGAGACGACCCGCCAGTCGTCGATGCCCTCTGCGTCGTGGAACTGTTTCGCGGTGATGGGGTCGCGCATGCGCCTACGTTACGCGGGCGGATGGCGCGGATTGGTGACCCGCTCGAGCAGCCATTGCAGCAGCCACACCGGCGGCCCCGAGCTCCCTCGGGCGGCGGCGGGCTCGGCGCAGCATCGCCGGGCTGAGGTCGCCGCCGGTGAGCTCGCCGTCTTCTGTCAGACGGTGTGCTGGCGTTGGGTCTTCTTGTCGGGGTTCATGGATGGGGTCTCGACACGCGCCCGTCGGGCGCTACTCGACCACCGAAAGCGCACGCAACCGCGGGGCGAGGTCGGTTTCGAAGAGGTGCAGGAAGCGGCGTTGGTCGTGGCCCGGGGCGTGGAAGACGAGGTGGGTGAAGCCGGCATCCACGTACTGCTTCACACCGGCGACGACCTCGTCGGGGTCGCTGCCGACGATCCAACGCGAGGCGATCTGCTCGATGGGGAGGGCATCCGCCGCCTTCTCCATCTCGATCGGATCGGTGATGTCGTGCTTCTGCTCTTTGCCGAGGGCGAGCGGCGCCCAGAAGCGGGTGTTCTCGAGAGCTGCCGCGGCATCCGTGTCGTAGGAGATCTTGATCTCGATCATGCGGTCGATGCCGGCGTAGTCGCGGCCCGCCTTCTCGGCGCCCTCCTTGACGGCCGGAATCAGCTCATCGGTGTAGAGCGCCATGCCCTTGCCCGACGTGCAGATGAAGCCGTCGCCCGCGCGGCCGGCGTAGCGCGCGACCATCGGTCCGCCGGCGGCGATGTACACCGGGATCGGCAGCTCGGGGCGGTCATAGATGGATGCGTCGTGGGTGCTGTAGTACTCGCCCTCGAAGTTGACGCGGTCGCTCGTCCAGAGCTGGCGCATGAGGTCGACCGATTCGCGGAGGCGGGCGAAGCGTTCCTTGAACTCGGGCCACTCCTGCTCGCCGGCTCCGCGGAACCCGGTCGCGATCTCGTTGAGCGCCTCGCCGCTGCCGACACCCAGGAAGATGCGATCGGGGTAGAGCACGCCCATCGTCGCGAACGCCTGGGCCAGCACCGCCGGGTTGTAGCGGAAGGTCGGCGTCATCACGGACGTGCCGATGCGGATCTTGGAGGTGCGCTCCCCCACCGCCGCCATCCAGGTGAGCGAGAACGGCGCGTGCCCGCCCTCGTGCCGCCACGGCTGAAAGTGGTCGCTCACGGCGACGCTCTCCATGCCGTGCTGTTCCGCTGCGACGGCGATCTCGACGAGCTCGCGCGGCGCGAACTGCTCGGCGGATGCCTTGTATCCGAGGGTGAGGGCCATGAGTTCATTCTGGTGGTGCGATGTGGAAAGTGCTTGCGGTGGGCACACACATTCGATATAGTGGTCTTGCTCGTGCCGAGTGTTTCGTATCTCTGTTCTTTTGGGGGTACTCAGTGAAAGGTCTCCGGCGTGAGCGTGTCTGGCGGTACCGTGATCGAGCTTCCTGAGCTCTCCGGTCTCCCGCGCGCGTCCGACGCCGAGTTGGAGCGGCTGCTGGGGGTGGTTGCGGCGGCGAAACGACAGGTGGATGCCTGCGCCGCGACGCTCGCCGGAGAGGTTGAGCGACGTTCGGATCGGGAACTCGGGTACTCCGGGTTGGCGCAACGCTCCGGGGATCGCACCTCCGACGGGTTCGTCGCCCGGGTGACCGGGGCTTCGGGCCGTGAGGCGC
>NZ_JBASCU010000039.1:0-58800 GCF_049651805.1 Pseudolysinimonas sp.
GCTCCCGCCCACGCTGCCAGCGCGCCGTCTGCCGGGATGCCAGGCGAACGCCTCGAGCATCTCGGTCTCCTCATCGACCTCGGCACCCGGGTCGCCATCGCCGATGGGCAGGAGATCCCGCTGACGCGCAGCGAGTTCGATCTGCTCGCCGCGCTCATGCAGTCCGGCAGGCGGGTGCGTACCAAGGCCGACCTCGCCATCCTGCTGCGCAACGAGGCCTACATGACGAGCAATTTCGTCTCCGACGCCGATAAACGCGGCATCGAAGTGCACATGGGCAACCTGCGCAAGAAGATCGGGGAGAACTCGCTCACGCCGCGGTGGATCGAGACGGTGCGTGGAGTCGGCTATCGGATGACCGGCGGAGACGCGCCCGCCTGACGGGTGGCGGTCGAGTCAGGCCGCTCGCAAGGCGAGGGTCGCGTGCCGCAGCTCATCGCAGACCGCGTTGCCCTTGCGGGCGAGCCGATCCGCCCCTCGCGCCGGCACCGTGCCGAGCAGCCGGGCTTCGGCGTAGAGCGCGCGGGCGGCTGTGCTCAGACCCTCAGCACCCAACATCGCGCTGGACGTGGAAAGGCTGAGCAGGGCCGCGAGGGCATCGTCGATGACGTACCGGTCGACGGCGGTTGCGACTCGCGCCTGGCGATGCTCCCACGCACTGATGTAATCCTCGATGAAGCGCACACAGGCCGATGCGTCGTCGGTGAGCTCTCGGGTCAGCCCGCGCAAGCGATTGACATCGATGTGCTCGTACTGCATGCATCCGTCCCAGTGGGTCATCCGGCAGCGCAGCGCTGCCGTCCCCCGCCGCCCAGTCTTCCGGGCCCGGGGAAGGTCTTCATCAATTTCGCGTCAGGGTTGGGTCAAGATTCGTGGGTCGTGCCGCCGCGCTGGCTTTCGTGCGCGAGCTTCGCGTCCAACGCGAGAGCATCTTCGGCCGCCGCGAGGAGATCGTCATATCGAGCCCCGCTGGTGTGCGTCGTGGCGACCCCGCGGAATGTCGAGGCGCGGAAGCGATCTTGGTCGTCGATCATCGCCTCCAATACCGCCTCTCCGATCCGGTCTGCGATCGTCGTCACGGAGTCATTCGACCGGAGCTCGAGGAGTAACGCGAACCGGCGAACCGATAGCTGCCCGACGAGGGCGGCCGTAGGTGCCTGCGTGAGAGTGATCCGGCCCGTCGTTCGAATCGCGGCGTCCCCCGCAGCGCGGCCGAATGCGGTGTTGATCGCGGCGAGATCGGCGACATCGATCAACAGCAGCACCAGGGTCGCGCGCTCGCGTACGGCGCGCAACAGCCATGTCTCCGCGACCTCGCGGAACTGCTTCGCATCCAGGATGCCGTCGAGGCGTAACCGGGCCCCGACCTCGACGTCGTCCTCGCTGAGGTGCAAGAAGCGATCGCCCTGAACCGACGACAGCATGATCGTGCCGAGCACGGCGAACGAGATCTCGATGAGGGTGGAGGCGGCCGTGCCGAAGTACACGTCGAAGACGGGATCGTCGGGCCCCAGCGTGACGAAGGCGACGGCGCGCGCCAGGTAGTACAGGCCCATTCCGCCGATGAGCACGGCGATCACCCGCGAAGCCAGAAGCCGGCGCAAGTACCCCCGCATGAATTCGAACGCCGTGAGCAGGCTGGCGAGCGCCACCCCGGCGAACATCTCGAACGACCCCGCCCAGTACCCACCGCCCGGTCCGGGAATCAGCGCGCTGATCGTGACGGCGACGCCGAGCACGACGGGTACGGCGACCAGAGCGTTGCGACCGTTCGCTCGACGGGCCCCCGACCAGATGAAGGCGATTGCCGCGGCGTACGCCCCGTTTCCCGCCGCGACGGCCCACCAAACTCCCGGGTGGAACGAGACGACCACGTAAGCGAACAGGGCGAACATCGCGCTGAGGAAGAAGACGCTCCAGAGCCGTCCGACTGCGTCGTTACGCCTCAGCATCGTCTCGAGTAGGAAGGCGATACCGGCGACGCTGATGACGAGCCCGCCCACGACGAACAGCGTGGTGGCGTCGAGGATGCTCACGCCGCCACGCTCCGGGCGTCGGCGGCGGTCGACGACTCACGTTCGGTGGGAACGGTGACACGGAAGGTGGTCCCGATTCCGAGTTCGCTGGTCACCGTGAGGTGTCCGCCGTGGCGATGGATGATCTCGCGCGTGATGCTCAGCCCGAGCCCGGTTCCGACCGTCGTGGACGTCTTCGCGGAGTTGGTGCGGTAGAACCGGTCGAAGATGCGGGGAAGGTCGGCGTCGGGGATGCCCTGGCCGGTGTCTCGGACCTCGACGCTGACGCCCGCGGCGTTGGGTTCGACGGCGATCGCGACGGTCACCGACCCCCATTCGCGGTTGTACTTGATCGCATTGGTGATCAAGTTGTCGAGCACCTGCCGCATCCGCATCGGGTCGACCGTGGCGAACGCGGTCTCGACCCCCTCGATGACCAGTTCCACCTCGCGCTCTTCGGCCATGACCTGGTGGGCTTCCACGGAGTCGCGGGCGATCTGAGCCAGGTCGGCAGCCGTGAACGACATCGAGAGCTGCTTGTCGGCGTCGCTGGCCGCCCGCAACAGGTCGGTGACGATCACCAGCAGGCGTTCCGAGTTCGCGTAGGCGACATCGATCATGCGGCGGGTCTCGGCGTCGAGGGTCTCGTCGTCGCGCGCCAAGTCGAGGTAGCCGAGGATCGAGGTGAGCGGTGACCGGAGTTCGTGGGAGACGGAGCCGACCAGATCATCCCGTGCGCGAATCGCCTCGAGCTCTTTCGTGATGTCGTTCAGCACGATGACGCCGCCGTCGTAGTGCCCTTCCCGATCATGCAGAATCCGGGAACTGACGGAATGAGCCGCACGTCGTTCACCAGGCTCGCCGGCCCAGACGATCAGGTTGTCGAACGCCTGACCGCTGAGGGCTCGCGTGAACGGCCGGTCTTCGTCGCTGTAGAGGCTCACGCCGTCGGCCTGGTAGACCACCGGATGAACGACCGCGTCGGCGGAGGTCCCGAAATCGGTCAGGTATTGACGTTGGGCCCGGTTGACGAAGGTCACCGTTCCCGTGCGGTCGAAGGCGATGACGCCGAAGTCTACGGCGTTCAGCAATTCGTTGAGCACACCCTCTTGCCGGCTTGCCCTTTCAAGAGCGTCCTGCACCATGGTCGAGTGCTGACGCAACAGTTTCGCCTGGGCGCGACCACGGGCCGATGACATGTAGATGGCGCCCGCGACGAACGAGACAAGCACGGGAACGACGATGAACGTGACGAAGTCCGTCCAAAGGATCGGCTCGCCGCGCAGCAGACGGGTGACCCAGAGCGCGAGGATCGTGATGCCGACGCCGGCGATCGTGAGAACCGCCCCGAACGTGCGCGCGATCCAGATGATCGGCAGCATGACGAGCAACCCGATCCCCGAGTTGGGATCGAACTCCCGCAACACCAGGATGCCGCCGAGGTTGGCAAACGGCAGGAGCGCCCCCCAGCGACGCGGAATCGAGTCCCACGGCACGAGCGCCGCGACCGCGGTGAGCGCGAAGAAGACGGCGACCATCCCGAAGACGATGGGCGAGGTGTAGACCTCGACGTCGACGAAGAGCAGCGCGATGATGACGACGAGCAGTGGGCCGGAGATCAGCAACTGGGCAGAGAGGATCCCCGACGCGACCCGTCCGCGCTTTCGGGGACCTGCTGCGGTCCGGCCTCCCCCTGACACGGTCTCAGGCTAGCCGTGCGCGCCGGCGCGCGCGTTACCCCGTCAGGGGGGCCCTCAGAACTGGGGGCAGAACGCCCGGTCGGTGGCGGGTCAGATGTCGTCAGATGCTGAAACCGAGCGCGCGCATCATGTCCCGGCCGTCGTCGGTGATGCGCTCCGGCCCCCACGGCGGCATCCACACCCAGTTGATGCGAAAACGCTCGACGATCCCGTCCAGTGACTGGGCGACTTGCTCTTCGATGACGTCCGTCAACGGGCATCCCGCCGAAGTCAGTGTCATCGAGATGATCAGCGCGTCGTTCTCGTCGTCCCAGGTGAGGTCGTAGATGAGCCCGAGATCGACGATGTTGACGCCCAGTTCCGGGTCGATGACATCCTTCAGGCCCTCTTCGACTTCGGTGAAGAGCTTCGGTTCGAGCGCGATGGGCATGGTCTCGTCCTTTCGCAACCAGGCTACGCCGTGGCGGTCAGGTAGCGGTCGTAGCCTTCGCTCTCGAGCCGGTCGGCGAGTTCCGCCCCGCCCTCTTCGGCGACCTTGCCGTCGACGAAGACATGCACGAAGTCGGGCGTGATGTAGCGCAGGATGCGCGTGTAATGAGTGATGAGCAGGATGCCGAGTCCGCTGTCGGCGTGGGCACGGTTGACGCCCTCCGAGACGACTTTGAGGGCGTCGACGTCGAGTCCCGAATCGGTCTCGTCGAGCACCGCGAAGCGCGGCTTCAGCAGTTCGAGCTGCACGATCTCATGGCGCTTCTTCTCGCCCCCGGAGAAGCCTTCGTTCACGTTGCGCGCCGCGAAGCTCGGGTCCATCTTGAGGTCGGTCATCGCCTTCTTGAGCGTCGGGCCCCAGCTGCGGATCGCGGGAGCTTCGCCGTCGATCGCGGTCTTGGCGGTGCGGAGGAAGTTGGCCACCGTCACACCCGGGATCTCGACCGGGTACTGCATCGCGAGGAACAGCCCGGCGCGCGCGCGCTCGTCGACGCTCATCGCCAACACGTCTTCGCCGTCGAGTTCGATCGACCCAGAGTCGACCTGATAGCGCGGATGACCCGCGATCGTATACGCCAGGGTCGATTTGCCCGAGCCGTTGGGCCCCATGACAGCGTGGATCTCGCCCTGGCTGATGGTGAGGTCGACGCCCTTGAGGATGGGCTTCTTCACCCCGTCTGCCTCGATCGAGACGTGCAGGTCGGTGATTTTGAGGGTGCTGCTCATGAGATCTTCTCTCCGATGTAGACGTCGCCGTCGATGATCTCGACGGCGAAGACGGGAACCGGCTCATAGGCCGGGAGGGTCAGGGGCTTGCCGGAGGTGAGCTCGAACTTCGAGCCGTGGGCCCAGCATTCGAGGGTGTCGTCTTCGACGAACCCCTCCGAGAGGGAGATGTCTCCGTGCGTGCAGGTGTCGCCGAGCGCGTGTACCTCGCCGGCGGAATCCATCACGACCGCGATCGGGGTGCCGTCGACGACGACCTTCTTCGCGGTGGAGACGGACAGGTCGCCGAGGGCGCAGACCTTGGTGCTCACGCCGCTCCTTCCAACTCGGCAACGAGCGCGGCGACGAGCCGAGCCTGCAAGACCGGCTCGGGGATGTGCTGCACGATCTCGATGAGGAAGCCGAGCACCACCAGGCGGCGGGCCTCGGCTTCGGGGATGCCGCGCGACTGGAGATAGAAGAGGTGCTCGTCGTCGAATCGGCCGGTGGCACTCGCGTGGCCGGCGCCGACGATGTCACCCGTCTGGATCTCGAGATTCGGGATGCTGTCGGCCCGCGTCCCTTCCGAGAGCACGAGGTTGCGGTTCTGCTCGTAAGTGTCGGTGCCGGTCGCGCGAGGGCCGATCAGCACGTCGCCGACCCACACCGTACGTGCCCCGTCTCCGTTGAGGGCGCCCTTGTAGGTGACGCGGCTGCGGGTGTGCGGCGCGTCATGATGCACGTACACGCGCTGCTCGAGATGCTGTCCGGCATCCGCGAAGTAGACGCCGAACAGTTCGGCGTCTGACCCCTCGCCGGCGAGGTGCGCCGACGGGTTGACCCGTACGATCGCACCGCCGAGCGACACGACGATGTGCGTGAGCTTCGCGTCTTTGGCGATCGTCGCGAAATGGCTCGCGAGGTGGCGGGCGTCGTCATCCCATTCCTGCAGGCTGACGAGGGTGAGTTGGGCGCCTTCACCGACGACGATCTCGACGTTCTCGCTGAGCGCCGCCGGCCCGCGACTGTCGAGCACGACCAGGCCCTTCGAGTGCGGTGCCGCCTCGACGAGCACATGGGCAGCGCGCGGTGCCTCGCCCATCGCGGCACGGGTCACCGTCAGGGCGTCCGGCTCCCCCTCGATGCCGATCCGCAGGGCCTTCTCGAAGCTGCTCCACCCGTTTGCGGAGGCCCGCTCCTCGGGGATTCCCGCCGATCCGATGCGCGAATCCGCGCGGTCGATCCACTCGACGGTCGTGCCCGCGATATCCGGATACTGGATCGGGTAGGGCGAGCCATCGAGCTTGTCGTCGATCAGGTCACGGATGCGGTCGACCGGGGTGAGCTTCCACTCCGCCTGCCAGGCCTCGACCGTCGGATGCGCTTCGTGGTCGGTGGATGCGAACCGTTCTGAACGCGTCTGAACGGGAACGAAGGGTCCATCGCTGTGCGCAACGATTCCCAGCCGCTCAGCGGCCTCGGTAGCTGCGGCCACTAGCCGACACTGCCTTCCATGCTCATCTCGATGAGCTTGTTGAGTTCGAGGGCGTACTCCATCGGGAGTTCGCGTGCGATCGGCTCGATGAACCCGCGCACGATCATCGCCATCGCCTCGTCTTCGGCCATGCCGCGGGACATCAGATAGAAGAGCTGCTCTTCCGAGACCCGGGAGACGGTCGCCTCGTGACCGAGTTGCACGTCGTCGACGCGGATGTCGATCGCGGGGTAGGTGTCGCTGCGCGAGATCGAGTCGACGAGCAGGGCGTCACAGCGCACCGTGTTTGCCGAGTGGTGGGCGTTTTCGCCCACCCGCACCTCGCCGCGGTATCCCGCACGACCGCCGCCGCGCGCGATCGACTTCGAGACGATCGAGGACGTCGTGTACGGGGCGAGGTGGATCATCTTGGCGCCGGCATCCTGATGCTGCCCCGGGCCGGCGAACGCGACCGACAGGGTCTCGCCCTTGGCGTGCTCCCCCACCAGGTAAATCGACGGGTACTTCATCGTCACCTTGGAGCCGATGTTGCCGTCGATCCACTCCATCGTCGCGCCCTCGTGCGCAATCGCACGCTTGGTGACGAGGTTGTAGACGTTGTTCGACCAGTTCTGGATCGTCGTGTACCGAACGCGGGCGTTCTTCTTGACGATGATCTCGACGACCGCCGAGTGCAGCGAGTCGGACTTGTAGATCGGGGCGGTGCAGCCCTCGATGTAATGCACGTACGAGCCCTCGTCGGCGATGATCAGCGTGCGCTCGAACTGGCCCATGTTCTCGGTGTTGATGCGGAAGTAGGCCTGCAGCGGGATCTCGACGTGCACGCCCTTCGGCACGTAGACGAACGATCCGCCCGACCACACCGCGGTGTTCAGCGCGGCGAACTTGTTGTCGCCGGACGGGATGACGGTGCCGAAGTACTCCTGGAAGATCTCCGGGTGCTCCTTGAGCGCCGTGTCGGTGTCGAGGAAGAGCACGCCCTGGTCTTCGAGATCCTTCTGGATCGAGTGGAAGACGACCTCCGACTCGTACTGCGCGGCGACGCCGGAGACGAGGCGCGAACGCTCCGCTTCAGGGATGCCGAGCTTCTCGTAGGTGTTCTTGATGTCGTCGGGCAGATCTTCCCAAGTCTGGGCCTGCTTCTCGGTGGAGCGCACGAAGTACTTGATGTTGTCGAAGTCGATGCCCGACAGGTCGGCGCCCCACGTCGGCATCGGCTTCATGCCGAAGATCTTGAGCGCCTTGAGGCGATTCTTGAGCATCCACTCGGGTTCGCTCTTGAGCCGCGAGATGTCGGCGACCACCTCGTCGGAGACGCCGCGTCGGGCTGAGGCGCCGGCGGCGTCGGAGTCGGACCAGCCGAACTCGTATTTTCCGAGGTCGTTCAGCTCCGGACGGTCGATAAGCACGTCTGACATGGTGATGAGCCTCTTTTCCTGCTGAAGCGAACCATTCCGCTCGTGTCAGCATTCCGATGCCCGAGAATCTCGGGGCCCCGGCGATCCGGGGCGCTGGGGCAGCAGCATCGGTGCTCGTAGCCCCGTCAGTCTACAGGGTGTGCCCGTTCATCGTCGGGAGCCCTGACGGGTTCGAGTTGGGCCACCAGCTGGTGCTCGCGCACCGACCATAGGCGCGGATCGGTGTCGAGCAACACGCGCAACGCTCCGATCCACACCAAGGCGGCGAGGGTGACGTGGAGTACCACGAGCACCTCGGGAATCCCGAGGAGCGACTGCGTCGTGCCCAGTGCGAGCTGCACGAACAACACGAGCAGGAACACGCCGACCCGGCGCAGCGCAAGCGTGCCGCCGTCCTCAGCACGGAGACGGAAGGCGAGCGCGACCGCGAGAGCGAGCACGCTGACGGCAGCGACACCGTGTACGACGACGACGATATTCCAGTCGAAGCCCATCCGCGGAACCTCGATCGCGTCGCCCGCGTGCGGTCCAGAGCCGGTGACCAGGGTTCCCGTGGCGACCACCGCGCCGGTCACGAACACGAGCGCCCAGGCGACGGCGCGCGAGCCCGCCGACGGCCGCGGTCCCGCTCCCCCGGTCCAGCGTGCCCGGTGCCAGGTGAAGGTCGCACAGGCGAGTAGCCCCATCGCGAGCACGAAGTGCACGGCGACCACCCACGGGTTCAGGCGCACCCACACCGTGACGCCACCGGCGATCGCGTTGGCGAGCACGAGCCAGAACATCGACCACGCGAGGCGGGTCAGCATCCGGTCGCGCGGACGTTGGAGTCGCGCGGCGACGATGGCCCAGCCCACAGCAATGATGAGCAGTCCCGTCACGAGCCGGTTCGTCTGTTCGATCAGCAGGTGGATGCTGTCGGGCACGAGCTGGATGACATTCGTGCCGTCGCACGTCGGCCACGTCGGGCAGCCCATCCCCGAGCCCGTCACGCGAACCACGACCCCGCCGAGCACGATGAGAACACTCGTGACGAGGGACGCAGTAGTGCCCCACCGCAACGCGCGCGGCCCCAGCGTCCAACGGTCGGCCGCCCAACCGAGCGGTGTTGTCACCCTCATCAGAACGGGATCGGCAGGTAAAGCAGCGGGTCGAGGCCGACGGCGACGAAGACGAGCGTCAGGTAGGTGATCGACGCGTGGAAGACGCGCATCGGCCTGAGCTCTTCGCCGCGAATCGCCGCGGCGTAGAGGCGATGCGACTCGACGACGAACCAGGTGCCCGAGACGGCCGCCGTGACGGCATAGAGCACGCCCATCGGCGCGACCGGCACGAGCAGCAGCGAGCAGACCACGGTCGCCCAGGCGTAGAGCACGACCTGCAGCCCGACGGCGGACTGTCCACGAACCACCGCGAGCATCGGCACCGATACGGCTGCGTAGTCATCCTGATAGCGCATCGAGAGCGGCCAGTAGTGGGGAGGCGTCCAGAGGAAGACGACGGCGAACAGGATGACGGGCTCCCAGGACAGCGATCCGGTGACCGCCGCCCAGCCGATCAGCACCGGCATGCACCCGGCCGCACCGCCCCACACGATGTTCTGCGGGGTGCGGCGCTTGAGCAGCAGCGTGTAGACGAACACGTAGTAGAGGATCGCGACGAGCGAGAGCACCGCGGCCAGCCAGGTCGTGAACACCCAGAGGAAGACGACCGACGCGATTCCGGTGACGAATGCGAAGAAGAGCGCTTCGCGCGGGCTCAACTCGCCCGTGACGAGCGGCCGCTTGCTCGTGCGCTTCATCACCTTGTCGATGTCGCGATCGATGTAGCAGTTGAAGGCGTTCGCCGAAGCGGCCGAGAAGGCGCCGCCAACCAGGGTCGCGAGCACGAGCCACAGATCCGGGATGCCGCGGGCCGCGAGGATCATCACCGGCGCCGTCGTCACAAGCAACAGCTCGATGACGCGCGGCTTCGTGAGTGCGACGTACGCCTTCACCTTGCGCCAGGTGCCGATCCGCACCCCCCGGGGGGTCTCGACCGGGCTGTCGACAGCTCCGTGCATGGCTCCTCGGATCGCTCGTTGCTCCCGGCCAGTCTATTCGACCGTGTTTCGCACACTTACGCCGCGCGCGGACCCAGGATGCGGCCTCGGTATGCTGGAGTTCGGTCCCTGCCACCCGGACTGTTCCCCTCTGCGAAAGGCTCCTTTTCCGTGCCAGAACTCTCTTGGGATGACATCGACGCTCGTGCCGTCGATACCGCTCGGATCCTCGCGGCCGACGCCGTCGAAAAGGTCGGCAACGGGCATCCCGGAACGGCGATGAGCCTCGCCCCCGCCGCCTACCTGCTGTTCCAGAAGGTCATGCGCC
Source organism: Pseudolysinimonas sp. (assembly GCF_049651805.1). Classification (GTDB taxonomy): domain Bacteria; phylum Actinomycetota; class Actinomycetes; order Actinomycetales; family Microbacteriaceae; genus Pseudolysinimonas_A. Next base: position 10,189 of record NZ_JBASCU010000039.1, read on the forward strand.
GTGACCCGGCCGACAACGAGTGGCTCGGGCGCGACCGCTTCATCCTCTCGGCGGGCCACTCCTCGCTCACCCAGTACGTGCAGCTCTACCTGGGCGGCTACGGCCTCGAGCTCGACGACCTGAAGGCCCTGCGCACCTGGGGCTCGAAGACCCCCGGACACCCGGAGTACGGCCACACCGACGGCGTCGAGATCACGACCGGCCCCCTCGGCCAAGGTCTCGCCTCCGCCGTGGGGTTCGCCTACGCGTCGCGCTTCGAGCGCGGACTCTTCGATCCCGACGCCGCGGCCGGCACGAGCCCGTTCGACCACTTCGTGTATGTCATCGCCTCCGACGGCGATCTTCAGGAGGGCGTGACGAGCGAGGCATCCTCCCTCGCCGGCCACCAACAGCTCGGCAACCTCGTCGTCATCTACGACGCGAACCAGATCTCCATCGAAGACGACACCGACATCGCTTTCACCGAGGATGTCGCGGCACGGTACGCCTCGTACGGCTGGCACGTGCAGACGGTCGACTGGAAGAAGACCGGCGAGTACCTCGAAGACGTGCACGAACTGCACCGCGCGGTCGAGGCGGCGAAGGCCGAGCTCGGCAAGCCGAGCATCATCATCCTGAAGACGATCATCGGGTGGCCCGCGCCGAAGAAGCAGAACACCGGCAAGATCCACGGCTCCGCGCTCGGTGCGGAAGAGCTCGCGGCCACCAAAGCGGTGCTGGGATTCGATCCCGAGAAGAACTTCGACGTCGCCGACGAGGTCCTCGCCCACACCCGCACGGCCCTCGATCGCGGGGCCGCCGAACACGCCGAGTGGCAAAAGGGCTTCGACGCCTGGGCCGCCGCGAATCCGGAACGCAAGCAGCTGCTCGACCGCATCCTGACCGGTGCGCTTCCCGACGGCGTCGGGGAGGCCCTCCCGGTCTTTCCCGCCGACAAGGAGCTGTCGACCCGCGCCGCGAGCGGCAAGGTGCTGTCGGCGCTCGGCGCGGTCATCCCGGAGCTGTGGGGCGGCTCGGCCGACCTGGCGGAGTCGAACAACACCACGATCGAGGGCGCGCGGTCGTTCATCCCGAGCGAGCACTCGACCCGCGAGTGGGCCGGCGAACCCTACGGCCGTGTGTTGCACTTCGGCATCCGCGAACACGCGATGGCCTCGATCCTCAATGGCATCGTGCTGCACGGCAACACCCGCCCGTTCGGCGGCACCTTCCTCATCTTCAGCGACTACATGCGCCCCGCCGTGCGCCTTGCGGCCCTCATGAAGGCGCCGTCGATCTTCGTCTGGACGCACGACTCGGTCGCACTCGGCGAAGACGGCCCGACGCACCAGCCGATCGAGCAGCTCACGACTCTGCGCGCCATTCCGGGCCTGGATGTCGTGCGCCCCGCCGACGCCAACGAGGTCGCCTGGGCGTGGAAGACGATGCTCGAGCGCCGCACCGGACCGGCGGGCATCGCGTTGAGCCGGCAGAACCTTCCGGTCTTCGACCGCTCGAAGGTCGCCAGCGCGGAGGGCGTCGCCCAGGGTGCGTATGTGCTCGTCGAAGCGTCCAAGCCCACACCCGACGTCATCCTGATGGGATCGGGGTCTGAGGTGCAGTTCGCCGTCGAGGCGGCTGAACAGCTCGAGGCCGCGGGAGTCGCGGCACGTGTCGTGTCGGTGCCGTGTCAGGAGTGGTTCGCCGAGCAAGATGACGCCTACCGCGAGTCGGTTCTGCCCGCCGCGGTGCGCGCCCGGGTCTCCGTCGAGGCGGGGCTCGGCCTCACCTGGCTGCCTTACGTCGGCGACGCCGGTCGCAGCGTCTCGATCGAACACTTCGGCGCATCCGCCGACTACAAGACCCTGTACCGCGAGTTCGGGATCACCACCGAGGCCGTCGTCGCGGCCGCAAAGGAATCGCTCGCTGCGGCGAGCTGAGAGGCATCTCCCATGACCACCACCACACAGCAGCTCTCCGCCCTCGGCGTCAGCATCTGGCTCGACGACCTCTCCCGCGAGCGCATCGCGTCGGGCAACCTCCAGCGCCTCATCGCCGAACGGGATGTCGTCGGCATCACGACGAACCCGACGATCTTCGCCGGCGCACTCGCGAAGGGCAACGCGTACGACGAGCAGGTGACCGCGCTCGCGAAGTCGGGCACTTCGGTCGCCGACGCCGTCTTCGAGATCACGACCGATGACGTCGCCGCGGCATCCGAGATCTTCGCGCCGGTGTACGCGCGTTCCGGCGGACTCGATGGCCGAGTGTCGATCGAGGTCGAACCCGGACTCGCGCACGACGCGGCCGGCACGATCGCACAGGCGCAGCAGCTCTGGGCCAAGGTCGCCAAGCCGAACGCGATGATCAAGATCCCCGCGACGGTCGAGGGCCTCGAGGCGATCACCGAGACCATCGCGGCAGGGATCAGCGTCAACGTCACTCTGATCTTCAGCCTCGACCGGCACAAGGCCGTCATCGATGCCTACCTCTCGGGCCTCGAGAAGGCGCAGGCGGCGGGGCGCGACATCTCGACGATCCACTCGGTGGCGTCGTTCTTCGTGTCGCGCGTCGACACCGAGATCGACAAGCGCCTCGAAGCCATCGGCACCCCCGAAGCGCTCGCGTTGAAGAGCAAGGGCGGCATCGCGAATGCGCAGCTCGCCTATCAGTTGTTCGAGCAGGAGTTCGCGACCGATCGGGCGAAAGGCCTGCTCGCCGCGGGCGCCAACCCCCAGCGTCCGCTCTGGGCCTCCACCGGCGTCAAAGATCCGGCGCTGCCCGACACCCTCTATGTCACCGAGCTCGCTGTCTCCGGCGTCGTCAACACGATGCCCGAGAAGACCCTCGAGGCGACCTTCGACCACGCTCCCCTGCACGGCGACGCGGTCACCGGCTCGTACGCCGAAGCTCAGAAGGTGCTCGACGACCTCGCTGCCGTCGGTGTCGACTACGACGATGTGACCGCGCTGCTCGAGAAGGAGGGCGTCGAGAAGTTCATCGTCTCCTGGAACGAGCTGCTCGACACCGTGACCGCGGCACTCGAGGCCGCGCGTCCCGGGGCGACGCAGTGACGGTCACGATCGCGGCCACCGGCGCCGCCGCCGCAGCGATCGAGCGGGTCGTGCCGCAGCTGGTGTCCGACGGCGTCGCCGGTGCGATCACCGCGCAGGACCCGACCCTGTGGGGCTCTGCCGCCGAAGCAGAAGCCGCCGTCCGACTCGGTTGGACCGAGGCCGTCGCGGTCTCGCGTGGGCTGATCGACGACATCGAGGCGTTGCGCGAGGATCTCGCCGCGAAGGGCGTTCATCGCGTGGTGCTCTGCGGGATGGGCGGCTCGTCGCTCGCCCCCGAGGTCATCACGAAGACCTATGGCGCTGAACTCGTCGTGCTCGACTCGACCCATCCCGAGCAGGTGCAGGGCGCCCTCGCGGGGCCACTTGAGTCGGCCGTCGTCGTCGTCTCGTCGAAGTCGGGTTCGACGGTCGAGACCGACAGCCACAAGCGCACGTTCGCCGCGGCGTTCCGGGCGGTCGGCATCGACCCCATCGAGCGCATCGTCATCGTCACCGACCCGGGCTCGCCGCTCGACGTTTCGGCTCGTGCCGACGGGTATCGCGTCTTCAATGCCGACCCGAACGTCGGGGGTCGCTACTCGGCGCTGACCGCCTTCGGGCTCGTGCCCTGTGGGCTCGCGGGGGTCGACGTCGGGCAGTTGCTCGACGAGGCCGGGGCCGCCAGCTACTCTCTCGCGCTGGACTCCGAAGACAACCCCGGCCTGGTGCTCGGGGCGGTTCTGGCGGGGACCCGCCCGCTGAAGGACAAGATCGGGATCGTCGCCGACGGCACGCACATCGTCGGGTTCGCCGACTGGGCCGAACAGCTCATCGCCGAATCCACCGGCAAGGAGGGCAAGGGCCTGCTCCCCGTCGTGCTCGAACTCGACGCCCCGGAACTCGACCTCGACCTTCCCGACCTCCAGGTCATCCGCCTCGTGAAGGATGCCCGCGCGACGCATGAGGTCGCCGACGGCGAAGTAGAGATCGCGGGCAGCCTCGGTGCGCAGCTGCTCACCTGGGAGTACGCGACGGTCGTCGCGGGGCGCATCCTCGGCATCAACCCGTTCGACCAGCCCGACGTCGAGTCGGCGAAGATCGCCGCCCGGGCCCTGATCGACGACCTGACGCCACCCGCTCCACCGGCCTTTACCGACGGCACGATCGGCGTCGGCGCGGCAGGTTTCCCGCTTCCGGCGGAGCAGACCGTGGATGCCGCGCTCGACTCCCTGCTCACGATGATCCCCGATGATGGCTACCTTTCGGTGCAGGTCTATCTCGATCGCATCGCGCATCCGGAACTCGAAGAGCTGCGGGGGCTTCTTGCAGCAAAGACGGGTCGCCCGGTGACCTTCGGCTGGGGTCCGCGCTTCCTGCACTCCACGGGCCAGTACCACAAGGGCGGCCCCGCGTTCGGTGTCTTCCTGCAGGTTCTCGGCGCGGGCGCGTCAGACCTCGAGATCCCCGACCGGCCCTTCACGTTCGGCCAACTCATCAGAGCTCAGGCCGCCGGCGACGCGAGCGTGCTCGCCGACCAGGGACGACCGGTGCTCACTCTCACCCTCGGCGACTTCCGAAGCGACTCAGAGAGGCTGCGGGAGTTCGCGACGCGATGACCGTACCGATCTCCGCGGACTCCAACCCGCTGCGCGTTGCCGCCGACCGCCGCCTCAACCGCATCGCAGGGCCGAGCGCCCTGGTGATCTTCGGCGTGACGGGTGACCTGTCGCGCAAGAAGCTCATGCCCGCCGTCTACGATCTGGCCAACCGCGGGTTGTTGCCTCCCGGGTTCGGTCTCGTCGGGTTCGCCCGCCGCGAGTGGAGCGACGAAGACTTCGAGCAGGTCGTTCTCGAGGCCGTGAAGCAGTACGCCCGAACCCCGTTCGACGAGGCGGTATGGGCGCAACTGCGCCAGGGCATCCGATTCATCGTCGGTGAGTTCGACGACGCCGCCGCGTTCGACCGCCTGACCGAGACGCTCGCAGCTCTCGACGCCGACCGTGGAACGATGGGCAACCACGCGTTCTACCTGTCGATTCCGCCGAAGTCCTTCCCGCTCGTGACCGAGCAGTTGCGGCGCTCGGGTCTCGCGGAGCAGAAGAACGGCACCTGGCGCCGGGTCGTCATCGAGAAGCCGTTCGGCTCCGACCTGACCACTGCGCGTGAACTCAACGATGTCGTCGAGAGCGTCTTCCCGCCCGACAGCGTCTTTCGCATCGATCACTATCTCGGCAAAGAGACGGTGCAGAACATCCTTGCGCTGCGGTTCGCCAACCAGCTCTACGAACCCATCTGGAACGAACGCTACGTCGACCACGTGCAGATCACGATGGCCGAAGACATCGGCGTCGGCGGTCGGGCCGGGTACTACGACGGCATCGGCGCCGCCCGCGACGTCATCCAGAATCACCTCCTGCAGCTCTTCGCCCTCACCGCCATGGAGGAGCCGGTCTCGTTCGACGCCGCCGATCTCCGCACTGAGAAGGAGAAGGTGCTCTCGGCCGTCAAGCTGCCGAAGGACCTCTCCCTGGTGAGCGCGCGCGGGCAGTATGCCGGCGGATGGCAGGGCGGTGAGCGGGTGCTGGGCTTCCTTGAGGAAGACGGGATGAGCCCCACCTCGCAGACCGAGACCTACGCCGCCCTGCGCCTCGACGTCAACACCCGGCGCTGGTCCGGCGTTCCGTTCTACCTCCGTGCCGGCAAACGGCTCGGCCGGCGCGTCACCGAGATCGCGGTTGTCTTCAAGCGAGCTCCCCAGTACCTGTTCGCCGAAAGCCAGACCTCGGCGCTCGGCCAGAACGCGCTGGTGATCCGGGTGCAGCCCGATGAGGGCGTCACGATCAGGTTCGGCTCGAAGGTGCCAGGAGCCGGCATGCAGGTGCGCGACGTCACGATGGACTTCGGCTACGGCCACGCCTTCACCGAAGCCAGCCCCGAGGCCTACGAACGGCTCATCCTCGACGTGCTGCTCGGCGATCCACCGCTTTTCCCGCGGCACGAAGAGGTCGAGCTGTCGTGGAAGATCCTCGACCCGATCGAGGAGTATTGGGCCGAACAGGGCGGCCCGCTCGAGCAATACCGCCCGGGCACTTGGGGTCCCGCCTCGGCTGACACGCTACTCGCGCGCCACGGACACACCTGGAGGCGGCCGTGATCGTCGATCTGCCCGACACCACCGTCAGCGCGGTCTCGAAGGCTCTCGTCAAGGTGCGCGAAGAAGGCGGCGCGGTCGCGCTCGGCCGAGTGCTCACCCTCGTCATCTCCAGTGCGGGGCGCACCGACGAAGCGGCGATCGAGGCGGCGAACGACGCGTCGCGAGAGCACCCGATGCGGGTCATCGTGCTGAGCACGACCCGCGACGCCGAAACCCGCTTGGATGCCGAGATCCGCGTGGGCGGGGATGCCGGCGCGAGCGAGGTCGTCGTGCTGCACGCGAGCGGCGAGACCAGCACAGACGCCGAGAGCCTCGTGACCGGGCTTCTCCTCCCCGACGCGCCCGTCGTGGTCTGGTGGCCAGGTGAGGCGCCGGAGAACCCCTCCGAGTCGCCGCTCGGCCGCATCGGCACCCGGCGGATCACCGATGCCGCCGCAGCCGCCGACCCCGTCGCTGCGCTCGGGCGACTCGGCACCCACTACACGCCGGGCGACACCGACTTCGCCTGGACCCGGTTGACCCTGTGGCGCGCCCAACTGGCCGCGGTTCTCGATCAACCGCCGTTTGAGCCCGTGACCGGTGTACGTGTGGTCGGCTCGTCCGACTCCCCGTCGACGGAGTTGCTGGCCCAGTGGCTTGGCCTGCAACTGCACGTCGAGGTCGACCTCGTCATCAAGAAGCCGGGCGACGGGCCGAACGGAATCCACAGCGTGCAGCTCGACCGGTCATCCGGGCCGATCCTGCTGTCGCGCGACGACGGCGGCGTGGCGACGCTCACTCAACCGAACCAGCCGACCCACGACATCGCGCTTCCCCGTCGCAGCCTGCGTGACTGCCTCGCAGAAGAGTTGCGTAGGCTCGATCCTGACGAACTCTTCGGAGACGTCGTGCGGCAGGAAGGCCCTACTCGATGACGAGCGAACGACGCGTACTGGTACATCCCGATGCGGCGAGCCTGGAGGCCAGCGTCGCCGCGCGCTTCTTGACCAAGGTGATCGACCTGCTCGACGAGCACGAGACGATCGACGTCTGCCTCACCGGCGGGTCGACCGGGATCGCCGTTCTCGCCGCGGTTGCGCAGAACCCGGCACGCGAGGGCGTCGACTGGACGCGGGTCGCCTTCTGGTGGGGCGACGAGCGGTACCTTCCGCGCGGTGATGCGGATCGCAACGAGACGCAGGCCCACCTGGCGCTCCTGGACCATCTCGCGCTGCCGCCCGAGAACCTCCACGCGTTCCCGGCTCCCGGTGAGCACGCGACGATCGACGACGCCGCCGACGCCTACGCGGCCGAACTCGGCGACATTGTCTTCGACATCACGTTCCTCGGCGTCGGGCCCGACGGCCACGTCGCCTCACTCTTTCCCGATCACCCGACGGTGCTCGAGTCGGTGAAGAAGGTGGTGGCCGAGACCGCATCCCCCAAACCGCCGCCAGAACGCCTCTCGCTGACCCTGCCGGTCATCAACGCCTCTGAGCGCATCTGGCTGGTGCTCGCCGGTGCCGACAAGGCGGGTGCTCTCGGGCTGGCCCTCGCCGACGCGAACGTCGCGTCCGTGCCCGTGGCCGGGGTGCGTGGACGCAAGCGTACGGTCTTCTTCGTCGATCAGGATGCTGCCGCCGAGGTTCCCGAAGGCCTTATCGACCGGGAGCGGTACTGGACCGCGAAAGACGAAAGCTAGGCGGTAGCGCCACCGCGCCGCGCGCGGAGCTGGTCGAGAGCTTCGTCGAGAAGCTGCGCGGCCTCCGTGTCACTGCGACGCTCTTTCACGTACGCGAGGTGTGTCTTGTACGGCTCGGTCTTGGCCAGCTGCGGCGGGTTCTCTTTGTCGCGCCCGGCGGGCAGGCCGGTCTGCGGGCTGTCGATGGTGTCGGGAATCTCGTCCTCGGGCAGGTTCGCCGCGAAGTGCCGCACGGTCTCATTGCCGGCGGCATCCCAGTACGAGATCGAGATGCGGTCGGCGTGATACCCGCGGTCCTGCTCGCCCATGGGGCCGGAACCGACGCGCGACCCGCGGATTGCGCTACCACCTGATGCCATGAGTTGTGCCCTTACGGAGAGAACTTGACGATGAGTCCGAGCACGATGATGCTGGCGACCCAGAGCAGGGCCAACACCACGGTGATGCGGTTGAGGTTGCGCTCGGCCACCCCGGACGCTCCGAGGTTCGAGCCCGTGCCGCCGCCGAACATGTCGGAGAGACCTCCGCCACGACCGCGGTGCAAGAGGATGAGCAGGGTCAGCAGAAGGCTCGTGATTCCGAGCAGCACCTGAACGATGGTCTGGAGGATGAACATAACCGGCCTATCCTACGATGCTTCTCAGGTTCCGACGTGCTTCTGGAAGCGCACGATGCTGGCGAACTCGTCGAGCAGCAGGCTCGCGCCGCCGACAAGCGCCCCGTCGACATCCGCTTCGCGCATGAAGCCGGCGATGTTCGAGGCCTTGACGCTTCCGCCGTAGAGGATGCGGGTGGCCTGCGCGACGTCGTCGCCGAGCACTTCGGCGATCACTCCTCGGAGCGCGGCGCAGACCTGCTGGGCCTGCTCGCTCGTGGCGGCCAGACCGGAGCCGATCGCCCACACCGGTTCGTAGGCGACGACGATCTCGGCGCCTTGGGCGGCGCCCCCAAGCGCGACCCGCAGCTGCGCCACGGGAACGGCGCTCGGGCCGTGCTGCTCGAGATCTTCGGCGGTCTCGCCGACGCAGATGATGGGCACGATGCCGTGGCGGTGCGCAGCCGCGACCTTGGCGGCGATCGCCTCATCCGTCTCGCCGTGGTATTGCCGACGCTCCGAGTGGCCGACGATGACGTACTTCGTGTCGAGCGCCTTGAGGAACGCCCCCGAGATCTCTCCCGTGTAAGCGCCACTGTCGTGCGCGGAGATGTCCTGACCCCCGTAAGCGATCGGCAGGTCGTCGGCGTTCACGAGGGTCTGCACGCTGCGCAGGTCGGTGAACGGCGGGAAGACGGCGACCTCGGCACTACCGGGGTCGTGCTGGGCGTCTTTGAGCGTCCACGCGAGCTTCTGCACGAACGCGATCGACTGCAGGTGGTCGAGGTTCATCTTCCAGTTGCCTGCGATGAGCGGGACACGGGCGTGCTTCTGAGCCACGCTGTCTACTGCCATCCGAGGACCTCCAGGCCGGGAAGCGTCTTACCTTCAAGGAACTCGAGGCTGGCGCCGCCGCCGGTCGAGATGTGGCCGAACCGGTCGTCGGCGAAACCGAGCGCGCGCACCGCGGCGGCCGAGTCGCCACCGCCGACGACGCCGAGGCCGTCGACGTCGCTGAGCGCCTGAGCCACGGCCCGCGTCCCCTCCGCGAACGCGGGGAACTCGAACACGCCCATCGGGCCGTTCCAGAACACCGTGCGCGATGAGCGGATGTGCGAGGCGAAGTTCGCTGCCGTCTCGGGCCCGATGTCGAGCCCGATGCCGTCGGCCCCGAAGTCGGTGCCTTCGAGCGCGTCCGCGCGAGCGACGACGTGCTGCGCGTCGGCGGAGAAGCCGGACGCCATCACGATGTCGGTGGGCAGCACCAGTTCGACTCCTCGATCCTCGGCCTCGGCGACGTAGCGCTTCACCGTGTCGAATTGCGAGTCTTCGAGCAGGCTCTTGCCGATCCTGTGCCCCTGCGCCGCGAGAAAGGTGAAGAGCATCCCTCCGCCGATCAAGAGGCGGTCGACCTTGGGCAGCAGCGCGTCGATGACCCCGAGCTTGTCGGAGACCTTCGAGCCGCCCAGAACGACCGTGTACGGCTTCTCGGGCCGAGCCGTGAGTCGGTCGAGAACATCGAGTTCGGCGGCGATGAGCAACCCCGCCGCGGACGGCAGGGCTTTCGCCAGCTCGTAGACGCTCGCCTGCTTACGGTGTACGACGCCAAAGCCATCCGAGACGAACACGTCGCCGAGCGCCGCGAGTTCCGTCGCGAAGGCTCCGCGCTCGGAGGCATCCTTCGACGTCTCGCGCGGGTCGAACCTGAGGTTCTCCAACAGGGTGACGCCCGAGGTCGGAGTCGTCGGGGCGAAGGCGACCGGCTCCCCCAACAGCTCGTCGAGGCGCTTCGCGACGGGCGCGAGGCTGTACTTCGGGTCGGGAGCGCCCTCGGGGCGGCCGAGGTGCGACATCGCGACGACCGACGCTCCGGCCGCGCGCAGCTTCCGGATCGTGGGGACGGAGGCGCGAACGCGTCCGTCGTCCGTGATCCGGTCGCCGTCGAGCGGCACGTTCAGGTCACAGCGGAGCAGAACGACCGTGCCGGCGAGATCGCCGAGGGTCTCGATAGTGCGCAGTGTCATGGTGTCGAGCCGTCGAGCCGGGCGTCTACAGCCGGGCCGCGACGTACTCGGTGAGGTCGACCAGCCGGTTGGAGTAGCCCCACTCGTTGTCGTACCAGCTCGAGAGCTTCACCTGGTCTCCAAGGACCCGCAACAGACCGGCGTCGAAGATCGACGAGTGCGGGTCGGACACGATGTCGCTGGAGACGATCTCGTCTTCGGTGTACTTCAGGATGCCCTTCATGGGCCCCTCGGCCGCCGCCTGGTACGCGGCCTTGATCGCGTCGACCGTGACGGGCTTCGACGCGGTGACGGTGAGGTCGGTGATCGAGCCGGTCGGCACCGGAACCCGCAGCGCGAAGCCGTCGAGCTTGCCGATCAGTTCGGGCAGCACGAGGCCGATCGCCTTCGCGGCGCCGGTTGACGTGGGCACGATGTTGATCGCGGCGGCACGGGCGCGACGCAGGTCGCTGTGCGGGCCGTCCTGCAGGTTCTGATCGGCGGTGTACGCGTGGATGGTGGTCATCAGGCCGCGCTCGATGCCGAACTCGTCGTTGAACACCTTGGCAAGCGGCGCGAGGCAGTTCGTGGTGCACGAGGCGTTCGAGATGATGTGGTGCGACGCGGGGTCGTACGAGCCCTCGTTGACACCCATGACGAACGTCGCGTCTTCACCGGTGGCGGGGGCCGAGATGAGCACCTTCTTGGCGCCGCCGCCGTCGATGTGCTTGCGGGCATCTTCGGCCTTGGTGAAACGGCCGGTCGACTCGATGACGATGTCGACGCCGTAGTCCGACCACGGGAGGGCGGCGGGGTCGCGCTCTTCGAAGACGCGGATCGGCTTGCCGTTGACGACGATGTTCTCGTCATCGAACTCGACGGTGCCGTCGAGGCGACCCGTGATCGAGTCGTACTTCAGCAGGTGCGCGAGCGACTTGTTGTCGGTGAGGTCGTTGACGGCGACGATCTCCAGGTCGCTGCCCTTGGCGAGAGCCGCGCGCAGGTAGTTGCGCCCGATCCGTCCGAAGCCGTTGATACCGATCTTGACCGACACAGATGCTCCTTGAAAAGTGGTCGTGGGTGTGTGGTGGCGGTGGCGGAAGGCGGCCGGGACCGGAGCTTCGAAAGATCGGGATCCCGGCCGCACACAACTCCGGTTGACGGAGTTTTGAGCCTCTACGACAGTAGCAGCAGCCCCGCCGCTCCCGAACGCGCCGCCTCGAACCGCGCCCCGGCATCCGCCCAGTTCGCGATGTTCCAGAACGCCTTCACGTAGTCGGCCTTGACGTTGACGTAGTCGAGGTAGAAGGCGTGCTCCCACATGTCGAGCTGCAGGATCGGGGTGACGCCGAGCGGCGTGTTGTTCTGCTGGTCGTAGAGCTGGTGGATGAGCAGGCGCGAGCCCACCGGATCCCAGGCCAGCACGGCCCAGCCTGAGCCCTGGAGGCTGTTCGCGGCGGCGCTGAAGTGGCCGACGAACTTGTCGAACGAGCCGAAGAACTCGTCGATCGCCGCGGCGAGCTCGCCCTCGGGCTTTCCCGCCCCGTCCGGCGTCAGGTTCTTCCAGAAGATCGAGTGGTTGATGTGTCCGCCGAGATGGAACGCGAGATCCTTCTCGAGCTTCGGCACGTTGCCGTAGTCGCCCGTGTCGCGCGCCTCGGCGAGCTTCTCGAGTGCCGTGTTGGCGCCCGCGACGTAAGCCGCGTGGTGCTTCGAGTGATGCAGCTCCATGATCCTGGCGCTGATGTGCGGCTCGAGCGCCGCGTAGTCGTAAGGGAGGTCCGGAAGCGTGTAGTCAGCCATACGCCCAGCCTACGCCGGGGATCTAGTCGAGTTCCGGTAGTCCCGCGTCGGTGCCGGGAAGACCGAGATCGGATGCCTTCTTGTCGGCCATCGCCAGCAGCCGGCGGATTCGCCCGGCGACCGCATCCTTCGTCATCGGCGGGTCGGCGTGATGGCCCAGTTCGTCGAGACTTGCGTCGCGGTGGTTCAAGCGCAACTCGCCGGCGTAGCGCAGGTGGTCGGGCACTTCGTCGCCGAGGATCTCGAGGGCGCGTTCCACCCGGGCGCAGGCCGCGACTGCCGCCTGGGCGGAACGCCGCAGGTTGGCGTCATCGAAGTTGACCAGCCGGTTGGCGGTTGCCCGCACCTCACGCCGCTGACGCAGCTCCTCCCAGGCGGCGACGCTCGCACCGGCGCCCATCAACTGCAGCATCACGCCGATCGCTTCGCCGTCGCGCACGACCACCCGGAACGACCCACGGACCTCGCGGGCCTTCGCGGCGACCTTGAGCCGGCCGGCCGCGCCGACCAGGGCCATCGCCGCTTCGTTGCCGGGGCAGATCACTTCGAGGGCGGCGGAACGTCCCGGGTCGGTCAGCGATCCGGTGGCGAGGAAGGCACCCCGCCAGATCGCCGCGAGCTCCTCGCGGGACCCCGTCGTGAGCCGGTTGGGCAGACCCCGCACGGCGCGGTTGCGGGCGTCGATGAGGCCGGTCTGGCGCGCCAAGGTCTCCGCCCCTTCGATCACCCGCACGAGGTAGGTGCTGCTTCTGCGCAGGTTGTTACCGGAGATGACCGTGACCTCACTGCGCACCCCGTAGAGCTCGGCGAGGTCCTTGCGCACGCGTCGCGCGATCTTGGGCGACTCGAGCTCGGCCTCGACCGCGATGCGGTTCGAGATGGTGTGCAGCCCGCTCGAGAACCTCAGCAGAGCCGTCAGTTCGGCGGCGCGAACCGACGTCTTGCCGACGTCGACTCCGGCGAGTTCCTCTTTGACATCGGCCGTCAGTGCCACGCAGTCGTCCTTCAGGTCTGGTCGGGGTCGGTCATTCGCGACCGAGGTCGCGGTGCTTGATGCTGACCGCGAGGCCGGGGAGCACGCTCAGCCGGGCCTTGATCTCTTCGGCCATCGCCACGGAGCGGTGCTTGCCGCCGGTGCATCCCAGAGCGATCGTAGCGTGCCGCTTGTTCTCGCGGCTGTACCCGTCGAGCACCGGGCGCAGGGCATCCACGTATCCGTCGATGAACTCGCGCGCGCCGGGGAGCCCCAGAACGTACTCGCGCACTTCGGTGTCGAGACCGGTGAGCGGCTTCAGCTCGGGGATCCAGAACGGGTTCGGCAGAAAGCGGCAGTCGGCGACGTGGTCGGCGTCGGAGGGCAGGCCGTACTTGTATCCGAAACTCAGCACCGTGACGCGGGTCGTCGGTTCGTTGGCGCCGGCGAAATGTTCGGCGACGATGCTCGCCAACTGATGGATGTTGAGCTCGCTGGTGTCGATCACCAGGTCGCTCTGCGACCGCAGCTCGGCGACACGGGAGCGCTCCGCCGTGATGCCGTCGAGCAACGTGCCGTCGCCCTGGAGCGGATGCGGCCGCCGTACGGATTCGAAGCGCCGAACCAGAGCAGCGTCGGTCGCGTCGAGGAACAGCACCCGAGTGTCGTCGGTGCCGCGCAAGGACTCGAGTTCGTTCTGGATGTCGGCGAACAGCTTGCCGCCGCGGATGTCGACGACGGCCGCGACCCGCGGAATGGTCTCGCCGGTGTGGCGGGAGAGATCGACGAGCGGTCGCAGCATCTGTGGCGGCAGGTTGTCGACGACGTACCAACCGAGGTCTTCGAGGGCGTTGCCCACCGTCGACCGGCCGGCTCCGGACATCCCGGTCACGAGCAGCAGCTCGCGTCGTGGTGGGCTCGCCTCGACCCGCGTCTGGTCGCCGGTCACTGCCACACTCACTGCCCCTCGCTGTCTCCGTTCAGCCTACCGACGATCGCCGCTGCGAGTGACGGCCCGACTCCACGCACTTCGGCGATCTCGGAGGCGGAGGCGGCACGCAGACGGGTGACCGACCCGAAATGGGCGAGAAGCACCTTGACACGTGCCGGCCCGAGCCCTGGCACCTCCGAGAGCACCGACGCGATGTCGCCCTTGCGCTTCTGGCGCTGGAAGGTGATCGCGAACCGGTGGGCCTCGTCGCGGATGCGCTGGATGAGGAAGAGCGCCTCGCTGTTGCGCGGCAGGATCACCGGGAACGACTCCCCGGGCAGCCACACCTCTTCGAGCCGCTTCGCGATGCCGGCGACGGGGATGTCATCGATCCCGAGCTCGTCGAGCACGGCGGCGGCGGCGTTGACCTGAGGTTCGCCGCCGTCCACGAGGATCAGCCCCGGCCGGTAGGCAAATCGCTTTCGCGGTGCCGCATCCTCGGTGGCGGGGTCGGCCTCGTCTTCGGAGAGCCGCGTCAACCGGCGGCGGAGGACTTGGGAGATCGCCTCGAGGTCGTCGGCGTACTCCTTGATGGCGAACTTGCGGTACGAGTTCTTCACCGGAAGGCCGTCTTCGAAGACCACCATCGACGCGACGATGTTGGTGCCTCCCAGGTGCGAGACGTCGTAACACTCGATGCGCAGCGGCGCCTCATCGAGGCCCAGGGCCTCTTGGATGTCGGTGAGCGCCTGGGTGCGTGCGACGTAGTCGCCGGTGCGCCGCATCTTGTACAGCGCGAGCGCCTGCTTCGCGTTCAGCGTCGCCGTCTGCAAGATCGCGGCCTTCTCGCCCCGTTGCGCCGCTCGCAGCGCGACCGATCCCTTCGCTCGCCGGTCGCCGAGCCAGGCCTCGAGGGCTGGAGCGTCGTCGGGAAGCTTCGGCACGACGATCTCGCGCGGCGGTTCGTCGTTCTCGTAGGCATTCTGCAGCACGGCTTCGACGAGCTCGCCGACCGTGACATCCAGCTCGGTGTCGACGACCCAGCTGCGGGTTCCGGTGATGCGACCACCGCGCACCATGAACTGCTGCACGGCGGCGGCGAGCTCGTCATGTTCGATGCCGAAGACATCCGTATCGACTGCATCTTCCGACAGCACGACCGCGCTGCGTTCCAACACGTTCTCGAGCGCCTGCAACCGGTCACGGATGACCGCCGCCCGCTCGTACTCGAAGGCCGCCGCAGCCGACTTCATCTCGCGCTGAAGCAGCGCGACGACGGCGCGATCGGGGTGGGCCATGAACGCGACGAAGTCGTCGACGATGTGCCGGTGCTCCTCGACCGACACCCGCCCCGAGCACGGACCCCCGCAGCGCCCGATCTGGCCGGGGAAGCACGGGCGCCCGGTCGCCATCGCCCGCTTGTAGCTCGAGTCGGAGCACGTGCGGATGGGGAATGCCCGCACCATCAGGTCGATCGTGTCGCGCACCGCCCAGATCTTCGGGTACGGCCCGAAGTAGCGGGCCCCGGGGATGCGGCGGTTGCGGGTGACCATGACCCGCGGGGCCTCGTCGGCGAGAGTGACGACCATATACGGGTAGGTCTTGTCATCGCGGAACTTGACGTTGAACGGCGGGGTGAACTGTTTGATCCAGGCGTACTCGAGGTCGAGCGCCTCGCGGTCACTCGCGACGACCGTCCACTCGACCCCTGATGCGGCGTGCACCATCGCCTGGGTGCGCTGGTGCAGGTTGCGCATCGGCTGGAAGTAGTTACTGAGCCGTTGGCGCAGGTTGATGGCCTTACCCACGTAGAGCACCCGGCCGCGGACATCCCGGAACCGGTACACGCCCGGCGATGTGGGGATCTCTCCCGCCTTCGGTCGCCACTCGACGGCGTCGGGTCGGGTGAGGCGCGCCACTAACCCGCCTTGCGCGCCGGAACGTCCCCGAGGATCTCGCGCAAGAACAACCCGGTGTGGCTCTCCTCGACGGTCGCCAGGTACTCGGGGCTCCCCGTCGCAATCACTTGCCCGCCGCCGGACCCTCCTTCGGGACCGAGGTCGATCACCCAGTCGGCGCTCTTGATGACGTCGAGATTGTGCTCGATGACGATGACGGTGTTGCCCTTGTCGGCGAGCCCGTTGAGCACCATGAGCAGCTTCCGCACGTCTTCGAAGTGCAGGCCCGTGGTCGGCTCGTCGAGCACGTACACGCTGCGCCCGTTGGAGCGCTTCTGCAGCTCGGTCGCGAGCTTCACGCGCTGCGCTTCGCCGCCGGAGAGCGTCGTCGCCGACTGTCCGAGCCGCACGTAACCGAGCCCCACCTCGACGAGGGTCTTGAGGTAACGGTGGATGGCGCTGATCGGCTCGAAGAAGTCCGCCGCCTCTTCGATCGACATCTCGAGCACCTCGGCGATGTTCTTGCCCTTGTAGTGCACCTGCAGGGTGTCGCGGTTGTACCGCGCTCCCCCGCAGGTCTCGCACGCGACGTAGACGTCGGGCAGGAAGTTCATCTCGATCTTGATCGTGCCGTCACCCGAGCAGGTCTCGCAGCGGCCGCCCTTGACGTTGAACGAGAAGCGACCGGGCTGGTAGCCCCGCGCCTTGGCCTCCATCGTCTCGGAGAACAGCGTGCGGATGCGGTCGAAGACTCCGGTATAGGTCGCCGGATTCGACCGCGGGGTGCGTCCGATCGGAGCCTGGTCGACGTGCACGACCTTGTCGAGCTGCTCGAGCCCGGTGACCCTCTTGTGGCGACCGGGCACCTGGCGCGCGCCGTTGAGTTCGTTGGCGAGCACCTTGTAGAGGATGTCGTTGACCAGGCTCGACTTGCCCGAACCGCTCACCCCGGTCACTGCGACGAACGCCCCGAGCGGGAAGCTGACGGTGACATCCTGAAGGTTGTTGGCCTTCGCCCCTTCGACGGTGATTTGGCGGTTCTTGTCGATCGGCCGGCGACGCGCGGGCAACTCGATCGACCGTCGGCCGGCGAGGTAGTCGCCGGTCACGGAGCGGGTGTTCTTCAGCAGCGACGCGTAATCGCCCGAATGCACGACCTCGCCGCCGTGCTCGCCGGCGCCGGGGCCGATGTCGACGAGCCAGTCGGCGGTGCGGATCGTGTCTTCGTCGTGCTCGACGACGATGAGGGTGTTGCCGAGACCCTTGAGCTTGACCAGCGTGTCGATGAGCCGACGGTTGTCGCGCTGGTGCAACCCGATGCTGGGCTCGTCGAGCACGTAGAGCACGCCGGTGAGGCCCGATCCGATCTGGGTCGCCAGGCGGATGCGCTGGGCCTCGCCCCCCGACAGGCTCGCCGCCGCGCGCGCCATCGTCAGGTACCCGAGCCCGACCTCGAGCAGGAACTCGAGGCGCAGCCGGATCTCGCGCAGCACCTGGGCGGCGATCTTCGCCTGCCGTTCGGTGAGGCTGAGACGCTCCATGAACTGGTGGGCGCCAGCCAGACTCAGGTTGGCGACCGCCGAAATCGACTCGCCGTCGACGAGAACCGCAAGCACCTCGGGCTTGAGCCGCTGCCCGTCGCACACCGGGCACGGGATCTCGCGCAGGTATTCGCCGTAGCGCTGTTTCGACCACTCCCCCTCGGCCTCGTGGAACTTGCGCTCGATGTAGGGCATGACGCCCTCGAAGCCGGTCGAGTACTTCACCGTGCGGCCGTAGCGGTTGCGCCAGGAGACGACGACCTCGAAGTCATTGCCGCGCAGAATCGCCTGCTGGGCCTCTTCGGAGAGGTTCTGCCATGGGGTGTCGAGGTCGAAGCCGAGGTCTTTGCCGAGCCCCTGCAGCAGGCGCGAGAAGTAGGAATACATCCCCTTGCCCGCCTGATTCCACGGCAGCACGACGCCCTCGTTGAGGGTGAGGCTCGGATCGCCGATCAGTAGGTCGGTGTCGACCGCCATCTTGATGCCGAGCCCCGAGCACTCCGGGCACGCGCCGAAGGGGGCGTTGAACGAGAAGGTGCGCGGTTCGATCTCAGTGAGCTGGATGGGGTGGTTGTTCGGGCAGGACAGCTTCTCGCTGTAGGTGCGCATACCGGCCGGGCCGTCGACATCCACGAAGTCGATGGTCACCACGCCGCCCGCGAGCCCCAGCGCCGTCTCGACCGAGTCGGTCAACCGGGTGAGCAGGTCGTCGGACGCGACGAGCCGGTCGACGACGACGGAGATGTCGTGCTTGTACGACTTCTTGAGCACCGGCGGCTCGGCGAGCTGAACGGTCTCGCCGTCGACGACGGCGCGCGAGTAGCCCCCCGACTGCAACTCCTTGAAGAGGTCGACGAACTCCCCCTTCTTCTGCGACACGATCGGGGCGAGCACCTGATATCGCGTACCCGTCTCGAGTTCCATGAGCTGGTCGGCGATCTGTTGCACCGTCTGACGCTGGATCTTCTCGCCGCACTCGGGGCAGTGCGGGTCGCCGATGCGAGCCCAGAGCAGGCGCATGTAGTCGTAGATCTCGGTGATCGTGCCGACCGTCGATCGCGGGTTGCGGTTCGTCGACTTCTGGTCGATCGACACCGCGGGGCTGAGCCCCTCGATGAAGTCGACGTCGGGCCGGTCCACTTGCCCGAGGAACTGGCGGGCGTAGGCGCTCAGCGACTCGACGTAACGGCGCTGGCCCTCCGCGAAGATCGTGTCGAACGCGAGGCTCGACTTACCCGAGCCCGAGAGTCCGGTGAACACGACGAGAGAGTCCCGCGGAATCTCGAGATCGACGTTCTTGAGGTTGTGGACGCGCGCTCCGCGGACGCTCAGCTTGTGGGCACCCGGGACTGACGCAATCGACACCCCGCAAGTGTACGGAGGCCCGCTGACATCCGCCGGGGTGTCAGAGTGCGGGACTCGCGACCGTGGCGCCGAGCGCCGCGTAGATTCGCCATGCCCGCGCGTCACGGCTGAGGAGCGTCGCACCATGTTCGACCGCGGTGAGGGCGATGATGCCGTCGTACACCGCGCCACCGAATATCCCCACGTCGCGCAGGCGCCGATGCAGGCTCTGTTGCACCGAGTCACTCAGCGGCAGAATCGCGTCGAAGCGGGTGTCGATCAGCGTGACCGCGTCATCGAGCTCGAGCCGAGCGTCGCCGGGCAGCCGGGTGAGAACCGAATAGGTCTCGGCGAGGGCGTGACTGGGGAGCGAAAGCGGTCGATCTGCGGCCGCGGCTACCACGACATCGTGAGCATCGTGGTACTCCAACAGCAGCGGAATGGCGGCACTGGTGTCGAGTAGGAGAGCGGTCACCGGCGAAACGCGTCGATCAACCGGAAGACATCCTCGTCCGTGATGACCGTGTCCGAGGTCGCGACCAGGCGACCGTCACGCATGACCAGTCGCGCCGTGCGTCCGCGCGCAGTGAGCTGGATGCCGGAACCATCTGTCGTGAGGTCCAGTTCGTCGCCGGCCCTCAGCCCGAGCGCATCGCGCACCGGTTTAGGAACGACGATGCGGCCCGCCTTGTCGATCGTCACGTTCATGCCATCACGATACCATCGAGATGCCATTCCCGGTCCCGGGTAAGAAGAATGCCCCGTACGCCAGAGACGCAGTTCGCCGATCTCGTCACGTCGCTGGACTCGAAGGAGACCTCAGCGAACGTGTCCGGCGGTCTCCATCTGCCGCAGCTCCTTCTTCAGGTCGCCGAGTTCGTCGCGCAACCGCGCCGCGAGCTCGAACTTCAGCTCCCCCGCCGCTTGCAACATCTGCGCGTTGAGGTCGGCGATGATCGACTCGAGTTCGCTCGCCCCGGCAGCGCCGATCCCTTCGCGCCGCAGATTCGGCGTGGGGCTGCGCCGACGCGACCCGTCGGGCGTCGAACGCCCGGCGAGCAACCGCTCGGTGTCGGCGCCCTCGCGGGCGAGCACTTCGGTGATGTCGGCGATGCGCTTGCGCAGCGCCGTCGGCTCGATGCCGTGCTCGGTGTTGTAGGCGACCTGCTTCTCGCGGCGCCGGGTGGTCTCGTCGATGGCACGGGCCATCGAGTCGGTGATGTTGTCGGCGTACATGTGCACCTCGCCGGCGACGTTGCGCGCGGCACGCCCGATGGTCTGGATGAGCGACGTGCCCGACCGCAGGAACCCCTCCTTGTCGGCATCGAGGATCGCGACGAGTGACACCTCGGGCAGGTCGAGGCCCTCGCGCAGCAGGTTGATGCCGACGAGCACGTCGTAAACCCCGGCGCGCAGCTCGGTGAGCAGTTCGACCCGGCGGAGGGTGTCGACGTCGGAGTGCAGATAGCGCACGTTGACGCCGTGCTCGGCCATGAAGGCGGTGAGTTCTTCCGCCATCTTCTTGGTCAAAGTGGTGACCAGCACCCGTTCGTTGCGATCGACCCGCACCCGGATCTGCTCCAGCAGATCGTCGATCTGGCCCTTGCTCGGCTTGACGACGATCTGCGGGTCGACGAGACCGGTCGGGCGGATGATCTGTTCCACCACCCCGTCGGCCATCCCGAGTTCGTATTTGCCGGGCGTCGCCGACAGATACACCTTCTGGCCGACCCGCTCGAGGAACTCCTCCCACCGCAGCGGCCGGTTGTCGAGGGCGCTCGGCAGCCGGAAGCCGTGCTCGACCAGGGTTCGCTTACGCGAGGCATCTCCCTCGTACATCGCCCCGATCTGCGGAACCGTCGCATGCGACTCGTCGATCACGACGAGAAAGTCATCGGGGAAGTAGTCGAGCAGCGTGTTCGGCGGCTCCCCCGGAGCCCGGCCGTCGATGTGCCGGGAGTAGTTCTCGATGCCGTTGCAGAAGCCGATCTGCTCCATCATCTCGATGTCGAACGCGGTACGCATGCGCAGCCGCTGGGCCTCCAGCAGCTTGCCCTGCTTTTCGAACAGTGCGAGTTGGTCGGCGAGTTCAACCTTGATGGATGCGATGGCGCGGTGCATCGCCTCGGTGCTCGCCGCGTAGTGGGTCGCCGGGAAGACCGACACGGCATCCAGCTTGCGCAGCACATCGCCGGTGAGCGGATGCAGCGAGTAGAGCGCCTCGATCTCGTCGCCGAACATCTCGATGCGGATCGCGTGCTCTTCATAGACCGGGATGATCTCGATCGTGTCGCCGCGCACCCGGAACTTGCCGCGCGAGAAGTCGACGTCGTTGCGGTCGTACTGCATGTTCAGGAACCGCCGCACGAGTTTGTCGCGCGAGATCGTGTCGCCGACCTGCAGAGACGTCATCGCCCCCAGGTATTCCTCGGCGGCACCCAAACCATAGATGCACGACACCGTCGACACCACAACGACGTCGCGGCGGCTGAGCAGCGAGTTCGTCGTCGAGTGGCGCAGACGCTCGACCTCGGCGTTGATCGAGCTGTCTTTCTCGATGAAGGTGTCGGTCTGCGGCACGTAGGCCTCGGGCTGGTAGTAGTCGTAGTACGAGACGAAGTACTCGACCGCGTTGTTGGGCATCAACTCGCGGAACTCGTTGGCGAGCTGGGCGGCGAGGGTCTTGTTGTGGGCGAGCACGATCGTCGGCCGTTGCACCTGCTCGATGAGCCACGCGGTGGTCGCCGACTTACCGGTTCCGGTGGCGCCGAGTAGCACGACATCCGTCTCGCCCGCATTGATGCGCTGCGCCAGTTCTTTGATCGCTTGGGGCTGATCGCCACTCGGCGAGTACTCGCTGACGACCTCGAACGGCCGGACGGCGCGGGTGGGCTGCATGACCTCCAGGCTAGGCCGAGCCCCTGACACGCGCTCGAAGGTTCTCCCAGAGCGCATCGGTCTGCTCGAGGGTGTGCCCGAGCGTTCCATCGGCATCGATGACGACGTCGGCGATCGCGAACCGGTCGGTGTCGGTCGCCTGCGAGTTGATGCGGTGCAGGGCCTCCTCCCGGGTCATGCCGCGCAGCTCGATCATGCGGCTCACCCGGGTCTCGGTCGCCGCGTGCACGACCACGCGAAGATCGAACTCGTCGATGCGACCGGCCTCGACGAGCAGCGGGATGTCGTAGACGACGATCGCGTCGGAGTCGGCGTCTCCCGCGGCGGCAAAGAGAGCGCGCGACCGGTCGAGCACCGCGGGGTGCGTGATCGCGTTGAGCCGCTGGCGACCCTCGGGATCGCTGAACACGATCGCCCCGAGCGCTGCACGATCGAGTGAGCCGTCGGCGGCGATCACCCCCGGGCCGAACTCTTCGGCGATGCGGGCGAGGGCCGGCTCCCCCGGTTCGACAACCTGCCGGGCGACCTGGTCGGCATCCACGATCACTGCGCCGTGTTCCTCGAGCCTGCGGGCGACTGTCGACTTGCCCGAAGCGATCCCGCCAGTCAGAGCCACGAGCAGCATGTGGCTATCGTATGGGCATGCTCGAGCTGCTCACGGGAACCGGTCTCGCCGCCGCTGCCGGTCTCAACGCGTACATCCCGCTGTTGCTCGTCGGGCTGTCGAGCCGGTTCCTCGACTGGATCCAACTGCCTCCCGCGTGGGCGTGGCTAGAGAACGAGTGGGTGCTGATCATCCTGGGTGTGCTCTTCGTGATCGAGATCGTCGCCGACAAGATCCCCGTCGTCGACACCGTCAACGACTGGATTCAGACGATCGTTCGCCCGGCCGCCGGCGGCATCCTGTTCGGCTCCGGCACCGCGTCGCAGACCGCCGCCGTCACCGATCCCGCCGAGTTCTTCGCCAGCAACCAATGGGTACCGATCGTCATCGGCATCGTGCTCTCGCTGCTCGTACACGCGGGCAAGACCATCAGCCGTCCCGCCGCCAACGCGGTCACGGCGGGAGTCGCGGCGCCGGTGCTGAGCACACTCGAAGATGTCACCTCGGTCGTGCTGAGCTTGCTCGCCATTCTCTTCCCGATCCTCGTCATCGTCGGGGTGATCGGACTCGCTGTCGGTCTCGTCGCCCTGTTCCGCCGGATGCGGCGGCGGCGTGATCAGGATGCGGTCGACCCGGCAATCCCTGAGCCGCCGGACGCGGACCGGGTTCTCGACGGCGCCTAGCGACGGTGACGAACAGCGCGGCAACGAGAAAGGGCCGAACGATTTCTCGTCCGGCCCTTCACTTCTGCGACTAACTGTTGCTCGAGAGCTTCTCGCGAAGGGCCGCCAGCGACTCGTCGTCGGCCAGGGTGCCGGTCGACGAACCCTCGCTCGAGAACGAGTTGCCCGACGGGGTCGAGGACGCGGCCGGAGCTTCGGCGATGCCCTTCTCCTCGGCGGCGAGCACCTGGGCCTTGTGGGTCTCCCAGCGAGCCTGCGCGGCGGCGTACTCCTGCTCCCAAGCTTCGCGCTGGGTGTCGAAACCCGCGAGCCATTCGCCGGAGGTCGAGTCGAAGCCCTCGGGGAACTTGTACTCCCCGTTCTCGTCGTACTCGGTCACCATGCCGTAGAGCGCCGCGAGGCCCGAGTCGAACTCGGTGCCGTTCGGGTCGACCGACTCGTTCGCCTGCTTGAGCGACAGCGAGATGCGGCGCCGCTCGAGGTCGATGTCGATGACCTTGACGAACACCTCTTCGCCGACCGACACGACCTGCTCGGCGAGCTCGACGTGCTTGCCGCTGAGTTCCGAGATGTGCACGAGGCCCTCGATGCCGTCTGCAACGCGCACGAACGCGCCGAACGGAACGAGCTTGGTGACCTTGCCCGGTGCGATCTGACCGATCGCGTGGGTGCGGGCGAACACCTGCCACGGGTCTTCCTGCGTGGCCTTGAGCGACAGCGACACGCGCTCGCGCTCCATGTCGACCTCGAGGATCTCGACGGTGACGTCTTGACCGACCTCGACGACCTCGCTGGCGTGCTCGATGTGCTTCCACGACAGCTCGGAGACGTGCACGAGGCCGTCAACGCCGCCGAGGTCGACGAACGCGCCGAAGTTGACGATCGACGAGACGACGCCCTTGCGAACCTGGCCCTTGGCGAGGTTGTTGAGGAACGTCGAACGCGACTCCGACTGCGTCTGCTCGAGCAGCGCACGGCGGCTCAGCACGACGTTGTTGCGGTTCTTGTCGAGTTCGAGGATCTTCGCTTCGATCTCCTGGTCGAGGTACGGCGTGAGGTCTCGCACGCGGCGCAGCTCGATGAGCGAGGCCGGCAGGAAGCCGCGGAGGCCGATGTCGACGATGAGGCCACCCTTGACGACCTCGATGACCTTGCCGGTCACCACGCCATCCGTGTCCTTGATCTTCTCGACGTCACCCCACGCACGCTCGTACTGCGCGCGCTTCTTCGACAGGATGAGGCGACCCTCCTTGTCCTCCTTCTGGAGAACGAGGGCTTCCACCATGTCACCGACGTTGACGACCTCAGACGGGTCGACGTCGTGCTTGATGGAGAGTTCGCGGGAGGGAATGACACCCTCGGTCTTGTAGCCGACGTCGAGGAGAACCTCGTCGCGGTCGATCTTGACGACGGTGCCTTCGATGAGGTCTCCGTCGTTGAAGAACTTGAGAGTCAGTTCGACCGCGGCCAGAAAGTCTTCAGCAGATCCGATGTCGTTGATGGCGACCTGCTTGGTAGCCGTGGCGGTCGTTGCGGTTGTCATGTAGTGGTTGCTCCGGGCAGTTGCCTCTGGGAAGAGGGCATAGTTCGGGCCATTGACGAGGCGGTGCGTGTGTGTGTTCGCCGATGGCAGGCGGATAGGAATCGCGTCAAACGCGACTCTCTAGCCTAGCGTGCGGGCGTTCAAGGCGCCAGCGCGCTACGCGCCACGACGGTGGGCGACGATCTGGCGCACCGCCTCGTCGAGCTGCGAGTACTCGAACGCGTAGCCCGCAGCGAGCAAGGTTTCGGGCTCGACCCAGCGGCTCTTGAGCACGAGTTCGGTCTCGGTGCCGATCGCCCATGCGCCCGGCTCCAGCATCCACCGGTGTAGCGGGATGCCGAACGGCACCCCGAGAGCCGACCGGATGCTGCGCATCGCCGTCACGCTGTCGACCGGGTGGGGCGCCGCGACGTTGAGGATTCCGGAGATCGCGGGATGAGCAATCAGAAAGCGGATGACTCCGTAGACGTCGTCGATGTGCACCCACGAGAAGCGCTGTCGCCCGCCACGTGCCCCGTACTCGTGGAGGGTCCCCGCCGCGATACGGCGCTTCGACCGGAACCACGGACCGTCGACCTGGGCGCCCCCGAATCCGAGGCGCGCGAGGTTCATGAGGGGCACCAGGGCGCCACCGTCTCCGAGCACGATCGCGGTGCGCAGGGCGACCCGGCGGGTCGCCGGCAGCTCGCCCTCGAAGAACGCGTCCTCCCACGCTCGGGCGACGTTGACCGAGAAGCCCCGCCCGAGCTCGCCCGCCGGCTCCGTCATCGGTCGATCCTCGGCGTGACGGTAGATGGTGGCCGTCGACGAGTTGAGCCACAGCCCCGGTGGCTCGGCGGCCGCCGCCACGGCCACGGCGAGTTCCCGGGTCGTCTCGACGCGCGACCGCAGGATCTCCGCACGGTTCTTCGCGGAATACCGGCAGTTCACGCTCTTGCCGGCCAGGTTGATGAGCACGTCCGACTTGTCGACGACGGATGTGATCGCAGCGGCATCGCCCCAACTCGCGTCGGCGCCGCCGCGCCCGATCGTCGCGACCTGGTCACCCGACCCCGAAAAGCGTTGCGAGAAGTATCGACCCATGAAGCCCGACGCACCCGCGATGACGACCCGCAATGGATTCCCTACTTGAGCAGCGTCGCCTTCAACGTGTCGAGGCCGACACCGCCGATGTCGAGCGCCTTCTTGTGGAAGTCCTTGAACGAGAAGGCGGCGCCGTCGCGGGTCTGGGCGGCATCCCGAATCTGTTCCCAGATGCGCTGCCCGACCTTGTACGACGGGGCCTGCCCCGGCCAGCCGAGGTAGCGGTTGACCTCGAAGCGCACGAATGAGTCGTTCATGTTGACGTTGTCGCGCATGAAGCCGAGGGCGTAGTCGTGGTCCCAGGTGCCGGTGCCGTCGAGGCGCGGCTTGCCGAGGTGCACGCCGATGTCGAGCACGACGCGGGCCGCCCGCATCCGCTGGCCGTCGAGCATTCCGAGCCGGTCGGCCGGGTCGTCGAGGTAGCCGAGTTCTTCCATCAGCCGCTCGGCGTAGAGCGCCCAACCCTCGGCGTGACCGCTCGTGCCGCCGAGCTGCCGGCGCCACAGGTTGAGCGTCGCCCGGTTGTACACCGCCTGACCGATCTGCAGGTGATGGCCGGGAACACCCTCGTGGTACACGGTCGTCAGCTCACGCCAGGTGTCGAACTCGGTGACGCCTTCGGGAACGCTCCACCACATCCGGCCGGGACGCGAGAAGTCGTCTGCGGGGCCGGTGTAGTAGATGCCGCCTTCTTGGGTCGGAGCGATCATGCACTCGAGGTTCTTGATGGCCTCCGGGATGTCGAAGTGGTTCTTGGAGAGCTCGGCGACCGCCGTGTCGCTCGTCTCCTGCATCCAGCGCTGGAGGGCTTCGGTGCCGTGCAGCTTGCGCGAGGCATCCTTCTCGAGCGCGGCGATCGCATCCTCGACCGAGCCGCCGGGCACGATCTCGCCCGCGATGCGCGTCTGTTCGGCCACCATGCGACCGAGCTCTTCGATACCCCACTCGTAGGTCTCGTCGAGGTCGATCTTCGCGCCGAGGAAGTGCTGTGAGCGCAGGGCGTACAGCTCGCGCCCGACTCCGTCGACCTCGGCGGCCACCGGGGCGAGTTCGGTCTCGAGGAAGTCGGCAAGCCGGTCGTAGGCCTCGGCGGACGCCTCGGCACCCTTCTTCAGTTCGGCGGTGAGCGACTCGGGCAGGTCTCCCCCGTCACCGAGTTTCGCGGCACCGGTGAAGTCGAAGAAGAAGCCGAGCGGGTCGCCGTGCTTGCGTGCCTGCCGCGCGACCTCGGCCACCTGGCGGCGCGCCGGCACGTTGCCGGAGGCGATGCCCGCGCGAAGTGTCTCGATGTAGCCGTCAACGGCGCCCGGAACATTACCAAGACGCGTCGAGATGACCGACCAGTCGGCTTCGAACTCGGTGGGCATGAGGTCGAAGATCTCGCGGATGCCCTGCGACGGCGAGGCGATGACGTTGAGGTCGCGCAGGTGGTAGCCCGCGTCGGCCGATGCGATCTCGAGCTCGAGCTCGGAGACGATGTCGGTCTTGGTGACCTCGTCGACCTCGTCGACCGGGGCTTCGGCGTTCAGGGCTGCGACGACCTTCTTCGCCTCGGCGACCAACTTGTCGTGCCCGGCGGGCGAGTAATCCCCGATCTCGCCGATGCGGCCCTCAACACCCATCCAGATCGCGGCGTCGGGATCGAGGTCGACGATCGTGGCGACCCAGCCTTCGGCGATCTTGTCGATGGGCGTGGCGGATCGCGTCGGCTGTTCGGTCATACCCGCCAGCCTACGACGGGCCTCAGTCTTCGGTCAGGTCGCGTTCCAAGAGCGCGATCAGCGCATCCACTGCTGCCGGGTCGTCGGAGCTCACGGTCACCTCGTCGCCATGGTTGACGTCGAGCGAGAGAATGCCGAGGATGCTCGCGGCATTCACGCTGCGGCCGTGCGCCTCGAGCATCATGGGCACCCCAGTGCCGGCGGCGGCCAGGCTGATGAGGGATGCGGGTCGAGCGTGCAGGCCGATGCGGGATGCGACGACAGCGGTACGAGCGGGCATGGGATCCTCCTCGATCGGTCGCGCGTCATCGCCGACACCGGGACGCGTTCTCGACATTCTGCCCGCCCACCCCGACATCCGTCGAGGGATGAAACCTGGGGGTTGTCAGTGAGCAGCGGCGCGTCAGTGAGCCGCGGCGTCCCAGTTCGCGCCCGACCCCACCTGCACGTCGAGCGGAACGCTGAGGTCGGCGGCGTGACCCATCCGGTCGGTGACGATCGCGGTGATCTCGTCGACTTCGGAGGCGACCACTTCGAGCACCAGTTCGTCGTGCACCTGCAGCAGCATCCGGGAGGCCAACCCTCGTTCGCGGATGTCGGCGTCGATTCCGAGCATCGCGATCTTGATCACGTCG
The DNA here is from genome assembly GCF_049651805.1 of Pseudolysinimonas sp. Taxonomy (GTDB): domain Bacteria; phylum Actinomycetota; class Actinomycetes; order Actinomycetales; family Microbacteriaceae; genus Pseudolysinimonas_A. The sequence goes on from NZ_JBASCU010000039.1 coordinate 38,314, forward strand.
GCGGCCGAGCCCTGGATGGGCGAGTTGAGCGCCTGACGTTCCGCGTTCTCGCGCAGGGTGCGGTTCGTCGACGTCAGGTCGCCGAACGGCCGTCGCCGACCGAACAGCGTCGTCGTGAACCCGTCGATGCGGGCCTGCTCGACCACGCCGCGCAGATAGTCGCGCACGCCGCCGAAGCGGGCGAGATAGTCGGCGATGAGTTCCTTCGCCTCGGAGACGTCGATACGCAGTTGCTTGCTGAGTCCGAAGGGCGACAACCCGTAGGCGAGGCCATACGACATCGCCTTCACCTTGGTGCGCATCGTCGACGTCACGTCGGCCGGGTCGACGCCGAACACGCGCGCGCCGACGAAGCGGTGCAGGTCTTCTCCCGAGTTGAACGCCTCGATGAGCCCGGCGTCTTCCGACAGGTGCGCCATGATGCGCATCTCGATCTGCGAGTAGTCGGCGGTGAGCAGCGTGTCGAATCCCTCGCCGGGCACGAAAGCCGCGCGCACCTCGCGCCCGACCTCGGTCTTGATCGGGATGTTCTGCAGGTTCGGGTCGTTCGAGGCGAGGCGCCCCGTCGCCGAGCCGGTCTGCTCGTAGTTGGTGTGCACGCGTCCGTCGGGCCCGAGCCCCTTCTGCAGGGTCTCGACGATCTGGCGGATCTTGGTGGCATCCCGATGCTGCAGCAGAAGCTCGAGAAACGGATGCGGGTGCAGGTCTTGCAGGTCTTGCAACGACTGCGCGTCGGTCGAGAACCCGGTCTTGTTCGAGCGCGTCTTGGGCATGCCGAGCTGGTCGAACAGTACTTCTTGTAGTTGCTTCGGCGAGCCGAGATTCACCTCGCGGCCGATCTCGGCGTAGGCCCGCGCGGCGATGTCGGCGGCCTGAATTCCGAGTCGCTCGTTGAGCCCCGTCAGCACCGGCGCGGAGACTGTGATGCCCTGCACCTCCATGCGCGCGAGCACCGGGCCGAGCGGTACCTCGATGTCGTTCAGCACCCGCAGCGATCCCGGGTCGAGGCGCCCGGCCAACTCGACCGCGAGTCGCCGCACGAACCACGCTTCGCTCGCCGGGCTGAGTGCCTCGGTCTCGGGCACGAGCTGGTTGGGGTCGGGCTGCGGCAGGTTCTCGCCGAGGTAGTAGTACACGAGCGACGCGAGCGTTTCGGACTTCTGCGACGGACGCAGCAGCCAGGCCTGCAGCGCTGGATCGAGATCGACGCCCGCCAGGTCGACTCCGGCCGCGGTCAGCGCCTTGCCCTGCCGCTTCGCGTCGTAGACGTGCTTCGGCGACGGGCCGGCGAGCCAGGAGCTGAGCACCTCATCGCCCCACGGCACCCACGCCGAGTCGGACTCCCCCGCGATGCCGACGCCGTCGACCCGCCCGCCGATGAGCGCGACCCGCACTCCGAGCGGGGCCGTGCCGCCCTCGGAATGCTTCTCGAGCCACGCCTCGAGGTCGATCCCGATGGGCGTCTGCACCGGAGGCAGTTCGCTCGTCGCGGCCCCGCCATCCGTCAGTTGCCCCTCGTCGGTGACGCCCTCAATCTTCAGGAGCCGTTCAAGGAGTGCCTTGAACTGCAGCCTGCCGAACAGCTCGCGAACGGCGTCGACATCCATCGGGGCGCGGGCGAGGTCGGCGGGGGCGAGCGGCAGCTCCATGTCGGTGACGAGCCGGTTGAGCTTGCGGTTGCGCACGGCGCGGTCCTGCTGGTCGCGCAGGTAGCCGCCGACGACACCCGTGATCTCGTCGGCGTGCGCGAGGAGGTTGTCGAGCGATCCGTACTGCTGGATCCACTTGACCGCGGTCTTCTCGCCGACCTTGTCGATGCCGATCAGGTTGTCGCTCGTCTCACCCACGAGCGCCGCGATCTCGGGATACTGCTCCGGCTCGATGCCGTACTTCTCGAACACGGCGTCGCGGTCGTAGCGCTTGAGTTCCGAGACGCCGCGGGCGTTCGGGTAGAGCAGGGTGATGTCGTCGTTCACCAGCTGGATCGTGTCGCGGTCGCCCGAGGTGACGAGCACGTGGAAGCCGTCCGCCGCGCCCTTCGTGGCGAGTGTCGCGATGATGTCGTCGGCCTCATAGTTGTCGACCTCGAGAGTCGGGATGTTCATCGCCGCGAGCGCCTTTTGAAGCAGCGGGATCTGGCCCTTGAACTCCGGTGGGGTCTCGCCTCGGGTGCCCTTGTACTCGGGATACTCGGCCGTGCGGAACGAGACGCGTGACTTGTCGAACGCAACAGCGAGGTGGGTGGGACGCTCGTTCTGCAGCAGCAGATTGAGCATCGACAGGAACCCGTGGATGGCGTTGGTGTGCTGCCCATCGCGGGTCACGAAGCTGTCGACCGGGAGGGCGTAGAACGCGCGGAACGCGAGTGAATGGCCGTCGATGAGCAGGAGCGTAGGCTTTTTCGAGTCCGGCACTTGCCCAGCCTAGCCGCCGCATCCGACAGCCCTGGAGGGCCTCACGTGACCCAATACCCCGCCGACATCCACCCGGATCTGCTCGCCCGTTTCTCGAACAAGGGCGGGGCTCTGCCGGTGAAGATGGGCATCGAATACGACATCCTCGGCGCCGACTACTCGGTCGCTCGGATGCCGGTCGAAGGCAATACGCAGGTCATCGGCATCCTGCATGGTGGCGCTCACGTCGTGCTCGGCGAGTCGCTCGGATCGCTGTCGTCGGCCATCCACGGCGGGCCCGATCACGTCGCGGTCGGCATCGAGATCAACGCGACCCATTCGCGTTCGATCGACTCCGGCTGGGTCACCGGCACGTGCCGGGCGATCTCGCTCGGCCGCACGCTGTGTACCCATGAGATCGTGATCACCGATGAGGCGGGCAACCGGCTGTCGACGGTGCGGATGACGAACTTCCTCAAGAAGATCCGGTGAGCCGTACCGTCCGCTGGGGTGGTCTGCACAATGCGCGTGACCTCGGCGGCTTGCCTGTGCGCGGCGGCGGATCGACACGCGTGGGCCGCATCTATCGAAGTGGGCGGCTCGATGGCCTGGATGCCGGCGGGTGGCAGCAGCTCGTCGCTGACGGTGTAACGAGCTTGGTCGACCTGCGCAACGGTTCCGAGGTCCGGGAGGTTCCATTGCGGCCGACGGCGTTGACAGTGTCCGTCCGACCCATCGAAGACGAACACGACGCCGAGTTCATGGCCGAGTGGCGCGGCCGCCTCGGGAACCCCGGGTACTACCCGGTCGCGGTGGCGCGCTGGCCCGAGTTGTTTCGAGCTGCGTTCCAGGCCGTGGCCGATGCGCCCGACGGTGGTGTGCTGATCCATTGCTCCGCCGGGCGGGATCGCACGGGCCTCGTCACGTCGCTCCTCCTCGAGGCGGCCGGCGTGGAACGAAAGGCGATCCTCGACGACTACGAGTGGTCGGTGCGGGCGACGAACGACTGGCTGGCGGCGAACCCCGTTTCCCATGAGACGGCTGTCGACGCCAGCACCCTCGCCACGAGGATAGCCGATGCTCGTGCCGCCTTGACGGCATTCCTCGACGACGTCGACCGACAGCCATTCGCCGCACCCCTGGCGGCCGCCGCGGCGCGACTAACGCACTGAGGCGCGAAGATCTCGACACGCGTCGCGCTTCGCGCGGCGCTACTCGATCTGAGCGCTCCGGGCTCAAGCGCTTCGCGCTGTGAGCCCTACGCGCTCACTTCTTGGGGGCGAGCTGTTCGATGATCGCCTGCGCGACGTCGTGCATCGTGAGACGGCGATCCATCGACGCCTTCTGGATCCACCGGAACGCTTCGGGCTCCGACAGGCCCATCTTCTCGTTGAGCAGGCCCTTCGCCCGGTCGACGAGTTTGCGGGTCTCGAAGCGCTCCACCATGTCGGCGACTTCGGCCTCGAGCGTCATGATCTGCTGGTAGCGGCTGAGGGCGATCTCGATCGCCGGAAGCAGGTCGTTCGGGGTGAACGGCTTCACTACGTAGGCCATCGCGCCGGCCTCGCTCGCGCGCTCGACCAGTTCTTTCTGGCTGAACGCGGTCAGCAGCACGACCGGGGCGATGTGGTTCTTCGCGAGCCGCTCGGCCGCCGAGATGCCGTCGAGTTGCGGCATCTTCACGTCCATCACGACCAGGTCGGGCTTGAGCTCCGTGGCGAGCTGCACGGCGGTCTCACCATCCCCCGCTTCGCCGACGACCTCGAACCCGTTGTCGCGCAGAATCTCGACGATGTCCATACGGATGAGCGACTCGTCTTCCGCGACGACGACACGACGCGGAGCGGCCTGAGTCTCGGTGGCATCACTCACGGATCGAGCCTACGGTACGTTGAGGATGTGCCGTGCGCGTCAAGCGCACGCACGCCGGATTGGCGGAATGGCAGACGCGACCGACTCAAAATCGGTTGTCCGTGAGGACGTGTGGGTTCAAGTCCCACATCCGGCACCGATCTCCTGTCTCAGGAGCCGGTAGCTTCGTTCGGGTGTGGATCGGCTGGCTGGAGTTCGACATCCTTCTCGGTGACGTGCACTCGCTCAAGCAGAAGCGATCGGTCGTGCGTCCTCTGGTCGCCGACCTGCGCCGCCTCGAGGTGAGCGTCGCTGAGGTCGGCGAGCATGAGCTCCACCGTCGGGCCCGAGTCGGTGTCGCCGTCACCTCGGGAGATCCCGCTCACGTGACCCGCGTGCTGGATGCGGCCGAGCGACTCGTCGCAGAACGTCCCGAGATCGAACTCCTCTCGGCGCGCCGCCGAATCGCGAACGGCGGCGACTGAGCGCCACAAGGGGCACCAGAGGGAAGAGGCGTCAGGCACGGCGCCAATCGTCGTCGGTCAGGTGCGACCCGGCCTGCGGACCCATCAGCAGCATCCCGCCGTCGACGACCCACGAGGCACCCGTAACGTACGACGCCGCGGGCGAGGCGAGGAAGGCGACGACATCCGCGATCTCGCGCGGCTCACCTGGCCGGCCGAGCGGGACGCCCGGCCGATGCGTCTCTTTCGCCTCGTCCGCCCGCATGTCGTTCATGGGCGTCGCGATCTCGCCAGGTGCGACGCAGTTGACAGTGATCCCGTGCTCACCCAGTTCCAAGGCCATCGTCTTCAGCAGGCCCCCCAGCCCGTGCTTGGCGGCGTCGTACGCGGCGAATCCGACCCGAGGCTGGTGCTCGTGCACGCTCGTGATCGCGACGATGCGTCCGCCGTTGCGCCCTTCGACCATGCGCCGTGCTGCGCGCTGCATCACCACGAACGCGCCCTCGAGGTCGGTGGCGAGGATGCGGCGCCAGGTCGCCAGGTCGGTGTCGAGAAACATCTGGTTGCCGCCGATGCCGGCGTTGTTGACGAAAACGTCGACCCCGCCGAGTTCGTCGGCGAGGGCATCCACGACGTCGCCACAGTTCTCGAGATCGGCGACATCGAGCTGGCGCACGACGGCGCGGCGACCGCGCCCCTCGACGGCGGCGGCGGTCTGCCGAGCGCCTTCCTCGTCGGAGTGCCAGGTGACGCCGACATCCATTCCCGCGTCAGCGAGAGCGAGTGCCGTTGCTCTGCCGATACCGGAGTCGGATGCAGTCACGATCGCGAAACGGGATTCGAAAGTCATGCCTCCACCCTGCGAAAGCCACCGCTGGCATGCCAGGCCTTGACACTCCGACGACCGGGCCGGGAGTAATCGCACCACGGCCGACGTTGGCGTTTCTGTGACCGACTTCCAGGAACTCACCGACCACATCGCACGCACCGACACCGTCACGATCGTGACGTCGGCCGCCGACGGCCGCGAGATCGCAACACCCATCTGGGCTGTCGTCGCCGCCGGCGTGCCGTACGTGCGTTCCGCCTACGGTGAGAAGGCGGCGTGGAACCGTCGCGCGCGGGCCGGTCGCCCCGTCGCCTTCACCCTCGAAGACGGGCGCAACGCGGAGCGCGACGCAACAGCGGCACTCGGCGATCGGCGGCTCGCGGTGCGCGTCGTACACATCGCCCCTGACGCGCCGGATCAGGATGCCGTCGACGTGGCGTTTCGCGCGAAGTACGGGCACACGCCGTACGTCGGATCGGTGTTGAGCGACGAAGCCCGCGCCCTCACGCTACGGGTGGAACGGCTCTAGCGGTCGAGTGGCGTGAACCGCGGGCCGACGTACCCGTCGCGGTCGACGGTCTCCGCCCACATCTCGACCGGTCGCACGAAGAGCCGCCCGTCACCTTCTCGGTGGTAGACGACGAACGGCTCCTCGGACTCGCTGTGCGTCGCGACGCCGACGACGACGTACACGGCACCCTTGAAGTGCCGGTATCGTCCTGCCTCGACGTCAGTCAGCGTGCTCCCCGGACTCCCAGGCGGGTGCGACGACGCTGAGTGCCGACCCGACGACGTGCACGCGCATGTCGTTCGTCGATCCGGGGATGCCGGGAGGGGATCCAGAGATCACAACGACCTTCTCACCCTCCTCCGCGAGGCCTTCACGAAGCAACACCGTGTCGACCTGGGCGTACATCGCATCGGTGTGGTTGACCCGGTCGACCAGGAACGACTCGATGCCCCAGGTGAGGCTCATGCGGCGGCGAATGCCCTCGTCGGGCGTGAACGCCTTCATCGGGATGCGGAAGCGCAGCCGTGACATCCGGCGGGCCGAGTCTCCCGACTCGGTGAACACGCACACGTACTTGGCGTCCACGAAGTCGGCGACCTCGGCGGCGGCAAGGGTGATGGCGCCGCCCTGGGTGCGCGGCTTGGTGCCGAGCGGCGGGATGCGTTCGAGCCCGTGGTCTTCGGTCGACGCGACGATGCGTGCCATCGTCTGCACGGTGACGACCGGGTACTTGCCGACGCTGGTCTCGCCCGAGAGCATCACCGCGTCGGCACCGTCGAGCACCGCGTTGGCGACATCGGACGCCTCGGCACGGGTCGGCACCGGGTTGTCGGTCATCGACTCCAGCATCTGGGTGGCGACGATGACCGGCTTGGCCATGCGACGACACAGCTCGATGGTGCGCTTTTGCACGATCGGCACCGCTTCGAGCGGCAACTCGACGGCGAGGTCACCACGAGCGACCATGATGCCGTCGAATGCGTCGATGATCTCCTCGAGGTTGTCGACGGCCTGCGGCTTCTCGATCTTGGCGATGACAGGTACCCGGCGGCCCTCTTCGGCCATGATCTCGTGCACGCGGGTCACGTCGGCGGCGTTGCGCACGAACGACAGCGCGATGTAGTCGGCACCGAGCTTGAGGCCCCAGCGCAGGTCGTCTTCGTCCTTCTCAGAAAGGGCGGGCACGTTGACCGCGACCCCGGGCAGGTTGATGCCCTTGTTGTTCGACACCTTGCCGGCCACGATCACTTCGGTGCGCACGCGCACGCCGTCGGTGTCGAGAACCTTGACCTTGACCTTGCCGTCGTCGATGAGTAGGAAGTCGCCCGCGGAGACGTCGTTCGGTAGGCCCGTGAACGTCGTGCCGACCAGTTCCTTGGTGCCGGGTACGTCTTCGGTGGTGATCGTGAAGATGTCACCGACTTCGAGGTCGTGCGGGCCATCCTCGAACTTCGCGAGCCGGATCTTCGGCCCCTGCAGGTCGACGAGCACCGCGACGGGGGCATCGAGGTCTGAGGCTGCCTTGCGGACGTTGGCGTAGACCTCGTTGTGCACCTCGTAGGTGCCGTGGCTGAGGTTCATCCGGGCGACATTGACGCCCGCTTCGATGATCGCTCGCAGCGCTTCATAGCTGGATGTCGCGGGCCCGAGGGTGGCGACGATCTTGGCTCTTCTCATGGGGTGGCGGGTTGCTTTCTTGCTGGTGGCGGTGAATGAAACGGGTTCGGTTGACGGTGAGACCTAGATCGTGAGGCCGCGGTCGGTGGGCTTCACCGGGAACGGCAGCTGGGTTTCACCTTCGAGGTAGCGGTCGACGGCGGATGCCGCGGCGCGGCCCTCGGCGATCGCCCAGACGATGAGCGACTGTCCGCGTCCGGCGTCGCCGGCGACGAACACGCCGGCCTCGCTCGTGGCGTAGTCGCCGTCGCGTTCGACGACGCCGTTCTCGAGCGGCACGCGCAACTGGCCGTGCAGGGTGTCGGTCTCGGGGCCGGTGAATCCCATTGCAATGAGAACCAGGTCGGCCGGGATCTCGCGCTCCGTGCCCGACTTCGGCACGCGGCGGCCGTCGAGGTATTCGGTCTCGGCGACGCGCAGAGCACGCACCTCGCCCGCGTCGTTGGACAGGAACTCCACGGTCGAGGCGAGGAACATCCGTTCGCCGCCCTCCTCGTGCGCGCTCGACACCTCGAACAGGGTCGGCGTCATCGGCCACGGCTGGTGCTCGGGGCGCTCCGACGGCGGTTGGATGCCGATGGCCAGGTTGGTGACGCTCAGGGCGCCCTGGCGGTGCGCGGTACCGATGCAGTCGGCACCGGTGTCGCCACCGCCGATCACGATGACGTGGCGCCCCTCGGCGGTAATCTGCGGCCCGACGTGGTCGCCCGCGACGACCTTGTTCTGTTGCACGAGGTAGTCCATCGCGAAGTGCACCCCGAGCAGGTCGCGGCCCGGGATCGGCAGATCGCGGGGCACGGTGGCACCGGTCGCGATCACGACGGCGTCGTAGCGCGAGCGCAGATCATCCCAGCTGATGTCGACACCGATCGTGACGCCGGCGCGAAACCGCGTGCCTTCGGCCTGCATCTGCGCGAGCCGCGCATCCAGCCGCTTCTTCTCCATCTTGAAGTCGGGGATGCCGTAGCGCAGCAGGCCGCCGATGCGGTCGTCACGCTCGTAGACGGCGACGGTGTGGCCCGCACGGGTGAGCTGCTGAGCGGCCGCGAGACCGGCGGGACCGGAGCCGACGACGGCGACCGTCTTGCCGGTGAGCCGCTCCGGCGGATGCGGGGTGACCCAACCGTTGGCCCAGGCCTGGTCGATGATCGAGACCTCGACCTGCTTGATCGTGACCGCGGGCTGGTTGATGCCCAGCACACAACTCGCTTCGCACGGCGCCGGGCACAGCGTGCCGGTGAACTCGGGGAAATTGTTGGTGGCGTGCAACCGCTCGATGGCCTGGCGGCCCTCGCCGCGCCAGATCAGGTCGTTCCACTCCGGGATGAGGTTGCCCAGCGGACATCCCGAGTGACAGAACGGCACACCGCAGTCCATGCATCGTCCGGCCTGGCGGCGCAGCTGCGATGGGTCCTGGTTCTCGTAGACCTCTTTGAAGTCCATGATGCGCACCGGAACCGGGCGGCGCTTCGGCAGCTCACGTTCCTGGACTTTGAGGAATCCCTTGGGGTCAGCCACCGGTCACCTCCATGATCCGTCCCCAGACAACGTCGCCATCGGGGTCGAGACCTTCTTCGATCGCATCCGCGCGCGTCTTGATCACGGCCGCGTAGTCGCGCGGCACCACCTTGACGAACGCGGCCATCGTGGCGGCGGGGTCGGCCAGCATCCGGGCGGCCAGCGCCGAGTCGGTCTCCGCGACATGCTTGCGCAGCAGATCCGTGAGAATCTCGACGTCGGCGCTGTCGAGGGGCACGAGCGCCAGTTCGCCGTTGGCCAGCGCGTCGCGGTTGACCCGCTCCTCGCGCAGCTCGTAGACATACGCCGTGCCGCCAGACATTCCGGCACCGAGATTGCGGCCGGTCGTGCCGAGGATGACGGCGAGACCGCCGGTCATGTACTCGAGCGCGTGGTCGCCCACGCCCTCGACGACAGCGGTCGCACCGGAGTTGCGCACCAGGAACCGCTCCCCCACGACACCGCGGATGAACATGCTTCCCTGAGTGGCGCCGTACCCGAGCACGTTGCCGGCGATCACGTTGCGCTCCGCCGGGAAGACGGCCGACCGCGGCGGGCGCAGGATGATCTGCCCGCCCGAGAGGCCCTTGCCGACGTAGTCGTTCGAGTCGCCTTCGAGCCGCAGAGTGATGCCGTTGGGCATGAAGGCACCGAGCGACTGCCCGGCCGAGCCGGTCATCGACACCTGGATCGTGCCCTCGGGAAGCCCATGCTCGCCGTGGCGCTTCGTCACCTCATGGCCGAGCATCGTGCCGACGGCCCGCTCGGTGTTCTTCACCGGCAGTTCGATCGTCACCGGCTCGCCGTGCTCGAGGGCTGCAGCGGCCCGGCGGATGAGTTCGACATCGAAGTGTTCGTCGAGTTCGTGCTTCTGCTGCACCCGGTTGCGCCGCGGTACGTCGTCGGCGAATTCCGGCCCCGCCAGGATCGGGCTCAGGTCGAGTCCGTCGGCCTTCCAGTGCTCGACGGCGCGGTCGACATCCAGCACGTCGGCGCGGCCGATCGCCTCGTCCAGCGAGCGGAACCCGAGCTCGGCGAGATACTCACGCACCTCCTGGGCCAGGTACTCGAAGAACGTCTCGACGAACTCCGGCTTGCCGGTGAAGCGGGCGCGCAGTTCGGGGTTCTGCGTCGCGACGCCCACCGGGCAGGTGTCGAGGTGGCAGACCCGCATGAGGATGCAGCCCGACACCACGAGCGGCGCGGTGGCGAAGCCGTACTCCTCGGCTCCGAGCAGCGCGGCGATGATGACATCCCGGCCGGTCTTCAACTGCCCGTCGACCTGCACGACCACGCGGTCGCGCATGCCGTTGAGCATGAGTGTCTGCTGGGTTTCGGCCAGTCCGATCTCCCACGGGGTGCCGGCGTGCTTGAGCGAGTTGAGCGGGCTCGCGCCCGTGCCGCCGTCGTGACCGGAGATCAGCACGACATCCGCCAGGGCCTTCGACACGCCCGCCGCGACCGCGCCGATGCCCGACTGCGAGACGAGCTTCACGTGGATGCGCGCGGCCGGGTTGGCCCGCTTGAGGTCGAAGATCAGCTGCTTGAGGTCTTCGATCGAGTAGATGTCGTGATGCGGCGGCGGCGAGATCAGCGCGACACCGGCCGTCGAGTGCCGGGTGCGGGCGATCCACGGGTACACCTTGGTGGCCATCAACTGGCCGCCCTCGCCGGGCTTCGCGCCCTGCGCCATCTTGATCTGGATGTCGGTGGCGTTCGTCAGGTACAGGCTCGTCACGCCGAACCGGCCACTGGCGACCTGCTTGATCGCGCTGCGCCGGGCCGGGTCCAGCAGACGGTCGACGTCTTCGCCGCCCTCGCCCGTGTTCGAGCGGCCGCCGATGCGGTTCATCGCGATCGCCAGGGTCTCGTGGGCTTCCTTCGAGATGGAGCCGTAGCTCATCGCGCCGGTATTGAAGCGCGCGATGATGCTCTCGATCGGCTCGACGTCGTCGAGCGGAATGGGCTTGCGCTCGCCCTCCTTGAACTTGAACAGCCCGCGCAGGGTCATCAGGTTCTCGGCCTGCTCGTCGACCAGCCGCGTGTAGTCGCGGAAGATGTCGTAGCGCCGGGCGCGCGTGGAGTGCTGGAGGCGGAAGACCGTGTCGGGGTTGAACAGGTGCGGCGGTCCCTCCCGGCGCCACTGGTACTCGCCGCCGACCTGGAGCCGCTCGTGCGCGATCGTCGCGCCGTCGAGGGGGTAGGCCGCAGCGTGCCGCGCAGCGTTCTCCGCCGCGATCACGTCGATGCCGACGCCGCCGAGCAGACTCGTCGTGCCGGTGAAGTACTGGTCGACGAACTCCTGGCTGAGGCCGATCGCCTCGAACGCCTGCGCGCCGGCGTAGGAGCCGACGACCGAGATGCCCATCTTGGACATGATCTTCAGCACGCCCTTGCCGAGACCCTTGATCAGGTTCTTGACAGCCTTCTCGGGCGTGATCCCGGTGATCATGCCGGAATTGACGAGCTGCTCGGCCGTCTCCATCGCGAGGTACGGGTTGATCGCCGAGGCGCCGTAGCCGATCAGCAGCGCCACCTGGTGCACCTCGCGCACGTCACCGGCCTCGACGACGAGACCCACCTTCATCCGCGTCTCTTGGCGGATCAGGTGATGGTGCACGGCCGACAGCATGAGCAGCGACGGGATCGGCGCGAGGTCGGCGTTCGAGTCGCGGTCGGAGAGCACGAGGAACTGCGCGCCGTCGGCGATCGCGTCATCCGCCTCTTCGCACATCTTCTCGAGCCGCTGCGCCATCGCCTCGGGACCAGAGTCGATGCGGTACAGCCCGCGGATCACCCGGGCCAGCTTCGGCCCGCGCTGGCCTTCCTCGGCCGGCCCCTCGATGTGCTGGATCTTCGCGAGCTCGTCGTTGTCGATCACCGGGAACTCGAGCACGACCTGGCGCGCGTGCTCGGGAGTCGCGGTGAGCAGGTTGCGCTCCGGGCCGAGCCCGAGCTTCATGCTCGTCACGACCTCTTCACGGATGCTGTCGAGCGGCGGGTTAGTCACCTGCGCGAAGGCCTGGGTGAAGTAGTCGAACAGCAGCCGCGGCCGGTCGCTCAGTACGGCGATCGGGGTGTCGGAGCCCATCGCGCCGAGCGGTTCGGCTCCGGTGATCGCCATCGGAGTGAGCAGGATGCGCACCTCCTCTTCGGTGTATCCGAAGGTGCGCTGGCGGCGCACGACCGACGCCGGGGTGTGCGAGATGTGCTCGCGCTCGGGAAGGTCGGCGAGCTGGATGCGGCTCGCGTCGAGCCACTCCTGCCACGGCTGGGAGGCTGCGAGTTCGGCCTTGATCTCGTCGTCTTCGACGATGCGCCCGGCGACCGTGTCGACGAGGAACATCTTGCCGGGACGCAGCCGTCCTTTGCGCACGATGCGGTCGGGCGGGAAGTCGAGCACGCCGATCTCGCTCGCCAGCACGACCAGGCCGTCGTCGGTCACTAGGAAGCGTCCCGGGCGTAGTCCGTTGCGGTCGAGCGTGGCGCCGACAAACTCGCCGTCGGTGAACACCAGGGCGGCGGGGCCATCCCACGGCTCCATCTGCATCGAGTGGAATTCGTAGAACGCGCGACGGGTGGGGTCGATGTCGACCTGGTTCTCCCAGGCCTCCGGCACCATCATCATCATCGCGTGCGGCAGTGAGCGGCCACCGAGGTTGAGCAGCTCGACGACCTCGTCGAACGACGCCGAGTCGGACGCCCCCGGGCTGACGATCGGGAAGAGCGGCTTCAGGTCGCCGAGCACGTCGCTCTCGAGCTGCGACTGGCGGGCGCGCATCCAGTTGCGGTTGCCCTGCACGGTGTTGATCTCGCCGTTGTGCGCGATCATGCGGAACGGCTGAGCCAGCGGCCAGGACGGGAACGTGTTGGTCGAGTAGCGCGAGTGCACGAGGGCCAGCTTCGACACGAAGCGCTCGTCGGAGAGGTCGGGGTAGAACGGCTCCAGTTGGAGCGTCGTCACCATGCCCTTGTAGACGAGCGTGCGGGCGCTCAGCGACGGGAAGTAGGCGCCCAGCTCACGCTCGGCGCGCTTGCGCAGGCGGAAGGTCAACCGATCGAGCTGGATGCCGCTGAGCGGCTGGCCGCCTTCGTCACCACGGGTGGCCTCCACGAAGACCTGCTCGAAGACCGGAGCTGCCTCCCGGGCGAGCGAGCCGAGGTGGGCGGGATCGGTGGGCACGTCACGCCACCCGAGGATGCGCAGCGACTCCTGCTCGGCGATGGTCGCGATCGCGGTCTTCTGCTCCTCGCGTTCGGCCTTGTCGGTGGGCAGGAACGCCATCCCGACGGCGTAGCGCCCGACGGGAGGCAGATCGAAGCCCGTGACGGCGCGCAGGAAGGCATCCGGGATCTGCGTGATGATGCCGGCGCCGTCACCGGTGCCCGCGTCGGAGCCGATCGCGCCGCGGTGCTCGAGGTGGCGTAGGGCGTCGAGTGCCTGCGTGACGATGTCGTGTCCGGCGGTGCCGCGCAGCGTGGCAACCATGGCGAGGCCGCAGGCGTCCTTCTCCGCGGCAGGGTTGTAGAGGCCCGCTGCCTGGGGAACGGTGCTGAACCGTTCATATGCGCTCTGAACCATGGGTACCGTCCTCACGATGGTGCCGTGGGACGTCGCTGGCCCAAAGGATGCTGTGTTGCGAGGTTGTGATCCGTGTCGAGTGCCGCTTACGGGTGCACGGCGTCGGGACTAGGGTCGGCTGGCTCCGCTTGTGGCGGGCACCGGAGTCGAACCGGCACCATCGCCGGGCTCATCGGAATCCGAATAGATTTCGTCGGAGTCTACCGCAGAGTCGGGCGTCCACTCCTTGCCGGGCAGGTAGACACTGGGTTCGATGCCGGGATGACGCTTCGTCTGCACGACGAGGACGATGACTCCGATCAGGATGAAGAACAGCGCGCCCCACACATTGGAACGGATGCCGAACACCGTTTCGCTCGGGTCGAGGCGGATCGACTCGAACCAGGCGCGGCCGACGCCATACCAGATCGCATAGAGGCCGAGCATTTTGCCCCAGTGCCAGGCGTCGCGCCGCACGAAGGTCGGCCAGGTCGGCAGGAGTCTGCCGATCCCTGCCGTCGCCTTGCCGAACGAGACCCGGTTTTCGATGAGCATGAGAATCGCGAAGCCGGCGAGCAACCAGAGGATCTCGTAGAGGAACGTGGGGTGGAACAGCGCATCGTCGGGGATCCCAACGGGGATCGCCGGGTTCGGACGGTCGATCTCGAGACCCCACGGCAGGTCGGTGGGAAGGCCGAAGAGTTCCTGGTTGAAGTAGTTGCCGAGACGGCCGAACGCCTGCGCGAGCAACAGCGTCGGAGCCATCGCGTCGACCGCGGCAGTGAATCGCAGACCAGCCAGACGGCCGGCGATGAAGACGCCGAGGGCGCCGAACAGCACGGCGCCGAAGATCGCGACGCCGCCCTCCCAGACTGCCCAGACGCTGCCGGGCTCGAGCGGGTTCCAGGTGTTCTTGCCTTCGCCGAAATAGTCGTCGGGATGCGTGGCGACGTGCCACGCTCGCGCACCGACGATGCCGAACACGACAGCCCAGATCGCGAGATCGATGACGAGCCAGGGCTCCGCCCCTCGGGCAGTCAGCCGGTAGTTCGACACCACGATCGCCACGGTGATACCGGTGAGGATCGCCAAGGCATAGACGTAGATGACCAGTTGTTCGGGGAACGAGGGGAATATCCCCACCAGCGCGTCGTGGATGAATCCCAGGGGGATCTCGAACGACGCCCAGTCGGACGGCGGGCTGGGCAGGCTCGGCAGAATCACGTCGGCGAGTCTACTTCCTGGTCACGGTGATGCCGGACGCCAACTCGGCGGCCTTCTGGGCGACGCCCGCAACCCCACCGTCGGCAAGGGCGGTGACGAGCGCGGCACCGACGATGGCGCCGTCGGCGTAGCCGAGCACCTCCGAGACCTGCGCGCCGGAGGAGATGCCGATGCCGACGCACACGTTCTCAGCCCCCACCGCGCGAAGGCGGCCGACGAGAGTTCGCGCGGCGGCATCCACATTGGCCCGCGCTCCCGTGATCCCCATCGTGGACACCGCGTAGACGAACCCGCGGCTGGCCTCGACGGTTGTCGCGAGTCGGGCATCGGTGGATGACGGCGCGGCGAGGAACACGCGGTCGAGGCCGGTGCGCTCGCTCGCTGCGATCCACTCGTCGGCGGAGTCGGGCGTGATGTCGGGGGTGATGAGGCCGGCTCCCCCGGCATTCACGAGCGCGTCGGCGAAGGCGTCCACCCCGAACTGCACGACCGGGTTCCAGTACGTCATCACGAGCACGGGGATGTCGACCCGCGCCCGCACCGCTTCGACGGCGGTGAACACGTCGCGCACCCGGAAACCGCCGGCGATCGCCGCCTCGGTGGCCTTCTGGATGGCGAGGCCGTCCATCACGGGATCGCTGTAGGGCAGACCCAGTTCGAGCGCGTCGACGCCGTTCTCGGCGAGGGCGATGGCCGCGTCGATGCTCGTGCCGAGGTCGGGGAATCCGACCGGTAGGTAGCCGATGAGGCTGCCGCGGCCGTCGTCGCGGTTCTGCGCGATGCGAGTCGCGACCGAAAGGGTGGGTACGGTCACGACTGCTTCGCTCCCTCGTCGAACAGGTCGAACCAGTCTCCGGCCGTGGCGACGTCTTTGTCGCCGCGGCCGGAGAGGTTGACCAGGATGATCGCATCGGGACCCAGCTCGCGACCGAGCCGCAGCGCGCCGGCAAGGGCGTGGGCCGACTCGATGGCCGGAATGATGCCCTCAGTCATCGAGAGCAGCCGGAGGGCATCCATCGCCTCGGTGTCGGTCGCCGGCAGGTACGTCGCTCGCCCGCGATCGTTGAGGGCAGCATGTTCGGGCCCGACGCCCGGGTAGTCGAGTCCGGCCGAGATCGAGTGGGATTCGATGGTCTGGCCGTCGTCGTTCTGAAGCACGTACGACCGCGACCCGTGCAGCACGCCCGGGCGACCGCGCTCGATCGTCGCCGCATGCTTCGGCGTGTCGACGCCGTCACCGGCCGCTTCGATGCCGATGAGCTTCACCTCGGCATCGTCGAGGAACGCGTGGAAGATGCCGATCGCGTTCGACCCGCCACCGACGCAGGCCATCACGACGTCCGGCAGCTTTCCGGTGAGGTCGAGCACCTGTTGGCGTGCCTCTTCGCCGATGATCTTCTGGAAGTCGCGCACCATCGCCGGGAACGGATGCGGGCCCGCCGCGGTGCCGAAGATGTAGTTGGTCGTCTCGACGCTCGTGACCCACTCGCGGTAGGCCTCGTTGATCGCGTCCTTCAGGGTACGGCTGCCGGTGGTGACCGGGATGACCTCGGCCCCGAGCAACCGCATCCGGGCGACGTTGAGCGCCTGACGCTGCGTATCGACCTCACCCATGAAGATCGTGCATTCCAGGCCGAAGAGCGCCGCCGCGGTCGCCGTTGCAACGCCATGTTGGCCTGCCCCGGTCTCGGCGATCACGCGCTTCTTGCCGAGTCGCCGGGTGAGCAGCGCCTGCCCGAGCACGTTGTTGATCTTGTGCGATCCGGTGTGGTTGAGGTCTTCGCGCTTGAGGATGATGCGCGCGCCACCGGCGTGCTCGGCGAAGCGCGGCACCTCGGTGATGATCGACGGACGCCCCGTGTAGGTGCGGTGCAGTTCGGCCAACTCTGCGGCGAACGTCGGGTCGGCTTTCGCGGCCTCGTAGGCCGCCGCCAGTTCGTCGATCGCGGCGATCAGCGACTCGGGCATGAACCGGCCGCCGTAGGCATCGAAGAAGGGCCCGGGCCTATCCCGCAGGCTCTCCGCATTCTCAGTTGGGGTGGTCACTTTCCGGCCTCCAGGAAACTTGCGAGGGTCGCAACGGGGTCGTCGCCGGTGACCAGCGCTTCGCCGATCAGCACGACATCCGCCCCTGCTGCGCGGTAGTGGGCGACATCCGCGGGGTCTTTTACGGCCGACTCGGCGACGCGGATGACGCCCGACGGGATGCGGTCGGCGAGCGTTCCGAACAGGTCGCGGTCGAGTTCGAACGTCGACAGGTCGCGGGCGTTGATACCCACGATCGAGGCGCCGACGTCCAAGGCGCGTTCGACCTCGTCGGCCGAGTGGGCTTCGACCAGGGGCGTCATGCCGAGTTCCAGGATGAGTGCGTGCAGCTGCTGAAGTACCGGCTGACTGAGCGCCGCGACGATGAGCAGCACGAGGTCGGCGTCGGCAGCCCGGGCCTCGAACACCTGATACGGCTCGGCGATGAAGTCTTTACGCAGTACGGGAAGGTGAACGGCGTTGCGCACGTCGGTGAGGTCTTGAAGCGATCCGCCGAATCGCCGCCCCTCCGTGAGCACGCTGATCGCGCTGGCTCCCCCGGTCTGGTACGAGACGGCAAGGGATGCCGGGTCGGCGATCTCGGCAAGCGAGCCCCGGGACGGGCTGGCTCGCTTGACCTCGGCGATGATCTTCACCCGGTCGGCGGGCGCGAGCGCCGCGAGGGCGTCGCGCGCAGGCGGGCGGCCAAGTGCGACCGCCTCAACCGCGGGAAGCGCAAGCGTCGCGCGTCGTGCGGCCGCGTCGTCGACTGCGCCCGCGACGAGCTCCGCGAGCAGGTCAGGAATGGTTCTTCGGGACGTAGCGCGGCCCCTTGACGCCGTATCCGAGCTTCGCGAGCACGATGCCGAGCAGCAGACCGACGACCACGACGCCGCCGGAGATCCACACGAACAACGGCTGGTCGAACCAGAAGGCGAACGTGCCAGCGGTGAAGCCGATCAGCATGACCACTACGGCGACCCAGGCCGCAGGCGAATTGCCGTGACCGGGCTCGTTGTCGTCGCTCATGTAGGGAACTCCTTCGTCGGGGACCACGTCAGTCTACCGAGCCGAATCGGTCGGGTCGTCGCCTGCGCTGAGCGCGTCCCAGTCGCTTGCTGGGTCGCCTTCGAGACGCGAGCGGGAGTACCGGGATGTCGTGGCCGGCCAGTGACGCACGGTGGTTGCGACCCATCCGGCGGCGAGCATCTGGAGGGCGCCGCCAACGATCGCGATGACCACCGGCCCCGCGAGCTCGGGGTCGAGAACGGCCACGAGTACCACGCACGTACCGAGCAGCGCGATCAACGCCGACAGGATCACCCGGAAGACCGGTCCGGCGAGCAACATCGCGAACCCGGCTGCCGCGGACGCGAGGGCGAGAGCGCCGAACGCCGGGCTCGACCCGCCAGCGATCGCCGTGAGGGCGATCGGCACCGCGAGGGCGAGCAGCGCGACGAGGCGCAAGAGTGAGGGCTTCATCGGTTTGGTAGCGAGCCCATCACCGGATGTGGCGCATCGCGTTGGCGACGGCGACCGCTCGCAAGGGTGCCGCCGCCTTGTTCTGGGCTTCCCGCTGCTCGCTCTCGGCATCCGAGTCGGCGACCAGACCGGCACCCGCCTGCACGCGAGCGAGCCCGCCGACGATCGTCGCCGTGCGAATCGCGATGGCGAGGTCGGCATCCCCGGCTAGGCCGAAGTAGCCGACTACTCCTCCGTAGACGCCGCGCTGGGCCGGTTCGAGTTCGTCGATGATCTCGAGCGCGCGTGGCTTCGGCGCTCCGGAGAGCGTGCCCGCCGGGAATGTCGCGCGGAACACGTCGATGCTTGTCGCGTCGGGCCGCAGGTCGCCTTCGACGGTCGACACGAGGTGCATGATGTGGCTGAACCGCTCCACCTGCATGAACTCGGTCACCTCGACCGATCCGGCGACACACACCTTCGAGAGGTCGTTGCGGGCGAGGTCGACGAGCATGAGATGCTCGGCCTGTTCTTTGGGGTCGGCGAGCAGCTCGTCGGCGAGGTCGACATCCTGTTCCGGTGTCTCCCCACGAGGCTTCGACCCGGCGATCGGGTGCGTGATGACCCGCCCATCGGCCACCTTGACGAGCGCCTCAGGGCTCGACCCGACGATGGAGTATCCCGAACCGTCGGGAGCCTCGAGCGTGAGCAGATACATGTACGGGCTCGGGTTGAGCGTGCGCAGCACCCGATAGACGTCGATCGGTTCGGCGGTAATCGCGTGGTCGAACCGCTGCGAGATGACGACCTGGAAGACGTCGCCGTCGCGGATGTACTCGCGTGAGCGTTCTACGGCGGCGATGTACTCGGCCTGGGGGGTGCGGGCGATCGGCTCGGGCGCGATGTCGAGATCGACCTCCGCGAGCCACGCCTCGGTGGGCGCGGCGAGACCGGCCTGCAGTGCGTCGAGGCGCTGCTGTGCGTCGCCCCACAGCGTCTCGTCGTCGTCGGCGCCGTCGTTGATGGCGGCGGCGATGAGGATGGCGGCGCCCGTGCGGTGATCGAGGGCGACGAGTTCGGAGACGAACGAGAAAGCCTGGCCGGGCACGTCGTAGTCGGCCGGAGGGGCATCGGGCAGTCGCTCGAGCTGTCGCACCGCCTCCCAGCCGATGAAGCCGACGAGTCCGCCGGTGAGCGGTGGGTGGCCCTCGACCTGCGGGGTGCTCCACCGCTCGTAGAGATGCGCGAGCGCATTCAGCGGTGTTGCCGGAACGTCAGACCCCAGCGCCCTCTCCGCCGACAGGCCGTAGTCGAGCCACGTGACCCCGCCGGCATCTTCGGTGAGCACTCCGAGCGATCCGACGCCGACGAACGACCAACGCGACCAGATTCCCCCCTGCTCCGCGGATTCCAGAAGGAACGTCCCAGGCTTTCCGACCGCGAGCTTGCGGTAGACGCCGATCGGGGTCTCCCCGTCGGCGAAGAGGCGGCGCAGCACCGGAACGACGCGATGCCCGGCGGCGATCGCCGCGCGGAAGTCGGGGCGGGAGGTGCTCCCTGCCGAGGTGGTCGTCGTGGTCATGCGTCGATTGTCGCAGGGTTTCGAGACGCGTCGCCCGTCGGGCGGCGCTCCTCAACCAACGTTCGCCCCGAGACCGAGTGCTCCCCCACGCCCGGCGTCAAGACCTTCGCCGCAGCGGGCTTTTGCTGGTGAGTTCGATGGGCTTTCGGATGCCGGGTCCCCCGGGTGGCGGATACATGAGCCACGTGCCGTCGGGTCGATCGGGTGGTCGGATCGACCAGCCCATGTTGTGGATGAGCATGTGATGGAACCGGCACAGCAAGACACCGTTGGCGATGTCGGTCGGTCCGCCGTTGTCCCATTCGATGGCGTGGTGGGCTTCGCACCAGGAGGGTGGTCGGTCGCAGTCGGGGTGGGCGCAGCCGCCCCAGATGGCGGCGAGGGCGATGCG
>NZ_JBASCU010000040.1:0-53462 GCF_049651805.1 Pseudolysinimonas sp.
GTGCTCAACCGTCACGTCCGCAACATCCACCACCCAACTTCCTGAAAACGGAAAGTTACTTCGCGGCGGTGCGCCAGCCGCCGTGGTACTCGGTGCGCGCGACCTCGGAGTAGGGCACCGGGCTGACGACCACGCGGATCTCCACCTGCGTGTGCGGCTGCACCGTGGTCTTCTCGGTGTTCGGGCTCTCGCCCCAGAGCAGCGTCAACTCGGTGCCGACCTCGACATCCTGGGCGACCGTCGCGAGCGACAGAGCGCGCCGCTCGTTCGCCGAGTACCCGGTGAACATCGAGACGCCCACCTGCGTTCCGCCGGCATCCACGATCGAATCGAAGTTGCTCGACCCGTAGTTCGCGTTCGGAAGGTCGAAGAACTGCGCGCCGTCGGCCTCCTCGGGCGTGAAGTACGACCCGAAGATCTTGGTCGTGACATCGTCGCTGTTCCAGGCGAGCGTGACCTTCTTGCGCTGCGTGGTCGGGTCGATCTTCTCGAGGGCGTCGCGGCCGATGAAGTCGTGGTCGAACTTCACGAACGAGCCGTACCCGAGCTCCCACGGGGTCGTGTAGTAGTCCTCGATGTCGGTCGAGGCGAACGAGCCGGCGAGGGCGTTGATCGCCTCGTACTCGGCGGGTCCTGTCCATTCGCGGAAACCGCGCTCGGCCTCCGACGAGTAGACGGCGGGCAGCGGCGACGGGATCCAGCCCGACTCGAGCGTGTTCGACGAGTAGGCACGCGAGCCGACGGGCTCGATGCCGAACTCGGCTCCCTGCTCGAGGATCGTGGTGCGGATCTTCTCGGCGTCGGCGTAGGGTCCCCAGATCTCCAGGCCCGGGGCGCCGGCCATGCCGTGGCGCAGGGTGCGCACCTGGATGCCGCCCACGTTCATGTGACCCATGTGGAAGAACTTGACCTTGTCGACGGGGCCGCCGTTCACCTTCTCGATGATGTCCCAGGCCGCAGGGCCCTGGATCTGCAGCCGCCAGTACTTGCGGGACACGGCGTTGCCGTACGGGCGCGAGTTGGAGCGGCGGTCGACCTCGATGTCGACGTCGTACCCGCCCTTCTCGGCGTGGTAGCGCAGCCAGTTGGCGACGGGGGAGCGGCCGACGTAGACGTACTCGTCGTCGGCCTCGTGGAACAGGATGCCGTCCCCGATCACGCCGCCGTTCGACGCGACCGGCACGATCTGCTTGGCCATGTTGACCGGGAAGTTCTCCGGCGAGTTGATCATCGTGTCGCTCAGCAGTTGAAGCGCGCCCGAGCCTTTGAGGATCAGGTTGTCCATGTGGTGCGACTGGTCGAACAGCACCGCGGTCTCGCGCCACGCGCGCACCTCGCGGCGGAAGTTGGTGAATTCCGACGGCACGACCGGGTAGATGTAGGTGCCGAGCTTGTTGTTGCGCAACATCTCGACGGCACCGCCGGCGGCATCCATCTTCTCTTGCAGGTTGGTGGCGGTCATGTCCTTCTCCAGACGTCGTCGTCGGTTCCCCGGGAGGGTGTGAGAGGCACACTACCTTCCGGCATAGGTAGTTGTATAGCCTCGTGCACTAGATTGGTGCCAGAATTGTCGACAATCCACCCGCGCCCGCCGAAGATCGAGAGCCGCATGCGAACCGTCATCGTCACCGATCCGCCGCGCACCGCGACGACCGACCTCGACCGCCTCGCCGAGTATGGCGTCGCCACCGTGCACGAGGCCACCGGACGTACCGGTTTGGTCGGTGCCTCCCTCCGACCCCTGCAAGAGGGCGTGCGCATCGCCGGCTCCGCCGTCACCGTGCTCTCCTGGCCGGGTGACAACCTGATGATCCACGCGGCGATCGAGCAGTGCCAGGCGGGCGACATCCTCGTCGTCACCACCACCTCACCCTCGCTCGACGGCTCGTTCGGCGAACTGTTCGCCACCCAGCTGCAGCGCCGCGGCGTGCGCGGCCTCGTCACGACCGGCGGGGTTCGGGATGCCGTCGACCTGCGCGCGATGGGCTTCGCGGTCTGGTCGGCCGCCGTCAACGCGCAGGGCACGGTGAAGGCCACCCCGGGCGCGGTCAACGTGTCGATCGTCGTCGGCGGGGTCGTCGTGAACCCGGGCGACGCCGTCATCGCCGACGACGACGGCGTCGTGGTCGTGCCACGCCTCGAGGTCGCCGCGGCGATCGCCTCATCGCGGGCGCGCACCGAGAAGGAGGCCACCGCCCGCGCCGCCTACCTCGAAGGCGCCGTCAGCATGGATCAGAACAACCTCCGCGGAGTGCTCGCCGACCTGGGCGTCAGCTACGTGCCCTACTCCGGCGACTGACATGGCCACCGCCGAACTTTCGCGAACAGGACTGCGTTGCATGCTCATGCGGGGCGGCACGTCGAAGGGGGCGTTCTTCGTCGCCTCCGATCTGCCCGCCGATCACGAGACGCGTGACCGCATCCTGCTCGAGATCATGGGCAGCCCTGACCCGACACAGATCGACGGCGTCGGCGGCGGGCATCCGCTGCGCAGCAAGGTCGCGATCGTCTCGCCTTCGAACGAACCTGACGTCGACCTCGACTACCTGTTCCTGCAGGTCGCCGTCGACGAGCCGGTGGTGGCCGACCTGCAGACCTGCGGCAACATGCTCGCCGCGGTCGGGCCGTTCGCCGTCGAGCGCGGGCTCATCCCGGCCGGTGGAGCGACGACGACCACCCGCATCCGCCTCGTCAACACCGGCGACCTCGCCACCGCGACCTTCCCGACGCCCGGCGGCATGCCCGAATACGCCGGGGATGCCGCGATCGACGGCGTGCCCGGCACCGCCGCGGCGATCGAGATCGAGATGGGCGACGAGACCACGGCGAAGGAGCTGCTGCCGACCGGCAACCTCATCGACGAGGTCGACGGCCACCGCGCGACCCTCATCGACAACGGGATGCCCGTCGTGCTGCTCGACGCCGCCGAGTTCGGCGTCACGGGCGACGAGGCCCCCGCCGAACTGCAGTCCCGTGCCGACATCGCTGCCGCGGTGGAGACCATTCGCAGGAAAAGTGGCGAGCTGATGGGGCTGGGTGACGTCAGCGAGCAGACAGTTCCCAAAGTCTTCCTGCTTTCGGCACCTCGCAACGGCGGAGCCATCGGTACACGCGGCTTCATCCCGAAGTCGGTGCACACCTCGATCGGCGTGCTCATGGCCGCCTCGATCGCCGCCGCCGTGCGCATCCCCGGCACCGTCGCCGCGTCGATTGCGACCGCGCCCGACGACGACCTCACCCGCATCGAGCACCCGAGCGGCACGTTCGACGCCAAGGTGCGGGTCTTCGATGCCGACGGGGTGTGGCGCGGCACTTCGACATCCGTCCGCACCGCCCGCAAGTTGTTCGACGGCACCGTCTTTCCCCGCTCGTGATTCAAAGGAGAACCTCATGACCAAGCCCGGCCCCCGCGACATCGCCCACCTCGGCAACGTCGAACTCTTCACCGACAAGTTCGACGAGAGCCTCTGGTTCTTCAACGACCTGCTCGCGATGCGCGAAGTCGCGCGCACGGGCGACTCCGTCTACCTGCGCACCTGGGACGACTACGAGAACTGGAGCATCAAGCTCACCCCGCGCGACCAATCCGGCGTCGGCGAGGTGCAGTACCGCGCCTCATCACCTGAAGCGCTCGACCGGCTCGTCGCCTCGATCGAAGCGGCCGGCCGCGGGCTCGGTTGGGGCGAGGGCGAACACGGCGTCGGCCGCGTGTACCGCTTCACCGACCCCGACGGTCATCCGCAGGCGCTGTACTACGACACCGAGTGGTACCAGGCCACCGACGACAAGCCGGCGCTCAAGAACCAGGCGAGCCGGTTCCCCGGACACGGCGTCAACGCCCGCCGCCTCGACCACATCAACTACCTCGGCGCGAGCGTCGAAGACAACGCCGCCTTCGCCCGGGATGTGCTCGGACTCGAAGACACCGAGCTCATCCAGCTCGACAACGGCAAGATCGCCGCCCACTGGTTCCACTTCCAGAACAAGTCCTACGACCTCGTCTACTCCGCCGACCACACCGGCAGCAACGGGCGTCTGCACCACATCGCCTTCGCCCCCGACACGCGGGAAGACATCCTCAAAGCCGCCGACATCTTCCTCGAAAACGGCATCCACATCGAGTCCGGTCCGCACAAGCACGCCATCAACCAGACCTTCTTCCTCTACGTCTGGGAGCCCGGCGGCAACCGCATCGAATTCGCCAACGCCGGCGCCCGCCTCATCCTGGCGCCCGACTGGAAGCCCATCGTGTGGACGGAAGCCGAGCGCAAGAAGGGACAGGCCTGGGGGATGCAGACCATCTCGACGTTCCACACCCACGGCACCCCGCCCGTCAAGGACTGAAGTTCCTCGGTGGTCGAGTAGCGCCGTAGGCGCGTGTCGAGACCGCGCGCTGGGTCTCGACACGCCGCTTCGCGGCTACTCGACCACCGAGGGGGCTCAGGTGTGAAGGGCTTCGTTGAGGGTGACGCCCTGGCCGTCGCGGGGGAGGGCCTCGACGGCGCCGGTGGCGGAGTTGCGGCGGTAGAGGATGCCGGAGGCACCGCTCAGTTCGGCGGCCTTGATGACGCGCGGCTCCTCGCCCGGTACGAGGAGTGCGAGCTTCGTGCCGGCGGTCACGTAGAGGCCGGCCTCGACGACGCAGTCGTCACCGAGGGAGATGCCGATGCCGGAGTTGGCGCCCAGCAGAGAGCGCGCGCCGATCGACACCCGGTGGGTTCCGCCACCGGAGAGGGTGCCCATGATGGATGCACCGCCGCCGATGTCGGACCCGTCACCGACGACCACGCCCTGCGAGATGCGGCCCTCGACCATCGAGGCGCCGAGGGTACCGGCGTTGAAGTTGACGAAGCCCTCGTGCATCACGGTGGTTCCGGGGGAGAGGTAGGCGCCGAGCCGCACGCGTGCGGGGTCGGCGATGCGCACCCGCGCCGGGGTGACGTAGTCGACGAGGCGGGGGAACCGGTCGACGCCGAGCGACGAGATGCCGGCCCGCTGCAGTGCCGGCCGAAGCCGGTCGAAGGCTTCGGGAAGCATCGGGCCGGCGGTGGTCCAGGCGACGATCGGAAGGTGCGCGAAGATCCCGTCGAGGTTGAGTTCGTTCGGCGCGACGAGCAGGTGAGACAGCGCGTGCAGCCGCAGGTAGGCGTCGGTCGTCGAGTCGGGCGCGGCATCGAGGTCGATGCCGAGCACGACGTGCTCGACCCGCACCTCGCGCCGCTCATCCGGCCCGACGTGGGCAGCGAGGGCGGCCGGTAGACCGTGATCGCTCGGCTCCGTCGTCGCGGGCGCCGGGTACCAGGTGTCGAGAATCGTGCCATCGTCGGCGATGGTGGCGAGCCCGTGGCCCCAGACGGAGGTCATAGTCTCAGGGTAGTGCTGGCTAGGCTGGCCCCCGTGCCGCTCGACCTCACCGCATCCGTCGTCGACCTGACCCGCGCCCTCGTCGACATCGAGTCGGTCTCGGCCAACGAGAAGGCCATCGCGGATGCTGTCGAAACGGCGTTGCGGGCCTCCCCGCACCTGGAGATCATCCGTGACGCCGATGCTGTCATCGCCCGCACGAACCTCGGCCGCGACCGCCGCGTCGTGATCGCCGGGCACCTCGACACGGTTCCGGTGAACGACAATCTCCCCGCCCGACTCGACGACGGCGTGCTGTGGGGCCGCGGGACCGTCGACATGAAAGGCGGCTGCGCCGTGATGCTCGCGCTCGCCGCCCAGGTCGCCGCTCCGGTCGTCGATGTGACCTGGGTCTGGTACGACCACGAGGAGGTCTCGAGCGACCTCAACGGGCTCGGCCGCATCGCTCGATCGCGGCCCGACCTGCTCGAAGCCCACTTCGCCGTGCTCTGCGAACCCTCGAACGGCGAGGTCGAGGGCGGCTGCAACGGCACCCTACGCGCCGACGTGCGCGTCACCGGAAAGCGCGCCCACTCCGCACGTGCCTGGATGGGGTCGAACGCGATCCACGCGATCACGCCCGTGCTGCAGCAGCTCGTCGACTACGTTCCGCGCGAGCCCGAGGTCGACGGCCTCGTCTACCGCGAGGGGCTCAACGCGGTCGGCATCCGCGGCGGGGTCGCCGGCAACGTCATCCCCGACGAGTGCGTCGTCGAGGTCAACTACCGCTTCGCCCCCGATCGTGACGCCGCACAGGCCGAACAACATGTTCGGGATGTCTTCGTCGGCTTCGAGGTCGAGATCACCGACATCGCCGAGGGCGCTCGCCCCGGACTCACCGACCCGCTCGCCCTCGACTTCCTGGCAGCGGTGGGCGGGGAGGCGCGACCCAAGTACGGGTGGACGGATGTCGCCCGCTTCGCGGCCCTCGGCATCCCGGCGGTCAACTACGGGCCGGGCGACCCCTCGCTCGCCCACGCCGACGACGAACGCGTGCCGGTCGAGCAGATCGAGCGCTGCGAAAAGGGCCTGCGAGCTTGGCTCTCCGCCTGACCGCACTCGCGAGTCACTGGCTGACTCGCGTGCTCGCGATCTTCGTCGCCTCGCGCATCGTCACGACAGCGGTCTTCCTCGTCGTCGCGAGCCTGCAAGGCGTGAGCGACCGCACGGGCGCGAGTCCGGGATTCTTCGAGTTCGCGAACATCTGGGATGGCCAGTGGTACTGGTTCATCAACGCCGCCGGCTACCCCGACGAGATCCCGCGCACCGCCGACGGGGTCGCGACCGAGAACGCGTGGGCGTTCATGCCCGCCTACCCGCTGGTGCTGCGGCTGTTCACCGTCGTCGGCATCCCGTTCCCGGTCATCGCGCCGATCGTGTCGATGCTGTTCGCGGGGGCCGCGGCTCTCGTCTTCTACCGGCTCATGGTGCGCTTCCTGCCGCCCGGCTCGGCGCTGTTCGCGACGGCGCTGTTCTGCACGGCACCGCTGTCGACGATCCTCCAGGTGTCGTACGCGGAGTCGATGCACCTCTTCCTGCTCTTCGTCGCGCTCCTGTTGCTCGTCGACCGGCGTTACGCGTTGCTCGTGCCGGTCGTCGTCGTCATGTCGCTCACCCGGCCCAGTGGGCTCGCCTTCGCCTTCGCGTTGCTACTACACCTCGTGCACCGATTCGTCACGAGAGCGCGCGACCCGTTCCCCTGGCGGGAGCGCGTCGAAGTGATCGTCGTCGGTCTGGTGAGTGCGTTCTCCGGGATCGCCTGGCTGCTCATCGCCTGGGCAGTGACGGGGGAGTTCACCGCCTACACCGACACCGAGTTCGCGTGGCGCCGCGGGTTCGGGATCGAGGGTCACCTCATCCCGTTCGCACCGTGGGTACAGGGCGCGCAGTTCTGGTTCGACGACTGGTTCGGCCTGCCCGACCCCTGGTCGCTCGTCGCCGGTGTCGCGGCCCTGGTCGCGCTGGTCGGCGCCTACGCCGGGTTCCTGCTCAGCCCGTGGGCGCGACGGCTCGCCCCCGACATCCGGTTCTGGTTGATCGCCTATGCGCTATACCTGCTCGCGGTGTTCTTTCCGCAGTCGAGCACGTTCCGGTTGCTCGTGCCGCTGGCCCCCGCGCTGGGCGCGCTCGCGGTGCCCACCTCGTGGATCTGGCGGGCGTCACTGCTGACGCTGGGGGTGGCCGGCCAGGTGCTCTGGACCTACGGTCTCTGGCGCGCCGACGTCTACGACTGGACGCCCCCGTAGGCCGCTGACGGGGCCTCGGTTTCGAGAGTCGGCAGAGTGCGGGATAATAGAAGTTCAGGGCATCCGAAAGGGGAATTACATGGCTGCGATGAAACCGCGGACTGTTGACGGGCCGATGGAGGCCGTCAAGGAGGGTCGCCTGATCATCGTGCGCGTTCCGCTCGAGGGTGGTGGCCGCCTCGTGGTGTCGGTCAACGACGCCGAGGCGAAGGAACTGTACGAGGCTCTCGGCGGCGTCGTCAACGTCTGACCTCGGTGGTCGAGTAGCCCGCGAAGCGGGCGTGTCGAGACCTAGTCAGCCAGTTTGACCAGCTGTAGCAAGCCGTCTCCGGCCGTACTGAGGGCGGCGGCGACCGCTGACGATTCGGCGATCGTGGCGAGCAGCGCTCGGTAGTCGGCGACGGTGTCGTCGCGCGACGCCGGATCGGCGACCCGACCCCGCCACAGCGCGTGGGCGACGACGACGATCCCACCCCGGCGGGCGATGCGCAGGCCGTGCTCCACGTAGTCGAGCAGCGACTCGGGGTCGGCGTCGATGAACACCAGGTCGTAGGCGCCGTCGTTCATCTTCGGCAGCACCTGCGCCGCGGTTCCGGTGATGAGGCGGATGCGGTTGGCCGGCACGTTCGCGTCGGCGAACGCGGTGCGCGCCACCTGTTGGTGGTCGTACTCGAGGTCGATCGACGACAGCACCGCATTCGGGGCCCCGCGGAGCAGCCAGAGACCACTGACCCCGGCCCCGGTGCCGATCTCGAGAATCGAGTGGCAGGCGCTCGCCGCCGCGAGCAGCGCCAGTTGGGCGCCCATCGCCGGGGTGACCGCGTCGATTCCCAACTCCATCGAATGCCGGCGAGCGACCGCGATCGCCTCCGGCTCGGCGACGAACTCTTCGGCGTACCGCCAGCTCGTCTCCTTGTCCGCCACCCTTCGAGCGTATCCGCCGACCCGGTCGGCTGGCGTGAGCGCGGGTATCGTGAGGAGCGTGTCCTTCGGGCTGACCTTCGACAAGCTGCTGATCATCCTCGTGATCGCGCTCTTTCTCATCGGTCCCGAACGCCTGCCCGGCTACGCCGCGCAACTCGCCCGCCTGGTGAAGACCCTGCGCGGATTCGCCAACGGCGCGAAGGAGCGCATGCGCGAGGAGATGGGTCCGGAGTTCGATGAGGTCGACTGGCGCAAACTCGACCCCCGCCAGTACGACCCCCGTCGCATCATCCGCGAAGCCCTCGTCGACGAAGTGCTCCCTCCCGCGAAGCCCGTTTCACCCAACGGCCCCACCTCGACGCCGCGCTACCGCGAGTCCGCCTACGAGCAACGCCAGCGCAAACAGGGCAAGGGCCGCCCCGCACCTTTCGACACCGAGTCCACCTGACAACCTCGGTGGTCGAGTAGCGGCCGCAGGCCGCGTGTCGAGACCACGTCGTGCGGGTGTGGTTTCGACACGCCCGCTGCGCGGCCTACTCAACCAGCGGGATGGACTACCGGCGGCGCACGCCCTTCAGCACGCGGAGCAGCAGGATCATGGGGCCGGCCAGGCGGCGAAACTCGGCGCCGGTGCGGGGGAGCTGCAGGATGCCGGTGGCATGCGAGATGGTGTGGGCTTCCATGAAGCGCAGCAGCCCCTCGGGGCCGTTACGGCGACCGAGGCCGGAGAGTTTCACGCCGCCCATCGGCGCGTCGACCGACGAGAACGAGCCGCGGTAGCCCTCGTTGACGTTCACGGATCCGGCGTCGATGCGGCGCGCGAGGCGCAGGGCCCGTCGTTTCGACCCGCTGAGAATTGACGCGTTGAGCCCGAACTCGGAGTCGTTGGCGAGCGCGACGGCTTCGTCCGCGTTTTCGACGACCTGCACGGCGACGAGCGCGCCGAAGGTCTCGTCGCGGCTGCAGCTCATCTCGCTGGTGACGCCGGTCAGCACGGTGGGCTCGACGAAGTAGGGGCCGATGTCGGGGCGCCGGTTTCCGCCGGCGAGCACTGTCGCGCCCTTCTTCACGGCGTCGTCGATGTGCGCCGTGACCCGCTCGAGCTGCGCTTTCGTCGCGAGTGATCCGGCATCCGTCGTGTAGTCGAAGGCGGTGCCGATTCTGAGCGAGCGGGTGCGCTCGGCGAACGTCGCCGTGAACGCCTCGGCGACTCCCTTCTCGACGTAGACGCGTTCCATCGAGACGCACAACTGGCCGGCGGCCGAGAAGCACCCGTAGGCGGCGTCTTCGGCGGCCTTCACCGGGTCGACGTCGTCGAGCACGATCATCGGGTTCTTGCCGCCGAGTTCCAGTGAGACGCCGATGAGGCGCCGGGATGCGCGCTCGGCGACGACCTTGCCCGTAGCCGTCGAGCCGGTGAAGCACACGTAGTCGACGGCATCGACGACGGCGTTGCCGATCTCGGCACCCGGTCCGCACACGACACCCCAGAGGGCCGCGGGCACGCCGGCATCCAGGAACGCGCGTCGGGCGGTGAGGATCGACAGCGCGCCCTGATCGTCGGCCTTCTGCACGACGCCGTTGCCGGAGGCGAGCGCTGGCGCGACGTCCATGATGGCGAGCGCAAGCGGATAGTTCCACGGGGTGATGACCCCGACGATGCCCTTCGGCTCGTAGCGCACCTGGGTGCCGATGACGATCGGGATGCCGGCCCGCCGCCTGGTGGGCGAGAGCACCTTGCGCGCAGAGAGCGCCGCATACCGCGTGGCGCCCGCCGCCTGGAAGACCTCTTCGAACGCCTGCCCCCGGGTCTTGCCGGTCTCGGTCTGCACGGCATCCAGGAGTTCTTCGCGGCGTTCCAACAGCAGGTCGTGCGCGCGCAGCAGCACTTTCCGGCGGTGCGCGAAGCCCGCCGACCACCAGGCCTGTTGTGCCTCCCGCGCCGCGGTGGCCGCTGCCGCGACATCCGCGACGGTGCTCTGCGGCAGGTCGTGCAGGGTTTCGCCGGTGAACGGTGCGATGACGGCGACCGGCTTCTTCGCCGTCGCGGTGAGGTCGCGGGTCAGCGCCTGCGCTGTTGCCCGATCGACCGGAGATCCCGACATGAGTGAACCCTACTTTCCCTTGGGTCGAGTAGCGCCTGCCGAAGGCAGACGCGTGTCGAGACCTCGTACGATCAGTGCATGACCACGCCCGCACGCGCGTTGCGCCGCGGCACCGTCGCCCGTTACGCGGTCGGCTCGGTCGGTACAGGGGGATTCGGCACTCTGCCCGGTCTGGTGCTGCTCATCTACATGACCAACACGCTCGGGGTGAGTCCCGCGTTCGCCGGGGTCGCATTCACGGTCTCGAAGATCTGGGACGTCATCATCGACCCCTGGATCGGCGCCCGCAGCGATCGCAGTCTCGCCCGCACCGGATCCCGCCGCCGCTTCATGGTGATCGGCGCCATCCTGCTGCCGGTGTTCTTCGTGCTCACCTTCGCCGTTCCCCCTGGGTTGCCCCCGCTCGCGTCGGCCGCGTGGGTGCTCGGCGCGTTCCTGTTGGCGGCGACCGCGTTCAGCCTGTTCCAGGTGCCGTACATCGCGCTGCCGGCGGAGCTCGTCGACAGCTACGACGCGCGCACCCGTCTGCTCTCGGCTCGCGTCATCGTGCTGACCCTCGCGATCCTCGCCTTCGGCGGGGGAGCGCCCGAGATCGTGCTGCTCGTCGTGAACAACGGCGGAACCGAATACCTGGGGTACCTCGCGATGGCGGCCGTGGCGGGCGTGATCTTCCTCGTGGCGTTCCTCATCGCGTCGACGGTCGAGCGCAGCGCCCGAGTCGATCGCGCGCCCGTCGCTCCCGGGTCGGAGCCGATCCAGGGGATCGCGGCGCCGCAGACCGGGCTGCTCATGCACTTCCGACGCGGCTGGTCGGCGGTGCGCGACAGCCAGCCGTATCGCGCGCTGCTCTTCACCTTCATCGTGCAGGCACTCGCGATCGGCCTCATGCTCGCCGGAGCCGCCTACGTCGCGGCCGAGATCCTGGGCACGGGAGTGATCCTGCTGTTCCTGTCGCTGATCGCCCCGGCGATCGTGGTCACCCCGCTGTGGGCGATCGTGTCGCGGCGCATCGGCAAGGAGCGCGCCTTCCGCATCGCGACGGTGCTCTTCGGTCTCGCCGCGCTGTCGCTCGTGCTGCTGATCTGGTTTCCCGGGCCCTGGCTCTACGGCCCGGTCGCGCTCGCCGGCGCTGCCTACGCGGGATTGCAGTCGCTGCCGCTCGCGATGCTGCCCGACACGGTCGCTCACGATGCGCAGACGAACGGGCCTGGTCGGGCCGGCACCTTCAGCGGGGTCTGGACGGCGGGCGAGACCGCGGGCCTGGCGTTCGGCGGAACCATCCTGTCGATCGTGCTCACCGTCACGGGGTTCATCCCGACGGTCGCCGAGCAGACGGCGACCCAGCCCGACAGTGCGATCCTCGGCATCATCCTGGGCTTCAGCGTGATCCCGGCGGCGCTGATGTTCGCGAGCCTCATTTCGCTCGCGCGCTACCCGCTGCGCAAGGCCGACATCGACCGGATCGTGCGGCACGCCGACGCGCCGCCGGCCGGGGCGCCGATCGCATGACGTTCGCCGAGCAGCCCGCCGGCATCCTGAAGCGGTTGCGCGACCTCCGGGCGGGAGATGCGCCCACCCACGGCGGTCGCGTGCTCTCGTACGTCTACGACCCGGGGCTGGCCGAGCTCGACGAGCTCGCCGCCGACGCCGCGCGACTCATGCAGCCGGTCAACGGTCTCGATCCCACGACGTTCGGGTCGGTCGCGGCGCTCGAGCGTGACCTACTCGGCTTCGTGCGCGGGCTGTTGCACGGCGACGTTGACGTCGTCGGCACCGTGACGACGGGGGGTACCGAGAGCTGTCTGCTCGCGGTGAAGACGGCACGGGATGCCTGGATGGCTGCGTACGGCGGCGGAATCCCGCGGCTCGTGATGCCCGTCACGGCGCATGCCGCGTTCCAGAAGGCAGCGCACTATTTCGGGCTGACCCTCGACCTCGTTCCGGTTTCCCCGGACGGCACGGTGTCCGTCTCCGCGATCCACGAGTGGCTCGGCGATGACGTCGCCCTCGTCGTCGTGTCGGCGCCCTCCTACCCCACGGCGACCCTCGACCCCGTCGCGGAGGTGGCGGCGCTGACGTCGGCCCGCGGCATCCCGATGCACGTCGACGCGTGCATCGGCGGGCTCGTGCTGCCGTTCTGGCCGGGCGTCCCCGCGTGGGACTTCGCGGTGCCCGGGGTCACGAGCGTCAGCGCCGACCTGCACAAGTACGGGTACGCGCCGAAGGGCGTCTCGGTGCTGCTGCAACGCGGGCGCGACCGGCAGCGGCTGCAGTACTTCGCGACCACCCGCTGGCCGGGATACCCGGTCGTCAACTCCACGATCCTCGGCTCGAAGTCGGCGGGCCCCCTCGCCGCGGCGTGGGCGATCACCCACGCCCTCGGCGCCGACGGGTTCCAGGGGCTCGCCGACTCGTGCCGCCGATCGACGACGGCGATCATCGAGGCGATCGACGCGATCGAAGGGCTCCGCGTCGTCGGTACCCCCGTCGGGCCGCTGCTCGCCGTCGCCGCCGACCCGGCCGTGCCTGCGGACCGACAGGTCGACCCGCATCACTGGGGCGACGCGGCGCGCGGGCTCGGCTTCGTTCTGCAGCTCCAACCGGCATCCGCAGGCATCCCGCCGACGACCCACC
Source organism: Pseudolysinimonas sp. (assembly GCF_049651805.1). Classification (GTDB taxonomy): domain Bacteria; phylum Actinomycetota; class Actinomycetes; order Actinomycetales; family Microbacteriaceae; genus Pseudolysinimonas_A. The sequence continues at coordinate 13,313 of NZ_JBASCU010000040.1, forward strand.
TGACGATCACCCCGGTCACCGAGCGCGTGCTGCCCGACCTTCTGGGTGTGCTGGGGGCGGCCGCGGATGCGGTGCGCGGCATCCCGCACATCGACCCTCCCGCGGCGCTCAGCCAGCTGCCCCCGGTGACCGGCCCCCTCGATTCCGACACGGCCGCGGCGATTCTTGCCTCGTTCGGCGTCGGCGCTGACGGTGCGCTGCCCGAAACCCTCGCCCCGCTCCTCGCGGTCATCGAAGCCACCCCGCCACCGCTCGCCGAGCGGCTGCTCATCGAGCTGCTCGCGCGGCTGGTCGAACCGTCCGAGTGACCCGGTTGGGGGCACGAAATTGACGCACGCGCCGCATAGGATCGCGGAGTGACCCCGACCGCCCCCGCCCGCTCGCGGGAGTTGCGTGGCGGCGTCACTGCACGGTACGCGATCGGTGAGTTCGTCACGAGCGGTTTCGCGGCCCTCCCCGGCCTAGTGCTCGTCTTCTACCTGACCGACTCCCTCGCGGTGCCCGCGCTGCTCGCCGGAGCAGTGGTGACGTTCGCCAAGATCTGGGACATCATCATCGACCCGATCGTCGGGGCGTACAGTGACCGCGAGTTCGCGGCGCGGGGTTCTCGCCGCCGCCTCATGCTGCTCGGCGCTGTGGTGCTGCCGGTGTTCTTCGTCGTGACCTTCGCCGTACCGACCGGCACAGAACCGCTGCTCGCCGCCGTCTGGGTGTTCGTCGCATTCCTGCTCGCCGCGACCGGGTTCTCGTTCTTCCAGGTGCCGTACAACGTGCTGCCGGCCGAACTGGTGTCAGGCTATGACGCGCGTACCCGGCTGCTGTCGGCTCGCGTCGTCGTGTTGACCGCCGCGATCCTGCTGTACGGCGGCGGGGGTCCGGCCCTGCGTGAGGTCGGCACCGAGCTGTTCGGCACCGACTTCGGCGGTTACCTCTCCATGGCGGTCGGCGCCGCGGTCATCTTCATCGTGGCGATCGTCATCACCGCAGGCGTCGAGAAGGCAGCGCGCGGCGTGGTGGTCGTTCCGCCGAAGCCGGCATCCCGGGTCTTCACCGAAGTGGCGCCGCCGCGCGACTCGATCGCCGTTCAGGCCCGCCGCGGCACGGCGATGCTGCGGTCGAGCCAGCCGTTCCGCACGCTGCTCGCCACCTTCTTCACGCAGGCGCTCGCCGCGGGCGGGATGCTCGCCGGCACGCAGTACGTCGCCACCTGGGTGCTCGGCGACACCGACGCGGTGACTCTGCTGTTCGTCGCCCTCATCCTGCCGGCGATCATCGCCGCGCCGCTCTGGGGTGTTGTCGCGCGCCGCATCGGCAAGGAGCGCTCTTATGTCATCGCGACATCCATCTTCTTCCTCGCCGCGCTGTCGCTCACGGGGTTGCTGATCGTTCCGGGCTTCTGGATCGTCGTGCCGATCGGTTTCGTCGGCATCGCCTACGCCGGCATCCAGGCGCTGCCGCTGTCGATGCTGCCCGACGTGATCGCCCACGACGCCCGCACCAACGGCCCCGGCCGGGGCGGCTCGTTCAGTGGCATCTGGACGGCTGGCGAAACCATGGGCCTCGCGTTCGGAACGACGATCCTCGCCGTCATCCTCGCCGTCTCGGGCTACCTCGAGTCGACCGCCGCGACCGCCGTCGAGGCGCAGCCCACCTCGGCGATCTTCGGAATCGTGATGTCGTTCAGCGTCGTGCCTGCTGTGCTGATGGCGGTGTCGTTCGTCTCGCTGTTGCGTTATCCGTTGCGCAAGCGCGACATCGACCTCGCGGAGCCGGCCCGGGGCGCGTCGGATCCCGCTTAGCTGGGCCTCGGCGACTAACGGTCACCGCAATCCGCGACTTTTCGCGCGGATCCAAGGGTTGTCAGGACGAAAAGTCGCGGATGAACACTGGTCAGCGCGGCGAGAGCGGCAACTTCCGCGAGGTGAGGTCGCGGCCGCGGGCGGCGAGGGTGTCGGCAAGCGAGAGGATGGCGGCAGCCGCCGGGTCACCGGGGTCCGCGAGCACGACCGGGGCACCGGCATCCCCGCCTTCCCGCAGCGGCACTGAGAGGGGGATGCGGGCGAGCACCGGCACGTCGAGCCGAGCGGCGACGGCATCCCCGCCGCCCGAGCCGAACAGTTCGCCGGTCATATTCTCGACGACGCCGATCACGGTCTGACCGGTCTGCCGGGCGACGAGGCCGGACCGCTCGGCGACGTCGGCGGCCGCCGGTTGCGGAGTCGTCACCACGAGCACCGACGCGTGCGGCAGCAGTTGACCGATCGAGATCGCGACGTCGCCGGTGCCGGGCGGCAGGTCGAGCAACAGCACGTCGAGGTCGCCGAACCACACGTCGGTGAGGAACTGCTGGATGGTGCGGTGCAGCAGCGGTCCGCGCCACGACACCGCGGTCGAGGCATCCACGAACATGCCGATCGAGATGACCGACACCCCGTGCGCCGACGGCGGCATCATGAGGTCGCCCACCTTGGTGGGGCGGTCGTCGGGGCCGAGGCCCAGGATGCCGGGGATCGAGAAGCCGAAGACATCCGCATCCACGAGGCCCACCTTCAGCCCCCGCGCGGCGAGGGCGACCGCGAGGTTGGCGGTGAGCGTCGACTTGCCGACGCCGCCCTTGCCGCTCGTGACGGCGTAGATCTTGGTCAGGGTGTCGGGGCCGAACTGCGTCGTGCGGGCGCCCCGAAGCCGGGCGACCAGTGCCTCGCGTTCGGGCACGGTCATCACCCCGACCGTCAGGTCGATACCAGAGATACCCGGAACGCTCAGCACGGCTGCGCGTACATCCCGCTCGATGGTATCGGCAGCCGGGCATCCGACGATCGTCAGCACCAGCTCGACGGTTGCGACACCGCCGTCGACGGTCACAGCCCGCACCATGTCGAGGTCGGTGATCGGGCGGCGGATCTCCGGGTCGATGACCCGACCGAGCGCGGCTCGCACCGCGTCGGCGGTCACTTCGGCGACTCGTTCTTGATCTCGGTGTCGAGGTCTTCCAGCAGGGCGCGCAGCTCGGCGCGAATGAAGTCCTTCGTGGCGACATCCTTCATCGCGAGCCGTAGCGCGACGACCTCGCGTGCCAGGTACTCGGTGTCGGCGAGGTTGCGCTCGGCGCGTTGCCGATCCTGCTCGATCTGCACCCGGTCGCGGTCGTCCTGTCGGTTCTGCGCGAGCAGGATGAGCGGCGCCGCGTACGAGGCCTGTAGCGAGAGCACGAGGGTCAGCACCGTGAAGCCGAGCGCCTGCGAGTCGAAGCGCAACCGTTCGGGGCCGAGAGTGTTCCACAGCATCCAGAGCACGACGACGACCGAGAGAAGGAACAGGAACCAGGGGGTTCCCATGCCGCGGGCGATCGCTTCGGTGAACCGGCCGAACCGGTCGCGGCTCTGGAACCGCGGGGCGAACGTCGAGAACCCGCTCCGGGCGCCCTTGGGAAGGTCGAGCCGGTGATCGTTACGTGGTTGACGAGGTGCGCGGGCCATGCGGCGTCCTCCTTCCGGTCTGGCTGCGGGTCGGGATGGATGCGGTGTCTGTTTTCAGTAGATCAGCAGAGCCAGGCTCGGGATCTTCGTTGGTACTTCGCCAGTCGTCCGGCAGCAGGTAGTCGAGAACGTCGTCGATGGTCACCACCCCGACGAGTCGGTGCTGTTCGTCGACGACGGGCAGCTGCACGAGGTCGTACGAGGCGAGTCGGCGCGACACCTCGGCGGCGCTCGTGTCGGGCTTCACGGGTTCGAGGCTCGTGTCGAGCAGCGTGCCGAGACGTTCGTGCGGCGGGTAGCGCAGCATCCGTTGGAAGTGCACCATGCCGAGGAATCGCCCGGTCGGCGGCTCGTACGGCGGCAGGGTCACGCACAGCGCCGCGCCGAGAGCGGGGGCGAGTTCGTGACGGCGGATGAGCGCGAGCCCCTCCGCGACGGTGGCGTCGGCCGACACGATGATCGGCTCGGTCGTCATGAGGCCACCCGCGGTGTCGGGTCCGTAGGCGAGCAGGAAGCGCACGTCGTCGGCCTCTTCGGGCTCCATCAGCTCCAGCAGCGCCTCACCGCGTTCGGTCGTGAGCTGCGCGATGAGGTCGGCGGCGTCGTCGGGTTCCATCTGGTCGAGCACGTGGGCGGCGCGCTCATCGCCGAGCTGGCTGATCAGGTCGACCTGTTCCTGCTCGGGCATCTCTTCGAGCGCGTCGGCGAGCCGGTCGTCGGGCAGCTCTTCGGCGACCTCGAGCCGTCGACCTTCGGGCAGGTCGAGCAGGGTGCTCGCCAGGTCGGCCGGCAGCAGGTCGGAGTACGACGCCACGAGATGCTCCGCCGACTGCGCCTCACCCGAGGCAGTGTTCTCACGCACCTGATCCCAGGGGGAGAACGTCGTCGTGCCCTTCGAGAAGGGGGATGCCGTGCGCGGCCGCCGACGCAGGAACAGGTCGCCGACCTCCCACTCGCCGGGGGCGGCCTCTTCGATCGCGACATCTTCGATCGTCGCGTCGCCAGAACCGTCGCGCAGAGCGACCTTGCGCCCGAGGAGCTCCGCGATCACCCGCACCTCGCCGCCGCGCTGCTCGAAGCGTCGCAGGTTGATCAGGCCCGTGGTGATGATCTGACCGGAGCCGATGCTCGTGACCCGCCCGATGCTGAGGAAGACGCGGCGCCTTCCCGGCACCTCGACGATCAGCCCGACCACTCGGGGGCTGCGCGTGCGCCGGTAGACGACCACGACATCCCGGGCCTTGCCGACCTTGTCGCCCGCGGGGTCGAAGACGGAACACCCGGCCAGCCGGGCGACGAAGACCCGCGTCGCGCTCACGCTGAAAGATTAGCCCTCACTGGTCGAGTACCCGCCGGAGGCGTCGCTCCTCGGTGGTCGAGTAGCCGCCGGAGGCCGCGTGTCGAGACCCTGTCGCCGCCGCACCGAGCAGACCCCAACCGGAAGCTGGAATACTGACGGCGTGAGCAACCCAGGAGCATTCGGCCGCAGCGGCGGCGCCTTCCAACAGCGCGTGCCCAAGGGCGACGTGCTCGGCACCTATGAGACGTACGCCGAGGCGCAGTCGGTCGTCGACCGGCTCGCGAAGGGCGACTTCACGATCGCCGACCTGTCGATCGTCGGCAACGACCTGAAGACCGTCGAGCGGGTGACCCGGCGGCTCTCCTGGAACCGCGCGGCTCTCGAAGGTGCCCTCAGCGGTGCGTGGTTCGGTCTCTTCGTCGGCCTGCTGCTGTCGTTCTTCTCTCCGACGATCAACTGGGGCCTGTTCTTGGCCGCGCTGCTCATCGGTGCGGTGGCGGGCATGTTCTTCCGCCTGATCTCGTACGGCATCGCGCGCCGCAGCCGCGACTTCGACTCGCAGACCCAGGTGCTGGCATCGAACTACCAGGTGCTCGTCGCGGGGGAGCACCTCGCGAAGGCGCAGGACGTGCTGTCGCGTCCTGCACCGACCGACTAACGACCTGGGGCCGATCCGCCGCCCGAGACGGGCGTCGACGCTGGCGCCGCTGGGAGGTGCGAAAGCGCCTCCCTCTCAAGCGAGCGCGCGCATCCAGGCTTCGACGGCCTCGGCGGTGCGCGGGATGTCGCCGGAGAGCAACTCGCACCCATCCTCCGTCACGACGATGTTGTCTTCGATGCGCACCCCGATGCCGCGGTACTCCTCGGGAACGGTGAGGTCGTCGGCCTGGAAGTACAACCCGGGCTCGATCGTGAACACCATCCCGGGCTCCAGCACGCCCTCGAGGTAGAGCTCGCGGCGGGCTTTCGCGCAGTCGTGCACGTCGAGCCCGAGGTGATGCGAGGTGCCGTGGATCATGTACCGACGGTGCCACTGGCCGGTGTCGAGCGACTCTTCGGCTGACCCCGGCAGCAACCCCCAAGAAGCCGTCTTCTCCGCGACGACCCGCATCGCCTCCGCGTGCACCTCGCGGAACCGGATGCCCGGCTTGACGATCGCGCGTGCGGCATCCGCCGCTTCGAGCACCGCGTCGTACACCTTTCGCTGGATGTCGCTGAAGCGCCCATTCACCGGGAGCGTGCGCGTGATGTCGGCGGTGTAGAGGCTGTCGAGTTCGACGCCCGCGTCGATCAGCAGCAGGTCGCCGGGAACCACGGGGCCGTCGTTGCGGGTCCAGTGCAGGTAGCAGGCGTGCGGGCCGCTCGCGGCGATCGTGTCGTAGCCGACGGTGTTGCCGTCGAGGCGGGCGCGCCGGTTGAAGGTGCCCTCGACGATGCGTTCGCCGCGCTCCACCGCGATGGCGGCGGGCAGATCGGCGATGATCTCGTCGAAGCCGCGCTTGGTCGCGTCAACCGCCGCGCGCATCTCGGAAAGCTCCCACTCGTCTTTCACGAACCGCAACTCGCTCAGGTCGCTCGCGAGCGCGGCATCCGCCTCGTCGTCGACCGTTTCCGCGTCGACGGCGGCGAGCAGCCGGCGGCCGTCGATCTGGTCGGTGAGGCCGGGGTCGGCGTCGCGCACCACGAGAGTGGAGGCGTCGACCGCATCCAGCACCGCCTCGAGGTCGGCGAGGGCGCGGGTCGGCAGGCCGAGATCGGCGGCGACGTGGGCGAGCGACGGGCGGGGGCCGGTCCAGAATTCGCCGACCGCGGCGTTCGCGTAGAACTCGGTCGTGTCGCGACCGGCGGCGGCGAGGAAGTAGAGCGTGGCGTCATGCCCGTCGGCCGTGGGTTCGAACACCAGCACCGAGTCGGGCACCGCATCCGACCCCCAGCCGGTGAGGTAGGCGAACGCCGAGTGCGCGCGGTACGGGTGATCGGTGTCGTTCGAGCGCACGCGGGCCGGGCCGGCCGGCACGATGAGCCGCATGCCCGGATACTGCGCCGAGATGCGCTGACGGCGCATCGCCGCATACGGGGCGGCGACGCGCGGTGAGGGCGTCAGGTCGGGGTGCTCGGCCCAGTTCGAGGAGATGTACTCACGGAACTCGGGGGTCGTCGGCAGCGCAGACCGGTTGGCGGTGACGCGCGGGGCTGCCGGGCTGGACTCGTGGGCCATGCTCCATTGTCACTCGGACGGCCGCAGCTGCGCGACGACGGGGCGGTGATCGCTGCCCGCCCCGTCGTGCGTAGTGATCACCTGGAAGCCGACGAACTCCCAGTTCCCGGTGGCCATCACGTGGTCGATGGGCGCGCCGAGCAGGGTGGGGACGGAGGTCGGCCAGGTGCCCACCGCGGCGTTGCCGGTCACGCGCGCGCCGTCGCGGCATCCGCCCAAGCCCCCGCTGGCATCGGATGCCGCGTCGAGGCCGGTGTAGTGGTCGAGGGTCGAGTTGAGATCGCCGGCGAGGATCACGTTGTCGCCCGCGCAGCGGGCGGCCAGCCAGTCGAGACCCTGCCGCCAGCCCGTCATCTCGCCGGGAACGGGAGCGACCGGATGCGCGCCCACGATCGTCGGACCGGTGCCGTCGACCGGCACCGCGAGCACCGACGGCAGGGTGTCGGTGCCGCCGCGGCTGTCGTCGCGTGCGTACTCGCCGAGATCTTCTGAGATGAGCACGATCGTCGACCGCGCCTTCGAGATGAGGTCGTACGACAGCGGAATCACCTGCATCTCGACGCCTGCCGCCCCGAGTCCGCTCTGCACGGCGCGGGCGTACTCCTGGCTCGTCTCGGGCAGCACGACGATGTCGGCATCCTCGGTGAGGATCAGGTCGATCGTGACCTGCGCCTGAGGGCTGTCGCCGAGGGTGTTCCAGGCGAGCACCGTGAGGTCGCCGGGTGCTTTGGTCTCGAATGCGAGATTTCCCGCGCCGCGCGTGCTGAGCACCGCGAACTGGATGCCGGCGAACAACAGCAACAGCAGGGCCACGGCCCCCGCGAACCGTCGCAGGTTCACCGAGAGCGCCGCGACGAGGGTGAACAACACGGCGCACAGCACGGCGACGGCGGCCAGCATCCCGCGCATCGTCGTCACCTGCACCACCCCGGCCTCGCGCTGGATGCCGACGAGCTGCGGCCAGGCGGCGAGCAGCAGGGCCGCCCCCAACAGGACGATGACGGCGGCGGAGAGCACTCGGCGGAACATGGCCCGTCGAGCCTACGATGGCGGGGTGTCTGCGCCGCTCATCGACTTGCATGCGCACAGCAGCGTCTCGGACGGCACCGAGTCGCCAGCTGAACTCGTCGCGGCGGGAGTGGCTGCGGGGCTCGACGTTCTCGCGATCACCGACCACGACTCGACGGCCGGGTGGGTCCCCGCCTTCGCGGCCGCAGAGGGAACCGGCATCACGATCTTGCCGGGCATGGAACTCTCCACCCAGCTCGACGGCGCGAGCGTGCACCTGCTCGCCTACCTGATCGACCCCGCGCATCCGGGCCTGCTCGCCGAGACCGAACGCATCCGCGCCGAACGGCTGCACCGCGCCGAGGCGATGGTGCGGCGCATCGCCGTCGACTACGCCCTCGACTGGGACGACGTGCTCGCCCAGGCCCAACCCGGCTCGACGATCGGGCGCCCGCACATCGCCGACGCGCTCGTGCACCGCGGACACGTCGCCGACCGCAGCGCCGCGTTCGAGAGCATCCTGCACTGGAGAGCCGGCTACTACCGGCCGCACCCGGCGCCGAAGCCGCTCACCGGCGTCGAACTGATCGTCGCCGCCGGCGGGGTGCCGGTGCTCGCGCATCCGGGTGGCCGCGGGCCGGATCGCGTCTTCAGCGACAAGCGCATCCAGGCGATGGTGGATGCCGGCCTCGCCGGGGTCGAGATCGGGCACCGTGACAACGGGGCCGCGTCGCTCGAACGCTGGACCGAGGTCGCGAAGCGGTACGACCTGATCGTCACCGGGTCGAGCGATTACCACGGCCTCGGCAAACCCAACGTGCTCGCCGAGAACACGACGACGCCCGAGAACTACGCGCGCATCGTGGAACGCGGCACCGGGTCGAGCCCGTTCGGGGGCTGACCGTGTATGCGACTCGCCCATCGCGGGCGGTCGCGGGGGACCGACGTGCAAGACGTGGAGCCCTTTCGCCGAACTGCGGGCGGCCCCGTCGGCCCGAAAGTCGGAGGTCCTGCGCCAGAATGAATCGCATGGTCGGGGTGAAGATGAGCGAGAGCGCGATGGCGGAGCCGCGACACATCAAATCTCGGGAGCGGGTGCGCGATCTCGGTGAGGTCTACACCCAACCGCGCGAGGTGAACGCGATGCTGGATCTCATCCCGGATGCCTTCGCCGACGTTGACACCCGTTTTCTCGAGCCGGCCGCCGGCAACGGCAACTTCCTCGTCGCGATCCTGGAGCGGAAGATCGTTGCGATCCACCCGACGGTGACGGGCGATGCCTACGAGTTCGCAGTGCTGCGATGTCTGGCGAGCATTTACGGCATCGACATCAGCGAGGAGAACGTCGAGGAGGCCCGAGGGCGGATGCTCGCGATCGCCACGACGGCAGCAGCCTTCGATGACGGGGATGCCTCGGCACCATTCGTGCGGGCAGCGGAGGCGATCCTCGCCACGAACGTTATCGTCGGTGACTCGCTGAACGCGGCCGACCGAATCGTGTTCGTTGAGTACACGCCTCTGCCCGGCGAGCGGTTCCAGCGCGTGCCGTCGGAACTCGAGCCGCCGGAAATGGACCTGTTCTACGAGCCACCCGCCCCGATGCCGACCGTGCACTACTCGGAACTCGGCGCATGACGATCGCGGACCCGGCACCCGCGCACATTCCCGACGTGCTGGAGACGCTTGCCCAGCTGCCCAACGACGAGGTCTACACCCATCCGAAGCTCGTCAACGCGATGCTCGACATCCTCCCCGAACACGTCTGGTCCGAGCCGAACTACAGGTGGCTCGACCCGGCGACGAAGTCGGGTGTGTTCCTCCGAGAGGTCGCCCGCCGCCTCATGGTCGGGCTCGCGGTATGGGAGCCTGACGGCGCCAGACGCCGCGACCATATCCTGCGACACATGATCTACGGTGCGGCGATCACGCAGATGAGCGGCGAGATCGCCCGGCGTTCGCTGTACCAGACAAAGAACGCGACCGGCACCGAGGTCAAAGATCCGGCGCTCGCGGACCTCGTCGTCCGCCTCGATACGCCGGCGGGAAACGTGCCGTTCGTTCCCACCGAGCACGCCCTTGATCGGGCCGGGAAACTCTGCACAGTGTGCCGCGCCCCGGCGGCCCTCATCCGCGAGAACCGCGAGAACTTCGCCTACTCGTTCCTGCACGGCACCTACCCCACGAAGGAGTTGGCGGACATGAGATTTGATGTCATTGTTGGCAACCCGCCTTACCAGATCGGCACCGAGGGGCATGGGAAGACCGCGTCGAGCATCTATCAGCTCTTCGTTGAGCGAGCTATCCGGATGGATCCCCGATACGTCGTCATGATTACTCCATCTCGCTGGTTCGCCGGTGGGAAAGGCCTCGATGAGTACCGCGATCGGATGATCAACGACCGAAGAATTCGGAAGCTCATCGACAACCCGAGGATCTACGACGTCTTCCCGCAGGTGAAGATTCGAGGTGGCGTCTCTTACTTCCTGTGGGATAGGGAGTTCGACGGCGACTGCGAGTTCTCGACCCGGGTAGACGGTGTTGTCCGATCTTCGATGATGCGCGATCTTCGCGAAGGCGACGGTGTCGTGATTCGCGACAACCGTGCGATGAGCATCGTCCGGAAAGTGCAAGCCCACGGTGATCCGAGAAGGGTTGAGGACGTCTCTTCGGTCACAAAGCCATTCGGTCTCACAATGCGCTCGAACTACCCAGGAAGCGTTCCAGAGCCGTTTGAGGGAGCAGTTCCCCTTATCTACGCGACCAAAGTCGGGTATAGCCGACGCGACCAGATTGAGCGAAACCACGATTGGATCGACCGCTGGAAAGTCCTCCTTCCGATGGTGTCGTCGGGCGATACTCCGACCGATGACGAAGGCAACATAGTTGATGTCGTGTTGGGAGAGCCGATCGCGCTTGCACCCGGGTCCGCCTGTACCCAGACGTACTTCATCCCCGGAATGTTCGACTCCCGCGACGAGACGGAGAACTTCGCCCACTACCTCGCAACCAAATTCGTTCGCTTTCTGGTCCTTCAGAGGAAGATCTCTCAGCATGTAACGCCGGACCGATTCCGCTTCGTACCGATGCTCGACATGGAACGACGGTGGACTGACGGGGACTTGTACCAGCGGTACGGGTTCTCGAAGGAAGAGATCGACTACATTGAGGCATCCATCAAGCCCCGCTCACTGATCCTCTCCCTCGACTCACCGATTCCGGAGACGCACCTTCCCGGTGGCCGCAAGTACAGGGCAGGCGACGCTCCTTCCGAACCGGATGAAGACGGAGACGACGAGTGAAGGTTGAGGTCGTCAAGCCGGTCGACGTTTTCTACAACCCGGTGCGGCTGCTCATGCCGCTGTTCCAGCGCCCCTATGTCTGGAACAAGGAGAACCAGTGGCTGCCGCTGTGGCAAGACGTGACCCGGCTTGTCGAGGTGATACACGGGCCCAACCCGCAGGCGACTCACTTCCTCGGCGCGATCGTCATCCAGCAGGTTCCCGTGCCGCTCGGAGCGCTCCCCGCCTGGAGCGTCATCGATGGGCAGCAACGCCTCACGACGCTGCAGCTCTTCTTGGACGCGCTGCACGCCGTGCTCGACGGCCGCGGTTGGAGCTCACTCGCGCAAACGGTGGAGCCGCTTGTGGAGAATCCGCAGGCGCGATGGAAGACTCCGCACGACCGGTTCAAGCTCTGGCCGACGAACAAGGACCGTCCTGGCTTCCTCTCCGTCATGGAGGCGCCAACTCCCATTGACTACCAGGCGGTGGTGCAATCCCGCCTGTCCGCCGCACACCAGTTCTTCCGTGACGAGATCGTCGCGTGGATCGGCGATGGTCCAGAAGCCGATGCGCGCGCGACGGCACTCGTCGGGACGGTTACCGAGCGCTTGGAAATCGCGAGTATCCGCCTTGAGGCCACCGAGGACGCGCAGGCGATCTTCGAGACACTGAATGCCCGCGGAACGCCGCTCACCGCCGCCGACCTGATCAAGAACTTCGTCTTCCAGCGCTTCGATGCCGATTCTGCCGAGGCCGAACAGGCCTATCACGACTACTGGGAGGACTTTGAGACGCCGTTCTGGGAGGCCGAGGTTCAGACCGGGCGTGTGCGGTACTCGCGCTCGTCGCTGTTTCTGTACCACTGGCTGACCGCGCGCACGCGCGAGGACTTCCCTGCGCGCGAGGTGTTCGCGCAGTTCAAGCACTACGTGACGACGAAACACCCCGACGTGACGACCCTGCTCCCGCAGCTCAAAGCGGCGGCAGACAAGTATCGAGCGATCATCGAGGGCTCGCAGAAGGTCTCCGGCGAGCTCAGTCGGGTCGAGCTCTTCGCCTACCGCGTCAGCACGCTCGACTCCGAACTCGCGCGCCCTCTCCTAATTTGGCTCGATGAGCCCGAGCAGAAGGCCGTACCCGCCGCTGACCGCGAAGGCATCCTCGACATCCTCGAGTCCTGGTTCGTCCGCCGCGCGCTCGTCAAGACACCCTCAGCCGGCTCGAACCGCCTGATGGTCGACCTGCTCGCTCACCTCGCGGGCGCCGACTCGCAGGCTCTGCCCGCGGCACTCGAAACCTTCCTCACCGGCCTCCACTCGCCCGCTGTCGGCTACTGGCCCGACGACGGCGAGGTCCGCGCCGCACTGACCGACACGACCGCGTACTGGCGCTACCTTCGTGGCCGTCTTCGCATGGTTCTTGAGGCCCTCGAAGATCGCCGCCGCGGCTACCCGGTTGGCTCCCAGCTCGCAATGGGACCGATCATCCGTGGTAAGGCCACGATCGAGCACATCATGCCGCAGAACTGGTCGAAGAACTGGCCGGCGGACCTCGATGACGCTGAGCAGGCCGAACGCGGGCAGCTCATCCAGTCTCTCGGAAACCTCACCCTGGTCACACAGGCGCTCAATTCGAAGCTGTCGAACGAAGCCTGGCCGGTGAAGCGGGCCGCACTGCAAAAAGTCGGCGACGTGCTGCTCACGAACGAAGTCGTCAACTCGGCGCCCGAGGAGTGGGACGAGGAGTCGATCCGCGTCCGCACGCGGAAACTCATCGAGGAGATCATCGCGGTCTGGCCGGTACCCGAAGGACACACCGGCTCTTCGACGCCGGGCCGGGCTGCCGCCATCGTCACCCGCGCTGATGTCGATATCGCGAGCCTGGTCGATGCGGGCTGGCTCACCGCCGGGCAGCGACTCATCAAGAACGCGAACGCGCACCGCGAGGTCGCGGTCGACCTGGAGGTCGTCATCGCCCAGGACGGGCGCATCTTCCTCGGCGACACCCCGTTCACAACCCCCAGCGGCGCCGGGATGCATGTGCTGGGCAAGCCGGTCAACGGCTGGTGGTTCTGGTCGACCGAAAGCGGCGCGACTCTCGCTGAAGTGCGATCTGAGTACCTCATGTCGATCGGCGAGGCTGATGCCGAAGTCGTGGACGAGGTACCGGACGAGCTCGAGCACTCGAGCGAGCTCGATGAGGTCGGCGCGTGACGAATTACATTTACGCGTACACACACGCGGGGAACGCGAAGCCGTGGACCCGTCCGGGTGGGGCGAAGGGCGATGTCTGGATCAAGGTCGGCCAGACGAAGCATCCGGGCATCGAGCGGGTGCGTCAGCAAGTGAACACCGCGTTTCCTGGCCTCGTCGGGGTTGACATCCTGTTCGACTCGGAACTCGCCGAGCGGGGGGACGGCACGGAGTTCACTGATCACGACGTGCACCGGGTGCTCGCCCAGGCGGGCATCGCGAATGCGGGTGGCGAGTGGTTCGAGGCGACCCTCGATGAAGTCCGGGGTGCCGTCGTCTCGCTCCAGCGCGGCGTGCCGTTTAGCCCGACCCGTGTGCAGACATTTCCGATGCGGCCGGAGCAGCGTGACGCCGTGGAGCAGACGGCGGCGTTCTTCCGCGCTCACCCGGATGGGTCGCCGAAGTATCTGTGGAATGCGAAGATGCGGTTCGGCAAGACGTTCACTACCTACCAACTCGCGTGTGAGATGGGCTGGGCGAAGGTGCTCGTCCTGACCTATAAGCCGGCGGTTCGCGGCGCATGGCGCGACGATCTGCTGAGCCACGTCGACTTCATCGACTGGGAGTACGTCGACCGCGACACCCCGACTGCCGAAGCCGATGCGAAGCTCGACAGCGGGCGCCCGACGGTCTGGTTCGCCTCTTTCCAGGACGTGCTCGGGCGGGATGCCGAAGGCAATCCGAAGCCTCGAAACGAGACGCTCCAGATCGTCGACTGGGATTGTGTGGTCATCGACGAGTTCCACTTCGGCGCATCGACTGCCGCCGCCCGCGAGGTCTACGACCCGCAGGACAAGGCCGAAGCTGCCTGGGCGGAGCTGTTCAGGAAGGCGAGCGACCAGGCCGACGACGCGGACGTTGAGGTGGTCGAGGCGCCGGATACGCGGCTGAAGACGAAGTGTCACCTGCACCTGTCTGGCACCCCGTTCCGGGCGATCACGAACGGAGACTACGACGACAGCCAGGTCTTCAACTGGACCTACATCGACGAGCAGCGGGAGAAGCGGGACTGGTCGCTCAGGGGGGGCGAGCTGAACCCGTACGCGGAACTGCCGCAGATGCGGATGTACACCTACTCGATGGGCCAGACCGCGGCGGAGTGGGCAGCGGACGGCGAGTTCGACGGCTTCAACCTCAACGCCTACTTCAAGGCGAAAAAGGTTGGCGAGGGCTACGTCTTCGAGAGGCCCGATCAGGTTGCCGAGTTCCTGAAGCTGATCCGTGGGCAGAAGGTGATTGACAAGACGATCATCGAAGGGCAGGCCGCCCCCTTTCCGTACCAGGCCGAAGAATTCACCGAAGCCGTCAAGCACACCGTCTGGTACATGAACGACGTCGCCTCGTGCCAGGCGATGGCGGCGCTGCTGAGAAAGGACGCCTTCTTCTCGACGTACGAGATCTACGTGGCGGCCGGCACGGGTGCCGGGGTCGGCGCGAAGGCGCTGGAGCCTCTGCAGAAGGCGATCAAGCGCGCTGATGCTTCCGGTAAGTCCGGGTCGATCACCCTGTCTTGCGGCAAGCTCATGACCGGGGTCACCGTCCCGGAGTGGACCTCGATCTTCATGCTCCGCTCCCTCAAGGCACCCGAGTCGTATTTCCAGGCGGCGTTTCGGGTGCAGTCGCCATGGAGGATCGACAAGGTCATCCAGAAGGAGACGGCCTACGTCTTCGAGTTCGACCCGAACCGCGCGCTCTCGCTCGTCGCGCTCTACGGCACGGAACTCGCGAACAACTCGCCCGACCGAAAGGAGACACAGCGCAGCGTTCTCGGTGATCTCATCAACTTTCTCCCCATCTTCGCCATCGACGGTGGCCAGATGGAGTCGCTCGACGTCGACGCGATCCTCGACTGGGCGCACGGCGGTATCAGCGCTAACTCGCTCGCCCGGCGCTGGAAGTCCATCGATCTCTACAACATCAACGGCGTGACGATGGACCGGCTCATCCAGGACGAGGATCTGCTTGCCGAGCTGGAGCAGATTGAGGACTTCCGCACGATCCGCGAGGAGGCGGAGAAAATCGTCACCCGCTCCAAGCAACTCGGCGAGGTGAAGCGGAACGGTGGCAGCAAGCAGGAGCAGCGACCGCACAAAAAGGAGATCGCGGAGAAGCGGCGAAACATCCGCGAAAAGCTGAAGAAGGTCTCCGCGAAGGTGCTCATCTTCATGTACCTCACCGACTTCCGCGAGGAGCGCCTGGCCCACGTCATCGAGTCGCTCGACACCGACCTGTTCCTGCGCTCCACTGGGCTCTCGCTACCGTCTTACGCCAAGCTCACCGAACTCGGCGTCATCAACGTCGGCAACATGACCGATGCCATCCAGAAGTTCCGGTACTTCGAGAAGAAGAGCCTCGAAGCTCTCGTCGCGGCGGAGGGTGGCTGATGCCCACCCCGTCTCGAGGCCGCTTCGTCGATCTCTGGGTGCGCGCCGGGATACTTACGACGGGTGTCCTGTCATGACAGGTCGCAAGCAGCCCACGGTGGTGATGCACTTCACCCACATTGATCACCTTGCGACGGTTGTTCAGCATGGACTGCTGTCCGACACGGAAGCGCAGGCGACGGGCCTGCTGAGCACCGAGGTGGGTAATCGTGAGATCAAAGAGCGACGCCGGCGAAGGGAAGTCCCGATCGAGCCCGGTGGGGTTGTTGCTGACTATGCCCCGTTCTACTTCCGGGCGCCCAGTCCGATGATGTCGGCGATCGCCCACGGCAGAGTTGATGAGTATCAGGCTGGTACCGGTCGGCTCGTCTACCTCGTCTCGACTTTGGAGAGGCTGGTTGCCGACGATCTCAGACCGATCATCACCGATCGAAATGCGGCCCTCGAGGTCGCCGCGTTCCGATCCGTTGATCTCGCGGACCCTCTCGACGACGGCTTCATCGAGTGGGAGATCATTCGGGCGAGGTACTGGGGGGATTACCCCGATGGCAAAGAACGTCGCATGGCAGAGTGCCTTGTACACGGGCGGGTGCCATGGCCCTCCTTCCTGGAAATCGTCACACGGAATGACATCGTGGCTCAGGAAGTGCAGGCAATCCTCGCGGAGCATGGCGCGAATTTGCAAGTCAAGGTCATACCCGACTGGTATCTGTAGGAGTGTGAAGGCGATGATCACCGAGGCGAAGGGCAATCTGCTCGCCGCGCCCGTCGAGGCGCTCGTCAATACGGTCAACACCGAGGGAATCATGGGCAAGGGCATCGCCCTGCAGTTTAAGAACGCGTTCCCCGAGATGTTCAAGGCATACACGGCCGCCGCCAAGCGTGGCGAGGTCAAGCTCGGGCAGATGCACGTCTGGCCGACCCAGGCGCTCGACGGTCCGCGGTACGTCATCAACTTCCCGACGAAAGCGCACTGGCGGGCGAAGTCGCGGATCGGCGACATTGACAGCGGACTCGTCGACCTCGTGAAGGTCGTCCGAGATCTCGACATCACGTCCATCGCTGTACCACCTCTCGGCTGCGGCAACGGTGGGCTCGACTGGGCCGAAGTTGAGCCGCGTATCCGTGCCGCGTTCGATGCGCTGCCCAAAGTCGATGTCCGGATCTACCCGCCAGCGGGCGCGCCTAAGGCCGCCGACATGCTGGTAAACACCCCAAAGCCCAAGATGACCCCGGGTCGCGCAGCGCTCGTCGGGATCATCACGAAGTACACACGCCAAGCGCTCGACGCGCCCTCGCTGATCGAGGCGCAGAAGCTGATGTATTTCCTGCAGGCCGTCGGTGAGCCGCTGCGACTCGACTTCAAAGCGAACAGGTACGGCCCGTATGCCGACAATCTTCGACATGTCCTGGCGCAAATTGAGGGGCACTACCTGATTGGCTACGGGGACGGGACGGCAAAAGCCCTCGACGCGGTCCCGCTTGAGCCTGTGACGAGCGCTTTGCCTTCAGTTGAGCAGGAACTCGACGCCCACCCCGAGACTCGAAGTCGGATGGAGCAGGTACTCCAACTCGCCGAGGGATTCGAGACGGCCTACGGGATGGAGCTCCTCGCCACTGTCCACTGGGTAGCCACGCACGAGGCCGCTGGACGGCCGGACGAGAACGTCACCGAAAGGGTCGCCGAGTGGTCGCCGCGGAAAGCGCGCATGTTTACGCCCGAGCATGTCGGCACCGCACTAGCCACGCTCCGCGAACACGGCCTGCTTGCGGCGGCGTAGTCCTCATCACAGATCGGCACCGCCCGGCCTCCGCGGCAAGGGGGGATTTCGCGGTCGAAGCGCACCGTGACCGGCCAATCCCATCTTCAGGCGGCTCCGGCTCAGCGGTGCCAGAGGGCCGACAGCGGTGCGTCGGGGCCCTGCAACACCAGATCGTTCGCCGAACACGCCGCCGTGACGGTCGGGATGTCGGTGTAGTCGATCGCGGGAACCGGGGGGCCGTCGGGGCTTACCGGCACGTCGGGGTCGGGAACGTTGGCCCAGTTCGCCAGGTCGATCGTGTCGTCGACGGCACCGACCGACCAATCACCGGAGCCCGAGTATGCCGACGGCTGGTTGAGCGGCACCATCGTGTCACCGGCGACGATCGTGCCGGTCGTCGTCAACTCGATGTCGGTCGACACGAGGCCGTCTTCGGTGAAGGTGATCTGGCCGGCGCCGGTCATGCCGAAACCCTCGATCGGCAGACCCAAACCGAGCACGAAGGCCTCCGACTGGGCCGCGTAGTCGGCGACATCGAGCTGCCAGGTGCCGACGATGCACGGGGCGTCGGCGGCCGGTGGCACGTCGGGATCGGGCTCGGGGGTGCCGCCGGGCGCGGTGCAGCCCGCGAGCAGCAGTGCGGTTGCCGCGAGGGCGATGGTGCCGAGGGTGCGCATGTTACGTCCTTCCGCCGGGGTTTTACACTCCCACGACGCACCTCACGACGTCCACGGTTGACGGCCTACCCTGAACTGTGCGTCGCTATCGCAACGAGCCCATCTACACCGGGGCGATCGGCATCGGCCGGCTGCTCTTCGGCACCCTGCGGGTGAAGCTGCGGGTGGCGGGCCGCGAGAACCTGCCGGTCGACGGGGGAGCCGTGATCGCGGTCACCCACTTCGGATATCTCGAGTTCGCGATCGTCGAATGGGTGACGTGGCTCGCGAATCGCCGCCGCATCCGCTTCATGGCGAAGAAGGGGGCGTTCAAGGGCTGGCCGCTCGGCGCGCTGATGCGCAACATGAAGCACATCCCGGTCGACCGTTCCGCGGGGTCGCACGCCTACGACGCGGCCGTGACGGCGTTGCGCGACGGCGAGCTCGTGGGGGTGTTTCCCGAGGGGACGGTGAGTCGCAGTTTCGAGGTGCAGCGACTGAAGGCAGGAGCGGTGCGGCTCGCTCAAGCCGCCGGGGTGCCGCTCATCCCGGTCGCCGTCTGGGGCGCCCACCGCATCCTCGCCAATGGCGCGAAGAGCAAGGCGCGCGACCGCGTGGGCGTGCCGGTGTATGTGAAGATCGGCTCGCCGGTGGATGTCGCGGCCGACGCTGACATCCATGACGCCTCGGATGCCTTGCGGGCGACCCTGCAGCAGCTCACCGACGAACTGCAGGACATCTACCCCGTGGACGGTGCCGGCAAGTGGTGGCAGCCGGTTCGGCGGGGTGGGACGGCGCCGAGTGTCGCCGAGGTCGCGTCCGAACAGCGCGGGTCGCGCCGACCGGAAGATGCGGAGTAACGCGGTGAATGAGCACAGAGACTCGGTGGAGCAGCGCATCCTCGAACTCGGCCTGGTGCTTCCCGAGGTGAAACCACCGGCCGCCAACTACGCGAACGCGATTCGAGTTGGCGACATGGTCTATCTATCGGGAACCGTGCCCGTCGATGCGAACGGCGACATCCCCAAGGGCAAGGTTGGCGCTGACGTTTCGACCCTGCAGGCGGCCGAGCATGCTCGGCTCGTCGGGCTCCATCACCTCGCGATCCTGCGTGATTTGCTCGGATCGCTCGATCGCGTCCGCCGAGTAGTGAAGCTGCTGGGGATGGTGAACGCCGTGCCCGAGTACACCGAGCACTCGGCGGTCATCAACGGCTGCTCCGACCTGCTCGTTGAGATTTTCGGCGAGCGCCACGCTCGTTCGGCTGTCGGGGTCGGCAGCTTGCCGTTCGGCATCTCGGTAGAGATCGAGTTGATCGTCGAGCTCCACCCGAGCTAGAGGCCGGAAGGTTCGGCGCCTCGAGTCCTCCACAGGGTCGTCGGCGGAGAGTTATCCACAACAAAAGGCGCCTCTGATCAGGGAAAAGGCGATGTCGGTGGGTGGTGTCACAGTGTTGGCATGACGGAAGCCCCCGACCTCGATACGGTGATCGCGCTGTTGCGCGACGCCGTGCGTTCGGATGCGCGGGGGCTCACCGATGAAGAGTCGTGCGAGCGGGCGGCCGTGGTCGAAGAAGCCGGTCGGCTCATCGACGCGATGCGGGTCGAGAGCGCTGCCGACTTGGCGCGGAGGTCCCGCCCGGAACTCGGTGAGGCGGGGTTGGCGCGGCGGCACGGGTGCCGAACGGCGGCGCAACTTCTGGAACGCATCGCCCGGGTGTCGGCGCGGGAGGCGGCGCGCCGGGCCCAGCTCGGGTCGGTGTTGGCGCCGCGGTGCGCGCTTGACGGCTCGCCACTGACCGCGCAGTTCGCGATCGCCGGTGCGGCTGTCGAGCGCGGAGAGATCGGAGTCGACGCGGCCTGGGCGATCACCCGGGCGCTCGGCCAGGCTTCCGCGCACGCGTCACCTCTTGACCTCGAGGCTGCAGAGGAGCATCTCGTTGCGGCGGCCCGGGTGGATTCTGCGGACCTCGTCGCGGTGCAGGCACGATTGTGGCGCGAGGCCCTCGACCCCGACGGTGCCGAGCCTCGTGAGGAGGAGCTGCGGGCGCGCCGAGAGCTGCGCTTCGGTCGCGAGGTCGATGGCATGACGCCGTTCCACGGCTGGGCCGATCCGAACGCCGCCGCAATCATGCGGGCGGCAGCGAGCGAACGCACCTCGCCGTACCGGCAGCCGCGGTTCGTCGCCGAGGGTGATCCCGACGTCGACTGCGAGGGGCTCGGCGTCTTCGGCGAAGACCGCCGTACGCGCCCGCAGAAGTCGTTCGACGCGTTCATCGGGCTGCTGCAGGCCGGCATCCGCGCCGACGCCCAGGCGACCGGATCCCTGCACTCGATCGCGACGGTCAACGTCACCGTGTCACTCGACGCGCTCGCCTCCGGGGTCGGTCACGCCTTCCTCGACGACGTCGACGAGGCGATCTCCGCCGCGACGGCCCAAGAGATCGCGTGCGACGCGGGCTACCGCCTGCACATCACGGGCAAGAACGGCCAACCGCTCTTCCAGGGCGAGCGAAGACGCTACTTCACCGCCGCCCAGCGAAGATCCTTGGCCGTCCGAGACGGCGGCTGCGTCTGGCCCCAGTGCACGTCGCCCCCATCCTGGACTCACGCCCACCACGTGATCCCGGTCTCGGAAGGTGGCCCCACCGATATCGACAACGGCACCCTGCTTTGTCCGTACCATCACCATCTGCTGCATCGCGGTGAGTATCGGATGCGGATGAACAACGGGCTACCCGAACTACTGGCCCCGCGATGGATCGATCCGGATCAGGTCTGGCGCGCGGTCGGTCGGAGCCGCTTGCGTGCCACAGCCTGATTGCGGCGGGCTTGGGGCTGCCCAACGGATGGGCGATACTGTGCCGATGGCCGAGCCCGGAGCTAGCGGAGAGCAATTCGGATTCGCAGAGTGCCCGATGTGTGAAAACTACGACATGCATTCGCGCACCTCTGGCGGCGCCTACCAGTGCGCGCTCTGCAACACGTCCTGGGGGGGTGGCGGGGCCCCTTCGGGGTCGAGTTGGCTCCCTCAGTCGCCACCGGTCCGATAGAGACAAGACGGCGCGGGGTGCGCGCCACCGGGGACAGTTCAGGCCGCGGGCGGGGTGGCGGCGCCACCGCCGGAGCCACTGCGGCGACGACGCGTGCGCTTGCGCGCAGTGGTGCTGCCACCGTCGTGCGTGCCGCCGCCTTCTTGACGCGGCGCGCCCGTCGAAGTGCCGGCGCCGCCGGACCCACCGCGCGAACGCGAACGCTGCCGCGGCGGACGCTCGCCCGAACCCGACTCGCTCGAGGCGGCGCGGGGCTCACGCTCGAGGTGCGGAGCCGCCGGGGTCATCTTGAGCCGACCCTTCGCCCCAACCGGGATGTTGAGTTCTTCGAAGAGGTGCGGCGATGACGAGTAGGTCTCGGTCGGCTCCGGGATGCCCATCTCGAGGGCGCGGTTGATGAGCGCCCACTTGTGCATGTCGGCCCAGTCGACGAAGGTGACCGCGATGCCGGTCTTGCCGGCGCGGCCGGTGCGGCCGGCGCGGTGCAGGTAGGTCTTCTCGTCTTCGGGGATCGTGTGGTTGATGACGTGCGTCACGTCGTCGACGTCGATGCCGCGCGCCGCGACATCCGTGGCGACCAGCACCTCCTTCTTGCCGGCCTTGAACGACGCCATCGAGCGCTCGCGCGCCTCCTGGCTCATGTCGCCGTGCACGGCGGCGGTGCTGAAGCCGCGGTCGCTCAACTCTTCGACGAGCTTCTGGGCGGCGCGCTTCGTGCGGGTGAAGATCACGGTCTTGCCGCGGCCCTCGGCTTGCAGGATGCGGGCGACGACCTCGTCTTTGTCGAGCGAGTGAGCGCGGTAGACGAGGTGCTGGATGTTCGCCTGGGTGAGGCCCTCATCCGGGTCGGTCGCACGGATGTGGATGGGCCGGTTCATGAACCGGCGCGCGAGGGCGACGACCGGGCCGGGCATCGTCGCCGAGAACAGCATCGTGTGCCGGTCGGGCGGGGTCTGCGCGAACAGCTTCTCGACGTCGGGCAGGAAGCCCAGGTCGAGCATCTTGTCGGCCTCGTCGAGCACCATGATCTTCACGTTCGCGAACGACAGCAGGCGCTGCCCGGCGAGGTCGAGCAGGCGACCGGGGGTGCCGACGACGATCTGGGCGCCGGCCTTGAGCTGCTCGACCTGACCCTCGTATGCCTTGCCGCCGTAGATCGCGACGATCTTGGTGGGGCGCTTCGATGCGGCGAGCTCGAGGTCTTCGGCCACCTGAACGCAGAGTTCGCGGGTCGGCACGACCACGAGCGCCTTCACGCCGGGCTCCGGGTCGGGGCCGAGCTGCTGGATGAGCGGCAGCCCGAACCCGAAGGTCTTGCCGGTGCCGGTCTTGGCCTGGCCGATGATGTCTTGCCGGGAGAGGCCGAGCGGGATGGTCTGGCTCTGAATCGGGAAGGGCTCGATGATGCCCTTCTCGGCGAGCGCGTCGACCATGTCAGGCTCGATCCCGAGATCACTGAAAGTCAAAGGGGCACTGCTATTCAAAAGATTGGCCTGTCTGTCTTCGGTGCCTACTTCGCACCCGGGATCAGGGTGATCCCGCGGACAGTAGGCTGGTTTACGTGTTGGGCTGGCTGCGTCGGAGACGGATCCGCGCCCGAGGTGTGACCCGGCCGGTCCGATCGGAGGCCGTGGAGGCCACACGCGTCGAACTCGCCGAACTCGCCCCCGATGCGCAAGCCTACCTGGGTCAGCTCGCCTATCTCACGCTCGTGCTGTTCGAGAACCTCGGACGCGGCGCCGCGGTGGCCCCCACGGTGTCGGGCAAGAGCCGCCTGGGACGCGTCGCCGCGGAGGTGCTGGAGATCCACGAGGCGGTGCTCGCCGAGCTGGAATCACGCCGCATCGACTCGTCGGAGGCGATGGAGCCCTACCGCCCGATGCTCGACGACTTTCAGCGCCGCACGCAGGGTGACGACTGGCACGAGATTCTCATCACCTGCTACCTGACTTCGGGGTTTCTACTCGACTTCTTCGCCGGACTCGCCGCGGGGCTGCCGGGCGGACTCTCCGACCGCATCTCGGCGCTGCTCTCCGACGACGAGGCCGAAGACCTGCTCGTCGAAGAGCTGCGCGAAGCGATCGACGGCAACCCACGCCTGGCATCCCGCCTCGCGATGTGGGGCCGCCGCCTCGTCGGCGACACGATGCTCGTCGCCCGCTCGGCCCTGCACCTCGAACAGCGCGCCGACGGTGAGGCGCGGGTCGAGCCGATCTTCACCGAACTGATCGCGGCACACACCCGCCGGATGGATGCCCTCGGCCTCACGGCCTGAGCGTTTCGAGCAGGGCTTAGGCCTTACCGCCCGAGAGTCGGCCGCCCGACAGAGCATGCAGATGGCGGGCATCGGCCGCCTGACGGCGCTTGCTCAGAATCAGCGCGACGACGAGCGGCACGACGGTCGCGGCACCGAGAGCGGCGAGCCAGATCCATCCGCCGTCGGCCTTCCAGCCGAGCCAGGTGAGACCCGCCCAGGTGGCGGCAGTCACCGCCGCACCGAGAGCGGGCATCAGGGCGACGCCGTAGACCTCGCGGCCCGGCAACAGGTAGCGCAGCAGGATGCCGATTCCGGCGCCGACGACGGTGACGTAGACGATTTCCATTTCCATGGTGATCTCCCGGGTGCGGAAGGGCGCTAGGCGACGAAGCCGACGCGGCGGCTCGACTCGCTGCCGACCTCGAGATACGAGAACGAGGCGACGGGCACGATGTACACCTTGCCCTTGTCATCGCTCAGCTTGATGAACTTGGCGTCGGAGTCGAGCGCAGCCGACACGATCTTCTCCACCTCGACGGCCGTCTGCGACGACTCGAAGCTCAGTTCACGGGGCGAGTTGGCGATACCGATGCGAATGTCCACGAGGTTCAGAGTAATGCGCGGGCCGGGCGCGGTTGACCCGGTTCGCCCGAGGCGGAAACGCGAGCGACGGATGCCGGGTCGGCGGTGGCGGATATCTTCGGCTGAGTGAGCGGGTTGGGTTTCGAAACGCATCCGGCGGAGCCGGGCGCTACTCAACCCGCGGGAGTGGCGCTGGACGCGTCGCAGCTCGCTGTCGTGAAGCTGCCCGACGGGGCCTCTGCCGCAGTGCTCGGAGCACCGGGGTCGGGTAAGACGACGACGATCGTCGAACTGGTCGCCGATCGGGTCCTGACACGCGGGTGGGACCCGCGGTCGGTGCTCGTGCTCACCTCGGCGCGCGCGGCGGCGACCCGGCTTCGCGACCAGATCGCCGTGCGGCTCGGGGTGGCCACCGATGGGCCGCTCGCGCGCACCGCACCGTCGCTCGCCTACGAGATCGTCGGCGTGACGGCCCGGGCGGCGGGGGAGACTCCACCGCGGCTCGTCACCGGCGCCGAACAGGATGCCGACCTCGCGACGCTGCTCGACGGCCACATCGCCGCCGGTTCCGGCCCGGCGTGGCCCGAACCGTTGACGCCCGAGGTGCGGCGCACGGGGCGGTTCCGCTCCGAACTGCGCGACCTGTTCGCCCGCGCCACCGAGCAGGGCATCGACCCGCGGCGCCTGAGCGAGCTGGGTCGTGCGACCGATCGCCCCGAGTGGGTGGCGGCGGGGGAGTTCTTCGACGAGTACCTCGATGTCGTCGCTTCGGCACGTCCCGAGCAACGCGACCCCGCCGAACTGGCGCGGCTCGCGATCGCCACCCTGGATGCCGGCGGCGGCGGCGAGCGGGTCGCCGGGCTGCGGCTCGTCGTCATCGACGACCTTCCCGAAGCCACCGAGGCGACGCTCGGTCTGCTCGCCGCACTCGTGCGACGCGGCATCCCGGTGATCGCGTTCGGCGATCCCGATGTCGCGACGAACGCGTTCCGCGGGGGAGAGCCGGATGCGCTGGGTCGCCTGGCGAGTGTGCTCGGCGTCGCCGAACTCGGCCCCTCGGCGGTGGCGACTCTCGTGCTGGAACACGTGCACCGGTCGAACGCCGTGCTCCGCGCATTCACAGGGACCGTGACCGAGCGCATCGGCACGGCGGCCGCGGGTGCCCAGCGCCGAGCCGTTGCCGACCGCCTCACCCTGGCCCGTCCGCCACTCGCGAGAATCGAAGCCCCGACGGCGGCCCGCACTGCCGCCGTGATCGCGCGAGCCCTGCGTGAAGAGCACGTGCTGCACGGGGTGCCGTGGAACCGGCTCGCCGTGATCGTGCGCAGCGGGGCCGCCGTGCCGGCGCTCGCCCGATCCCTCGCGCTCGCCGAGGTGCCGACCCGCACCGGCGGGGGCGGGCTCGCTCTGCGCGACGACGCTGCGGCTCGCGCCCTGCTCGCGGTCGTCGAGGCCGGCACCGGGCGACTCCGCCTGACCGCCGACGTCGCTGCCGAACTGCTCACCGGGCCGTTCGGCGGACTCGACCCGATCGGGTTGCGCCGCCTGAAGATCGCCCTGCGTACCGACGAGGCAAGAGCGGGTGGGGCGCGCCCGAGTGGCGAGTTGCTCGTCGAGGCGCTCGCCGCTCCGGGCCGGTTCTCCACGATCGACGCCCCCGTCGCCCGCACCGCCGAGCGTCTGGCGGGCACCCTCGACGCCCTCCGCACCGCCGAGCCGACCGCGACCGCCGAAGAGCTGCTCTGGCTCGCCTGGGAACGCAGTCGTCTCGCGAAGCCCTGGCGCGCCCAAGCGCTCGGCGCCGGGGTCGCGGCCGCGGAGGCCAACCGCGACCTCGACGGCATCGTGGGGCTGTTCGCCGCCGCGAAGCGCTTCGCCGAACGCCGGCCGGATGTCGCCGCGAGCGAGTTCTTCGCCGAGCTGCGTGATGCCGAAGTGTCGGAAGACCTCATCGTGCCCACCCGCAGCGACGACGCGGTCTTGGTCACGACACCCTCGGGCGCGGTCGGGCTGGAGTTCGACACCGTCGTCGTCGCCGGACTGCAAGAGGGCGCCTGGCCGAACCGGCGACCCCGCGGCACCCTGCTGTCGCCGCAAGCGCTCGCCCGAGCCGATGCCGGTGACGAGGGCGTGCTCGACGAACGACGGCTCGTGCTCGACGACGAGCTGCGGATGTTCGCGCTCGCCGTCTCCCGGGCGCGCGAGCGGGTGCTGCTCGCGGCGGTCGTCAACGACGACGAGTCCCGCAGCGTGCTCATCGACCTACTGCCGCCCGACACTCCTCTGCTCGCCGAGGGGTCGCCCCTCACGCTTCGGGGCACGACGGGTCGGTTGCGCCGGCTGCTGACTTCCCGCGGAGTCGACCCGCGCACCCGAAGCGCGGCGGCATCCTCTCTCGCTCATCTCGCCGAACTCGGCGTGCCGGGAGCGAGCCCCGACGAGTGGCACGGTTTGTTACGGATCTCGAGTGAAAGCCCCCTCTTCGACGGGGTGCAGGTGCCGATCTCGCCCTCGCGGCTGGAGCGCTTCGAGGAGTCGCCGCTCGACTGGTTCCTCGAGACGATCGGTGGCTCGTCGTCGACGACGCTGATGGATGTCGGCACGATTCTGCACTGGGCGATGGAGACCGCCGAGTCGCCCGACGCGACGGCGGTGTGGGAGCGGGTCGAGAAGCGCTGGGGCGAACTGCTGTTCGAGTCGCCGTGGCTGGCCGAGCAGCACCGGCGCAGCGCCCGGGTGCTCGCCGACGGCATCGCCGCCTACCTCGGTGACTTCGCGACCGGGGGCGGGGTCGTGGTCGGCGCCGAGAAGAAGTTCGAGCTCGAGATCGACCGGGCGACCGTGCGCGGCACGATCGACCGGGTCGAACGCGCGGCCGACGGCAGCGTCGTGATCGTCGACCTGAAGACCGGCAGCCCGGTGACGAACCAGGCGAAGATCGACGCGGTCGCGCAACTCGGTGCCTACCAGCTCGCCTACCGGGCCGGGCTGTTCGACGACGTGCTGGCCGACCTCGGCGACCACCAGCCGGGCGGCGCGAAACTGCTCTACGTCAAGTCGGGGGTCGGCGGCAAGAAGTACCGGGAAGGCGTGCAGGCGCCGCTCGGCGACGAGGGATTGGAAGCCTTCCGCGAGCGCATCCGGCAGGTGGCGATCGGCATGGCGGCGGCATCCTTCGAAGGCGTGTTGGAGGTCGGCGGGTACGGTCTCGGTGCCGTTCCCGAACTCCGCCTGCATCGCGTCGGGGCGGTGAGCGGGCCGTGACTGTTTCGTCGATCGACATCGCCGACGCCCTCGCCGAGGTGCGCGGGATGCCGCCGCAGCATCCGACGCCGCAGCAGCGCGCGGTGATCGAGGCGCCGCTCGCCCCCGCACTCGTCGTCGCCGGCGCCGGGTCGGGCAAGACCGAGACGATGGCGAACCGGGTGCTCTGGCTGCTCGCCAACGGAATCGTCGAACCGGCGCAGGTGCTCGGGCTCACCTTCACCCGGAAGGCGGCGGGCGAACTGGGCTCACGCATCCGCGAACGCATCGCCGAACTCGACAGCGCCGGACTGAGCGGTGCTGGCCTGCTGCCGCCGGGGGATGTCTTCGACGCCCCCGCCGTCGCGACCTACAACTCGTTCGCCAACACCCTCTACCGCGATTCGGCGATCCTGCTCGGGCGGGAGGGTGACGCTCCGGTGTTGGGGGAAGCGGCGGCCTGGCAGCTCGCGCGGGGCGTCGTGATTCGTAGCAAGGATGCGCGGCTTCCCGACCTCGGCAAGAACCTCGATGCACTCACCAAGGCCGTGCTCGCCGTCGCCCGCGGTGTCGCCGAGCACGCGGGCGACCTCGACGACCTGCGCGACCTCGCCGCCCGGCTCGGGGCGCTCGGCGAGCTGCCGACATCCGATCCGGTCGACCGCTTCGAGCGGTTGCCGGCCGTCGAACTCGCCGAACAACTCGGCGCGCTCGGGGTGCTCGCCGACCTCGCCGCCGAGTACGACGCCGAGAAGGTACGTCGTGGGGTCGTCGAGTACGCCGACCAGGTCGCCCTCGCGCTGCGAATCGCGCAGAAGCAGCCCGCCCTCGGCGCCGACCTGCGCGACCGCTACCGGGTCGTGCTGCTCGACGAGTACCAGGACACCTCGGTCGTGCAGACCCAGCTGCTGGCCGAGCTGTTCCGGGGCAGCGCGGTGATGGCGGTCGGCGACCCGAACCAGTCGATCTACGGGTGGCGCGGCGCGAGTGCCGCCAACCTCGACCAGTTCGCTGAGCTCTTTGAGGCCGACGCGCGCTTCGCCCTCTCGACGAGCTGGCGCAACGGCACCGGCATCCTCGACGCGGCGAATCACCTCGTCGCGCCGTTCGTCGGGCGAGGCGTCGCGGTCGAACCGCTCACCGCGAGCCCCGTCGCCACCCAGCGACCCGTCGAGGTCGCGTTCACCGAGACCGTCGCCGACGAGGCCGCAGCCGTCGCCGAGTGGCTCGCGGCTCGGGTCGATGCGCGCACGAGCGCGGCCATGTTGCTGCGGGCGCGGGCGACCCAGCCGTACTTCCTCGCCGCCCTGCGCGAGCGCGGCATCCCGTTCCACGTGCTCGGCATCGGCGGGCTGCTCGCCGAGCCCGAGATCGCCGACCTGGTGTGCACCCTGTCGGCGATCGACGACCCGGCCGCCGGCATCCAGCTTCTTCGGGTGCTCGCCGGCTCGCGCTTCCGCGTCGGGGTCGCCGACCTGCACGCGCTCAACCGGCTTGCGTCCTGGCTGCGCTCGCGCGATCACACCCAGCGCAAGCACGACGACGAGGTGCGCGAACTGCTGAACACCGCCGTCGCGCCGGGGGAGGGCGGCTCGATCGTCGACGGCCTCGACTTCCTCGCCACGGCTCCCGTGGGCCACGTCGCGCTCGAGAACTTCACCGACGTCGGCCTTGAACGGCTGCGGGATGCCGGGGCCACCCTCGCGCGGTTGCGGGCCCGCGTGCGACTCGACCTGCCCGACCTGGTGGCCCTCGTCATCCACGAGCTGCGGCTCGACATCGAGGTGGCGGCGAACGAGCACCGGGTGCTTGGGCCGGCGAACCTCGACGCCTTCGCCGACGCTCTCTCGGGGTACCTGGCGATCGCCGAGATCGCGACGCTGTCGGGTTTCCTCGGCTGGCTGCGCGAAGCCGAGCTGCGAGAAGACCTCTCGCCGCGACCCGAACCCCCGGAACCCGGCACGGTGCAGGTGCTCACCGTGCACGGCGCGAAAGGCCTGGAATGGGATGTCGTCGCGGTGCCGCGGCTGGTGACCGACGAGTTTCCGTCGAAGCCGCGCGAGGGGTTTCAGGGCTGGCTCGGCTTCGGGCAGTACCCGTGGCCGCTGCGCGGCGACGCCGCCGAGTTGCCGCACTTCGCGTGGGAAGGGGTCTCGACCCGCAAGGAACTTCTCGACGAGCAGAAGCGGTTCAGCGCCGGGGTGCGGCAGCGCGCCCTCGACGAGGAGCGTCGGCTCGCCTACGTCGCCGTGACCCGCGCCCGGCACCATCTGCTGCTGTCGGGGTCGTTCTGGGCGACGCAGACCAAGCCGCGCGAACCCAGCGTGTTCCTGCGCGACCTCGCAGATGCCGGGCTGATTCCCGCGGTGCCCGAGGCGAGCGCGCACACAGAGAACCCGCTCGGCGACGACCTGGAACGCATCGTCTGGCCGCTCGATCCGCTCGGCCCGCGGCGGCAGGCCGTCGAGTGGGCCGCCGACCAGGTGCGCACGGCCGAGCCGAAACTCGCCGGAGCATGGACCCGCGACCTCGAGCTGCTGCTCGCCGAGCGCGAAGCCCGGCTCGCCGCGACGCAGGTGACGATCCCGACGCGCGTTCCGGCATCCCGGTTCCACGACTACGTCACCGAACCCGACCGCGTCGCGGGCGAGTTGCGACGCCCGATGCCCGAGCGCCCGTTCTCGGCGACCCGGCTCGGCACGCTCTTCCACGCCTGGGTCGAGCAGCGCTTCGGGTTCGGCACCGGGGCGGAGGAGATCGACGCGCTGAGCGCCGAGGTGGATGCCGGAGGCGAGGCCGGGGGAGCCGACTTGGAGGCGTTGCGGGCGAAGTTCGAAGCCTCGGAGTGGGCGCAGCGGCGTCCGCTCGAGGTGGAACGCGAGATCCACCTGCCGTTCGACGACCGCGTCATCATCTGCAAGATCGACGCCGTCTACGAAGAGCCGGGCGGCCGGGTGCGCATTGTCGACTGGAAGACCGGACGTGCGCCAAAGGATGCCGCCGACCTCGAGCGCAAGCAACTGCAGCTCGCGCTGTACCGGCTCGCCTACTCCCGATGGGCCGGCATTCCCGAAGACCGCATCGATGCGGCCTTCTACTTCGTCGCCGACGACCGCGTTCTCGAACCCGACCGCATCGACTCCGAAGAGCAACTGCTCGCCCGCTGGCGCGCCGCCACCACCCCCTCGGTGGTCGAGTAGCCGCGAAGGCGCGACCCCTCTCGGTGGTCGAGTAGCGCCGAAGGCGCGTGTCGAGACCAGGCGTAGGCTGGACGTCCGGAAGGGGTTGTTCGGTGAGTCTCGGCGGCAGTGACCCGGCCCTCACCGCACCGATCCCCGTCCAGACCCGTCGCCCCTCGGGACGTGACGTTCTCACGATCTTCCAGGTGCGCAACTTCCGGCTGCTGATCACGTCGATCTTCTTCACAAGCCTCTCGATGTGGATGACCCGCATCGCCGTCGACTGGCTCGTGCTCGAACTCACCGGCAACCTCGCGCTCGTCGGTCTCGCGATCACGCTGCAGTTCGGCCCGACGCTCGTCTTCGGCGCGTTCGCGGGGGTGATCGCCGATCGCTTCTCGCGCCGGGCGATCGTGCTGCTCACCCAGACCGTCGCGTTTCTCGGCAGCGCGACCCTCGCGGTGCTGGCCATCCTCGACGCCGCCGAGCTGTGGCACGTCTATCTCGTCGCCGCGGTGTCGGGCGTCGCGGGCGCGCTCGAGAACCCGGCCCGCAGCGCGCTCATCGGCCAGATTGTCGAGCCCGGGCGCCTGCGCACCGCGATGAGTCTCAACGCCACGGTGTTCCATGTCGGCGGCCTCATCGGACCGGCGATCAGCGGCATCCTCATCGCCTTCGTCGGCTCAGGCTGGTCGATCGGAGTGGCGGCGCTGGCGACGCTGGTCAGCATCCTGGCGTTCGCGTTGTTCCGCGCCCGCGAGCTGTCTGCCGTCGCGCGGCCCGCCGAAGGCTCGGGTGGGGTCGGGTTCGCGGTGCGCTACGCCGTCGGCAAACCGACGATCCTCTGGCCGATGGTGCTCGTTGGGTTCGTCGCGACCTTCGGAATGACGCTGCCGGTGCTGTTCACGGCGGCGGCGGGCGAACGCGGCTTCGACTCCGGGTCGACCGGATACGGGCTCTACACCTCGCTCGCGGCAGTCGGCGCCGTCGTCGGAGCGATCGCGTCGGCGCGGCGGCGGTCGGTGCGATTGCGGTCGATCGCCCTGTTGACCGGTGCCTACGGTCTCGCCATCGTGCTCGCCGGGGTCGTTCCCGTCTACGGCGTGTTCCTTGCCGCGATCGTCGCCCTCGGAGTGTTTCGCCTGATGTTCGCGATCGGCGCGGAGTCGATGGTGCAGCTCTCGACCAATCCGGCGGTGCGCGGGCGCGTGATGGCGATCTACCTCGTGCTGCTCATCGGCGGCCAGGCGGCCGGCGGCCTGGTCATCGGCTGGGTGGCCGAGGTGTTCGGCATGACGGTGGCTTTCGCCGTCGCCGGCGGGCTGCCGCTGCTCGCCGCGATCGTCGTCGCGGTGATCCTCGCGCGGCGCCACCAGTTGACGGTCGCCGTGAACCTGCGCGACTTCCGCCGGGTCGTGCGGGTCGTGAAGCGCCCGAACGCCCGGTAGCGTGAACGGGTGGCTCGGGCTGAAGACATCGACGATCTGGGCGACGACCAGGATGCGCTGAGCTGGGCGGGCGACGACGAGCAGGGGCGCGCCGCCCCGCGTCTGCGGCAACCCGAACCGGTCACCGCGGCTGCCGAGGTCGAACCCGAGGAAGCAGCCGGATCCCGGGGCCGATCCGTCGCGACGGCAGTCTTCCTGGTGCCCTACCTGGCGGTCACGGTCGGCTGGATCTTCGCGGTGCAACAACTCTCGTCGGGTTCGGCGTCGCTGTTCGGCGAAATCCTGTGGCAGTTCGGCGAGTTCCTCGCGATGCTCGCCGCCCCGCTGTGGTTCGCCGCGACCCTCACCCTCACGAAGGGGCACCGCCCGCTCGTGCGGGTCGGCTGGCTCGCCCTCGGATTCGGGGCGCTCGTGCCGTGGCCGCTTGTGTTGCAGTTCCTCGCAGCGCTCGAGCTCGCCGGAGGCATGTCGT
This sequence comes from Pseudolysinimonas sp., assembly GCF_049651805.1. Classification (GTDB taxonomy): domain Bacteria; phylum Actinomycetota; class Actinomycetes; order Actinomycetales; family Microbacteriaceae; genus Pseudolysinimonas_A. The sequence goes on from NZ_JBASCU010000040.1 coordinate 45,887, forward strand.
GATCCTCATCCCGATCGTCTTCGCGGTGTTGTTCGCACTCGCCCTGTTCGGGCCGGTTTCGAATCTCGCAGCGCTCCCACCCGTCTACGAGGCCTACGGGATCGGCGACGCGGTGCCCTGGCCGCTGCTCATCCTCGCGGTCGCCATCCCGCCGGCGCTCTATCTTGTCGCGCTGCTGCTGGGCCGGGGTCGCCCGCCGTTCGCCCGAGCCCTCATCCTCACCGTTGCGCTGGCGGCATCCTTCGCCCTCTACTTCGGCGTCGTCACCCTCGTCGGCGCGATCCAGCCACCCCTCACGCTGTAGCCGCTTCGTCAGCCCAGGGGCCAGGCGGCGAGAAGTACGAGCGCGATCAGAAGAACCTGGATGCCGAGGCGCGGCCAGAAGGGGATGGCGATCCGACCGAATCGTTCGGGGTCGCGCGCGGCGTAGGCGTTGGCGGGGAACACCGCGATCAGGAACACGACGAGGCAGATGCCGGCGGCAAGCCGCACCCCGTTCCACGGGACGAGCAACCCGATCGCGCCGAGGATCTCGCACACTCCGGTGATCGCGACGAGGGCGGCTGGCCAGCCGGGTTGGCGTAACGGCGGCGGGATCATCGCCCGCATCGCGCGGGCACCGGCCGGCACGAAGTGCAGTACCCCCATGAACGCGAAGACCGCCGCGAGAGCGATGCGCAGCGCAAGTTGCGCCGCATGAAGCCCGTCCATAGCCCCATCGTCGCACTGGCTAGAATCGGGAAGTTGCGCCCCGCCTCCACCAAGCGCCGACCCCTGACGAAGGAATCTCAGTGGCCAAGCCGATCGTTGTGATCGCCGAAGAACTCTCGCCCGCCACCGTCGAAGCACTCGGCACCGACTTCGACATCCGCACCGTCGACGGCACCGACCGACCCGCGCTGATGGCGGCCCTCGCCGAGGCGCACGCGGTGCTCATCCGGTCGGCGACGCAGATCGACGCCGAGGCGCTCGCCGCGGCACCCGGGCTGAAGGTCGTCGCTCGCGCTGGCGTCGGGCTCGACAACGTCGACATCAAGGCCGCGACCGAAGCCGGTGTCATGGTCGTCAACGCCCCGACGTCGAACATCATCAGCGCCGCCGAGCTGACGATCGGACACATCCTGTCGCTCGCGCGTCACATCCCGGCGGCGCACGCGTCGCTCGCCGCGGGAGAATGGAAGCGCTCCAGGTACACGGGCGTCGAGCTGTTCGAGAAGACCGTCGGCATCATCGGCCTCGGGCGCATCGGAGCGCTCATCGCCGCGCGGCTGCAGGCGTTCGGCGTCGAGATCGTCGCCTATGACCCCTACGTCACGGCGACCCGCGCGCAACAACTCGGCGCGACGCTGGTGACGCTCGATGAGCTGCTCGAGCAGAGCGACTTCGTGACGATCCACATGCCCAAGACGGCAGAGACGACCGGCATGATCGGCGTCGACCAGTTGAAGGCGATGAAGAAGACGGCCTTCGTCATCAACGTCGCCCGCGGCGGGCTGATCGACGAAGACGCCCTCTACGACGCGCTCGTCGCCGGCGAGATCGCCGGCGCGGGGCTGGATGTCTTCGTCTCCGAGCCCCCCGTCGAGAAGAAGCTGTTGAGCCTGCCGAACATCGTCGTCACCCCGCACCTCGGTGCGTCGACCGACGAGGCGCAGGAGAAGGCGGGCGTCTCGGTCGCCCGCAGCGTGCGGCTCGCACTCGAAGGCGAGCTGGTTCCGGATGCCGTCAACGTCGCCGGGGGAGTCATCGACCCGTTCGTGCGGCCGGGCATCGCGCTCGTCGAGAAGCTCGGCCAGGTGCTCGCCGGAGTCGCGGGTCACGGGGCGCTCACGAGCCTCGAAGTGGATGTGCGCGGCGAACTCGCCGCCTACGACGTGAGCGTCTACCGGCTCGCGGCGCTCAAGGGCTACTTCACCAACCTCGTCACCGAGAATGTGTCGTACGTCAACGCCCCGCTCCTGGCCGAGCAGCGCGGCATCACCTCATCGCTCTCGGTCTCGGAAGACAGCGTCGACTACCGCAACACGACGACCCTGCGCGGCGTGCTGGGCGACGGCTCGGTCGTCGAGGTCGCGGGCACCCTCGCCGGCACGAAGCTGGCGCAGAAGATCATCGGCCTGAACGGCTACGACATCGAGGTTCCGCTCGCCGACCACCTCATCCTGATGACCTACGAAGACCGTCCCGGCATCGTCGCCACCTACGGCAAAGAGCTGGGCGACGCGAAGGTCAACATCGCCGGCATGCAGATCGCCCGGCAGAGCGCGGGCGGTCAGGCGCTCAGCGTGCTCACCGTCGACTCACCCGTTCCCGACGAGGTGCTGGAGCGCATCGCGGCGCAGATCAACGCGACCTCGCTGCGGGCGATCGAGATCGTCGAAGCCTGAAAACGGATGGCACCCCCGCCGCGAATAGGCTGTCGGGCGTGACTCGCACCATCGACCTCGCTCTCATCCCCGGAGACGGGATCGGCCCGGAGGTGACGAAGCAGGCGGTCGCCGTGCTGCGCGCCGCGCTCGGATCCGACGCCGACCTCCGCACCACCGAGTACCCGTACAGCGCCCGGCACTTCCTCGAGACCGGGGTCATCCTCGGCGACGACGACCTCGCGGCGCTCGCGCAGCATGAGGTGATGTTGCTCGGTGCGGTCGGGGGCGACCCGCGCGACCCGAAACTGGCGGGTGGCATCATCGAGCGGGGCCTGCTGCTGAAGTTGCGGTTCGCGTTCGACCACTACGTCAATCTGCGTCCGACGAAGCTTTACCCCAGTGTGACCAGCCCCCTGGCGAACCCGGGAGACGTCGACTTCGTCATCGTGAGGGAAGGCACCGAAGGTCCGTACGTCGGCAACGGCGGAAGCATCCGCGTCGGCACCCCCGCCGAGGTCGCCAACGAGGTGAGCGTCAACACCGCGTATGGGGTGGAGCGGGTCGTCAAGTACGCGTTCGATCTCGCCGAGAAGCGCCGCACGAAGCTCACCCTCGTGCACAAGACCAACGTGCTCGTCTACGCCGGCGGCCTCTGGGCCCGCGCCGTCGAGGCGGAGGCGGCCAATCATCCGTCTGTGGCGTGGGATTACCTCCACGTGGATGCCGCAACCATCTTTCTGGTTACCGATCCTGCTAGGTTCGACGTGATCGTCACAGACAACCTCTTCGGCGACATCCTCACCGATCTGGCCGGCGCTATCAGCGGCGGCATCGGACTGGCCGCCTCGGGCAACATCAATCCCGACGGCGCGTTCCCCTCGATGTTCGAGCCGGTGCACGGTTCGGCTCCCGACATCGCGGGGCAGCGGAAAGCCGACCCCACGGCGGCGATCCTCTCGACGGTTCTGCTGCTCGACCACCTCGGGTTGGGCGGTGCCGCGAGACGGGTCGAAGCGGCGGTGACGGCCGATCTCGCCGACCGAGGAGCCGACCCCCGCAGCACCGACGAGATCGGCGCAGCGATGCTCGCCCGCCTGGCAAACGCCTAACGCAGGGCGCAGACTAGACACCTACGCTACGGAGCACTCATGACGATCAACCTCCTGCCGATGGCGACGAAAGACCTGCTCTGGCAGGTCACCCGCAACGACGACTCCAGGTCGGCGGATGCGCGCGCCGCGATTCTCGCCGACCCCGGATTCGGCAAGCACTTCACCGACCACATGGTCGACATCTGCTGGTCCGAGAAGGGTGGCTGGCACCGCCCGCGGGTTCAGCCGTACGGCCCCATCTCGCTCGACCCGGCGGCGGCGGTTCTGCACTACGCGCAGGAGGTCTTCGAGGGTCTCAAGGCTTACCGGCACGCCGACGGCTCGATCTGGACCTTCCGGCCCGAGGCGAACGCGGCGCGGATGCAGCGCTCCGCGAAGCGTCTCGCACTGCCCGAGTTGCCGGCCGAGTACTTCATCGAGTCGTTGCACCAGCTGATCGCCGTCGACGGCGACTGGGTGCCGACGGCGCCGGAGACCAGCCTCTACCTGCGCCCGTTCATGTTCGCGAAGGAGGCATTCCTCGGCGTGCGTCCCGCCGCGAAGGTGAACTTTTACCTGATCGCCAGTCCGGCGGGTGCCTACTTCACCGGCGGGGTCGCCCCGGTGTCGATCTGGTTGTCGACCCAGTACGCCCGCGCGGGCAAGGGCGGCACGGGCGCGGCGAAGACGGGCGGCAACTATGCGTCGAGCCTCGTCGCCCAGGCCGAGGCCTACGAGCGGGGATGCGCCCAGGTGCTGTTCCTCGACGGGTCGGGCACCTACCTCGAAGAGCTCGGGGGCATGAACGTCGTGCTCGTCACGAAAGACGGCCGGCTGATCACACCGGAGAGCGACAGCATCCTCGAGGGCATCACGCGCGACTCGGTGCTGCAGCTCGGCCGCGACCGCGGGCTGACCGTGGAGCAGCGCCCGGTGCCGCTGCAGGAGTGGATCGACGGGGTCGCCTCGGGCGAGATCGTCGAGGCGTTCGCGTGCGGCACGGCGGCGGTCATCACCCCGATCTCGGAACTGAAGGGCGCGCACGTCTCGATCGTCATGCCCGAGCCCTCAGGGGAGCGGGTCTCGCTGTCGCTGCGGCAGGAGCTCACCGACATCCAGTACGGCCGCGTTCCGGACCGTCACGGCTGGCTGCACCGCCTGGACGCGTGACCTGACCGGGCCGGACCTCGCTGGTGAGAGCCCGACGATCAGCGCCCGGCGGCGTAGTGCACGGCCACTTGTGCGGGGCTGAGCGCCGTCGAGTAGACGGCGGCGTTGTCGATGCTCGACGCGAGGGTGGCGTCGCTGACCCCCGCCATCCCGGTCGTCGTGTCGCCGCCGACCCGCCAGTACCCCGCTGATCCGTAGGGGTTGTAGTGGTAGGCCGTGTCGCGGTTGTTCGAGGCGACGAGCACCCCGTCCACGTAGAGTCGCATCCCGGCCGACGACAGGGTTGCGATCGCGTGGTGCCAGGCGCCGTCGTTGTAGCTGCCGGGCGCGTTGAGGGTGCGCACCGTGTTGTTCTCGCGGATGCTGAACCGCAGGGCGCCGTTGCTCCGCATCCAGATGCGGCGGTCGGCCACGGCGGAGGTGCCGGTCGAGCTCGACCCGAAGCCCATGAGCTGGCCGCCGCGGGTCGAGGTCGTGCGGAACCAGATCTCGATGCTGAAGACGTTCGGCGGGGTGATCGCGGCCCCCGGCACGGTGATGCCGCTCGTGACCGTGCCGCCGAGGGCGAGGGAGGGGTTCGTGGCGGTGCAGTCGCCGACTTCGCGGGTGGCTCCGGCGAGAATCGTGCCGGTGCGTCCGTTCCCCGACGAGTCGAGGGCGGCGGTGCCGGCGCCCTCACTCACGGCATACAGCAGGTCGGGCGCATCCAGGGGCGTTTCGGCGAGGCAGGCGTAGGCCGGGCTGGCGTCGAGCGAATTCGTGCCATTCGGGGTTTGTGTGCTGTATGCGGCGTCGGCGGTGCCGCTCGAGCCGACGACCGCGACGACGGTGATGGCGGCGAGCACCGACAACGCCGACGGGATGACGCGGGCAGTCGCGCCGTCGGGCTCGGCCCGGTGGGCGCCGCCGCGGCCGAACGCCGCGACTCCGAGCGCCAGCACGGCCGCGGCCGCCCCGAAGATGAGTTCCCAGCGGCCGTCGCGCGCCCAGACGAGCGGCAGCCCGATGGCGGGGGCGCGCATGACGGCGACCCCGCGGACGTCAGTGGGGTCGATGGGACTCGAGTCGGCGACCGAGTTCGCGTCGCCGCGGGTGATCAGCTGCCCGCTCGGGGTAGTGGCGATCAGCCGGTGGAGCCGAAGTCGCTCGGGACGGTCGGGATCGTCGAAGAGGATCACGCGCCCGACGAGCCCGGACGGGTCGGTGACCGGCATCGCGACGACGATGTCGCCGGCGCGCACCAACGGAGCCATCGAGTCGCTCATCACGGTGGTCGTCTTCCATCCCCAGAGCATCGGCAGCGCCGACCAGAACAAGCAACCGGCGATGACGAAGAGGATGACTCGTGCCACGACGGTGACGGCAAGTCTGACGTGCATTCGGCACCTCCTCGGGTAGACGTGCGGAAACGGTGGGGGACGGGGGCCGGGCGTACGGATTCCGTCCGGCATCCACGGGTCGGATGCCGGACGGAATCACGCACTAGCTGTTCTGCGCCTCCCAGGTGAATCCGAGCGCAGCAGTTCCGCCCTGAGTGGTGTTGGGTGCTCCGGCATCGAGCGTGTAGACGAATTGGAAGACTCGGGTTTCGGGTGCCAGCCCGGTGGGAGCCCAGGTGCCGAGGCCGGTCGCGTAGCTCGTCGCCGTGCTACCGAAGTTCGCCAGGGAGCCGGTGTAGACCGACGATCCCGACGGCAGCGGGGTGAAGCCGGCGCAGCCGCCGGCGAAGGTGCCGCCGGTGCCCTGGGTGACGGTCAGGGTGATGTAGCTGCTGAGCGCGTTGGTGGTCGCGGCGCCGGTGCCGTAGAGGCGCACGTCGGAGGCGAGCGAGCCGGTCGACGTGACGGCGATGCAGCGGCTGTCGGTCGATCCGGGTTCGAGGTTGGTCGCGGTGAAGAGCGCGGTCGCCGAGTCGTCGTCCGACAGTGCGACGGTTCCCGCGGCCCAGTTGTTGGTCGGGGTCGTGGTCGTCGCCGAGAACGCGGCATACGACGCGGTGCCGATCGTGGCACCGCTCAGCAGGATCGCGACGGGCACGGCGAGCCGGTGGGCGATCCGCGTGGTGCGGCGCCGGCGGGCATGGGTGGACATCAGAGGACTCCTCGGGATTGGTTCGATCATCGAACTAGCAAGTTCGATGATCAAACTAAAGCGCGGGGCGGGTGCGGCGAATCCCCCAAGGCGGGTCGCCCTCGTCAAGGGGTGGAAGGAGGGGTACACTCCCGAAAGGGGACGCCGAAACCAAGGGGGTGGTGGCGATGCTCCGAGACGTTGCTGACGGCCACAGGACGACGGGGATCGAACTGAGCGCGCCGCTCGCGGCGTTCATGCGGTTGCGCCGCGAGAACGATCTGCTGGTGGCCGCGCTCGCTCGCGATCACGGACTGCATGCTCCCGATTTCCGTGCCGTAGCGTTCGTGCGTTTTACGCCGGGGGTGACCCCTCGTGGTCTGGCCGAGCACCTGGCGTTGTCGTTGAGCGCCACGACTGCGGTGGTCGACCGCCTGGTCGCGGCGGGCTATGTGCTGCGGTCGCCGAACCCCGACGACGGCCGGAGCTTTCGTCTCGCGGTGACCACGGCGGGGGCCGAGGCCGTCGAAGACGCGATCGAGCTCTACACCGCGGCGTTCGAGGAGGTGGTGCCGGCGGACCGTCGCGACGAGGTCGCCGCGACCTTTGTCGACATTGCGGATGCGCTCGCGGCCGCAGCCGCCGAACGTACGCCGCCGACCCACGCCTGACCTGCTCCTACCTTCGGCTTCGGGCGGCAGCGGCGAGTCGTTGGGCGGCACGGGATCGGGGTGGCATCGGGATGCGTCGCTGGTGCGGGTCGACGGATCGGGGTGGGATGGCGACGAATCCGTGAACTGGGTCTCGGTCGATGGCCCAGCCGTTGTCGTGGACGAGCATGTGGTGGTGGCGGCAGAGCAGGATGCCGTCGCGGGT
>NZ_JBASCU010000041.1:0-18128 GCF_049651805.1 Pseudolysinimonas sp.
GCAGTCCGCGTCAGACGCGGCTACGGCTGCCGCGCGTGGCGAGGCCGTAGATCAGCAGCACGAGAATCGCGCCACCGATCGCGAGCAGCCAGGTCTGAACGGACCAGAACGTCTCGAGTCCCACGCCGAAGAGCGCGCTACCGATGAACCCGCCGAGCAGTGCGCCGACGACGCCGAGGATCAGCGTGACGATCCAGCCGCCACCCTGGCGGCCCGGCAGAATGGCCTTTGCGATAGCTCCGGCGATGAGGCCGAGAATGATCCATCCCAGAATTCCCACGGTGAACCTACTTTCTTGTTCGAGGCGGGTCTCGCCTCCTCGTCAAGGAAACCGGCTCGTCGCGCCGACGACAAAGGTCTTGTGCGGTGACGGTCGGTGCGGTAGAGCCGCAAGCGGAGCTTCCGCCGAGTCGTCATGATGGATGCATGACCGCCCGCCACCCGTGGTCGCGCTATGTCGCGATCGGCGATTCCTTCACCGAAGGGATCGGCGACCCCGAGCCGTCGAGCCCCGGCGGCCACCGGGGCTGGGCCGACCGCGTCGCCGAGGCGCTGGCGGCGCAGGCCGACGACTTCTCCTACGCCAATCTCGCCATCCGTGGTCGCCTGTTGCAACAGATCCTCGACGAGCAGGTGGATGCCGCCCTGACGCTGCACCCCGATCTCATCTCCGTCTCGGCCGGCGGCAACGACATCCTCCGTCTCGGTACCGACCCCGATGAGGTGGCTGCTCGCCTCGACGGCGGGATCGCGCGGCTACGCAGCGACGGCGCCACCGTGGTCATGTTCAACGGACCCGACATGGCCGGCACACCCGTCTTGGGTCGCATCCGCGGCAAAGTCGCGATCTACAACGAGAACCTGCGCGCGGTGGCGAGACGGCATGGCGCGATCGTTGCCGACATGTGGGCGTTGCGCGAACTGAGGGACCCGCGGATGTGGGCTCCCGACCGCCTGCACTTCTCGCCGATCGGTCATCAGACCATCGCCCGAATGGTACTCGACGCGCTCGACGTGCCCCACGATCTCGCACCGTTGGAGGCCGAACCGCCGCCGAACCAGCGCTGGCGGCAGGCGCGCATCGACGACATCGGCTGGGCACGGGCCTACCTCGGCCCGTGGATTCTGCGGCGCATCCGCCACGAGTCCTCGGGCGACGGCGTGACCCCCAAGCGGCCCAGCTTCTAGAAGAGCGCCGCCGGGTTGGTCAGTCGCCACCACGGCCCCGGGTCGGCGAGGTCGGCCGCGAGCTCGAGATCGACGCTCGCCGACATCGGACCCGAGGTGAAGACGAGGTCGCCGACATCTTCCCCGGCCACGCCCGTTCGCACATCTTCTGCGACGACATCGACCTCGACCGGCGCGCCCGCCCAGGTGAGCAGCGTGACGCGCGTCCCGGCGACTGCGGCGACCGACTCGCCCCAGACCGCGTCGTAGGTCGCGAAGGCCTCGGCATCGGCGGCGACCTCGACCTCGGTGAAGTTCGCCACGGTGGACTCGAGCAGCGTGAGGATGTCGCGATCGATGACATCGTGATCGGGTCCGCCTAGCACGACCCCGATCACCGTGACGGTCGACTCCCCCACCAGGTAGTCGGCCGAGAACAGCAGGTTCGCGCCGAAGTCATCGAGGGTACCGGTCTTGATCCCGTCGACGCCCTGCCGCCCGAGCAGCAGATTGGTATTCGGCAGCACGCCGAACGGAGGCACGTCGGCCTCCTTGGTCGCGACGATCTGCGCGATCACCGGATGCGCGAGCGCGATGCGGCCGAGTTCGATGAGCTGGTCGACCGGCGCGACGTTCGACGGGTCGATCCCGGTGGGTTCGTTGATGACGATCCGGTCGAGACCGCGTTCGGTGAGCCAGGCCCGGGCTGCGGCGAGGAAGGCGTCCTGCGAACCGAACGCCCAAACCGCCAGGCTCGTCGTGTAATTGTTCGAGGATTTGATCAGCGTGAGCTCGAGCAGCTGCCGTTCGGTGAACGTCATGCCGGCGCGCACCGTCGACACCGTGCCGTTCTGCGCCAAGTAGGCGCCGTACAGGGCGGCGTCGGCCGCCGTCATCGTCGCCGTCGGGCCCGATTCGCCCGGTGCGAGCGGATGCGCGTCGAGCACGACGAGCGCCGTGATCACCTTCGTGATGCTCGCCATCGGCAGCGGCGTGGTCACCCCGCTTTGCGCGAGCACGCCGGGATAGCCCACGGCGCCGATCGCGCTGGCGCCGTAGCCGGGAAAGTCGAGGGCGGGGACCGGCGGAATCTCGTCGACCGGAGTGGTCACCGTGACCAGTGCCGGCGCGAGCGGTGCCAGAAGGGTGAGCGGCAGGTAGGTCAGCGAGATGACGAGCAGCCCCAGGCCGCCGAACACCGCGACGCGTCGTCGCCGATAGATCTGTCGACGGGTCAGCTGGCGACTCGGTGGCACCCGTCGACCCTAAGCGTTCGACAGCTCTGTGCGGAGCGCCCAGAGGGCGACGGCGGCAGCGGCGGCGACGTTGAGCGAGTCGACCCCGTGATCCATCGGGATGGTGACGATCGTGTCGGCGACCTCGAGCGCATCCCTGCTCAGTCCATCGCCTTCCGTACCGAAGACCAGCGCGACTCGACCAGGTGGATGCCGGGCGAAGTCGGCGAGATCGACGGCGCGGCCATCGAGAGCGAGGGCCGCGATCTCGAAGCCGGCTGCACGAAGCTCCGGGGCAGCGATCCGCCACTCCCCCAGCCGCGTCCAGGGCACCTGCAACACGGCGCCCATGCTGACCCGTACCGACCGCCGATACAGCGGGTCGGCGCAGCGCGGGGTGACGAGCACGGCATCCGCTCCCATGCCGGCGACGGCACGAAAGATCGCGCCGACGTTGGTGTGATCGACGATGTCTTCGAGAACGACCACCCGACGAGCGTCGCGCAGGAGATCGGCGACCGCAGGCAGCGCGGGCCGGTGCATCGACGCGAGCGCACCGCGGTGCATGACGAAGCCGGTGACGGCCTCGAGTACCTCGGCCGTGCCCACGTAGACCGGCACGTTCCAGGACGCGAACAGTGGTTCGATCTCGGGCAGCCATTTCTCGAGCACCAGCACCGATCGCGGGTGATGGCCGGCCGCGAACGCCCGCTCGATCACTCTGACCGACTCGGCGAGGTAGATGCCCTCCGCGGGCTCGCGCAGGCGTCGGCGAACGACATCCGTCAGCTCGGTGTAGTCCCGCAGTTCGGGTGCGGTGGGATCGGTGACCGGGACGATGTGCACCGGCCCGAGCCTACGGGGCCACCCTCAGCTCACGGGAACCGGAAACATCCCCGCAACCTGAACGTTCTAGCCTTCGAACACAGCCGAGTCGAAGGAGGCGCCGTGCCGGTCACGACCCTGCCTGCCCTCGACCCCGCCCTGCTTCCGTTCGTCGACCAGGCGGAGCGCGTACTCACCGGGCGGCGCGTCGCCGTGCTGACCGGTGCGGGCGTGAGTACCGATTCGGGTATCCCCGACTATCGCGGCGAGGGTGCGCCGGTGCGCAATCCGATGACCTTCCAGACATTTCTGGGCGACGCGCGTGCCCGGCAGCGGTACTGGGCGGGTAGTCACCTGGGGTGGCGCTACTTCGCGGTGGCGGGGCCGAACGCCGGGCATGAGGCGATCGCCGACCTCGAACTCGCCGGCGTCGTGAACGGTGTCGTCACCCAGAACGTCGACGGGCTGCACCTGCGTGCCGGATCGCGCCATGTCGTCGACGTGCACGGCTCGATGGACCGCGTCTTCTGCCTGGCCTGCGGCCAACAGTTCGCCCGCGAAGACATCGCGGTGCGAATGACGCGCGACAACCCGTGGCTCGCCGAGCCCGAGAACGTCAAGCTCAACCCCGACGGTGACGTCGACATCGACGCGGTCGGCGAGATGATCGTTCCGACCTGCACGGTGTGCGAGGGGATGCTGAAGCCCGACGTGGTCTTCTTCGGCGAGTTCGTTCCGACGACGAAGTTCGCCGCGGCGGCTGCGCTCATCCGGTCGGCCGATGCGCTGCTCATCGCGGGTTCATCGCTCGTGGTGAACTCCGGGATCCGACTGCTCGAGCAGGCGGCGCGGCGGCGCCTGCCGATCGTGATCGTGAATCGCGGGGAGACGAAGGGTGACGCGCGCGCGACGCTCAAAATCGACGCCGGCACCTCGGAAGTGCTGAGCGCGTTGACGGAGCGCATGACCGCCTGAGCGCGACCGTAGGATCGGACTGTCATGACCGATCTGTACCTCGTACGTCACGGCGAGACCGAGTGGAACCGGCAGCGCCGCATCCAAGGGCTCACCGACATCCCGCTCAACGACACCGGGCGTGAGCAGGCTCGCCTGACCGGAATGCTGCTGGCCAGGCGGCCGATCACCCGCGTGGTCGCAAGCCCGTTGGGTCGAGCCCGCGAGACGGCTGAGATCATCTCGGCCGAACTCGGTCTCGGCGAGCCGGAGCTGCGGGAGGCGTTCGTCGAGCGCAACTACGGTGATGCTGAGGGGCTCGACTTTCATGAGATCGACGTGCGCTACCCGGACGGAGTCGAGGTGCCCGGCCGGGAGTCGCGCGAGGAGGTCGCCGCCCGGGTCATCCCGGCACTGCAGTCCCTCGCCGCCGAGCACCCCGGCGAGGCGATCGTCGTCGTAAGCCACGGTGGTGCCATCCGGGCCGCGCTCATGACGGCCGAGCCCAGGCGGGGGTTCGGTCCGATCACGAACGGCTCGGTACACAGCTTCCATGTCGCTGACGCCGATCTGCGGCTCGTGGCGTTCAACGATCCCATCGAGCTGGCCGCCGTCGACCCGCGCAGTGGCGACATCGGCCTGCAGAACGCCGTCGAGGCGCGCGAGTAGCGCTCAGCCGGCGGCATCCTCAGGGCGGGGCTTGTTGGCCACGCGCCGCAACACCTCGTACAACACGTCGGCCGAGCGGTCCCAATCGAACAGCACGGCCCGCTCGCGGGCCGCAACCGAACGGGCGAGCCAGGTCGCCTCATCATCGAGCGCACGCACCGCCGCAGCGAAGGCAGAGGGGTCCCGCGGGTCGGCGTAGACGCCCGCCTCGCCGCCGATCTCGCGGAAGATCGGGATGTCGCTCACGACGATCGGGGTGCCGACGCTCATCGCTTCCACGAGCGGGATGCCGAATCCCTCGTCGAGCGAGGCGTGCACGAGCGCATGGGCGCTTTCGAGCAACTCCGCGTACTCCGCATCCGTCACCCCGTCATGGAAGATGAGGGACCCGGCGGGCGCGAGCGCCTCCAGGGATACGCGGGCGCGGGCCGCCACGCGGCTGAGCAGGTGAAGGCGGTAGCCGGGAAGTTCGTGCAACGCGCGAGCGAGGGTGTGGACATTCTTGTAGGGCATGAACGAGCCCATGTAGACGAGGTCTCGGGTCGTCGTCGCGCGTCGAGCCGGCGGGTCAGTACGCACGGGGTCGGCCGCGTTGTACACGACCGTGACGGGCCGTGCCGTCAGGCGATGGGCGGCGATCAGTTGCTTCGTCGTCTCCGAGACCGTCACCACCTCGTCGGGGCGGCCCAGGGCACGCCGCTGCGGCCCGAAGGTGAGGTGGTACAGCCACCAACCCGCGCGGATGTACCCGGGCAAGTTGCGGGGAGGCGTGCGGTGCCGATGATAGATGAGGTCGTGCAAGGTCAGCACGAGTCCGTAGCGTCGCCCGGCCGAACCCATCGTCTGCAGGGGGCTGAAGACGGCATCCGGATTCAATGGATTGAGCTGCCGAGCGACCCAGGGCTCTCGGAGGCTCGTCTCCGACGAGATGAGGTGCCAGGGCAGGTCGGGAAGCCGTTCGAGCTGGGCGAGGTCGCTGATCAGCATCTCGACGGGCATCCGGCGCGAGAGCGCCTCGACCAGCCGCGCGGAGTAGCGGCTGATTCCGTCGTGGTGCCCCGAGCGCACCACGTAGCGGCAGTCGAACAGGATCTTCACGCGGTGAGGTCCGTCATGAAGGCTCGGATGGCGTGTGCGGCGGCATCCGGCGTCTCGTAGTGGATGAGGTGCCCGACCCCGGGGATCACGTCGAGACGGGCGTCGGGGAACGCCTCCAGCAACTCGAACTGGCCGGCCAGGGGCGCGACTTCATCCCGCTCCCCCGCGACGAGCAGCACGGGCTGCGCGATCCGCTCCGCGACGGCCGCGACGGTCGTCGACAGCGACGCGTCGAACCCTTCGACGATGCTGGCGCGCGAGCCGAACTTGCTGAAGTACGCATGGTGTTGCCCGTGGATGAACCGCCGCAGGGCACGGTCGCGCGTCTTGGCGAGCTTGACGCTCATGCCCTGAACGACGAGCGGGTTGGCGAGCCAGGCTCGCGCTGCACGTTCCGGCAGGCGACGAGCGACCGCGTAGTAGAAGCGCGTGGCGCCGATGCCGGCCACCTTCGCCGGGTCATCCGCGATGGGGTTGATCAGGATCACGGCGCGCGCGGCGAGTCCGTCGGCGACGGCGTGGGCGACGACGATCGAGCCGAACGAGTGGCCGAGCAGCACCGCGTCGTCGGAAAGCCCGAGTTCGTCGGTGAAGGCCCGCAACCAGACCCCGTACCCGGCGATCGAGTGGGTCGCATCTGTCATCGGCGTGGAGTCGCCGAAGCCCGGCAGGTCGGGCGACAGGATGTGGAAGTCCGGCAGCAGGCGAACGACCGGTTCCAGGCCGTGGTGGTCGCCCCGGTATCCGTGGACGACGACGATGGTCGGGCCGTTGCCGGGAGTGCCGTACTCCCAGAACCGCACCCGGCTGCCGAGTAGCTCCAGGTCTCGCGTGACTGTGCTCATCCGTCCCGAGTCTACGAGCGTGGCGGCGCATCGATCGCTCCCGCGACACGCGGGCCTCGACCCCCGGGTGGCTGGAGTGGAGCTTGCGTCGTAGCCTGATCGGGTGGGGAACTGGCAGGAGCGCTTGGCAGTCGCGGAGTTCGCGATCTCGGGCACCGATCTCGACACCGCTCGGATGGTCGCAGCCCGCGTGGCGGTACTCGACGAGGACGGCAGCGAACTCGCGCGATGGGACTGGGGTTCCGACCGTGCCGACGCCGTTGTCGGCGAGGTCGCACAGACGTTGCGCACCCTGCTGGTGCTCGGCATCCCCCTGGCGACCTTCGATGCGGCGACAGGGCTCACGGTGCTCGACCACGAGTGTCGCCGACGAGGAATCGAGCCGCTCGCCGAACCGGCTCCCGTGCTCGACCCCCTGCTGCTCGACGCGCTGATCGAGCCCGAGTACGAGGGCTCTCGCACCCTCAACGCGATGGCCGAACGCTACGACGTCGAGCCGGGCTCACTGGCTGCCGGCCGCATCGTGCGGGCGATGTCCGAGCGCGACGAGTTCTCGGGCACCCCGTCGAACCTGCACGCTCGTCAGCGCGGCATGCGCGACGGCTGGCCGGTGCTGCCGCTGGAAGACATCCGGATCATCGAAGACACCCAGCCCATCCCGGCTCCTGATCCGCGCCCCAGTGACACCGTGCCGATGTTCGACTTCTCCGACGGCGGCATGCTCGCGCTCGAGCCGGCACCTGAACGCGCCGTCGCGCCGTCCCCCGCACCGCGCCGCATTCACGTCGCTGCGGCGATCGTCACCGATACCGCGGGCCGAGCGATCGTCGTGCGCAAGCAGGGCACGACCGGATTCATGCAGCCCGGCGGCAAGATCGAGCGGGGTGAGAGCGCCTTGGCGACTCTGATCCGCGAATTGCGTGAGGAGCTCGGCCTCGAGGTGGATGTCGACGCGACCGAGTTTCTCGGATCGTACGAGGCGGCCGCGCTCAACGAGCCCGGGCAGACGGTGCGCGCCGAGGTCTTCGCGTTGGTCACCGATGCGGATCTGACACCGGCGGCGGAGATCGACGCGGTCTACTGGCTGGAATCCCCCGACGACACCGATTCGGTCGAGCTTGCGCCGCTCACCCTCGACGTGATGCTGCCCCTCTGGGCGGCCCGGCGCCCCGCGCTCTTTTAGGCGCCGACAACGCGAAAGCCCCGCACCTGGCGCTCGGTACGGGGCTTATCGGAAACTGAGGGGACGACTAGTTCTTCTTCTCGCCGAAGCCCTTGAAGCGCTGGTTGAACTTCTCGACGCGGCCGGCGCTGTCGAGGATGCGCTGCTTGCCCGTGTAGAACGGGTGCGACTCCGACGAGATCTCGACGTCGATGACCGGGTACGTCTCGCCGTCGAGGTCGATGGTCTTGTCGCTCGACACCGTCGAGCGGGTGAGGAAGGTGGCACCGCTCGCGAGGTCGCGGAACACGACGGGCGCGTACTCGGGGTGGATCTCGGACTTCATGGCGCTACCTCGAAAGAAACGGGAAGGGAAAGTGGCCGAACGGCCAAGGAGCGACTTTACCAGACACCGCTAGGCCGCGCGAGCGGCGAAGCGCCCGTTCGCCGACGTCAGCTCGATGGGCAGCCCGAAGGTGGCGGTGAGATTCCCGGCCGTGAGCACCTCACCGATCGGCCCCGCCGCCGTGACGGCGCCGTCAGCCAGCAGCAACACGTGGCTGAATCCGGGCGGGATCTCTTCGACGTGGTGGGTCACCATCACCATCGCGGGCGACTTCGGGTTGCTCGCGAAGCCGCCGAGTAGCTGCAACAGCTCCTCGCGGGAGCCGAGGTCGAGGCTCGCGGCCGGCTCGTCGAGCAGCAGAACCTCGGGATCGGCCATGACGGCGCGCGCGATCTGCACGCGCTTCTGCTCGCCGTCGCTGAGGGTTCCGAACCGCCGGTCGTCGAAGGCGGAAAGTTTCCACTCCCCGAGCACGCGTCGGGCGCGGTTCACATCGACGTCTTCGTAGACCTCGTTCCAGCGTCCCGTGACGGCGTAGGCGGCGGTGAGCACGACATCCAGCACCACCTCATCGGCCGGGATGCGCTTCGCCATCGCGGATGACGCGAGGCCGATGCGGGGCCTCATCTCGAACACGTCGGACTTGCCGAGCCGCTCGCCGAGGAGCGTCGCATGTCCAGAGGTCGGATGCATCGTCGCCGCGGCGATCTGCAGCAGCGTCGTCTTGCCTGCGCCGTTCGGGCCGAGAACCACCCAGCGTTCGTCGGCACCCACCGCCCAGCTCACCTGGTCGAGGATGCGAGTGCCCCCTCGGACGACGGACACGTTCGAGAATTCGAGCACCGGAGAGGACATGGTGCCCTCAGCTTACGGGCCCGCCCCGCCGAGCAGTTCCGCGTAGATCGCGCTCGTGCGCTCCGCGATCGCCGCCCAGCTGAACTCGGCCTCGGCCCGGCGGCGTCCGGCGATCCCCATGAGACGCGCCGTGGCCGGGTCGGCCACGACTTCCGAGAGCGCGGCCGCGAGGTCGGCGACGAACTGCTCGGGGTCGACCGGGGTGCCGGTGCCGTCGTCGACCTGCTGGATGGGCACCAGGCGTCCGGTGACGCCGTTGGCGACGACCTCGGGGATGCCGCCGGTCGCCGTGCCGACAACGGGCAGGCCACAAGCCATCGCTTCGAGGTTGACGATGCCGAGCGGCTCGTAGACCGAGGGGCAGACGAAGGTCGTCGAGGCCGACAGCAGCGCGGCGAGTTCGGGCTGCGAGAGCAGACGGTCGATCCAGATGACGCCCGTGCGCTCGGTCTGCAACGCGGCTACACCGGCCTGCACCTCGGCGAGGATCTCGGGGGTGTCGGGGGCTCCCGCGCAGAGGATGAGCTGCACTTCGGGCGCGAGCCGGCGGGCCGCGGCGAGCAGGTACGGCAGGCCCTTCTGGCGCGTGATCCGCCCGACGAAGATCACGCTCGGGCGGGAGGGGTCGACGCCGAATCCGCGCACGATCTCGGGTTCGTCGACGGGCTTCCAGCGCTCGAGGTCGATGCCGTTGTGCACCACGCGGACCCGCGCCGGATCGATCGCCGGGTAGGAGCGCAGAATGTCGGCCTGCATCCCGCGCGACACCGCGATGACGGCATCCGCCGCCTCGAACGCGGTGCGTTCGATCTCGCTCGAGATTCGGTACCCGCCGCCGAGCTGTTCGGCCTTCCACGGCCGAAGCGGCTCAAGGCTGTGCGCGGTGACGACGTGCGGGATGCCGTGCAGGAGTTTCGCGAGGTGCCCCGCACCGTTCGCGTACCAGGTGTGCGAATGAACGAGGTCGGCACCTTCGACGTCCTGGGCGATCTGCAGGTCGACGCCGAGGGTGGCGAGCGCCGGATTGGCGTTCGTGAGTTGCGGCGGCACGAGGTAGGCGTGCACGTTCTCTTCGTCGCGCGGCATTCCGAAGCACCGCACGACGACGTCGGTTGTCGGGCGCAGGGCGGCGACGAGCTCGGCGACGTGCACGCCGGCGCCTCCGTAGACCTCCGGCGGGTACTCGCGGGTTACGACGTCTACTCGCATTGAGTGAACGCTAGTACACCGCCTGGGGTGACGGCCCGTACTGTTGAGCCATGGCGGCGAAGAAGGTGTTCGGGATTGTTCTGGCCGGCGGCGAGGGCAAGCGCCTCATGCCGTTGACAGCCGACCGGGCGAAGCCCGCCGTGCCGTTCGGCGGCGGTTATCGCCTGGTCGACTTCGCGCTGTCGAACCTGGTGAACTCCGGGCTCCGCCAAGTGGTCGTGTTGACCCAGTACAAGTCGCACTCGCTCGATCGTCACGTGTCACAGACCTGGCGCCTCTCCGGACTGCTGGGGGCCTACGTCGCCTCCGTTCCGGCGCAGCAACGTCTCGGCAAGCGGTGGTTCTCGGGGTCGGCTGACGCCATCCTGCAGAGCCTCAACCTGTTGCGTGACGAGCGTCCCGACATCGTCGTCGTCGTCGGTGCCGACCACGTCTACCGCATGGACTTCTCCCAGATGGTGGAGGCCCACATCGAGGCGGGCGCCGGCGTCACGGTGGCGGCGATCCGGCAGCCGATCGCGCTCGCCGACCAGTTCGGGGTCATCGAACTCGACCCGAAAAACCCGCACCGTATCGCGGCGTTCAAAGAGAAGCCGAAGGATGCCGTCGGCCTTGCCGACTCCCCGGGCGAAGTGCTCGCCTCGATGGGCAATTACGTCTTCGATGCCGACGTGCTCATCGACGCGGTGCAGCGTGATGGCGAGCGGCCGGACTCGAACCACGACATGGGCGGCGATATCGTTCCCGACTTCGTCGCTCGCGACGACGCGGCCGTGTACGACCTCCAGCGCAACCAGGTGCCTGGCGCCACCGACCGCGACCGCTACTACTGGCGCGATGTCGGAACGATCGAGTCGTTCTTCGACGCCCACCAAGACCTGATCTCGGCTCTCCCGGTTTTCAACCTCTACAACCGCGATTGGCCGATCTACAGTCAGCAGCTCAACTCTCCGCCGGCGAAATTCGTGCGCGACGGCGAGAACGCCGTCGGAACGGCGATCGACTCGATCGTGTCGCTCGGCTGCGTCGTCTCGGGCGGTCACCTGGAGCGCAGCGTGCTCGGCCCCTGGGTCACCGTCGAGTCGGGTGCGAAGGTCGTCGACTCCGTCGTCTTCGAACGGGTTCGCATCGAAGATCGGGCCACCGTGCAGCGCGCTATCCTCGACAAGGATGTCGTCGTCGAATCCGGCGCCACCGTCGGCGTCGACCACGATGCCGATCGCCGCCGCGGCTTCACCGTCACCGATTCCGGCATCACCGTCGTCGGCAAGGGAGTCGTCGTCACCCCCTAGCTCCCTGACAGAAGGCAGGCTCGCGCCGATGGCCCGCTTCCTCGTCGTTCTCGATGTCGACTCCACCCTCATCGAGAACGAGGTCATCGAGCTCCTTGCTGATGAGGCCGGTTCGGGTGATCGGGTCGCCGAAATCACCTTCCGGGCGATGAACGGCGAACTCGACTTCGAGCAGAGTCTGCGCGAACGGGTCGCGACCCTCGCCGGTCTTCCCGAATCGGTCATCGAGACGGTGCGGTCGCGGGTGACGGTGACTCGGGGGGTGCCAGAGCTGATCGCGGGCGTGCAGGCGGCCGGCGGCAAGGTTGCCGTCGTGTCCGGGGGGTTCCACGAGATCATCGACCCGCTCGCGCGCGAACTCGGGCTCGACCACTGGCGGGCGAACCGGCTCGCGGTCGTCGATGGCAAGCTCACGGGCGACGTCCTGGCACCGGTGGTCGACGCGGCCGCGAAGGCCGCGGCGCTCCGCGAATGGGCAACGGATGCCGGCATCCCGATGTCGCAGACGGTAGCTGTCGGCGATGGCGCCAACGATCTGCCGATGATGGCGATCTGCGGGTTGGCGGTGGGTTTCGATGCCAAAGCACCCGTCCGTGACCTGGCGCACGTGCTGCTCGACGAGCGCGACCTGTCGATGCTGCTGCCCCTTCTGGGGCTCCCCTGCGGCTAGTGACCCATCCCGAGGCCGCCGTCGACGGGGATGACGGCGCCCGAGATGTAGGCGGCGTCGTCGGAGGCAAGCCACGCGACGACCTTCGCGACCTCGCTCGGGGTCGCGAACCGACCGGCGGGAATCGACTTCTTGTACGCGGCCTGGGTGTCGTCGGACAGTTCGGCGGTCATGTCGGTCTCGATGAACCCGGGCGCGACGACGTTGGCCGTGATGCCGCGGCTGCCGAGCTCGCGGGTGATCGAGCGGGCCATACCGACGAGCGCGGCCTTCGACGAGGAGTAGTTGACCTGTCCCGGGCCGCCGAAGAGCCCGACGACGCTCGAGATCAGGATGATGCGGCCGAAGCGTGCCTTCATCATCGCCTTCGTGGCGCGCTTGACGACGCGAAACGATCCCCCGAGGTTGGTGTTCACGACGGTGTCGAAATCGTCTTCCGTCATCATCATCAGCAGCTTGTCGCGGGTGATGCCGGCGTTCGCGACGACCACCTCGACGGGGCCGAGCTTCTCTTCGATCTCGGTGAACGCCGCGTCGATCGCTGCGGCATCGGTGACGTCGGCTTGCACGGTGAGGGTGCCCTCGGGGCCGTCGCCCGACCGTGCGGTCACGGCCACGCGGTGGCCTTGGGCGACGAACTCCGCGGCGATCGCGTGGCCGATGCCACGGTTTCCTCCGGTGACGAGAATGGTGCGAGCAGTCATCACGTCAGCCTATCGACGCGGGCGCGCGTACCCTGGTGCCAAGACCATGCGCAACCGAACCGTCGCGATCACCGAACTCCCCCCTTCGCCGGAGCAGGAGCAGTCCGCGCGCATGCGCCGGTACGCGTTGACGATGGGCATCCGCGTTCTGTGCATCTTTGCGTGCCTCTTCGTGCGGGGCTGGTGGCTGATCGTTCCGGCGCTCGGCGCGATCTTCCTGCCCTACGTCGCGGTGGTGCTCGCCAACGCCGTGTCGCGCTCGGGCGGCCGCACCGTCGAGCGGCCGGGCGCGATCGTGCCGCGAGACGACGCGTGATCGGTTTCGACGCCGCAGTGCAGTGTTCGTCGGCGGGCTGCAGCGCAGACGCGGCATGGCGGGTGAACTGGCGCAACCCCCGCATCCACACCCCCGACCGGGTGAAGGTCTGGCTCGCCTGCGGTGACCACCGCTCGACCCTGGCCGACTATCTCGCCACCCGAGGCTTCCCAGTCGTGGTCAGCGCGCTCGACGCTCCCGTCGACCTCGTTCCGGATGCGGTGCGATGACCTGGCTACGGCGCTGGGGCGGGTACGTTGCCCTCACGATCGTCTTCGCGATCGCGTGCGGGCTGCTCTCGTGGTGGCAGTGGTCGCGTCGCGTCGATGCGGTCGACGAGATCGCGAGGATCGAGGCGAACTACGACGCTCCACCCGCCGAACTCACCGATCTGCTGCCGGGACTCGCGTCTGCCGACGAGGCCGTCGAGTGGCGCCCCGTCCAGCTGACCGGCGAGTACCTGGTCGACGAACAGCTGCTGGTGCGCAACCGCCCGCGCAACTCGCTCCCCGGCTTCGAGGTGCTCGTTCCGCTGCGACTGAGCGACGGTACCGTCTTCGTCGTCGACCGAGGCTGGGTTCCCGGCGGATCAACCCCGGAAGCCCCCGAGTCGGTGCCTGCAGCGCCTGAGGGCCAGGTGACCGTCGTCGTGCGGCTCAAGCCCGGAGAGCCCGAGATCCCCGGTCGCGGCGCCCCGGAGGGGCAACTCGCAACCGTGCGGCTTCCCGACGTGGCCGACCTCGTCGAAGCGCCGACCTACACCGGCATATACGGGCTGCTCGTTTCGGAAGACCCAGCGCCGACCGAAAGCCCGCTGCCGGCGTTCAAGCCGGTCGAGGACGAGGGGCCACACCTGTCGTACGCACTCCAATGGATCGTGTTCGGCATCATGGCGTTCGTCGGTCTTATCTGGGCGGTGCGCCGGGAGCGCAAGATCGCTGCAGGCAATGCCCCCGTAACTCGTCGTGACCAGGACGCCGATGTGGAAGACGCAGTCTTGGATGCACGGGGGCGCTAGGACGGCCTC
The DNA here is from genome assembly GCF_049651805.1 of Pseudolysinimonas sp. GTDB lineage: Bacteria > Actinomycetota > Actinomycetes > Actinomycetales > Microbacteriaceae > Pseudolysinimonas_A. The sequence continues at coordinate 14,375 of NZ_JBASCU010000041.1, forward strand.
CGGTCACCCTCCTCCAACAGCCGCTTCAGGGTGTCCAGTTCGTAGCCCACCCCGCGTCTGACCTCACCGCCGAAGGCGGGTTCCAAGAGGCGGCGAGCTCCCTTGAGGGCGAAAGTAGCCGTGATGTCCACCCGGGTACCCCCGTCGGCGTCGGTGAAGTCGAGTTTCCCCGAATAGTCGAGCGCGGGGGAGGATGCGGTGAACCCGAGCAGGGTCCCCTCGGCTAGTTCGGTGATCTCGCAATGCGCCTCGACCGTCTCGCGGCCGATCCGCACGTCCTCTGTGAACCGCATGCCGACGCGCACGGGCCCTTGAGTGGCGACGTGAGTGGAAACCACCTCACTCTGCCAACGGGGCAGGTTGTCGAGATCGGCTACGAAGGCATAGACCTCCGCACGTGGCCTCAAGATCGTGGCGGAATCGCTGACGGAGATCATTGATCTCTCCTCTCGGTCCGGGCGGTCAACGCCTGGTTTTACGGTAGTGTGCGGGCTCAAGCGCGCTTGAGGTCAAGAGGCAAGGACGGACGCGATGGAAATCGGCGAGGCGGCAGAACGCGCCGGCGTGAGCGTGTCGGCTGTGCGCTACTACGAAAGCGCCGGCCTCCTTCCGACACTTCGGCGTATCGGGGTGCGTCGAATCTTCGGGGCCACCGATCTCGAAAGACTTCGGATCATCGCGACGGCGCGCACGCTCGGTTTCTCAATCCAAGAGATCCGAGCTCTCGTGGCGGACCAAGAGCCACCCCTTACCCCAGCAGAGGCCTGGCAACGGCTCGCGCAGGCGAAGCTCCCCGAGCTTGAGCGAACGATTTCCCAGGCTCGAGCGCTCTCGACCCTCATTCATGCCGGTCGAGCCTGTGACTGCGCCGACATCGGACGGTGCATCGAGTCGGCCGGCAGAGCGTGCAAGCCGCCTCGCGAGGCTCGAACCCTACTGCAAATCGTGAACTAGTCTCAGTGCCATCCCTCGTCGGCATCGCAGATGCATTCGGTGCGACACATCCCGCCTAAGCGAGGGCGATCAGGTCGGCGTAGCCGGGGTTCCAGTGATCCTCGACGCCGTCAGGCAGGATCAGCACCCGCTCGGGGTTGAGTGCCTCGACGGCTCCCTCGTCGTGCGACACCAGCACGACCGCGCCCGAGTAGCCCGCGAGGGCGCCGAGGATCTCTTCGCGGCTCGCCGGGTCGAGGTTGTTCGTCGGCTCGTCGAGCAGCAACACGTTGGCGCCCGACACCACGATCATCGCCAGCGCCAGACGGGTCTTCTCGCCGCCGGAGAGCACCCCGGCGGGCTTGTCGGCGTCGTCGCCCGTGAACAGGAACGAGCCGAGCACGCGACGCGCCTCGGTCGCGGTGAGCTGCGGGCTGGCCGCCGTCATGTTCTCGAGCACCGACCGCTTGACGTCGATCGTCTCGTGCTCCTGCGCGTAGTACCCGATGCGCAGGCCGTGCCCGGGCTCGATTTGCCCGGTGTCGGGCTTGTCGACGCCGGCCAGCATCCTCAACAGCGTCGTCTTGCCCGCACCGTTCAGGCCGAGCACCACCACCTTCGAGCCCCGGTCGATCGCGAGGTCGACGGCGGTGAAGATTTCGAGTGACCCGTAGCTCTTGGAGAGGTTGCTCGCCATGAGGGGGGTCTTGCCACAGGCGACCGGATCGGGGAACCGCAGCTTCGCGACCCGATCGACCGCGCGCACTTCCTCGAGTCCGGAGAGCATCTTCTCGGCCCGTGCCACCATCTGGTGAGCTGCGGCCGCCTTCGACGCCTTCGCGCCGAACCGCGCGGCCTGCAACTGCAGTTGGGTCGCCTTCTTCTCGACGTTGACGCGCTCCTTCTTGCGGCGCTCCTCGTCGGCTTCGCGCTGGCGCAGGTAGTGTTTCCAGCCCATGTTGTAGATGTCGATGACCTGCCGGTTGGCGTCGAGGTAGAACACCCGGTTGACGGTGTCTTCGACGAGGTCGACGTCGTGGCTGATCACGATCACTCCCCCGCTGTATGCCTTGAGGAACTCGCGCAGCCAGACGACCGAGTCGGCGTCGAGGTGGTTGGTGGGCTCATCGAGGATCATCGTGTCGGCACCCGAGAACAGGATGCGGGCCAGCTCGATGCGGCGGCGCTGACCCCCTGAGAGGGTCTTCAACTGCTGATCGAGGATGCGGTCGGGTAGGGCGAGGTTCGAGGCGATGGATGCCGCCTCCGCCTCCGCTGCGTATCCCCCGAGGGCGAGAAAGCGGTCTTCGAGCCGCCCGTAGCGATCCATCGCCGCCGCGCTGACCTTCTCGTCGGAGCTCGCCATCTCGTCCGTGGCGCGCCGCAGGTCGAGGACCAGTCGGCCGAGGCCGCGGGCATCCAGGATTCTCGTGCGCGCCGTGTCTTCGGGGTCGCCGGTGCGGGGATCCTGGGGCAGATAGCCGATCTCACCCGTGCGGTGGATCTTGCCCCCGCTCGGCAGGCTCTCCCCCGCCAACGTCTTCGTCAGGGTCGTCTTGCCGGCGCCGTTGCGGCCGACGAGGCCGATCTTGTCGCCCCGTTCCACGCGGAAGTTCACCCCTTCCATGAGCAGGCGCGCGCCGACGCGGATCTCGAGATCGTGCACGGCGAGCACAGCAAGGTCCCTTCAAAGTTGAGGTGGGGATTCGGGAGGATGTCGACAAGCGGCGCGAGTGCGCCAGCCCGCTAGTCTAACCGGGAGTGCCCCCGCCATCGTCCGATAGGGGCACCTCCCCAACCGAAGAGGATTGCCTTCCGCATGTCTGCTGTCGTCCCTGCCGTACCTCGCCTGGTTCTCGCCGATCGTGTCTTCCCGCGCACGTGGGTGCTCGACATCGTGCTCGTCGCCGCCGGTGCCGCATTCACCGCCCTGCTCGCGCAGGTCATCATCCCCATGTACCCGGTGCCGATCACGGGGCAGACCCTTGCCGTACTTCTCGTCGGCGCGACCCTCGGGTGGGCGCGCGGCGCGTCGGCGCTCGGCCTGTATCTGGCGCTCGGTCTGATCGGGCTCCCGGTATTCGCGCCCCAGGACGACGGCTCGCACCTCACCGGTCTCGCGGCGCTCGCGGCGCCGAGCTTCGGCTACATCATCGGCTTCGTCTTCGCGGCAGCGGCCGTCGGGTGGCTGTCGGAACGCACCTGGGACCGCCACGTCCTGAAGGCGATCGCGACGTTCGTGGGCGGATCGGTCATCGTTTTCGCGTTCGGGCTGCCGTGGTTGGCCGCCGTCACCGGAGGGACCTTTGCTCAGGTGATGGAGTGGGGCCTCATCCCGTTCATCCCGGGCGGCATCATCAAGGCGCTGATCGCGGCAGCTCTGCTTCCGGCCGCCTGGTGGGGGGCCAACCGCCTCGTTCAGAGCCGCGGGAGCGAACCGAAGGCGCACTGACGCGGTGCGGCGCTCCCCACGGAGCGCCGCACCCGCCTACCATTCAGAGCTATGGAGCCTGTCCGTCGCGCTGTCGTCATCGAGGATGACGACGACATCCGCCACTTGCTCGAAACCGTTCTGACTCAGGCGGGGTTCGAGGTGACGGCACGGTCGAACGGATATGACGGCGTCGAGGCGGTGCGCTCGGTCAGCCCGACAGTGGTCACCCTCGATGTCAACATGCCCGGCATGGACGGATTCGAGACAGCCAAGCGCATCCGCCAGTTCTCCGATGCCTACATCGTCATGCTGACGGCGCTCGGTGAAGAGATCGACACCCTGCAGGGTCTCGAGGCCGGCGCCGACGACTACGTCACCAAGCCGTTC
>NZ_JBASCU010000042.1:0-79411 GCF_049651805.1 Pseudolysinimonas sp.
GGCCGGCTCCGGCCGGCCACCGCTCCACCTACGACCTGAGGATCCACCCGTGCGACTCACCGATCGCCGGTTCGCCCTGTTGCTCATGGCGCCGGCCGCGCTGTTCCTGATCGCGTTCGTGCTCTGGCCGATCGTGCGCTTCGTCAGCAACGCCTTCTTCGAGATTTCACCGATCGCGGGCGGCGCGCGGGAGTTCGTCGGCTTCGACAACTTCGCGACCGCGTTCGCGTCCACGGCCTTCCAGGGCGCATCGATCCGGACGATCGCCTACACCCTGATCGTGGTGGCGCTCGAGTTCAGCATCGGTCTGATGGTCGCGCTGCTGTTTGCAGCCCTCGGTCAGCGCTCGGCGATCTTCCGCACGATCTTCATGTACCCGCTCATGGTGGCCCCCGTCGTGGCCGGGCTCCTTTGGCGCTTTCTCCTGATCGACAACTTCGGCATTCTCAACGAGCTTCTCGGCATCAACGTCGGATGGCTGAGCGATCCCCGTATCGCGCTCTTCTCGGTCGCGTTGCCCGACATCTGGCTCACCACCTCGTTCATCACGCTCGTGCTCTTTGCCGGGCTTCAGAATATTCCCGGCGACGTGCTCGAGGCGGCACGCCTCGACGGCGCGGGGTATCCCACCCTGCTGTTCCGCGTGCTCATCCCGCTGCTGCGCCCCGTCATCGCCGTGGCCCTGGTCGTGCGCGGGATCGACGCGGCGCGGGCGTTCGACATCATCCTGATCCAGACCAACGGCGGCCCCCAGGAGAGCACCACGACGCTCAGCCTGCTGATCTACCGCACGATGACCCGGTACGGCGACCCCGGCCTCGCCAGCGCCATGGGCACCGTCTACCTGCTCGGGATGCTGCTGGTCGCCACCGCGGCGATCTTCGCGATCTGGCGACCAGGGGCCGAACGATGAACGGGCTCGAAACGCGCCGGCTGGCGCCGAAGGTGATCCTCTGGATCCTGCTGCTCGCCGTCATCGTGCTGTACGGCTTCCCGTTCCTCTACCTCCTGCTGACCTCATTCAAGACGCCGAGCGATGCGATCGCGGTTCCCCCGGCCGTCCTGCCGCGGGCGTGGACGCTGGAGAACTACGTCACGGCGCTCGCGAAGGAGGGCGTTGTGCCGGCGCTCCTCAACAGCGTCGTGACGGCCGTGCTCAGCACCGCGATGTCGCTCGTGCTCGCGGTCCCGGCCGCCTACGCCATCACGCGATACCGCACCCCGTCGGGCCGCGTCTTCGTGATCGCCTCCCTCGTGACGCGGATGGTGCCGACCATCGCCGTCGGCGCGCCTCTCGTCGAGACGATGCGGACGCTCGGCATCAACGACACGTCTGTCGGTCTGGCCATCGCGCACACGACGATCTCGCTTCCGCTCTCGATCTGGCTGATGGCGAGCTTCTTCGAGGCTGTCCCGGACGAGCTCGAGGAGGCGGCGCGTGTCGACGGCGCATCGCGGCTCGGGGCTCTGTGGCGGGTCGTGCTGCCGGTGGTGTCGGGCGGGCTCGCCGTGACGGCGATCTTCGCGTTCCTCGCGTCGTGGAACGAGTTCCTCTTCTCGCTCCTCCTGACCGCGGTCCGCGCCCAGACCACTCCGATCGTCATCGCGAACTTCCAGACGCAGTTCGGCGTCGACTGGGGATCGATGACGGCGCTCGCGGCGCTGTACTCGGTCCCCGTCGTGCTCCTCACCTTCGCCCTGCAGCGCCACATCGTGGCGGGTCTCACGCTCGGCGCGGTGAAAGGATGAACGATCACGACCCGAAGAAGGGAGTGCGTCCGCCGTGGCAGTGAAAGGCGTGGGGATCCGCGACGTCGCCAAACTGGCGGGGGTCTCCATCACCACGGTGTCGCATGTGCTGAACGACACGCCGCAGATGCGCGTCGCCGGGGAGACCCGCGCGCGCGTCCGCGCCGCGGCGAAGACGCTCGGCTACGGACCGAATCGGGCCGCGCGGGCGCTGCGCACCAACAGATCGGGACTCATCGGCCTGCTGAGCGAGGAGATCGCGACCACGCCGCACGCCGGAAGGATCATCCTGGGCGCCCAGAACGCGGCGCGCGAGCACGACCTCACGCTCGTGATCGTGAACGCCGACCGCGAGTCCGGCGACTCGCACCGCGACGACGTGCAGACCCTGATCGACCGGCAGGTCGAGGCCGTACTCTACGCGACGATGTATCACCGTCAGGTCTCGCTGCCGCCCAACCTCCGAGGCCTGCCGGCGGTGCTGATCGACTCGACGGATCGGGCGGGCCTCGTGCCGGCCGTGGTGCCCGACGAAGTCGGGGGAGCGGTCGCCGCGGTCACCCACCTGGTCGAGGCCGGCCACCGGCGCATCGGCTTCCTCAACAACGACGACGACGTGCCGGCGACTCACGAGCGCCTCGTCGGCTTCCGGCAGGTCCACGCCGAGCACGGCCTCCCGCTCGACGAGAGCCTCATCGTGCAGGCGCCGTCGGAGACCCTGCCCGGCTACGCCCTGGCGCGGGAGGTGCTGGCGCGGCCTGACCGGCCGACCGCGCTCTTCTGCTACAACGACCGAATGGCGATGGGCGCCTACCGGGCCGCGGCGGAGCTCGGCCTCGACATTCCGCGCGACCTCTCGATCGTCGGCTTCGACAACCAGGAGCTCATCGCCGCGAACCTCTTCCCCGGCCTCACGACGGTCGCGCTGCCCCACTACGAGATGGGCGCCTGGGCCATCGACACACTCGTGCAGTTGCTCCGCGGAGAAGCGGAGTACCAGCTGCTGGCCGACCTCCCCACCCGTCTCGACTGCCCGCTGACCGTCCGAGGCTCCGTCGCCCCGCCCCAAGAACACTGAGAGGTCCCCCCAGAATGCTTCGACTTGCCGCATCGTGGGTGTGGGACTTCTGGATCGCCGACGACGGCGACCGCTTCCATCTCTTCTTCCTCAAGGCCCCCCGGGCTCTCGTCGACCCCGACCGGCGGCACTGGCGCGCCACGATCGGTCACGCGACCTCGACGGACCTCACCACCTGGACCGAGCAGATCGATGCCGTGCTCCCCGACGACTCGCCTGCCTTCGACGACCTCGCGACCTGGACAGGATCGGTCGTGCGGCAGGACGACGGCAGATGGCGGATGTTCTACACCGGAGTCAGCCGCGCCGAGGGAGGGATCGTCCAGCGGATCAGCTCCGTCGTCTCCGACGATCTCTTCACCTGGCGCCGAGAGCCTGCACGGCAGGTGATCGAGCCGGATGCGCGCCGATACGAGACCGCGGCGACGAGACAATGGCCGGACCAGGCGTGGCGCGACCCCTGGGTGTACCGCGGCGCCGACAGGTGGCACATGCTCATCACGGCCCGCGCAAATCACGGCGCGCCCGAGGACCGCGGGGTGATCGGACACGCCACGTCGCCGGACCTGGAGCGCTGGACGGTGCACCCCCCGGTCTCCGAGCCGGGCGCCGGCTTCGGGCACCTCGAGGTCCTCCAGCTCGCGACGGTCGAGGGCATCCCCGTCGGGCTGTTCTCGTGCCTCGGCAGCGAGCTGGCGGGGGAGCGCGCCTCGGCCGATCCGGTCGGGGGCGTCTGGGCGTTCCCGATCGACTCGACGACCGGCGCGTTCCGGGTCACCGACGCGTATCGGCTCACCGACGAGCGTCTGTACGTCGGTCGGTTGGTGCAGGATCGGGGAGGTCAGTGGCGCTTCCTCGCGTTCCGCAACGACGACGATCACGGCGGCTGGGTTGGGGAGATCAGCGATCCCCATTTCGTCCAGTGGGTCGACGGGCGGCTCGCGATCGAGCTGGAAGACCGGGTCCTGTCGTGAGCGCGGCGGGCGCCAACTACTACGACGTCACGAGGTGGCCGATCGGCGATCCGGCCGACGACGTCGGGGCGGTGCTGAACAGCATCATCGACGACATCAAGAGCCGGCAGACGGCGACCGATGTGAACGACGGGGGCAAGCCCGGCGCGGTCATCTATCTCCCGCCCGGCGACTACCGTCTCCGCACGCAAGTGCGGATCGACATCAGCTTCCTGCGGATCGAGGGCTCCGGGCACGGCTTCACGTCGTCGAGCATCCGCTTTAACGTCCCCGAGTCCGAATGGACCGGTCTCCACGAGCTCTGGCCGGGGGGCAGTCGCATCCTCGTCGACATCCCGGTGGGCGAGGACGACGACGAGTCCGCTGGCGCGGCCTTCTACGTCGAGCGGGAGGGCAGTCCGCGCCTGAGCTCGGTCGAGTTCTCGAACTTCTGCATCGACGGGCTGCACTTCGACCCCGACGCTTCCGACCTGCATCCCGAGAACACCTACGTCAACGGCAAGACCGGAATCCTCGTCGCGGGGCCCAACGACTCGTTCCGCGTCACGTCGATGGGCTTCGTCTACCTCGAGCATGCGCTCACCGTCTACGACGCCGACGCCCTCTCCATCCACGACAACTTCCTCGCCGAGTGCGGGAACTGCATCGAGCTGCGCGGGTGGGGCCAGGCGTCGAAGGTCACCGACAACCTGATCGGTGCGGGGTTCAGGGGCTACTCAATCTACGCCGAGAACCACGGCGGGTTGTTGATCGCCGCGAACAACGTCTTTCCCCGCGGGGCGAGCAGCATCCATCTGCGGGGGGTCTCGCGGTCGAGCATCACCGGCAACCGGCTGCACTCGTTCTACCCGGCGATGGTCGTGCTCGAGGACAGCTCGGAGAACCTCGTCGGCTCGAACCATGTCCTCCGCGACCACGAGCCGTGGATCCCCTTCCTGCGGGTCGACAACGGACGCGAGGATGTCGACGGGCTCCTGCGCGTGAGCGGCCGCCACAACTCGGTCATCGGCAACCACTTCTCCGAGGTCGTCGACTCGGCCGGCATCCGCCCCCCGGGGGCGACCCCCGTCATCATTCGGCTAACGGGCGGAAGCGACAACTACGTCTGCGCCAACCATGTCGCCGCGCTCGACGTCCGCGGCACGTCGAGCGGATCGGCGTTCGCCGCGCAAGTGGAGGCGCTGCTCGGGACGGGGGCCGCCGACGACCTCGCAGTCACGACGGTATTGGTCGACCCCGAGTCCGTCCGGAACACCATCCTCGACTCGGGGACCGAGGCTCAAGTGGTCGTCGACACCGCCGTCAACGCCTTCCGAGCGACCCCCGCGATCGGCCGCTAGTCGATCTGAGTCGACTTGACAGGACCGCTCGGGGATTTGTAGTCTTCCAGCTAATCGTTTACGTAATCGTTTAGCTGAAGGAACTCCATGACGAGCACTGGTCCAAGTTCGACTCTGAGCGCGCTCACGCGACTGCACGCCGGCCGGTCGGCGCGCGCGTCCAGCTGGGACCAGTCCGGTCGCAACAAGGACTACTGGCTGATCGCCCCGGGGACGACCGCGGTGCTCGCCGACCTCCGGGGTCCTGGCGCGATCACCCACATCTGGATGACGAGCTTCTGCCGACGCATTATCGGTCCGAGCATTCAGGTCCCCGAGCTCCATGCCGACGTCGCGCCGGTGACGGAGATGGAGAACGCCATCGGGGTCAACTGGGAGATCAACGACCCCGACTACTACCGCAAGGTGCTGCTGCGGTTTACCTGGGAGGACTCCGACAAGCCGGCGGTGCTGGTGCCTCTCGGAGACTTCTTCGGGCTCGGTCACGGGATGCCGGGCTCCTACAACTCCGTGCCCTTCGTGGTCACCTCACGGCCTCAGGAAGAAGGCACTTTCGGTGGGACGGCTTCGATGAACTGCTACTTCGCGATGCCGTTCAACGAGGCCGCGAAGGTCGAGGTGATCAACGAGAACGACCTCCACGTCGGCCTGTTCTTCCACATCGACTACGACCTGTACCCGGAGCGGCTCGATGAGATCGCCTACTTCCACGCCTCGTGGGCGTACGCGAACCCCAACGACGGCTGGGGCGACGACATCGCTGTCAACACGCCCGAGGTCAACTCGGTCCGCAACGACGACTCCGGCAACTACGTGATCGCCGACATCCGCGGCCGCGGTCACTTCGTCGGGTGCAACCTCTCCGTGGCCCACTTCCAGGGCAGCTGGTGGGGCGAGGGCGACGACGTGATCTACATCGACGACTTCGACGAGCCCGCCATCCTCGGGACGGGGAGCGAAGACTACTTCAACCACGCGTGGGGGATGCAGCGGAACGCCTCGCCCTACAGCGGCACGATCCTTCACGAAGGCGACACCGGGGGCTACCAGGTCTCCTACCGCTTCCACATCGCTGATCCTCTGCTCTTCAACACCGGCATCAAGGTGACCATGGAACACGGGCACGGCAACCACCTCGCCGACAGCTGGGCGTCGACCGCCTACTGGTACGAGGCGGCGCCCGGGGCTGATCTTTCGGTGCCGCAGGCCGACAAGCGGCCGGCTCCGAAGAAGACCTGGGATCGGCCGGTAGCGCCGATGCCCGAGCTCGATGCCGACATGCGTGCGGCTTCGGACTCCTATCAGGAACGTTGGCGCGTCCAGCAGGAGCAGAAGACCGATCTCCTGCGGAAGAACGCCGAGAGGACCCCGCACGCCGAGCGCGGGAACGTCGAGCAGGCCCGCAAGGCGAGGTCGAGCTACGACGGGTTCACCAGCAACTGATTCGGCATCCCAACACGGCATCACCAACCATCAACGGAGATCACAGTGAGAAACATCAGCAGTAGACTCGCCACCGCGCTCGCCGCCGTCGCGGCCGGCAGCGCGGTCGTCTTCACGGCCGGATGCTCGACGTCGGGCGGTGACGGCGACGTCGTCACGCTCGAGTTCTGGAGCTTCTACCAGGGCTCCGAGGCCGACTTCGTCGCCTCGTGGGTGCAGGACTACAACGCGTCGCGCGACGATGTCCAGATCAACCACACCGTAGTGAGTCAGTCGGACTACACGACGACGCTCATCCCGACGGCGCTCGCGAACGGATCGGCTCCCGACATCCTGTACGTCGAGCCGTCGACCTTCACGAAGTACGCCGAGTCCGGCGCGCTCGCCGACCTCACCCCGTACTACACGGACGAGCTGAGGGCCGACATCCTGCCCGCCGTGCTCGACTCGGCGAGCTACGACGGCAAGATCCTCGCGCTCCCGACGGAGCTCGAGACCCTCGGCCTCTTCTACGACGAGGAGCTGCTTGCGGCGGAGGGCATCGAGCCGCCGTCGACCTGGGACGAGCTGAAGTCCGCCGCTCAGGCGCTGACCACCGCCGACCGCTACGGCCTCGTGCTGCCGGTGGAGGACAGCGGGTACACGCTGTTCAATTTCTATCCGTTCATGTGGATGGCAGGTGCCGACGTGACCGACGGCGACGGGAACTACACGGTCGATACGCCGGAGTTCGCCGACGCGCTGAACTTCTGGGGCTCGTTCACCGCGAACGGCTACAGCCCCTCGTCGCTGCAGATCGGTCCATGGGACGTAGGCAACATCGCGACCGGCGTCGCCGCCATGCAGGAGTCGGGCTCGTACGCCATCAAGGCGACCGAAACGGACTACCAGGATGCCGCGATCGCTGCTGCGCCGCTGCCCGCACCCGCGGGTGGCGAGCCCTTCACCGTCGCGGGCGGCCAGAAGCTCGCAGTCAACGCCGCGTCGGAGCACATCGAGGAGGCGGCCGACTTCATCTTCTCCGGCTTCGGCAGCGACGACATCAGCGTCGCGAGCGGCTGGGTGACGGAGGCGAAGTTCGCCTACCCGGCGCGACAGTCGGTCATCGACGCCAATCAGGACGTCTTCGACGAGGGCCTGCGCGCGACCTTCACAGCCTTTTACGACACGGCGAGGCCCGAGCCGAGCTACCCCGCCGTCGTCACCGAGGCGCTCCGTACCGCGCTGCAGGATGTGATGTTCGGTGGAATGTCGGGCGCCGACGCGGCCAAGAAGGCGCAAGCCGCGATCGAAGCCGGATAGCCCGCCGACTCTGCCGGTCGGGTCCCTCGCGCACCCGGCCGGCAGAGCCATGAGAATCGAACCGACGAGTCAGGAAGGAGTCGCCGTGACCCGCCGTCGGACACTCACCCGCCGCAAGCGCGAGTCCATCGCAGCAGCCTTCTTCATCGGCCCGGACCTGATCGGCCTGATCGTCTTCGTGCTGCTGCCGATCGCCTTCGCCGTCTACGTCAGCTTCTTCGACTGGAACCTCATCGGCCCGATGACGTTCGCAGGCATCTCCAACTACCAGCGGTTGATGGCGGATGCCGACTGGTGGATGTCGCTCGCGCGGACCCTGCAGTTCGCAGCCATCTACGTCCCCGCACTGTTCGCGCTCTCGCTCGCGCTCGCTGTGGCGTTCACCAAGATTGCGGGTCGTGCGTCGCAGGTCCTGCGCTCGGCATACCTGCTTCCGTTCGCGGTGACGTCGGTGATCGCCTCGACACTCTGGATGTTCCTGTACACCGAGAAGACCGGGTACCTGAACGCCTTCCTCAACACGTTCGGCATCCCCGACCAGCAGTACATCGGCTCGCCGCCGCAAGCCATGGTGTCGATCGTCGTGGTGGTGCTGTGGATCAACCTCGGATACACGTCACTGCTGTTCTTCTCGGCCATCAAGGAGATCCCGGCGAGCATCCTCGAGGCTGCCCGGCTCGACGGCGCCGGCGGGTGGCAGACCTTCTGGCGCATCACCCTCCCGCTGGTCCGCCCGACGTCGATCTTCGTGCTCGTGACTTCGACGATCGCTGCATTCCAGGTCCTCGACATCATCCTCGTCATGACGAAGGGCGGCCCCGCCGACGCGACCCAGGTGGGCGTCCTCTACATCTACCAGCGCTCGTTCGAGCGACTCGAGATGGGCTACGGCTCCGCACTGTCCGTCGTGATGTTCCTGATCCTGCTCGTCATCTCCCTAGTCCAGCTCCGGCTCTCCCGGCGCAGCAACCTGGAGGACTGACCGATGCGACTTCGCGCCTGGATCATTGGGGTCATCCTCGCCTTCGGGGCGATCGCGATGATCGTCCCGATCGCGATCCTGTTCCTCAGCAGCTTCAAGACGAAAGCCGCGGTCTTCGACATCACTTTCGACCCGACCGGGTTCACGTTCGACAGCATCGCGCAGGCGTTCACTCCGGAGCTGTTGCACGCCCTGCTCAACTCGCTCATCGTCTCGACGGTTGTGACCGTCGTGGCGATGTTCATCCACGCGATGGCGGGCTACGCCCTCGCCCGGTTCGACTTCCCTTTCAAGCGCGCGACGTTCATCGTGATCCTCGGCAGCCTGATGATCCCGCTGACGACGATCCTCGTCCCGCTCTACATGGTCGTGCGCCAGCTCGACCTCACCAACAGCATGCTCGGGCTTATCCTGCCGCTGCTGTTCAACGCCTACGGCATCTTCCTGTTCAGACAGTTCTATCTCGACTTCCCGCAAGAGCTGATCGAGGCCGCGGAGCTCGACGGCGCCGGCCGCTTCGGCACCTTCGTCCGCGTCGTGCTCCCGTTGTCGCGCCCCGTGATCGTGCCGCTCACCGTGGCGTTCTTCCTCGGCACCTGGAACAACTACTTGTGGCCGCTCGTGGTCAACCAGGACAAGGCGTTCGAGACCGTGCAGGTCTATCTCGCCAACCAGATCTCGGGCTACAACACGTCCTGGAACGTCGTGATCGCGTCCGCCGCCATCTCGGTGATCCCGGTGTTCGTGCTCTTCTTCTTCCTGCAGCGTTACCTGCGCGACGGCATCACGACGACGGGCATCAAGTGAGCGGAGCGCGTGTCTGGGAGCGGCGTGCGATGCCGTCCGAAGTCGGCGCTCTCGAGCTGCCGCTCCGCTTCCGAGTGGTGCCGGGACTCTGGCCGGAGATCGAGCTCGCTCCGCCGGACGGCACCCGCGCCGATGTCTCGGCGACGGGCTACGAGGTCCGCGTCGTCGCCGACACCGGCGAGCGCGGCACGCTCCTGCTCGACGTCGCGGGGTTCCGGGTCGCCCTGTCCGGACGTTCTGTCTCGATCGGTGCTAGCGAGTGGAAGCTGCCGGGTTCGGGTCCGATCGAGCTCGCGCTCGAGACGCGCGGGGACACCGCCGTCCTGACCGTCGACGACGCCCACCGGGCGCACCTCGTCGCTTCCGCGGCGGAAGAGCAGGGGGCGGCGCCCGTCACCGAGAACATCACGGGCTTCCGGCTCCGCGCGCGGCCCGCGGCGGCGGGGCGACTCGAGCCCGGCGGGGACACCCGGATCCTCGACGCGCGGGTGTGGGGACTCCGGGACGCCGAGTCGGGGCTCTACCGCGCTGCCGCGTCCGTCGCTCCCGACGCGGGGCGCACGTTCTTCGCGACGCCCACCTACACCATCGCGGACGCTCAGGTGCGCGACGACGCGGACGTGCCGGCCCTCGTCCCGGATTCGCGCACCATCGTCTCACCGATCCGCGTGGTCGAGGAGTTCGAGTGGCGCGACACCCCGTACGGGGACATGACCCGAGTCGCCGACCGGTCGGAGCTCTGGCGCTCGGCCGTGGAGCCCGGCCGCTTTCCGCGACTGACGACCTCGTTCCGCGCGGTCGACGCCGCGTTCGAGCTCGGCCTCGAGACCTTCCAGCGCAACGCGAGCGAGGAGTTCGCGCTGCCCGGAGAGGTCGGACTCTGGTCGGCGGGGTATTTCCAGGGGTCCGGACAGGGGTTCGGGTCATGGCGCCGGGACACCGCGCACATCGCGCTCCGCGCCGGCAATCTGATCGATCCCGACGTAGCGCGCGCCTCGCTGCACTACGTCGTGAGCGGAGGGTTCGACAACGGAACGGACGGCGACGCACTCCCAGCAGTCGCCGTCTGGGACCACTACCTCGCGACCGGGGACGCAAGCCTCGTGGAAGCGACGTGGCCGGCTCTCGCGGACCTCGCGTCCGCCCTCGATGAGCGATTCGACACGCGTCGCGGACTGGTCGCGGCCCCGCAGTCCACTTCGAACGACCTTTTCGACGAGCCGGAGGCTGGGGGATTCGCGCTCGGTACCGAGGTCTACGCGATGGCGAGCTACGACGCGCTGGCTCGGATGGCGGCGCTGCCGAAGGTGGCGGATGACCGCGCCGCAGCGTGGGCCGAGCGCGCGGCGGTGATGCGCGCCGCGATCCTCGCCTCCTACTGGAACCCGGAACTCGGATACTTCACGTCGGGACCGGCGGGCAGCTCCGGTCATGCCTCGGGGGTCTGGGAGACCTCGGGCGCGGAAGCCGCGCTCTGGTTCCTCGGGGTGGGCGACCACCAGGTCCGCTCAACCCTCGAGGCCATGCAGTCGGTCGCGATGTCCGACTACGGGGTGGTGCTCTTCCCGCACCGCGACGACGACAACCACTTCTGTCACTCGGTCTGGTACTGCTGGGAGGCCGGGCTCGCGCGTGCCGCCGCCGGGGTGGGGGACGCCGCGCTCGTCCATCGGCTCATCGCGCAGCAGGTCAGGACGGTCGTGCTCAACAAGACCTTCTACGAGGTCACGGACGCCCGGGACGGCACGTCGTGGCGCTGGCCGGGACAGCTGTGGCATGCCGCCGGGTTCGTCTCGAAGGTGCTGTCGGGAGTCTTCGGCATCCGGTATGACGAACGCGGGATGACCTTCGTCCCGGCGGTCGCTCGGGAGTTCGAGGGCGCGCGGCTGGAGGGTCTGCGGTATCGTGCGGCAACGCTTGACGTCGAGATCCAGGGCTCCGGCACCCACTGCACTCTCCTGGTCGATGGGTACCCGGCCGACCGGCTGGATGCCGCGATCAGCGGTCGGCATGACGTGATTCTGGCGATGAGAGGCTGAAGTGTCTGCGAGCATCAAGGAAGTCGCGCGGCTCGCCGGGGTGTCGGTCGCCACGGTGTCGCACGTCATCAACGGCACCAGATTCGTGTCCGACGCGACGCGCAGCAGGGTGCAGTCGGCCATCGAGACCTTGCAGTACTCGCCCAACATCCTGGCCCGCAAGTTCAAGACCGGCTCGCGCGACACCGTCGGGTTCATCGTCCCCGACATCGCCAACGGCTACTTCGCAACACTCATCGAGGAGGTCGAGGACGTACTGCAAGGCCGCGGCTTCCGGCTCATCGTCTCGAATACGCGGGAGAACGCGGCGCGGGAGCTCGACAGCCTGCGCATGCTCAGCTCGGGCGTGGTAGACGGGTTCGTCATCGCGTCTGCCGTCGACGACTACGAGGACATCGCAGCCGTCCTGCCGCGCAACTTCCCCGTCGTGCTCATCGACCGCGCTCTCGCCCATGCCCCGGTCGACATCGTCACGACCGACAACACCGATGCCATCACTGAAGGGGTGTCCGCACTGATCGCCCACGGCCACACCCGGATCGGCTTCATGGCGAGCGTGCGCCACCTCAGTACGACGGCCGAACGAGTCCGGGCCTACCGGTCGGCGTTGACGAAGCACTCGGTGCCTCTCGACCCGACGCTCGTCCGCTACCTCGAATCGATGAGCGACCCGGTGCAGCCGTGCGCCGAGAGCCTGATGGATGCGGGGTGCACGGCGATCGTGGCGAGCAACAACGTGCTGACGAGCCAACTGCTCGCCGCCTTCCACGCCGGTACGCTCTCGCACCGGAACGTCGAGATCCTCGGCTACCGCGATCCGGGCTACGGCGCCTACCCCCTGGACGACGCCCACTGGCTGGAGGAGCCGATCGGCGAGATGGGTCGGCTCGCGGGCGAGGCGATCATCCGCCGGCTCGCGGACCCGCTCGCGAGGCCACAGCAGACCGTCCTCCGTGCGTCCTATGCGCCGCGGGGCGCCACTGAGGCGGGAGTGCGTCGTGGCTGATCGGGTGCTCGTCATCGGCGAAGCCCTGATTGATGTCGTCGAACGTGAAGGCCGCGTGCCGGAAGAGCACGTGGGGGGCTCTCCCGCCAACGTCGCGCTCGGGCTCGGTCGGCTGGGCGTGGCGGTGCGCCTGCGGACCGCGATCGCTCGAGACGAGCGCGGGAGGCGGATCCACGATCACCTGGCCGCCTCCGGAGTCGAGGTCGAGCCCGAGTCGTTCGTGCTCGACCGGACCTCGAGCGCCGTGGCCCGCATCTCGCGGGAGGGCGACGCGCGTTACGAGTTCGACATCGAGTGGCGTATCGGGGAGCCTCTCGAGCTCGGAGACGCCCACGTCGTTCACGTCGGCTCGATCGGATGCTTCGTCGAACCGGGCGCCACGAGCGTCTTCGACGCGCTTCGCGCGTGGGGCGGCCGCGTTCGGCTGACCTTCGACCCGAACATCAGGCCCTCGCTCATCGGGGACCGGGACGCGGCGATCCGCACCACTGAGGAGATCGCGTCAGCGAGCGACCTGGTCAAGCTGAGTCGGGAAGACGCCGAGTGGCTGTATCCGGACGCGGGTCTCGACGACATCCTCGATCACTTCCTCGCGACGGGCTCACGCGTCGTCGCAGTGACCCTCGGCGGCGAGGGCGCGCTGATCGCATCGGACACCGCACGAGTGCGCGTCGCTCACCCCGTCGAGCGGCTCGAAGACAGCGTCGGCGCGGGCGACACGTTCATGGCGGCCATGGTGGCGACCGTGGCCGACTCGGGAGTCGGGCCCGACGCAGAGGCCCTCACGACCGTGGGGCGACGCGCGGCGGCCGCCGCTGCGATCACGGTGAGCAGAGCAGGCGCCGACCTGCCGACCCGCGAGGAGGTCGAGCGCGAACTCGCGCGCCGACCTTCCGAGGACTGACGATCCGCGGCACCACGACGGTTCACCGCGGGGCCGGGGTCACTCCGAGGCGCGGACGACCAGCTCCGGGGTGAACGCATCGAGGAGGTCAGGGGTTCAATTCCCCTAGGGTCCACCAAACGTTTCACCCGTCGACTCGACGGGCTCGCTACATCTGGGTGTCGAACCGGTACGGCACCGTTGTCGGGCCGTCATGCTCGCCCGTGTTCTCGGCGGCGCCGGCCTTGCGGTAGACGACGTGGCCGGTGTCCCACGGCAGGACGAGTTCTTCTTCGACCTGCGTGACATCGTCTGCCTGGAGCGGGATGATCTGGCCGTCGAGCGGTCCACCGCTCAGTCGTCCGAGGATGTTGCCTGCCATGTCGACCTCCTGCCCCGAGCGTAGCGCCGGGCACCCCCGAAACACGGAGCTGAGCTTCTCGCGGTTTGCCGACATACTGGTCGACATGCTGCCGTTCCTGCCCGACCCGACCCTGTTCATCCTCATCGGGGTCGCCGCGTTCATCCTTCTGATCCTGCTCATCGTCATCGTGCGGGGCATCAAGATCGCCAAGCCCGACGAGGCGATCATCGTCACCTCGCGGCGTCGTCGTGGCGGCGAAACCGACGAGAACGCCGGGCAGAAGGTCGTCTTCGGCTCGCGCGTCTTCGTCAAGCCGATCGTCGAGGCGTACTTCAAGCTCAGCCTGCGCAGCCGGCAGCTCAACGTGCAGGCCGTCGCCCAGACCCGGGATGCCATCACCATTCGCGTCAACGCGGTCGCGGTCGTGAAGGTGGGCGGCTCGGAGCCGATGGTGCGGGCGGCAGCCCAGCGGTTCCTCAACCAGCAGGACCAGATCGAGTCGTCCACCGAGGAGGTGCTGTCGGGGTCGATCCGCTCGATCGTCGGTCAGCTCACGGTCACCGAGATCATCACCAACCGGCAGGCGCTGCAGGGTCAGGTGCTCGAAGCGGTCGGCGAGTCGCTCGACGTGCAGGGTCTGCAGATCGACACGCTGCAGATCAAAGAGATCGACGACGACAACGGCTACATCAAAGACCTCGGTCGCGCCGAGGCGGCCCGCGTGAAGCAGGTCGCCGAGATCGCCGAGGCCGAAGCCCGCCGGGCGTCCGAGCAGGCGCGCATCGCCGCCGACCAGGCCGTCGCCGAAGCGCAGCGCGAACTCGACCTGCGCACCGCCGACATCCAGAAAGAGACCGACAAGGCCCGCGCCGAAGCCGCCGCGTCGGCCCCGCTCGCCGAGGCGATCGCGCAGCAGGAGGTCGTCTCGCAGCAGGAGATCACCGCCGGCAAGCGGGTCGGGCTGCGGAAGCAAGAGCTGGATGCCGAGATCCGCGCCCAAGCGGACGCCGAGGCGTACGCGCTCGAGAAGCAGGCGCAGGCCTCCGCCGCGGCCTCGGTCGCATCCGCCAACGCCGACCGTGATTCCCGCCGCTCGGCGGCCGAGGCGCTCGAGTCCGAAGGTCTCGCCGAGCGCAACCGCCGTATCGCCGCCGCCGAGGCCCTCAAGGCGGAGGGTGAGGCCGAAGCCGAGGCGATCCGCGTCAAGGGTTCGGCCGAAGCCGAGTCCCAGCGGCTGCAGGCAGAGGCCCTCGCGGAGCGCAGCGGCGAGCTGCTCAAGCAGCAGATCATCGCGCAGCTTCCCGACATCGTGCGGGCGGCATCCGAACCGCTCTCGGCGATCTCGAACATGACGGTCATCTCGTCGGACGGCACCGGGGCCTCCGCGGTCGGACAGGGCGTTGCCGGTCAGCTGGCGACGTCGCTGCAGATCGTGAAAGACGTCACCGGCATCGACATCGCCCAGGTGATCAACGCCCGGGTGACGGGTGAAGCCCTCGGGGAGGGGCTCAACACCCCGCCGCGCAAGCCGCGCACGACGAAGCCGCCTACGGCTTAGCGCTACCGCACCGGAGAGTCCGGCAAGAGGACGTGTAAAGAAAGCTGGACACGGTGTCTGGATTAGTTGACACTCGGGTCATGCCCACTTCGCCCGCCAATCCCGCAGCCCGCATCCCTCCGCGTTGGGTGGTGCGCGCCGCGTGGGTGATCCACCGGGCGATCTACCGGGTCAGCGGCGGCAAGCGCGGCCTCACCCGCCCGCGACCCGGCCACTATGGGATGCTGCGGCTGCGCACCGTCGGACGGCGCAGCGGCGTCGAGCGGGCCGTCATCCTCGGGTACTACCTCGAGGGTGACGCTTTCGTGACGATCGCGATGAACGGCTGGGCGGAAGCGCACCCCGGATGGTTCTACAACCTGCGCTCCAACCCGCAGGCGGTCGTCGATCTCGTCGACGGCAGCCGCGAGGTCATCGCGCGCGAAGTGCACGGCGGCGAGCGTCAGCGCCTGTGGGACGGCTTCAACGCCTATGAGCCCGGGGCGAGTCTCGACGACTACTCGGCCCTGCGGTCGACACTCACGCCGGTCGTCGTGCTCGAACCCGTGGCGGCATAGTCGCGGACGAAGTCGTCGAGTCCTTCACAGGGTGATTTCGCGGGAGTTCTTGTACTTTCGAAAGTTTGTTCTCTTGGGGAGGATGGATCTCGAAAGGATTGGTTCATGACTTCGACTGCTGCTCTGGCGACCGCTGTTGCGGTGTTGCGGGATGTGCCGCGGTCGGTGTCGGCGTGTCGTTCGGCGTCGGATGCGTCGGTGCTGGAGTGGATGCGGCTCGCCGGTGAGGCGCGGAAACTCGCGGATGCGCATCTTGCGCTCGCGGCGGGGGAGATGGCTCGGCGGTCTGACCCGTCGCTCGGTGGTGCCGGTTTGGCGCGGCGGGAAGGGGCCCGCACCCCGGAGGAACTCGTGAAGACGCAGACCGGGTCGACCGGTCGGGATGCCGTGGTCGCTCTCAGGGTGGGCCGGCTCGCGCAGGCCGAGGGTTCGGTGCTCGGGGATGCCGTCACGGCGGGGGTGGTGTCGGTGCCGGCGGCGGAAGCGATTCGTGCCGGGCTTGAGGGGGCCGATGCGCCGCCGGAACTGGTGGATCAAGCCACCGAGTTGTTGTGCGCTGAGGCCGCGACGCTCGACCCGGATCGGCTGCACAAACGTGCCCGCGAAGTACGGGATGAACTCGATGAGGCCGGCATCGCGTCCCGGGAGGCGCGTCTGCGGGGGCGGCGATCGCTGCGCCGACTCGAGCTGCGGGATGGGATGAAGCGGCTGATCTGGGATTACGACCCGCTCACCGCCGGCGTCGTGGACGAGATCTACGACCGGGCCACCTCACCACGACGTGGTGGACCTCGGTTCGTGGATTCGGAGCAGAAAGCCCGGGCCGAAGCGCTCGAGAAAGATGACCGCACCACCGAGCAGATCGCGTCGGATGCGTTCACCGAACTGCTCCGGCAGGCGGGGAGTCTGCCGACCGATGTGCTGCTGGGCAAAGGTGCCCCGGCGGTGCGGGTGCTCGTCCCCGCTGCGGACCTGGCCGCCGGCACCGGGCATGGCGTGATCGAAGGCTCCGGTGAAGTGCTCTCGATCGGGACCGTGCAAGCCCTCGCCTGCAACCAGGGCACCCAGACCGCGCTCCTCGACTCCCTCGGGGATGTGCTCGACCTGGGCCGGGAACAGCGGCTCTACTCCCGCCATCAGCGTGTGGCCCTCGCGATTCGTGACGGGGGCTGTCTCTGGTCCGGTTGCGAACGACCACCCTCCTGGTGTGAGGCACATCACATCGACCACTACGCCCGAGACCACGGCCGCACCGACCTCGCCCGCGGCGTGCTGCTCTGCAAGCACCATCACCTGAAACTGCACAACGAGAACTGGCAGATCCGCCGACAAGATGGACGCTACTGGCTCCACCCACCACCCGACCGGCCAGGGCCACCGGTACTGCTGGTCACCAAATCACGAGCCATCCGCGAACACGTGGCGAGGCGGTCCGACCGATCGGCGACGCCAGGCCGATCGGCGTCGGGGGCAACACACAGCCCCGGAGCGCTCTCAGCAGGCACCGAGCATCCGCCGTCGATGACGGGCGCGCCAGTGAGTGGCTGACGGAGTCGTCGGTGGTCGCGAGTTATGACGCCTTCACCTGAGCCGTCCGAAGCAGCGGACGAAAGAACGCGGCCAGTTCGTCGGTCGCCGACAGCGGCAGCACGTGCGAGACGTAGTGGTCGGGCCGCACGACGACGACGACTCCGCCGCGGTCGATGCCGCGCTGGGTGAAGATGTCGTCGGTCGGTTCGATCGCGAACACCTTCTCGTCGTCGAACAACCGGTGCTTTCCCACCCGCGGCCGGAAGACGGGCGGAACCGTCGTGATGTCGACGTCGGTGTGCAGCTTCGGGTAGATCACCTTGACGTCGAACCAGGCGTCGGGGTCGGCATCCGCCGGGGTCGCCGCAAGGGGCGAGTCGGGCGAGCTCTCCAGCCAGTCGGCGAACGTCGCGAGGCGGGCCCGGGAGTCGGGTGCGTCGGCGGCGAACACGTAGATGCGCCACCGCCCGTCCGCAGTGGCCAGATGTCCGAGCTGCACGTCGTTGCCGTCGCAGACCCGCCGCACGACGGCGGAGCGGAACCGCTTGCCGACCGGGTAGCCGCTCGCCAGCTCCTGATGGATGTTCTCGCCGACCAGCATCGACGGCGCGTACTCGGTCATGAACCCCGCCGGGAACTCGGCGGTGCGCACGTAGAACTCTTCGAGGTACTTCGGGTCGGGTAGATCCTCGGGCTTGGTCGCCATGAGGGTCGACCACTCCTTGTCGAAATCGATGAGGTTCTGCGCGATCACCTGGCGCTCGGCCGAGTACGTCGACAGCAGTGCCTCCGGGCTGCGGCCCTCGAGCACGTGGCCGAGCTTCCAGCCGATGTTCCAGCCGTCCTGCATCGAGACGTTCATGCCCTGGCCGGCCTTCGCGCTGTGGGTGTGGCAGGCGTCGCCCGCGATGAACACGCGCGGGGTCTGGATACCGACGGCCTCCGGCAGCACGTCGTCGAACCGCGAGGTCAGCCGGTGCCCCACTTCGTAGACGCTGTTCCAGGCGACATCCTTCACGTCGAGCACGTACGGATGCAGGATCTCGTTCGCCTTCGCGATCACCTGCTCGATCGTCGTGGCGCGCACCTTCTTCTCGCGCCCCTCCTCGACCTCGCCCAGGTCGACGTACATGCGGAACAGGTGACCGCCCTCGCGGGGGATGAGCAGGATGCTGCCGGCCGCCGATTGGATGGCGCACTTCATGCGGATGTCGGGGAAGTCGGTCACGGCGAGGACATCCATCACGCCCCAGGCGTGGTTCGCCTGGTCGCCGTCGAGCGTGCAGCCGATCGCCTCCCGCACGCGGCTGCGAGCACCGTCGCCGCCGACCACGTACTTGGCGCGGATCGTCCGCGGCTCGCGCCGGCTGACATCCGACGAACGGGTGACCGTGACGTGCACCGGGTAGTCGGGGTCGTCGGTGACCTCGAGGCCGGTGAAGTCCCACCCGTAGTCGGGAGTCATGCGGGTCGGCGAGTTGCGCATCCATTCGGCGAAGTAGTCGAGCACGCGCGCCTGGTTCACGAGCAGGTGGGGGAACTCGCTGACGCCGTGCTCGTCGTCGATCGCCCGGGCGGCGCGGAGAATGCGCGAGGGGTTCTCGGGGTCGGGCTTCCAGAACGCCATCTCGGTGATGCGGTAGGCCTCCGCGGTGATGCGGTCGGCGAACCCGAACGCCTGGAAGGTCTCGACGCTGCGGGCCTGGATGCCGTCGGCCTGCCCGATCTCGAGCCGGCCGTCGCGGCGGTCGATGATGCGGGTGGTGATGCCGGGAAACTGCGCGAGTTGCGCCGCCGCGACCATGCCAGCCGGCCCGGCTCCGACGATGAGCACGTCGACGTCGTCGGGCAGCTCGGCGGGGCGGTCGATGCCGGTACCGGCGGCGGGCTGGATGCGGGGGTCGCCCGAGACGTATCCGTTGTGGTGGAACTGCATCCGGTGCTCCTCGCTACGTTGCGCTTGCTCTCGAAGACAGATCGTATATGATTTCGGATACCGATTCTACGACGAGGATGTCCATGACTGGCAAGACCGAAGTCGCGAACGCTCTCACCCGGCCGGGCAAGGTCATCGCGCTGCACCTCAACTACCCGTCGCGCATCGCGCAGCGCGGGAGCACGCCCGAGCAGCCTTCCTACTTTCTCAAGCCCTCGACCTCGGTCGCCGCGTCGGGCGACGCGTTGGAGCGTCCCGCGGGCACGGAGTTGCTCGCGTTCGAGGGCGAGATCGCCCTCGTCATCGGTCGCACGGCGCGTCGGGTGACGCCCGACGAGGGGTGGGCTGCCGTCGCGGGCGTCACCGCAGCAAACGACTTCGGGGTCTACGACCTCCGCTGGGCCGACAAGGGGTCCAATCTTCGCTCGAAGGGCGGCGATGGTTTCACGCCGCTCGGGCCGGCCGTGATCCCCGCCGAAGGTCTCGACCCGGCCGACCTCCGCATCCGCACCTGGGTCAACGGGAAGCTGGTTCAAGACGACACCTCCACCGAACTGGTGTTCCCGTTCGGACGGCTCGTCGCCGACCTCTCCCAGCTCATCACCCTCGAGGCGGGTGACGTGATTCTCACCGGCACGCCGGCGGGCTCGAGCGTCGTCGGCCCCGGCGACGTCGTCGAGGTCGAGGTCGACGCTCCCCAGGCACCCGGCGCTCCGAGCACGGGACGCCTCGTCACGCCGATCACCGACGGGTCGCAGCCGCTCGCCGAGTACGGAGCGCGGCCCAGGATCGACGACCTGCAACGCGCCGAGGCGTGGGGGAGCCGGGCGGCGGCGGGTCTGCCGGCCGAGTTCGACCTCGACGACGAGTTGCGTGCCCAGCTCGCAAGCGTGAGCACCGCGACCCTCAGCTCGCAGTTGCGCAAGCGCGGCTACGACGACGTGTCGATCGACGGGGTGCACTCCAACCAGCCGGGGGCCCGGCTCGTCGGTCGGGCTCGCACCCTGCGGTTCGTGCCGTTCCGACCCGACCTGTTCGCCGACCACGGCGGCGGGTTCAACGCTCAGAAGCGCGCGTTCGACACGCTCGGTGCGGGCGACATCCTCGTCATCGAGGCGCGCGGCGTGACCACCACGGGGACCGTCGGCGACATCCTCGCCCTGCGCGCGCAGATGCTCGGTGCGGTTGGCATCGTGACGGACGGCGGCATCCGTGACTTCACCACGGTCGCCGAGCTCGGCATTCCGAGCTTCTCGGCCGGCCCACACCCCGCGGTGCTCGGCCGGCGTCACGTTCCCTGGGAGACGGACGGGACGGTCGCGTGTGGTGGCGCGACCGTCCAACCCGGGGATGTCATCGTCGGCGACGACGACGGCGTGCTCGTGATCCCCCCGCACCTCGTGCGCGAGGTCGTCGCCGACGCGATCGAGCAGGAGCGCGAGGAGCGTTTCATCGCCGAGCAGGTCGCCGGTGGCGCCTCGGTGAAGGGGCTCTACCCGATGAACGCCGAGTGGCGGGCCCGCTACGAGGAGTGGACCGAATGACCGACACCGTCACCACCTCAGCGCCGAGCAAGTCGCAGCAGGCCTACGCCTGGATCAAGGCCAAGATCGCCGACGGCACCTATGTGTCGGGCTACCGCCTCGTGCTCGGCACGATCGCGAAAGAGCTCGGCGTCAGTGTCGTGCCGGTGCGCGAGGCGATCCGGCTACTCGAGTCGGAGGGGCTCGTCACGTTCGAGCGCAACGTCGGGGCCCAGGTGGCGCTGCTGGATGAAGACGAGTACGTCAGCACGATGCAGGTTCTGAGCATCGTCGAGGGTGCGGCGACCGCGCTCTCGGCCCGCAAGGTCGGGCCCGACGAGATCGCCGGGGCGCGCGCGATCAACGACCGGATGAAGGCGACGCTCGCCGACTTCCAGCCGCACCACTTCACCGACCTCAACCTCGAGTTCCACTCGGTGCTGTTCGAGTCCTGCCCCAACCCGCACCTGCTCGACCTCGTGCACCGGGGCTGGGCACGCCTGCGGGTGCTGCGTGACAGCTCCTTCAGTTTCGTGCCCGGCCGTGCCGCGGAGTCGGTGCGCGAGCACGACGAGATCCTCGACCTCATCGAGGCCGGCGCACCCGCCCTCGACATCGAGCTCGCCGCTCGAGCCCATCGCGCCCGAACCCTCGACGCGGTGGTGGCCTACCAGGCCGCCCACCGCCACTGAAAGGACCCCATGCGCTACCGCACCGACCCCTCCCAGCTGCGCGGCTCGATCGTGCCGCTCATGACCCCGTTCACCGACGACGGAGCCGTCGATCACCTCAGCCTCGCCAACCTCGTCGAGTGGCAGCTCGCCAGCGGTACGCACGGCGTCTCGATCGGCGGGTCGACCGGCGAGCCCGGTGCGCAGAGCGTCGAAGAGCGGATCGCCGCCATCACGACGGTCGCCGAGACGGTCGCCGACCGCGTGCCGGTCGTCGTCGGCACCGGCACGGCGCAGTTGCACGAGACCATCGAGCTGACGGCCGCTGCGGTCGAGCTGGGTATCGACGCGTCGCTGATCATCACGCCGTACTACTCGCGCCCGACGCAGGAGGCGCTCTACGTCTGGTACCGCACGGTCGCCGCCGAGTTCCCCGACCTGCCGATCATCGCCTACAACGTGCCCTCGCGGACCGCCGTCGACATCGCTCCCGAGACGGTCGCGCGGCTCTACCGCGACGTTCCCAACTTCGTCGGTATCAAAGAGACCACGAAAGACTTCGAGCACTTCTCGCGCGTCATCCAGCTCTGTGGTCGCGACCTCATCGTCTGGTCCGGCATCGAGCTGTTGTGCCTCCCGCTGCTCGCGCTCGGCGGAGCCGGATTCCTCAGCGCCACCGCGAACATCGCACCGGCAGCGCACGCCCGCATGTTCGAGTTGTGGGAGGCCGGTGACCTCGAGGGCGCTCGCGAGATCCACTACGGGCTCCACCCCCTCGTCGACCTGCTGTTCGTCGAGACCAACCCCGCGCCCGGCAAGTGGGTGCTCGAGCACCAGGGCCTCATCCGCTCGGGCTTCGTGCGACCGCCGCTGATCACACCGACGGACGCCGGGCTGGCGAAGATCCGCGCCCTCCTCGCCGAGGGTGAGCAGTACCTGACGCCCACCGGCGACTTCTCGATCGGAGCCCGCGCATGACCACCCACCACGTTCCCGCGGGACTGCCCACGAGCATCCAGCACTACATCGACGGAGCGTTCGTCGACAGCGTCGATGGCGGCACCTTCGACGTTCTCGACCCGGTGTCGAACCAGACCTATGTGAAAGCAGCCGCCGGCCAGAAGGCCGACATCGACCTCGCGGTCGCCGCCGCGACCCGTGCTTTCAAAGAAGGCCCGTGGCCGCGGATGAAGCCGCGTGACCGCGCGCGCATCCTCAACAAGGTGGCGGATGCCGTGGAGGCCCAGGACGCGCACCTGGCGGAGTTCGAGACTTTCGACACGGGACTACCGATCACCCAGGCGCTGGGGCAGGCGCAGCGGGCGGCCGAGAACTTCCGGTTCTTCGCCGACCTGATCGTGGCCCAGGCCGACGACACCTACAAGGTGCCGGGAGCTCAGGTCAACTACGTCAATCGCAAGCCGATCGGCGTCGCCGGGCTCATCACCCCGTGGAACACGCCCTTCATGCTCGAGAGCTGGAAGCTCGCGCCCGCCCTGGCATCCGGCTGCACCGTCGTGCTCAAGCCGGCCGAGTTCACGCCGCTCTCGGCGAGCCTCTGGGCGGCGATCTTCGAGGAGGCCGCGCTGCCGCAGGGCGTCTTCAACCTCGTCAACGGGCTCGGCGAAGAGGCGGGCGACGCGCTGGTGAAGCATCCCGGCGTGCCGCTCATCTCGTTCACCGGCGAAAGCCGCACCGGGCAGATCATCTTCGGCAACGCGGCACCCATGCTCAAGGGGCTGTCGATGGAGCTCGGCGGCAAGAGTCCCGCCGTGGTCTTCGCCGACGCCGACCTCGATGCCGCGATCGACTCCACGCTGTTCGGGGTGTTCTCGCTGAACGGCGAGCGCTGCACGGCCGGCAGCCGCATCCTCGTCGAACGCCCCATCTACGACGAGTTCGTCGAGCGCTACGCGGCGCGGGCGGCGAACATCGTCGTCGGCGACCCGCACGACCCCGCGACCGAGGTCGGGGCGCTCGTGCATCCCGAGCACTTCGAGAAGGTCATGAGCTACGTCGAGATCGGCAAGTCGGAGGGTCGACTGGTCGCCGGTGGCGGCCGGCCCGAGGGACTGCCGACCGGCAACTACGTCGCGCCGACCGTCTTCGTCGACGTCGCCCCCGATGCGCGGATCTTCCAGGAGGAGATCTTCGGACCGGTCGTCGCGATCACCCCGTTCGACTCCGACGAGGAGGCGCTCGAGCTCGCCAACGGCGTGCGCTACGGACTCGCGGCCTACATCTGGACCAACGACCTCAAGCGCGCGCACTCGTTCGCGCAGAGCGTCGAGGCCGGCATGGTCTGGCTCAACTCGCACAACGTGCGCGACCTGCGCACCCCGTTCGGCGGCGTCAAGGCCTCGGGCCTCGGCCACGAGGGTGGTTACCGTTCGATCGACTTCTACACCGACTCGCAAGCCGTGCACATCACGCTCGGCGCCGTCCACACCCCCCGCTTCGGCGCGGCCTGATCCAGGAGATTGACGATGACCTCCACCCCCGCATTGACCGCCCCCGGCGTGACCCCTCCCGACATCGTGCGGTGCGCCTACGCCGAGCTAGTCGTCACCGACCTCGCCGCCGCACGCGAGTTCTACGTCGACATCCTCGGTCTCACCGTCACCTACGAGGACGCCGACACCATCTACCTACGAACTCTCGAGGAGTTCATCCACCACAACCTCGTGCTGCGCACGGGGCCGGTCGCCGCGGCCGCCGTCCTCGCCTTCCGGGTGCGCACCCCCGAAGACGTCGATCGTGCCGAGACCTATTACCAGGCGCTCGGCTGCCGCACCGAGCGGCGTCCCGGCGGTTTCGTACGGGGCATCGGCGACGCGGTGCGGGTCACCGATCCGCTCGGGTTCCCGTACGAATTCTTCTACGCCGTCGACCACGTCGAACGGCTCGCCTGGAGGTACGACCTCTACACCCCGGGCGCGCTCGTGCGGCTGGATCACTTCAACCAGGTGACCCCGGATGTTCCGCGCGGCATCGAGTATCTCGAGGGTGTCGGATTCCGGGTGACGGAAGACATCGAAGACGACGAGGGCATCGTGTACGCGGCCTGGATGCGCCGCAAGGCCACCGTGCATGACACCGCCCTCACGGGCGGGGCCGGCCCGCGGATGCATCACATCGCGTTCGCGACCCACGAGAAGCACAACATCATCGCGATCTGCGACAAGCTCGGCGCCCTGCGCCGCAGCGACGCGATCGAGCGCGGTCCAGGACGCCACGGCGTCTCGAACGCGTTCTACCTGTACATCCTCGATCCCGACGGCCACCGCATCGAGATCTACACGCAGGACTACTACACCGGCGACCCCGACAACCCGGTGGTGCGCTGGGACGTGCACGACAACCAGCGCCGGGACTGGTGGGGCAATCCGGTCGTGCCGAGTTGGTACACCGACGCGAGCCTCGTGCTCGACCTCGACGGCGACCCCGTCCCCGTCGCGGAGCGCGAGGAGCCGAGTGAGATGGCCGTCACGATCGGCGCCGACGGGTTCTCATACACTCGCGAGGGTGACACCGAGCACGGTTTCAAGCTCGGCAACCAGCTATGAGCGATCCCGCTCGACGCCGACGGGCCTAGCGGCCGCGACCGCCGCCGGCGGCTGCCGGACGACCACCTGACGGGCGACGACGGCGACCGCCGCCACCGCCTCCGGGCTGCTGCCGGTCGGAGCGCGGCTGCTGCAACGAACCGCCGCCCTCGGACGACCAGGCGACGCCACCGCGCTGCGGCCGTGCGGTCGACTGACCACCGGAACGCTGCGCGCCAGAACGCTGGGCGCGGGGCTGACCGTCACGCTGCGCGCGAGCCTGACCCTGCCCGGTGCGGCCCCCCGACGACTGCCGGGGCTTCGACGACGGGCGCTGCGGCTGCGTCGGCTGCTTCGGCGCGGGCTTCACGTGCGCGGCGACCTCGCCGACGAGCTCGACCACGGCGGGCGAGGCGGCGGTGACGGGCTGCACGGCGGCCTGGATGCCGGCCTTGCGCATCATGACGTCGAGGTCCTTGCGCTGCTCGGGCAGCACGAGAGTCACGACGACGCCCTCCTTGCCCGCGCGGGCGGTGCGACCGGAGCGGTGCAGGTAGGCCTTGTGCTCGGCGGGCGGGTCGATGTGCACGACCAGCTCGACGTCGTCGACGTGCACGCCGCGCGCCGCGATGTCGGTCGCGACGAGCACCCGGGTCTCACCGGAAGCGAACTCGGCGAGGTTGCGGTCACGCTGACCCTGGCTGAGGTTGCCGTGCAGGTCGGCGGCGGGGATGCCGGCGGCCGTGAGGTCGCGGGCCCAGCGCTTGGCGACGTGCTTGGTGCGGGTGAACATGATGCGCCGCCCGGTGCCCGAGGCGAGCGCGTGCACGAGGTCTTTCTTCGAGGCAGCGTCCGACGCGGCGAACACGACGTGCTCCATGACGCCCTGCGGAACGCCCGGGTCCTCGACCCCGTGACTGACCGGCTGCGACAGGAAGCGGTGGGCGATCTTGTCGACGCCGTTGTCCAGCGTCGCGCTGAACAGCATCCGCTGTCCGTCCGCGGGGGTCGCCGACATGATGCGGGTCACGCCGGGCAGGAAGCCGAGGTCGGCCATGTGGTCGGCCTCGTCGAGCACGGTGATCTCGATCGCGTCGAGGAAGACGTGCTTCTGCTTCATGAGGTCTTCGAGGCGGCCGGGGCAGGCCACGACGATGTCGACGCCCGATCGCAGCGCGGCGACCTGCTTCTGCTGCGAGACGCCGCCGAAGATCGTGGTGGTGCTGAGGCCGTACGCGGCCGCGAGCGGCGCAAGAGTCGCGGCGATCTGGGTCGCCAGCTCGCGCGTCGGGGCGAGTACGAGACCGAGCGGCCGGTTGGGGCGGCGCGGTCCGCCGGCGAGCCGGGTGCCGAGACGCGCGACCATCGGGATGCCGAAGGCGAGGGTCTTGCCGGAGCCGGTGCGGCCGCGGCCGAGCACGTCGCGTCCAGCGAGGGTGTCGGGCAGCGTCGCGACCTGGATCGGGAACGCCGAGGTCTTGCCCTGAGCGGTGAGGACCTCGACGAGAGGGAAGGGCACGCCGAGCGTGCCGAAGGTAGTGGTGGTCATGGTTGTTCCTGACGGCCGCGGCGCGTGTGAATGAGTTCACGAGGCGCGCGGCCGATTTGTTCGGGTTGGCGAAGGTGGGAATGCCCACATCCGTTCGCCGTAAGAGAGTCATCGACCGCCGAAATCGATCGGCGGGAGAGGAAGCGTTCTACGACGCAGAGTTCACGGATACGTGACTCAGTACCGGTAACGCTAGCAGACGAGCCTCAGGATGCCGTCTTCGCGGCGTTGCGCCGACGGTTGCGGCGCACGATCAGCACGATCGCGGCCGAGATGAGGCCGGCGGCGATGAGCCACGGCAACAGCACCCCGAGGGCGACGAGCAGCCCCGAGAAGAAGGCGACGAAAGCACTCCAGCCGGCCGACAGCCCGCTGAGGAAGTCCATCGGTTCCTGCTTCGGCGCCTCGGCTTCGCTGCGGAGGTAAAGCGAGATCGTCGAGAGCGCGACCTGGTCGGAGACCGACCGCTGTTGCGCCTCGAGGTCCTCGAGCGTCGCCTGGTGTTGCGCGATCGTGGTCTCGAGGGTGATCAGGTCATCGATCGTCGTCGCCCTCTCGAACATCGTGTTGAGCCGGTCGATGATGCCGCGCTGGGTCGCGATGCGCGACTCGAGGTCGGTCACCAGCACGGTGACGTCGCTCGTGCTCGTGGAGATCTCGTCGGCACGCCCGAGCGCGGCGAGGTCGTCGAGCACCGCCTGCAACCGCTCGGCCGGGATCCGCAGGATGAGGGTGGCGCTCCCGGCATCGCCGTTCGCCGGTGCGTACTCGGTGCGACCGTCGATGCGACCCCCCGCCGACTCGACGAGTCGCACGGCGTCGCGCGCTGCGGCGATCGGATCGTCGGCGGTGACGGTCATCGACCCGGTCACGATGACATCCCGGGCTCGTTCTTCGGCAGCGAAGCCGGTGCCGCCGTCGGTGGCGGAATCCCCACCTTGCATCTCGGGCGCCACGGGGACGCTCTGCTCGTCGCCCACCGGTCCGCTGTCGCCGGTCGCCAGACTGCCCGCACTGCATCCCGCGAGCAGGAGGGTGGCCGCCAGAACGGCTGCTCCGAGAGTTGTCGTCCGCGCGTTTCGCCTCATGAGGGCAACGGTAAAGTCCCCGGCGCCCGGGCGCCACACAACGTTCATCACGATTCGAGCGTCAGGCGATCACGTTTCCGTCACGGCCTACGCCCGCCATGAGGTGGTGTCAACCCCGTTCGATCCCGCAGCTTCGGGGCCTACCGTCGAAACCCCGATCGGGCATCCCACAAGGAGGACGAATCATGGGTTTCATGGACAACGCCAAGGATGCGGCTGACGCCACCGGCGACCGGATCGGCGAGGCCGTCGACGACACCAAGGAGCGCATCTCCGACAAAGTCGATGAGATGCAGGCCGACGCCGCCGTGAAGAACGCCGAAGCCGAGCGCGACGCCGTGCACGCCAAGAACGAGCACAAGGAGAACATGCGCGATCACTGACACTTTGTCGGATCGCCGCCGTAGCATGGCGGAATGGGGTGGCTGCGCCGACTGCTGCGGAGGCCGCCCCTTCTTCATGTCGCCGGGGATGTCGGCGCTGGCCCGCCGGTCGTGCTGCTGCACGGCATCGCCTCGTCGTCGGTGACGTTCGAGAACGTCGTACCGCTCATCGCCGACCGGCACCGCGCGATCTCGATCGACCTGCTCGGCTTCGGCTCCTCACCCGCGCCCGCGGATGCCAGCTACTCGATCGAAGAGCACGTCGCCGCCCTGCGCCACACCGTCCGCACGATCGGGCTGCGTGAGTTCGTGCTGGTGGGGCACTCGATGGGCGCCCTCATCGCCACTCGGTACGCCGCGAACCACCGGCGCCAGGTCACCCGACTGGTGATCGTCAGTCCGCCCGTGTACATCACGCCTACCGAGATCGCGGCTCCTTTCGACCGCGCGGCGATGGGTGGATACCTGCACCTCTACGAATTCCTGCGGGCCAACAAGGAGTTCACGATCCGCGCCGCCGCGGGCCTCGCGCGGCTGTCGCCGATCAAGAACCTGTTGGATGTCTCCGAAAAGAACTGGAACGCGTTCGTGCTGTCGCTCGAAAAGTCGATCGAATCGCAGACCATGGTGAGCGACCTGGTGCAGGTCGCCGCCCCGATCCACCTCGTCTACGGCACCCTCGACCCGCTGCTGCATCCCGCCGGGTTGCGCATCGTCGAGAACCTGCGCGGCGTCATGCCGCACCGGGTGCAGGGTGCCGACCACGTCATCCGGCCGCGCATGGCGCGGGTCGTGGCGACGGCGATCGGCTGATGACAGAGAACGAGAAGGAACGGCCGGGGGCGCCGGTGCGACACTGCTACGCGACGCCTCCTACTTTCCGGCCGCCGACACCACGTTCCCGTGGCTCGTGCTCGACGAGGCCGCCGCCTGATCCGGCGCTCGCCGCTCCTACCGCGGGGCGCGGGCTGACTCGCGCACGATCAGGGTCGTCGGCAGCGGGGTCGACTCGGTAGCCGTCTCGGGCTCCTCGATGGCGAGCAGTACCTTCTGCATGATGAGCGACCCGAGGGCCGCGAAGTCTTGGCGCACCGTCGTGAGCGGGGGGTAGAGGTATCCGGCTTCGGGCAGGTCGTCGAAGCCCACGATGCTGACATCCTCAGGAACGCGCAGGTCGCGTTCCCGCAACGCCGAGAGCACGCCGATCGACATGTGGTCGTTGGCGACGAAGATGGCGGTCGGACCGGCGATGTCGATCGTGCGGCCGAGGTCGTACCCGCTCGCCGGGGTCCAGTCGCCACGCGCGGGTTCGACGACCTCGAGGCGGTGAGCCGCGAGTTCGTCGCGCCAACCGCGCTCCCGCTCGATGGCATCCGGGGCCCGCGCCGGCCCGGCGACGTGCAGCACGCGGGTGTGGCCGAGCTCCACCAGGTGCCGCACGGCGGCGCGCGCCCCGCGGTACTGGTCGATCGACACCACCGTGGGCCCGCGGCGGGCAGACGCGGCGACGGCGACGAACGGGATGCCGAGGTCGAGACCGCGCACCACCTCGAGCACCGACACGTCGTCGACGATGAGCACGATCGCATCCACCCGTTGCCGCAACAGGGTCTCGACGATGGCCCGCACCCCCGGGGGTTCGATGTCGAGCAGCGACACCGTCTCGACGCCGTACCGCGCCTCGCGCGCGGCGAGGTTGAAGTGCATGGCGATGGATGCCGGACCGAGGTCGGCGGTGCCGGGCGCGATCAACCCGATGGTGCGGCTGCGGCGGGTGACGAGGGCACGGGCGGCAGGGGAGGGGCTGTAGCGCAGCTGCGAGATGGCGCTCTCGACCCGGGCGCGTGTCGTCGGGCGCACGTTCGGCAGGTCGTTGAGCACGCGCGACACGGTCTGGTGCGACACCCCGGCGAGACGGGCGACGTCGAAGATGTTGGCGGCGCGCGGGCCCGGTTCATCGGAACCCCGCCGCTTCGGGTCAGTCTCCGTCATCCGGCTGCGTCACCATCGCCATCAGCGAGCCACTCGACAATTCGTCGGCGGGGAGGGTCGCGACGACGAGCCCGTCGCGGAGCACGACGATGCGCGTGGACACCCTCAGAACCTCCTCGAGCTCGGCCGAGATGAACACGACGGACATGCCGTTCGCCGCCAGCTCCCCGACGAGATTCTGGACTTCGACCTTAGCGCCGACGTCGATGCCGCGCGTCGGCTCGTCGAGTAGCAGGGCACGCGGGGCGAGCGCGAGCAGCCGGGCGAGCAGCACCTTCTGCTGGTTGCCGCCCGACAGCGTGCCCGCGATCGCCTCCGGCGACTCGGGGCGGATGCCGAGGGCCTCGATCCACGAAGCCGCCAGCTCCGTCTGGCGCGCGCGGGAAATCAATCGCAGGATGCCGCGTTGCGCCTGAATGGCGAGCACGATGTTCTCGCGCACGGTGAGCTCGGCGATGATGCCTTCGGTTCGACGGTTCTCCGACGAGTAGACGACACCCAGGCGGATGCCGCGGCGGGGCCCCGTGATCGACGTCGGCGTGCCGTCGAGAATGATGACACCGCCGTCGGGCTGGTCGACGCCGGCGAGGGTGCGGGCGAGTTCGGTGCGGCCCGAGCCGAGCAGTCCGGCCAGGCCCACCACTTCGGCTTCGCGCACCTCGATGTCGGCATCGTGCACCCGGGGCCACCGACGCAGCTGTCGGGCACCGAGCACGACGGGCCCGCCCGGCTCGGGGTCGCTCGGCCGGCGCACGCGTTGTTCGGCGATCTCACGGCCCAGCATCTTCTGCACGAGGTCGATGCGCAGCAGCTCCGTCGTGCGGTACTCCCCGACGAGCACGCCCCCGCGCAGCACCGTGATGCGGTCGCAGATCTCGTACACCTGGTCGAGGAAGTGCGAGATGAACAGCACCGCCACTCCGCGCTCCTTGAGTTCGCGGATGACACGGAACAGTTCGGCGACCTCGTCGGCGTCGAGGCTCGACGTGGGCTCGTCGAGCACGAGCACGCGCAGGTCGGTCGAGATCGCGCGGGCGATCGCCACGAGCTGTTGCACGGCGAGCGAGTGCGTGCCGAGCAGCGAGGCAGGGTCGATGGTGAGTCCCAGTTCGGCGAGCACCTCGGAGGCGAGTCGTCGCATCGCGGGCCAGTCGATGCCGCCGTAGCGCCGCGGTTCGCGTCCGAGCGCGATGTTCTCGGCCACCGACAGATTCGGCAGCAGGTCGATCTCCTGGTACACCGTGCGGATGCCGTGACGCTGCGCCTCGAGAGGCGACGGCATCCGCACCACCTCCCCGTCGAGCCGGATCTCGCCGCCGTCCAGCGGCAGCGCGCCGGTGAGCGCTTTGATCAGCGTCGACTTGCCGGCGCCGTTCTCGCCCATGAGGGAGTGCACTTCGCCCGGGAACATCCGAAAGTCGACGCCGTCGAGCGCGGTCTCGCGCCCGAACCTCACGGTCGCACCCGAAACGTGAAGCACAGGCACGTCGAGTGCCGGCGTCGTCGTCGGGTCGCCCATCGTCACATTCTGGTGGACGCCGGCCGCCGCCGGGAGATCACCTGCGGCTCGAGCGCGACACGATCACCCGTTGCACGACGACGAAGATCAGCAGCAGAGCCCCGATGGTGATGCGGGTCCACGACTGTTCGGCGCCGAGGAACGAGATCGCGGTCTTGATCGTGCCGTAGACGAAGACCCCGATCATCGAGCCCAGCACGAAACCCGAGCCGCCGGTGAGCAGCGTGCCGCCGATGACGACGGCGGCGATCGTGTCGAGCTCGGTGCCGATTCCGTTGAGCGGATAGCCCGCCCCCTGGTAGGCGGTGAAGACCACTCCGGCGAGGCCGGCACAGGTGCCCGAGATCACGTAGGCCAGTAGCTTCGTGCGCACCACGGGAAGACCCATGAGCCGCGCGGACTGTTCGTTGCCGCCGATCGCGTAGATCGTGCGTCCGAATCGGGTGAACTGCAGCACGAGCGCACCCGCGACGACGACGAGCAGCGCGATGATGCCGGTCGGCGAGAGGTACCAGCCGTCGATGTTGAACAGCTTCGTCTGCAACCAGAGGATGGCCGGGTCTTCGACCTTGATCGACGAGAGGCTCACCAGGAAGGCGAGCCCCCGCGCCGCGAACAGGCCGGCGAGCGAGGCGATGAAGGGTTGCACGTCGAAGAACTGGATGAGCACGCCGATGAGCAGACCGATGAGGGCGCCGCCGATGAGCATGACCGGCACGACGACGACGACCGGGGTGCCTTCGGAGAGCAACCGGGCGCCCAGGATCGCCGTGAACGCCAGCACCGCGCCGACCGAGAGGTCGATGCCGGCGGTGAGGATGACGAAGGTCATGCCGACGGCGAGAATCAACAGGTAGGCGTTGTCGAGCAGAAGCGACGACAGCACCCGCGGGGTGAGGAAGTTGCCGAAGTACGCCTGCCCGACCAGCAGCAGCGCGAGCAGGATGGCGAGGGCCGCGAACACGGGGATCCATGACGCGCGGCGGCTGGTGAACCGGCGCACCCGGGTGGCGAGCCCCTCGGGAACCCGTGTCGACGTCGTCGCGCTCATCGTGCCACCTCCGCAACCTTCCGCGACGTCAGCGTCGCCCAGACCTTGCTCGCCCCGGTGCGCACGCGTTGCGACTGCACGAGCACCACGATCACCACGACCATCGCCATGAACAGCGGACTCACCGCGGGGGGCACCCCGAGAAACGTGATCGTCGATTTCAGGGTCTGAATCGTGAAGACACCGATCACCGTGCCGGCGATGCTGAACTTGCCGCCCATGAGCGACGTGCCGCCGAGCACGACCGCGAGGATCGCGTCGAGTTCGATGTACTGCCCGGCGGCGTTGGCGTCGGCCGCCATGATGTTCGAGCTGTAGAGGATGCCGGCGAATCCGGCGAGCAGACCGCTCACCGCGTAGGCGCCCCAGACGATGCCGCGGGAGCGCACCCCGGCGAGCCGACTCGCTTCGGGGTTGATGCCGACCGATTCGGTGAGCATCCCGAGCGCGGTGCGCCGCTGGATGAGCGCCACGAGCGTGATCGCGACGACCGAGACGTAGAACGCGAAGGGCAGCCCCAGCAGGTACCCCTGCGACATGAACTTGTAGGGCGTGCTGGTCACGGTCGTGATGAAGCCGCCGGTGATGAGCAGCGCGATGCCGCGGCCGGCGAGCATGAGCACAAGAGTCGCGATGATCGGTTGGATGCCGAGTACCGACACTAAGAAGCCGTTCCAGGCGCCGAAGATGAGGGTGGCGGTGACGCCCGCGGCGATCGCGATGCCGAGGGTCGCCGGGCTGTCGGGTGAGCCCGAGCCGTCGATGATCGTCAGCGCGACAGCTCCGGACACCGCCATGAGCGCTCCCACCGAGAGGTCGATGCCGCGGGTGGCGATCACGATGGTCATGCCGAGCGCGACCAGCATCAGCGGGGCGCTATTGCGCAGGATGTCGATGACCGAGCCGTAGAGCTGGCCGTCGCGCACGGTGATCGAGACGAACGAGGGGCGCGAGATCGTGTTGACGAGAATCAGCGCCACGAGCGCCGCGATCGGCAACACGAGCCGGTGTTTGAAGATCTTCGTCATGCGACGCCCTCTCGTGCTTCTGCGGCGATGGCCGCGACCACATCGTCCACGTTCGTGTCGTGCGCGTCCAGCTCGCCGATCTTGCGCCGGTCGCGCATGACGACGATGCGCTGGGCGAGACGCACGACTTCTTCGAGCTCCGACGAGATGAACACCACGGCGAGGCCCTCGGCCGCGAGCTCGGTCACCTTGCGCTGGATGTCGGCCTTAGCGCCGACGTCGATGCCACGAGTCGGCTCGTCAAGGATGATCAGCTGCGGGGCCGTGGCGAGCCAGCGCGCGAGCAACACCTTCTGCTGATTGCCGCCGGAGAGGTTCTTCACGAGCATCGACGGGTCGGCGGGGCGCACGCCGAGGGCGGCCATGTACTCGGTGACGATCGACTCCTGCTCGGAGCCGCCGATTCTGCGCCAGCCGCGGCGGGCCTGGATGCCGAGCACGATGTTCTCGGCGACGGTCAGGTCGCCGATGATGCCTTCGGCACGCCGATCCTCAGACGAGAACGCGATGCGCTGCTCGATCGCGTGCCGGGGAGTGGAGACTCGAACGGTCGACCCGCGCACCGCGACGCGACCGGTGTCGGCGTGGTCGGCTCCGTACAGGAGGCGCACGAGTTCGGTGCGGCCCGAGCCGAGGAGCCCGGCGATTCCGACGACCTCGCCGTCGAAGACATCCAGGTCGGCCGGTTCGAGCACGCCGCGCCGCCCGAGGCCCGTCGCCGACACGACGGGGGTGCCGCTGCGGTCGACCTCGCGGTCGGCGGCGCGCGAGATGTTCTCGAACTCGTCGACGACGCGCCCGAGCATCTGGGCGACGAGTTCGCCCCGGCTCAGGTCGGCGGCGGCGGAGGTTCCGACGAGCTTGCCGTTGCGCAGCACGGTGATGCGGTCGGAGATCTCGAACACCTGGTCGAGGAAGTGCGAGACGAAGATGATGGCGACGCCGCGTTCGCGCAGGTCGCGCACGACGCCGAAGAGCTGCTCGACCTCGCCGCGGTCGAGGCTCGAGGTGGGCTCGTCGAGCACGAGCACCTTGGAGTCGGTCACCATCGCGCGACTGATCGCCACGAGCTGCTGGAGGGCGATCGAGTGGCTGGACAGCAGCGACTGGGTGTCGATCGTGACGCCGAGGTTGCGGAGGTGCTGCGCGGCTTCGGCGTGGACGCCGCGCCAATCGATCCGGCCGGCGCGACGCGGCTCGTGGCCGAGCATGACGTTCTCGCCCACCGAGAGATTGGGCAGGAGGTTGACTTCCTGGTACACCGTCGAGATGCCGGCCGCCTGGGCGTCGGCAGTGGTCGAGAACGACCGCGGTTCGCCGTCGACATGGATGGTGCCGGAGTCGATCGAGTAGACGCCGGTGAGGGCCTTGATGAGGGTCGACTTGCCGGCGCCGTTCTCGCCCATGAGGGCGTGCACCTCACCGGGGTGGAGCGCGAAGTCGACGCCGTCGAGGGCGAGCACACCGGGGAAACGGATCGTGATCCCGTTCATCGCGACGATGGGGCGAACGGCGCCAGTCGGCAGAGGGTGCTGCTGAGTCATGGGAGGTGGTTCTCTCTCGACGGGCTGAAGTTCGGGGCGGGCGGCCACGTGTCGCCCGCCCCGAACTGGATGGATCAGTACAGACGCTCGTCGATGACTTCGGCTGCCTGCTCCGGAGTGAAGGAATCGTCTTCGACGTAGGTCGTCTTCGGGACGTCCTTGCCCGCCAACACGTCCTTGACGAGACTGGCGGCGAGGTCGCCCAACAGCGGGTTGCACTCGACGATGAAGTTGATCTTGCCGTCGATCAGGGCGAGCATGCCGTCCTTGACCGCGTCGATCGAGACGATCTGGATGTCGACACCCGGCACGAGTCCAGCGGCCTCGATCGCGTCGATCGCACCGAGAGCCATGTCGTCGTTGTGTGCGTACACCAGGTCGATCGTGTCGCCGTACTTCTGCAGGAACCCTTCCATCACGGTCTTGCCGTCGGCGCGGGTGAAGTTACCCGTCTGCGAGTCGAGCGTCGTGATGCCGGTGCCCTCGATGGCCTCGGCGAAGCCCTCGGCACGGTCGTTGGCCGGAGCCGAACCGGTGGTGCCTTCGAGAACGACCAGGTTGGTCGGGGTGTCGCCGAACGTCTCGGCCGCCCACTCGCCGGCCATGACGCCTTCGTTGCGGAAGTCGAGTCCGACCCACGCCGCGTACAGGTCGTCCGACGCGGTCACGGTGCGGTCTTCGAGGATGACCGGGATGCCGGCTTCCTTCGCTTCGGTGAGCACGTCATCCCAACCGTCTTCGACGATCGGCGCGACGACGATCGCGTCGACACCCTGGTTGATGAAGCTGCGCACCGCGGCGATCTGCGCCTCGATCTTGTTGTCGGCCGCGTTGAACACGAGCTCGAAGCCGTTCTCTTCCGAGAACGCGGTCTTCATCGACTCGGTGTTCGCCGAACGCCAACCACTCTCCGAGCCGGTCTGTGCGAAGCCGACGGTGATGAGTTCGTCGTCGCCTCCGGCACCCGGGCTTCCGGCGCATCCGGTCGCGGTCAGCGCAACCGCCGCCGCCAGGGCGATGCCGGTGATCAGTTTCTTCTTCATTGCCAAAACCTCCTCGTCTTGGCCGGCAGCAATGCCGGATCTTGGTGACAATCGACGGACATGGGGAAGTCCGTCGACTGAATGTTAGCCTTCACAATTCCACCCGCGGCAAGAGCAAACAGGTCACAGTTTGATAACAGCCCGTCCGGAGTCTCCCGTAATTGCAGGGAACTGTTGTGAATGCGGCCGGGAGGTCAGACGAATGTGACATCACATTGCCCTCACAATGGTCGGGACGGGTGACCTCGGCGCGACGCTAGCTCGGCTGGACAGGCACAGGCTCGGTGTCCGGAATCGGGCTCGCGTCGCGCCCACGCAGGTCGGGGAGCGCACGGCGGAAGATGACCGCGATGAGCACTGCGGCGGCCACCAGCACCGCGGCCGCCACGAACCCGCCGGTGGACCCGGCGGCGTCGATGAGGAAGCCCGCGACGGCCGAGCCGAGTGCCGCCCCGAGCAGCTGGCCCGTGCCCACCCAGCCGTACGCCTCGGCGGTGTCGCTGAAGCGCACCGTGGCCGACACCGCGGCGAACATGACCGCGAGCGCGGGGGCGACGCACAAGCCGGCGATCACCAGCGCGGCCGAGATCGTCCAGAACTCGAACGCGAATACCGCGAAGATCGACCCGACCAGGATGACGGCCATCCGACGCGCGAGCGCCCACGGGCCGATGGGGAGGTGACCGAACGCGAGGCCGCCGGCGAGCGAGGCCAGCGCGAAGATGCCCAACACGAGGCCCGACTCAAGCCCCCCGTGATCGAACATCGACACGACCCCGGCTTCGATCGCGGCGAAGCACCCGACCAGCAGCACGCCGAGCACCGTGATGAGCAACACCGACGGCCTCGCGAGCACGACGCCGAAGCGGCGTTTCGACCGCGGGATGCGCACCCGGCCGACCTCGGGGCTGGAGATGAACCAGATTCCACCCCCGACGAGGAAGACGAGCGACATGAGGATGCCCGCTGTCGACGACACCTGCGTCGCCACGAAAGTGACGATCACCGGGCCCGCGATCCAGATGATCTCCTGGGCGCTCGCGTCGAGGGAGAACAGCGGCGTGAGCTGCCGACTGTTGACGACCTTCGGGTAGATCGTGCGCACCGCCGGCTGGATGGGCGGATAGCTCAGGCCGCCCACGAGCGCGACCGCCATGAACCCCGGGATCGACAGCGGCGCGAACGCCAGCACGGCGAGCGCAGCAGCGCAGACGGAGCCGGTGAGGATGAGCACGGGGCGCATCGCCCAGGCCCCCATCCAGCGGCTGGTGAGCGGACCGGCGACCGCCTGGCCGATGCTCAGGCTCGCCAGCACCAGGCCGGCCACGCCGTACGAGTTGAAGATGCCCTCGACGTGGATGAGAAGGCCGAGCGAGAGCATCCCGCCGGGGAAGCGCGCCACCAATTGCGCGAAGAGCAGCCGGGCGATCCCCGGGTGGCGCAACAGCTCGGCGTACGTCTTCACAGCCGACCAACACTACATCTCTCAGAGGCTCTGGTGAGGGTGTCGGAAGGGCCGGGTAGCTTGTGGAAACTGTGGAGAAGTCCGCGGACTTATCCACAATCTGTGGACGACACGCCCACTAGATGTAGTGGTGGTGCACATGTCAGTACCCGGATATATAGTGATCAAACCTCCCGGCCAGGGGGAGGGGTCACACGGCCGGGAAGCGGTCGTTTTTGAAGGATTTCGGCGACTCACGAGGTCGCGCAACGGGGACGTGCCGATGAGGCACAGGAGGAGCAGAGTACGTGAGCATCACGGTCGTCAAGCGCAGCGGAGAGCGGGAGCCCTACGACGCGAACAAGATCAACCTCGCGATCGAACACGCGAGTGCCGGCCTTGACGAGAACATCACCTGGGTGACGCAGATCGCATCGGAGCTCGAGCTCACCCTGTTCGACGGCATCACCACGCAGCAGCTCGACGAGGCCGTCATCCAGGTCGCCCTCCAGAACGTCAAGGACGACCCGCAGTTCGACACCGTCGCCGCCCGCCTGCTGCTGAAGACGATCTACAAGAGCGTGCTCGGCGACTACCAGACCGCCGCGGAGCTGAAGGCGCTCCACGCGCAGTACTTCCGCGCGAGCGTCATCCGGGGTGTCGAAGAGAAGCTGCTCGACCCGCGCTTCCCCGACCTGTTCGACCTCGACCGGCTCGCGGCCGCCCTCGAGCCGAGCCGCGACGAACTGCTCAAGTACATCGGCGTTGTCACGCTCAACAACCGCTACGGCATCAAGGCCCGCAACGGCGAGCCGCTCGAGGTTCCGCAGTTCTTCTGGATGCGCATCGCAATGGGCCTCTCGCTCAACGAGGCCGACCCCACCACCGTCGCGATCGGCTTCTACGACAAGATGTCGAAGCTCGAGTACGTCGCCGCCGGCTCGACCCTGGTCAACGCGGGCACCGCGTTCCCGCAGCTCTCCAACTGCTTCGTCATGGAGATGCAGGACGACATCGAGAGCATCGCCAAGGGCGTGCGCGACGTCATGTGGCTCACCAAGGGCACCGGCGGCATCGGCCTCTCGGTCACCAAGCTGCGCGCGCAGGGATCGCCCATCCGCTCGAACAACACCACGAGCACCGGCCCGATCCCCTTCATGCACACGATCGACTCGGTGCTGCGCGCGGTCAGCCGCGGTGGCAAGAAGTTCGGCGCGCTGTGCTTCTACATGGAGAACTGGCACCTCGACTTCCCCGAGTTCCTCGACCTGCGCCAGAACTCCGGCGACCCGTACCGGCGCACCCGCACCGCCAACACCGCGGTGTGGATTTCCGACGAGTTCATGAAGCGCGTGCAGAACGACGACGACTGGTACCTGTTCGACCCGCTCGAGGTCAGCGACCTCAACGAGCTCT
The DNA here is from genome assembly GCF_049651805.1 of Pseudolysinimonas sp. GTDB lineage: Bacteria > Actinomycetota > Actinomycetes > Actinomycetales > Microbacteriaceae > Pseudolysinimonas_A. The sequence goes on from NZ_JBASCU010000042.1 coordinate 39,345, forward strand.
ACGGCGCCGCGTTCTCGAAGCGCTACGCGGAGTACGTCGTGATGGCCGAAGCCGGCGAGCTCGGCATGTTCAAGAAGATCGGCGCCCGCGAGCAGTTCAAGGCGATCCTGATCTCGCTGCAGACCACCAGCCACCCGTGGTTGACCTGGAAGGACACGATCAACAACCGTGCCCTCAACAACAACACGGGCACGATCCACCTCAGTAACCTCTGCACCGAGATCTGCCTTCCGCAGGACGAAGAGAACATCTCGGTCTGCAACCTGGCCTCGATCAACCTGTCGACGCACCTCAAGCTCACTGCGCCCGATAAAGAGGGCAACGGGGGGCTCGGTTTCGACTGGGATCTCGTCGAGGCGAGCGCCCGCAGCGCCGTGCGGCAGCTCGACAACCTCATCGACATCACCGAGTCGTCGGTGGCGGAGGCCGACCACGCCAACCAGCAGAACCGGGCGATCGGCCTGGGCGTCATGGGCTTCACGGATGTCGTCGAGAAGCTGGGCTTCTCGTACGAGTCCGAAGAGGCGTACGACCTCATGGACGAGATCATGGAGCACGTCTCGTACGCGGCGATCGACGAGTCGGCCGACCTCGCCCGCGAGCGCGGCTCGTACAACAACTTCGCCGGGTCGCGCTGGTCGCAGGGCCTCGTGCCGTTCGACTCGATCGCGCTGACGGAGAAGGATCGCGGCATCGAGATCAAGGTCAACCGAAAGACCCGCCTCGATTGGGACGCCCTGCGCGCGAAGGTCAAGGGCGGCATGCGCAACGCGACCCTGATGGCGATCGCGCCGACGGCATCCATCGGTCTCGTCGCGGGCACCACGCCCGGTCTCGACCCGCAGTTCTCGCAGATCTTCAGCCGCGCGACGAGCAATGGCAAGTTCCTCGAGGTGAACCGCAACCTCGTCGAGGCGCTGCAGGCGCGCGGACTGTGGGATTCGGTGCGTGAGCCGATCCTGCGCAGCCAAGGCGACATCCAGAACATCGACGCGGTGCCGGATGACCTGAAGGCGGTCTACAAGACGTCGTTCCAGCTCTCGCCCTACTCGTTCCTCGAGGTCGCGGCGCGGGCGCAGAAGTGGATCGACCAGTCGATCAGCCGCAACATGTACCTCGAGACGCGCGACCTCGGCGACATGATGGACATCTACTACGCGGCCTGGGAGCGCGGCGTGAAGACGACGTACTACCTGCACATGAAGCCGCGGCACACGGCCGAGCAGTCGACCGTCAAGGTCAACAAGAGTGAAGACATCCCGCAGAAGGCGGAAACCCCCACAGAGGGTGTTGCGGCAACGGCGACCACGTCGGCGCCGGCGCGGCGCGGGTTCGGGGGCCTCAAATGACCGGGCCATTCGACACCTACGCGGCCGTCGCGGTCGACGCCGTCGGCGACTACGCGGTGCCGGTCGATCCGATGGACGACCTGCAGTGCGAGAGCTGCCAGTAACGGAGCCTGGGCGGTCCATCCGCGACTTTTCGTAGACAACGAGGGTCCATCCGCGCGAAAAGTCGCGGATAGACGAAGGAAGTGAAGCAGACATGGGAATTCTCGGCACCGGGATCAAGGAAGGGCTTCTGTTGAAGCCCGTCACCTACCAGTGGGCGATGGACCTGTACGACCAGGCGGTCGCCAACACCTGGTTCCCCAACGAGATCCAGTTGGGCGAAGACATCGCCGACTTCAAGAAGATGACGGATGAGGAACGCCACGCGATCACGTTCCTCATGTCGTACTTCAACCCCAACGAGTTGCTCGTCAACAAGGCGCTCGCGTTCGGGGTCTACCCCTATATCAACGCTCCCGAGGCGCACCTCTACCTCGCGAAGCAGATGTGGGAGGAGGCGAACCACTGCATGTCGTTCGAGTACGTGCTCGAGACGTTCCCGATCGACCGCAACGAGGCCTACAACGCGCACGTCGACGTGCCGTCGATGGCGCGCAAGGAGGAGTTCGAGGTCTCGTTCATCCGCCGCATGACCGAGGAGACCCTCGACATCACGACGACGGCGGGCAAGCAGGACTTCATCCGCAACCTCGTCGCCTACAACGTCATCCTCGAGGGCATCTGGTTCTACTCGGGCTTCATGGTCGCTCTGTCGTTCCGGCAGCGCAACCTGCTGCGCAACTTCGGGTCGCTCATGGACTGGGTCGTGCGCGACGAGAGCCTGCACCTGAAGTTCGGCATCAACCTCATCCTCACGGTACTCGACGAGAACCCCGACCTGCAGACGCCGGAATTCGCGAACGAGATCCGCCAGATGATCCTCGACGCCGTCGAGATGGAGGAGCAGTACAACCGCGACCTGCTGCCGAACGGCATCCTCGGCCTCAACGCCAACTACATCAACCAGTACGTGAAGTACCTGGCCGACCGGCGGCTCGAAGAGCTCGGGTTCGACCCGGAGTACAACGTCACCAACCCCGCGAAATGGATGGCGACGGCCAACGACACCCTGCAACTGGTGAACTTCTTCGAGTCGACGAACACCTCGTACGAATCCAACGCCTCCGCCTCGGGGGCGAAGAAGTCGGAGTAACCGGTCGTCTCGATGAGACGTATGGCAGCATGTATGGCATGACGAAGACAACGGTCTATCTGCCGGACGATCTCAAGCGCGCGCTCGAGGCCGAAGCCGGTCGCCGGGGCACCTCGGAGGCCGAAGTCATTCGCGACGCGATCAAGCACGCGGTCTCGGGCGTTGCACGTCGACCGCAGGGCGCCCTCTTCGCCGGACGCGAGCCGATTGCGGAGCGGGCCGATGAATTGCTCAACGGGTTCGGGGCGTGATCGTCGACACGAGTGCGCTGCTCGCCTACTTCGACCGGAGTGAGCCGTCGCACACCGCGGTGACGGCGATCATCGAGTCGGCGAACGAGTCGCTTGTCGTGTCACCCTATGTCGTCGCGGAAGTCGACTACCTCGTTCTCACGCGGCACGGGAGTGCCGCCGAGCATGCGGTGCTTCGCGAACTGTCGTCGGGAGCGTGGCACCTCGCCGAGATGTCGGCGGATCGGGTGGCCGAGGCACTCGAGATCGTCGAGCGCTACGCCGACCAGCCGATCGGAGTGGCCGACGCGTCCAATCTCGTACTCGCCCGGGCGTATCGCACGAAGACCGTGGTCACGCTCGATCGTCGCCACTTTTCGGTGCTGCGATTTTCGGATGGCAGCGCGCCCGAGATTCGTCCGTAGGCGCGGGTCGGGTCAGCGGGCGTCGGTGTCGCGGAGCAACTTGACGCGCAAGAGGGCGGCAACCGTGATGGCGTCGGTGATCCCGCCGTCCAGACACATCTCAAGCGCTTCATCGAACGGCACCACACGGCGCACCAGCTGTTCTGTACCCTCTGGCTCGGGCTCGCCGACCGTGAGGCCGGTCGCGAGCCAGATGATCGCGAGCTCGTCGGTGACCGAATTTGACAGGTCGAGTCGCAGGATCTCACGCCAGTCGCGTGCTTCAAGTCCAGCCTCTTCACGGAGCTCACGCTGGATACCGAGTAGCGGGTCGATTGCCGGGTCGCCGCCACCCTGCGGCAGCTCCCAGGAGTAGCGATCCAACGGGTAGCGCCACTGGCCGATCAGGTGGACCCGGTCCTCGGCGTCGAGCGCGACCACGCCGAGCGCGACCGCCTTGAAGTGAACGGTGCCGTAGATGCCCGGGTTGCCGTCGGGCCCGAGCACATCGTGGTGGACGACCGTGATCCAGGGATTGTCGTATCGGACCTCGCTCGCGAGGGTACGCCAGGGATTCTGCACGGTCACCTCTCCATCCTGCCCGTGGGAGGCAATCCTGCAGAATAGTTTCGAGATCGTCGCGTCCTACGCCTCAGACTCCATCCGTCGTCAGGCGAGCGCCTTGCGGATGCGTTGCACCGACACCGGGCCGGCGGCCCCGAGGTGCTGCGCGAAGAGCGAGAGCCGCAACTCTTCGAGCATCCAGCGCACCTCGGCGAGCCGGGCTGGGGTGTCGGGTGTGAGCGGCAGGGAACCGCCGGCGTCGAGGTAGAGCGTCGTCGCCTGCTCGACCTCGGTCTGCCACGCGCGGTCGCGGCCGGGGTTGTCGGCGAGCCGGGCGATGCGGTGCAGCAGTCCGGCGAGATACACCGGCATGCGGCGCAGGCGCGCGAGACCGGCGAGACCGGCGAACCCGGGATGCACGAGCGCGGCGAGCTGGCCGCGGGTGTCGCTGAGTGGCCCGATGAAGGCGAGAGAGGATGCCGCCGAGATCGCCCGATCGACCTCGCGCGCCGCGGTGAGCACCTTCGCGATCAGCGCCACGGTGTCGAACAGGGCGTCGACGAGTCCTGCCGAGACCTCGGCGCGCAGGGCGTCGAAGGCGGCCTGGTCGCGTGGCGAGCGGTTATCGACCGCGGCGGCGAGGGTGGCGAGCAGTGCGTCGTCCCACAGCGCGGCTGTCGAGGGGTAGGGGCTCGCGGCGAGGGCGAGCTTCTCGGCCGCCGTCAGGTGATCGCGCACGTAGCTGACGGGGCTCGGCACGGTGAGGGCGAGAAGCCGCAGCACGCCGCGCGAGTGGGCCACCTTCGCGTCGTCGTCCGTGGCGAACACCTTCACCGCGACGCTCGCGCCCTGGTCGATCAGAGCCGGGTAGCCGCGCACGCCTCCGGCCTCCACGATTTCGGGGAGGGTGCCGACATCCCAAACCGTGAGACCGGCGCGTTCGAGTTCGCGGCCCGGAGTGGCCCGCGCGGTCACGGCGGCGACCGTCGCGCGGGTCTTCTCGGCGAAGCGGTCGCGCAGGTCGCTCAACGACTTCGAGGTACCGAGGCGCTTGCCGCTGCGATCGACCGCCGCATACGTCATCCGCAGGTTCGCCGGCACCCGGTCGAGCTCGAAAGCAGCGGGATCGAGCACCGTGTGCGTGGCGGCGCGGATTGCGGCGGAGAGCGCGGGCAACAGCGGCTCGTCGGGATTCAGGGTGGGGAGCAGACGCCGCGCCCAGTCGGCGGCCGGAACAACGTTCTTGCGGATCGCCTTCGGCAGCGCCTTCAGCAGCGCGGTGACCAGCTCTTCGCGAAGGCCCGGCACGAGCCACTCGAACGGGGCGCCGTCGACGGTGGCGAGGCGTTCCACGGGCAGCTCGACGGTGACGCCGTCCTCGGGGTGGCCCGGCTCGAAGCGGTAGCGCAACGTGAAGTCGCCGAGGTGGTCGGGGAAGGCGGCGGGATCGAGTGCGTCGTCGTCTTCGTCGAGGAGATCGGCGCGGGTCATCGTCAACAGCGCGGGATCGCTGACGCGGGCATCCTTCCACCAGCGCTCGAACGCGCGCACATCGGTGATCTCACGCGGGATGCGGGCGTCGTAGAACTCGATCACCGCTTCGTCGTCGACCAGGATGTCGCGGCGGCGGGTGCGCTCCTCGACTTCCGCGAGCTCGGCCCGCAGCGCCCGGTTGGCGCGGTCGAAGTCGTAGAGCCCGTTGCCGCGGATCACGAACGGCCAGTCGCCCTCGATCAACGCGTGCCGCAGGAACAGTTCGCGCGCCTCGACCGGATCGATGCGGCCGAGCTGCACCGTGCGACGCGCGACGATCGGCAGCCCGAACAGCGTCACCCGCTCGAACGCAACGGCAGATCCCTGCTTCTTCGCCCAGTGCGGCTCGGAGTACGACCGCTTCGCGAGGTCGCCCGCGAGCTTCTCAGCCCAGGCGGGATCGATCGCCGCGACAGTGCGGGCGAACAGCCGGCTGGTCTCGACAAGTTCCGCGGCCATCACGAACTCGGGGTTCTTCTTCGCGAGCGCCGACCCGGGGAAGATCTGGAACCGCTGCCCCCGAGCCCCGAGGTAGTCGCGCTGCCCCTTCTCCCCAGGAGATCGGCGATCGCGCATCCCGAGGCGGCTGAGGAGGCCGGCGAGCATCGAGCGATGGATGCTGTCGGCGTCTGTCGACGGGTCGCCGGGCGTCAGCCCGAGCGGCTTCGCGGCCCGCACGATCTGGCGATACAGGTCGTGCCACTCCCGCACCCGCAGGTAGTTGAGGTACTCGGCCTTGCACATGCGCCGGAACGCGCTGCTCGACCGCTCCTTCTGCTCCTTCTCCAGATGGTTCCAGAGGTTGAGCAGCGTCACGAAGTCACTCGTCGGATCCACGAAGCGGGCGTGCTGCTGGTCGGCCTGCGCGCGCTTCTCGAGGGGGCGCTCGCGCGGGTCCTGGATGCTCAGCCCCGCGACGATCGCCGCCACCTCGCGCACCACCCCGTGCTGCTTCGCCTCGACCAGCATCCGCGCGAACCGCACATCCACCGGCAGCTGCGTCAGCATCCGCCCGGTCTTCGACAGCCGCCCGCCGTCGGTCGCACCGAGTTCGGCGAGCAGGTCGAGACCGTCGCGCACGCCGCGCTTGTCGGGCGGCTGCAGGAACGGGAAGGCGAGGATGTCGCCGAGACCGAGCGCCATCATCTGCAGGATGACGGCGGCGAGGTCGGTGCGCAGGATCTCGGGGTCGGTGTACTCGGGCCGCTTCGCGTAGTCGTCTTCGGCGTACAGCCGGATCGCGATGCCGTCGCTCGTGCGGCCCGCGCGCCCCGAGCGCTGGTTCGCGGAGGCCTGGCTGATCGCCTCGATCGGCAGCCGCTGCACCTTGGAGCGCGGGCTGTACCGCGAGATGCGGGCGGTGCCGGCATCCACCACGTACTTGATGCCCGGCACCGTGAGGCTCGTCTCGGCGACGTTGGTGGCCAGCACGACGCGACGACGGATGCCGGGGGCGCGCTTGGTGTCGAACACGCGGTGCTGCTCGGCGCTGCTGAGGCGGCCGTAGAGCGGCACGACCTCGGTGTGCGGGCGGCTGCTCAACGCATCCTGAGCGTCGCGGATCTCGGCCTCACCCGACAGGAACACGAGCACGTCGCCCTCGGGCTCCCGCGCCAGTTCGTCGAGGGCGGCCGCGATGCCCTGGAGGTAGTCGAGATCTTCGACCGGCTCGCCCTCTTCGTCGTCCATGCGTTCGGACACGAGCGGGCGGTAGCGGATCTCGACGGGGTAGGTGCGGCCGCTCACCTCGACGATCGGGGCGGGGGTGCCGTCGGCGGCGGCGAAGTGGCGGGCGAACGACTCGGGGTCGATCGTCGCGGAGGTGACGATCACCTTGAGGTCGGGGCGGAGGGGGAGGAGCTGGGCGAGGTAGCCGAGCAGGAAGTCGATCGTCAGCGACCGCTCGTGGGCCTCGTCGATGATGATCGTGTCGTAGCGCCTGAGGTCGCGGTCGCGCTGCAGCTCGGCGAGCAGCACCCCGTCGGTCATCAGCTTCACGCGGGTGTCGCGGGCCGACCGGTCGTCGAAGCGCACCTGATAGCCGACGATGCCGCCGAGCTCGACTCCGAGTTCGGATGCGATGCGCTCGGCCACCGACCGGGCGGCGATGCGCCGCGGCTGGGTGTGGCCGATCTTTTCGCGCCCGAGCTCGAGGCAGATCTTGGGCAACTGGGTGGTCTTGCCCGAGCCGGTCTCGCCCGCGACGATCACCACCTGGTTCGCCGCGATGACGTGCGCGATCTCGTCCCGCACCTGGCTGACGGGCAGCTCGGGCGGGTAGGTGATCGCAAGGGCGGCGGGAGACATGAGCCGTTCAGCTTATGGCTCCCGCCGCCGGTGATCAGCCCGTGGTGACGAGTTCTTGCTCCAGTCGGGCGTAGCTGGCCTCCATGCCGTCGGTCATGCCGGTGGCGAGGATGGCGTCGCGCTGAACAGCGTCGGCGTACGTGATGTAGAGGGTCAGCAGCGTCACGCCGTCCTCTTCGGCGAAGGACAGGTCGTTCGTCGTCGCCGGGAAGTCGGCGCCGGTCATCCGCTCGGTGGTGACGATGCGGCGTTCCGGCTCGAACACGAGGGTTTCGCCGTCGAAACCGAAGCCTTCGCCGCCATCGATGGGCTCCCAGAAGTAGCGGTAGGCACCGCCCGGCCTGTTGTCGACCTCGCAGACGGTCAGCTTCCAGCCGTCGGGGCCGAGCAGCCAGCGCTTCATCAGCTCCGGCTCGGTGTGGGCCCGCCAGATGAGGTGCAGCGGCGCCTCGAACGCCCGCGTGATGCGCACGTGCTGGTCGTCGAGCACCTCGACCTGCGTGCCCTTGCCGAGCGCGTAGTCGCGCAGGTCGGCGAGCACGACGTCGAGCTGCGACAGCGCTTCGCGGAACCCTTCGACCATGCCCATCGCGACGAGCTTCTCGAGATCGGCGGTGCTGTCGAAGCGAGAGACGACCTTGAGTCGCGATCCGCCGTCGGTCTCCTCGAAGCTCATCGTCGTGCGGTTGGTCGGCATGCCAGCGTCGATCTTCCCGTCGGCATCGGTGAAGCTGTCGACGACCTCGATCGAGTGCGGGGCGTCGACCGTGGTGAACGTCCACGCGGCGTGGTGGTTCTCGCCGTCGGGGCCGGTCATCCGGTATCGCGCCGAGCCGCCGGGCCGGAGGTCGTACTCGCCGAACGTCGCCGGGTATCCGGGTGGGCCCCAAAAGCGCTCGAGGCGACGCGGGTCAGCGAAGGCGTTCCAGAGCCGGCTGGCCGACACGGGGAATTCGGCTTCGACGGTCAGAGTCAGGGCCTCGGGGTCGGTGGTGACGTTGGTCACGGGCATGACTTCATCCTTCTTCTCGGTAGTGGTGGTCAGTCGCGGTGGGTCAGTCGTCGTCGGCGAGAACGGCGTCGAGCCGGTCGATGCGCCCGCGCCAGAGTTCGGCGTAGCCGTCGAGCAGGGTGCGGGCGCGAGCGATGGTGGTCGCGTCGGCGCGCACGATGCGCTCGCGGCCGCGGGCCTCCTTCGTCACCAGTCCGGCTCCTTCTAGAACGGCGACGTGCTTCTGTACGGCGGCGAACGACATCGCGTATGCACCCGCGAGTTCGCTGACGGATGCCTCGCCGACAAGGGTGCGCCGCACGATGTCTCGCCGCGTCGCATCGGCGAGGGCGTGGAAGATGCGGTCGACCTCGGCGTCGCTCAACTCAATATCTACAACCATTTGGTTGTACGTTAGCCGCAAGATCCCGCGGTGTCAACCCTGGGCGGGACGCCTACCCTGGAACACCATGACCGCGACGCCACACCTGATCACCGCCCACGACCTCAACGGGGTGCTCGGTGCCGTCAGCATCCTCGACGTGCGGTGGCGGCTCGACCAGCCGGATGGGCGCCCTGACTACCTCGCCGGCCACATCCCGGGCGCCGTCTACGTCGACCTCGACACCGAGCTCGCCGACCACTCCCGCCCCGCCACCGAGGGTCGGCATCCGTTGCCCCCGGCCGGTGTTCTGCAGACCGCCGCTCGACGGTGGGGCCTGCGCAACGATCGCACTGTCGTCGTCTACGACGACCTCGGCAGCATGTCGGCCGCTCGAGCCTGGTGGATGCTGCGCGACGGCGGGCTCGACGACGTGCGCGTTCTCGACGGCGGGCTCGGGGCGTGGCGCGCGGAGGGCTACCCGCTCGAGACGGGCGAGGTCGTGCCGCGCCCGGGCGACGTGCGGCTGCGACGCGGCGTCATGCCCGTGATCGGCATCGACGACGCCGCCCGTTTCCCCGACCTCGGCACCCTCTTCGACGCGCGGGCCGCCGAACGGTACCGCGGCGAACAGGAGCCCGTCGATCCCCGGGCGGGCCACATCCCCGGAGCGGTGAGTGCGCCATCCGCCGCGAATCTCGACGCCGACGGGCGCTTCCTGCCGGCCGAGCAGCTGCGGGCGCGGTTCCTCGGGCTGGGTGCCGACCCCGGGGCTCCGGTGGCGACCTACTGCGGCTCCGGCGTGGTGGCGGCCCACCAGGTGCTCGCCCTCACGCTCGCGGGCTTCGAGCCGGCTCTGTACCCGGGCTCGTGGAGCCAGTGGTCGCAACATCCCGACCGTCCCGCGGCGACCGGACCCAGCCCGCGCTGAGGCGTCGGTGGCAGGATGGGAGGGATGACTACGACGATCCCCACCCTGAAACTCAATGACGGCCACGACATCCCTCAGCTCGGATTCGGAGTATTCAAGGTCGATCCCGACGAGACCGAGCGCATCGTCTCCGACGCCCTCGCAGCCGGCTACCGGCACATCGACACCGCGGCGGTCTACGGCAATGAGGTCGGCGTGGGTCGCGCGATCGCGGCATCGGGCGTTCCGCGCGAAGAGCTGTTCATCACCACGAAGCTGTGGAACTCCGATCAGGGCACCCAGTCGGCGTTCGACGCGATCGACCTCAGTCTCGACAAGCTCGGGCTCGACAGCGTCAACCTCTACCTGATCCACTGGCCGCGCCCGGATCTCGACCGATACCTCGAGACGTGGTTGGCGATGGAGCAGATCCGGGATGACGGCAAGGCGACGAGCATCGGCGTCTCGAACTTCCACATTCCGCACCTCGACACGATCATCGCCGGGTCGTCGACCGTTCCCGCGGTCGACCAACTCGAACTGCACCCGACATTCCAGCAGCGCGAACTGCGCGCGTTCGGCGCTGAACACGGCATCGCGATCGAGTCGTGGGGTCCGCTGGGGCAGGGCAAGTACGACCTGCTCGGGATGCCCGCGATCACCCGGATCGCTGCGGCGCATGGGGTGACCCCGGCCCAGGTGGTCATCCGCTGGCACCTGCAGAGCGGCATCATCGTGTTCCCGAAGTCGAACTCGGCCGAGCGGATGCGGGAGAACTTCGACGTCTTCGGCTTCGAGTTGACCGCGGATGAGCTGGCGGCGATCGACGCGCTCGACGCGGGCAACCGTGTGGGATCGAACCCCGAGACGGCGACGTTCTAGAGCGATGACCGGCAGCAGGCTCGCCGACTCGACGAGCCCGTACCTGCGCTCGCACGCCGGCAACCCGGTCGACTGGTGGCCGTGGAGCGAGGAGGCCTTCGCCGAGGCCGCGCGGCGCGATGTGCCGGTGCTCATCTCGATCGGCTACGCGACCTGCCACTGGTGTCACGTGATGGCGCGCGAGAGCTTCTCCGACCCCGAGGTGGCGGCCCAGCTGGCGGCCGGATTCGTCGCCATCAAGGTCGATCGCGAGGAGCATCCCGATGTGGATGCCGCCTATCTCGCGGCGGCGAGCGCGTTCACCCCGTCGCTCGGCTGGCCGCTCACGGTGTTCACCACCCCGGCGGGCGCGGCCTTCTACGCCGGCACCTACTTTCCGCCGCGACCCGTGCAGGGTATGCCGGCCTTTCGTGAGGTGCTCGACGCGATCACCGACGCGTGGACGCAGCGCCGCGACGACGTCGAGCAGACGGCGACCGCCCTGGTCGCGGCGCTGACCGCCGACCGCCCCGTCACCGAGCTCGACGGCCTGCCACCCGCCGCCCTCGACGACGCCGTCGGCGGCCTCCTGGCGGCGGAAGACCGGGAGTTCGGCGGATTCGGTACAGCGCCCAAGTTTCCGACGACGCCAGCGCTCGCCTTTCTGCTCGAGCATGGCGGTGAGCCGGCCCGAGCGCTCGCGGAACGCACGCTGGCACGCATGGCGGCATCCCCGCTGCGCGACGCGGTCGAGGGCGGCTTCTTCCGGTATGCCGTGCATCGCGACTGGAGCGAGCCGCACTACGAACGGATGCTGACCGACAACGCCCAGTTGTTGGCGTGCTACGCCGCGGTGGGCGACGAAGCGACGGCAACCGGCATCGCGGAGTTCCTGCTCGGCGTGCTGCGGTTGCCGGGCGGCTTCGCGTCGGGGCAGGACAGCGAGAGCGAGATCGACGGGGTGCGCGACGAGGGCGGCTACTACGCACTCGACGCCGCGGCCCGCAGCACCCAGCCGCCGCCCCCGCTCGACGCCAAGGTGCTGACCGGGCTCAACGGGCTGGCGATCGGCGCGCTGGCCGACGCCGGGGTACGGTTCGGGAACCGCGAGTGGATCGCCGCGGCGCGCGAGGTCGCGGATGCCGTGCTGGCCGTGCACGGGTCCGTTGCGCCGCTGCGCCGGGCATCGCTCGACGGCCGGGTGTCGGATGCGGTGGCGACTCTCGAGGACTACGGCGGGTTCGCCGGGGGGCTCGCGCGACTGGCCCTCGCCGCCGGGGAACCGCGCTACGCCACGGTGGCTCGAGACCTGATCGAGTCGTGCGTGGATGGCGACCACATCGCGGCACCGTCGGGGGCAGACCCGGTACTGGCGGCGCGCGGCCTCGCTCTGCCCCCGGAGATCTCCGACGGGGCGACACCGTCGGGGCGCGCGCTGCTCGCCGATGCGGCCCTGCTGCTCGCGGCGCTCAGCGGCGACGACGCCCATCGGCGGATCGCGGAACGGGCGATCGCGCCCGCGCTCGCGTCGGCATCCGCGCAGCCGCTGTCGTTCGGTGGTGCGCTCAGCGTCGCGGTGCGCCTGGGTCGTGCGGTCGCCCAGCTCGTCGTTGTCGGGCCCGGAGACACGGCGCTCGCCGACGTGGCGCGAGGCTGGGGCGGGCCGACCCGCGTGCTCGCGATCGTCACCGACGAGCAGGCGGCAACCTTCGCGGCGGAGGGCTTCGGGCTCTTCGATGCGCGGACGAGCCGTGAGGGCCTCGACACCGCGTACCTCTGCGAACACTTCGTCTGCGACCTGCCGCTCACCGACGCGGCCGCGCTCGCGGATAGGCTCGCTTCATGATGCGTGTGCTTGGGACTCCTGTCGCACTGGTGGGCATTGCGGTCGCGAGCCTGCTGCTCGCCGGCTGCACGAGCGACTTCCTCAGCGACGACGGCACCGCTGCCCCCTCTCCGACAGCGACAGAGGCCACCCCGCAACCCACCGAATCGAGCCCGGCCGAGCCGGTCGAACAGTTCGACTGCGACGACGTGCTCATCGACCGTCCCGGCAACTACGTGCTGGGAGAGTGCGGCACCGTCACGCTCGAGGGCGGCGGCATCGACCTCACGGTCTCCTCGATCGCGAGCCTCGTCATCCGCGGTGACGGCGTCGACATCGTGGGCGAGATGCTCGGCAAGGTCGACCTGCAGGGTCAGCGTGCCGACATTTCGGCGATCAGCATCGACGACCTGACGATCCGCGGCGAACAGAACACCGTCGTCGTCGACACGACCATCGGCACCGTCGTCGTCAACGGCAACGAGAACGTCGTGAGCACCGGCGAGGGCATCGATTCACCGGTCATCGACAACGGCCTCCTCAACGAGATCAGCTGAGACGACATCGCTGGTCGAGTAGCGCACAGCGAAACGACGCGCGTGTCGAGACCCGCTAAACCAGCGCGCCGCTTCCCGTCGTCACCAGGGGCGCGTCCGGGTCAGCCGCCCACTCGTTGAGCGACCCGTCGTAGATGGCGACGTGGGTCTCGCCGAGCCGCACGAGCTGCAGCGCCGCCGTGGCCGCCGCGATGCCGCCGCTGCAGTACACCACGACGCGAGGTGCGCCGAGCGCGGGGGCGAGTGCGTCCCGAAGCTGGTCTTCCGCGAGGGTGGTTCGCGCCTGGCGGTCGACGAGTCGTGTCAGTGCCACGGCGCTGGAACCCGGGATGTGGCCGGGCCGACCTCTGCCGTCGATCTCTTTCGCGGAGAGCGCGCAGACCAGCGAGGCGTGCTCCTCGCCGCGGACGACACGCTCGACGAAGGCCTTGTCCACCCAGGCATCCGGCCGCTCGATCGCGACGAAAGTCGCCGGCGACGGCTCCACGTGCCCGCGCTCCGTGGGCCGATCGTCGGCGATCCACGCGGTCAGCCCGCCGTCGAGGACGGCTGCGCTGTCGTGGCCGAACGCGCGGAACAGCCACCACAGACGGGACGCGAACTGGCCGAACCCGGTGTCGTAGACCACGACCGTCGTCTCCGGGCCGATTCCGAGGGCGCCCGCGGCCACCGCGAATCGGGCCGAGTCGGGTCGCGTGTACGGGAATCGGCCGTCGGGGTCGGAGAACTCGTCGATCAGGTCGGCGAACAGCGCCCCCGGGATATGGCCGTCGACGATGTACTGCTCGTGACCGCTGAGTCTGCCCGGTTTGCCGTTCGGCTGCGTAAACGAGACGACCGACGCATCCACGACGACGAGGTCGTCGGCACCCAAGTGGTCGGCGAGCCACTGGGTGGAGACGAGCGGAGACGGGAGTGTGGTGGCCATGTGTTTGACGGTAGCTGCGCATCCCTCGGTGGGCACGATGACCTGTCACACTCCGTCATCCGCGACTTTTCGTCGCGCCGGAGCGTCGATCCGCGCGAAAAGTCGCGGATGGACGCGGGGTCAGCCGATAGACAGGTGCGTCAGCGCAGGGTCTTGCGGGAGGTGATCTGGCCGGTGTCGAAGCCGAGCAGGTGTAGGCCGCCGTGGAAGCGGGCGTGCTCGACCTTGATGCAGCGGTCCATGACGACGGTGAGCCCCTTCGACTCGCCGTAGTACGCCGCCTCCTCGTTCCAGATGCCGAGCTGCACCCAGATGGTCTTCGCGCCGATCGCGACGACGTCGTCAATGACCGAAGGGATGTCGCTGCCCTTGCGGAACACGTCGACGATGTCGGGTACGACCGGCAGGTCGGCGAGCGACTTGTAGACCTTCTGGCCGAGGATCTCGTCGGCGTTCGGGTTGACGAAGTACAGCTCGTAGTCGCTGGACTGCTTGAGGTAGGTGGCGACGAAGTACGACGAGCGCGCTGGGTTGGGCGAGGCGCCGACGATCGCGACGGTCTTGGCCTTCTGCAGGATCTTCAGCCGGTCCTGCGCCGACGGTCCGACCCAGGTGCGCTTGCTCTTCAGCAGCTTCGCGAGCGGCGAGGACGCCGGGATCTCGCACGTGAGCCCGTTCGTCAGGTGAACGGTCTCGAGGTCGACGTCTGCCGTTGCGGTGCTCATATCCCGATTATCCCTTCACGGCCGCGGCGAGCGCTTGGTCGAGGTCGGCGATGATGTCTTCGACATCCTCGATGCCGACGCTGATGCGCACCAGACCCGGCTGCACTCCGGCATCCACCAGCTGCTGCTCCGAGAGCTGGGCGTGCGTCGTCGAGCCGGGGTGGATGACGAGGGTCTTCGCGTCGCCGATGTTCGCCAGGTGCGAGGCGAGGTTGACGCTCTCGATGAAGGTCTGGCCGGCGGCTCGGCCCCCCTTGACGCCGAACGAGAACACCGAGCCCGGCCCCTTCGGCAGGTACTTCTTGGCGCGGTCGAAATGCGGATGCTGTGGCAGCCCCGCCCAGTTGACGAAGTCGATGCGCGGGTCGGCATCCAGCCATTCGGCGACCGTGCGGGCGTTGTCGACGTGAGCCTGCATCCGGTACGGCAGAGTCTCGACGCCGAGCGCGAGCAGCCACGCTGAGTGCGGCGCGAGGGCCGGGCCGATGTCGCGCAACTGCTCGGCGCGCAGCCGGGTCAGGAAGGCGTACTCGCCGAAGTTGCCGTGCCAGTTCAGGCCGCCGTAGTGGGCCACCTCGGTGTCGAACAGCGGGAAGCGCTCGTTCGCCCAGTGGAAGCGGCCCGACTCCACGACGACGCCGCCGAGGGTCGTGCCGTGACCGCCCAGGAACTTCGTGGCCGAGTGGATGACGACATCCGCCCCCCACTCGATCGGGCGGTTGAGGTAGGGGGTCGCGACCGTCGAGTCGACGATGAGCGGCAGGTGATGCGCGTGCGCGACGTCGGCGAGGCCCTCGAGGTCGGCGATGTCGCCCGACGGGTTGGTGACCGACTCGGTGAAGATCAGCTTCGTCGTGTCGGTGATCGCCGCGGCGTAGTCCTCGGGGTTGGTGCCGGCGACGAAGGTCGTGTCGACGCCGAAACGACGCAGCGTGACGTCGAGCTGCGTGACCGAGCCGCCGTACAGCGACGCGGCCGACACGATGTGATCACCGGCGCCGGCGAGCGAGGCGAAGGTGATGAACTCGGCTCCCAGGCCGGATGCCGTCGCGACCGCGCCGAGGCCGCCCTCGAGGCTTGCGATGCGCTCCTCGAAGGACGCGACGGTCGGGTTCGCCAGCCGGCTGTAGATGTTGCCGTACTTCTGCAGCGCGAAGCGGGCGGCGGCATCCGCGGTGTCGTCGAAGACGAACGCGCTCGACTGGTAGATCGGCAGCGCGCGGGCGCCGCTCACCGCGTCGGGGATGTTGCCGGCGTGGATGGCGCGGGTCTTGAAGCCGTAATTGCGGTCGGCGTGCGACGTGTCGTCGGGTAAATCTGACATCCCGCCAGATTATCCGGTTGGCTCCACCTGTTGCTCTGTACTACGTTCCGCGTCACTCGCGGCGCGCTCCTCGCGGCGATTGATGATGCGGAACGTGAGCCAGACCGCGGCGACCAGGAGGCTGAACACCACGAGCACGCCGATCCACAGTGCGATCGGCTGCCGCGGGCCCTCCGACGTCGTCACCGACGGCAGCACGATGAGCGCGAACGTGAACGCCGTCGGCAGGGCGAGGGCGACCCACCGGCGCTTGGCATCGTCGAACAGTTCGCGACCCTCGAGGAAGGTCACCGGCAGGATCGCGACCATGACACCCGCGAGTCCCTCTGAGGCGGCGGCTCCGAGGGTTTCGAGCGTGAGCTGCCCGAGAACGTCGGGCGCCGCGCTGGCGAAGAGCCCCGACAAGACCGAGTATCCGACCCAAGCGGCGAGTGCGATTCCGAGTGTCGACGCGAGCCGGATCGTGGTGGCGCGGTTGCGGTCTTCGGCGCGCGCACTGCGAGCCAGCTCGAGTCCGAGCACCAGACCGACGAGGATGCCGGGGCTGAAGCCGATGGTGCGCGACGCGACGACTCCGAGGAGCGCGAGCACGAAGGCGCCGGGGCGCGCGACGATCTGCGCGGGCACGTGCCACCGCCGACCCATGGCGATCCGAGTGATCACGGCGGGAACGAGCACTAC
This sequence comes from Pseudolysinimonas sp., assembly GCF_049651805.1. Classification (GTDB taxonomy): domain Bacteria; phylum Actinomycetota; class Actinomycetes; order Actinomycetales; family Microbacteriaceae; genus Pseudolysinimonas_A. The sequence continues at coordinate 56,111 of NZ_JBASCU010000042.1, forward strand.
GAGGATGAGGCCGAGCGCGAGCGACAGGGTCATGCGCAGCGACGTCGCGTCGACCCCGAAGTCGGGGCTCGAGAAGCCGAAGGCGACGGTGGACAGGATGATCACCAGTGGCGCCGCTGGGATCGGGATCTTGGGCAGCTTCGCGGTGAGGGCGCGCACCCGGTCGCCGAACCGCACCAGTCGGGTGAACGGGGCGCGGATGCGGTCCCAGTTGGCCTCGATCGTGGCATCCAGGATGTTGGCGGGGATCGCGACGAGCAGCAGGATCAGGCCGCCGATGCCCGCCGCCATCGCGACCGTCAGCGGGTTACGGAAGATGTCCTGCAAGGTCGTCACGGCCTCGCTGAGGGGGCTCGGCGCGGCCGGGTCGCCGCCGAGGAACGACACCGGTCGCTGATCCGTCGGCGCCTCCGGCTCTTCGGCGACGGGTGCGGCGACGGGCCCGCTCACCGAGACGGGCGTCGCAGTCGGCGCGGGCGTCGCATCCGGCAGGGCAAAGGTTTCGAGCTCCTCGTCGCGGTCGGCGTCGGGGGCCGGCGACACGTTCGACGCTGGCGGGGTCGGCTTGGCGGACGACGTCGGGCTGGGAGTTGCCGTGACGCTCGGCGTCGGCGTCGGCGTGACCGTCGGCGTCGGCGTCGGCGTCACCGACGGGGTGGGATTCGGAGGCGGCGGCGCCACGACGCCGCTCACCGCGTGCGGAACGACCTCGAACTTCGCGGTGGTGCTCGACGCGACGCCGTCGATGGTCTCCGTCACCAGGATCTGGTGATTGCCGTAGGCGCGCTCCCCGCTGGGGGCCGCGCACGACCACGCGGCGGAGCCGACGCCGGTGCCGGAGCAGGAGAGGGAGATCCACGTCGCCCCGGGCGGACGGAGGGCGACAGCCACCTCGCCCGCGGGGTCTTTAGAACCGGAGATCGTGACGGCGCTGTCGGGATGCACCAAACCCGGAGACACGGCGATCGAGACGGCCGCACGAGCGCTCGAGGTGGTCGCGAGGAGGGTGGCGGCCGCCACCACGAGGAGGAGCGCGAGGGCACCCATGAAGGGTCGCGCGAAGACTCTGATTTCTGGCACGTCGGATCCAATGCGGGTTGGCAATGCCGGGGGACGCGGGCGCATCCGGGTAAGCAGAGGCGCTCCGCGGGTGAAACGGGGGTGACCACATCTTGGCGCAACCAGGTGTGGTGAATGTTTCCAGGAGGTGAGACTTCTCTCACCTTTTCAGAGGCTACGCGTCGACCCTTTCGCGGTCGCTAGCTGCCCGCTTGTCGGCTCGCACGAAGATCACCCACACCGCGAGCGAGACGGCCCCGAACACCGCGAAGACGATGAGCCACACCCCGTAGTCGGCGACGTCGGTGCCTTCGACGGCCGTCGGCAGCACGAGCAGCGCGAAGGCGACGGCCACCAGCAGGAACGCTCCCGCCCAGAGGCGTTTCGAGACCTCCCACAGTTCGCGACCGTCGAGGAACTTGAGGGGGAATACGGCGATCAGCGCACCCGTCAGACCCTCGGCGGTGATGGCGACCATCGTGTCGTCGACGAGCATCCCGACGAAGTCGTTGCCGGGGGTGAATACCGAGTAGACGATCCAGGCGGCCAGCGCGAGGCCGGTCACGACGCCGATCTGCACGAACACTGCGCGCGCGGTGACCTGCTTGCTCGCCTGCAACAACTCGAGCCCGATCGCGACGCCGACCAGGAAGCCGGGGGAGAACTCCAGGATGCGGGCGACGATGACGCCGATCACGGCGAACAGGATGATCGTCGGCTGCATCGCGACGACGCCGATCGCGCCCCATGCGCGGCGGATGATGATTCCCGAGATCCACGACGCGACGAAACTGAGCACGAAGAGTGCGATCGCGAGCGACAGGACGAGGCGCAACGACACGATGTCGAACCCGAAGCCCGGGTCGACGAACCCGTAGATGATCGCGACCAGCACCACGAGCAACCCTGCGGTGATGGCGCGCGACCGGGTGAATCGGATGAGCCAGTCCTGGGCGCGCGTCATCGCCCGGTCGAACGTGCCGTAGACGCGGCCGAGGCGGGAGGTGTTCGACGACAGCGAGGAGTTGAGCAGCTCGGTCGGCAGCGCCACGAGGAAGAGCAGAGCGAGCGCGAGCCCTCCGGCGATCGCGATCGTCACCGGGTTGTCGATGATCCGCCAGAGGGGGGCGATGGAGTCGGTGAGGGCACTCGGCGCGGCCGGGTCACCGCGGTCGACGGCTCCGCTCAAGCCGCCGGAGCCACCCGCGCCGCCGGTCGAGCTCGTCTCGTCGGCGTCGACCTCCAGCGCCTTGTCGACGGGCTTGATCTCGACCACCATGGCGTCGAAGTCTTGGGTGTAGGTCACCCCGAGCGGACTCGTGGCGACGACCTCGATGCGATGTGGGCCCACCTCGACGTCGTCCGGCACCGCGAACTCCAGCGTCTGCGGTGCGCCGGTCGCGATCGCAGTGCCCAGACTCCGCGGCGTCGAGTGCATGACCACCTCGATCACCCAGCCCTGCGGCATCCCTTCGATCGTCACCGAGAAGGTGTCGCCGGGGCGCAGGTTCATCAGGTCGCCGTCGAAGTTCAGCAACCACTGCACGAGGGTGGGGAGGCTGGGTGCGGGCGGAGCTGGCTCGTCGGGGTCAGCGGGCGGCGGGGCCAGGAACACGGGGATGCTGCGGCTCGCCGAGTACGCCGAGAGACCGCCCGATTGCGGGTCGATGCTGATCGCCCGGGCGCTCGTCTCGGTGGATGCGGCGAAGCCGCACCCCCAGGTGCCGGCTCCTGTGGCGGTCGTCTGGCACAGCGTCGCGCCGGATCCGCCGACGATCCTCACGGTGTCGCCGGGGGTGGCGGCGCCGGACATCGCGATCGAGTTGCCCGCGCTCGCCGCCACCGCCGTCGGCGTTTCGGGCACGCGGAAGAAGAACTGGTACGGCTCGTACCCGGGGGTGTCGGTGCCGATTCCCCCGCTTTCGTCAATGTCGCTGCGCATGAACCACAGGCTGTGCAGGCCGGGTGCCAGGTCAGCGAGGTCGCACGTGGGCGAGCAGCTCGTGATCGGGCCATAGCCCGGCACCGACGAGGGCTGCACCCCGCTGCGACCGCTGCACGATCCGAAGGTCTCGATCGCGCCGCCGTCGTTGGGGACGACCGGCGAGTAGGTGAGCATCACGTTCGGGTCAGTCGTCGTCGCCACCAGACCGCCGGGAGTGAACGTGCACTGGATCGTCGACGATGACGCCGTTCCCTGCACGGGGATGGTCACATCCCCGCTGTACGCCGACATCCCGCGCGACTCGGCATCGATGTCGGTCGCGCGGGCAACCGACGCTGTCGACTTCGGGAAGGTGCACTGCCACAGGCCCTCGCCATCGGGAGAGGTGAGGCACAACTGCGCACCTCCGGCGTTGTCGACACGCAGGTCGTTGGCCGGGGTCGCGGTGCCGGAAAGCGTGATCGTCGTGGCATCGCTCGTCACCGACGTGATGCTCGGCGTTTCGGGGATCGTGAAGAGGAAGTCGTAGACGCCTTCGCCTTCGCCCTCGCCCTCGCCGCCGGTGACGTAGAGCTCGTACAGGCCCGGAGGCAGCTCAGCCCAGTCACCCGCGTAGACCGTGTCTGCGAACGTCGTGCCGGGTGGGAACTGGTTGCCGATGTTCGTTCCACAGGTCGCGGGAGGCGCGAGCAGGTACTCGCCGGCGAAGGCCTCGAGCGTGTAGAGGCTGAGCGAGAAGCCCTGGTCTTCGGTGACGTCGAACGACCCCGGCGCGAATACGCACGTCAGGGTGGGGTCGGTGCCGCCGCCCCCTTCCCCGATGATCGAGAACTCGGCCCAGCTCGCGTACGAGCCCACATCGGGGTTGGACGGGATGAAGTGGGTGAAGATCGCCGTGTATCCGCCACTGCCGAGCGCTCCGCCGTCGACCTCGCACAGCCAATCGGGGCCCACGTTGTCGCAGTCGGTCACCGACGTCGGCGTGTCGCTTCTGCCCTCGCCTTGACCCTCGTAGAGCTCCACGCGGGTGGACGCGCCGTCGTACATGGTCTGTCCGGTGAACGGAATCACCGCGGTGCCCTGCGGGTAGCTGTCGGGGGACTCCGCGACACCCGGGCGGGGGAGCAGCACCGAGAAGTTCACGAGGATCGGTTCGTCGACGCCGCGCTGCGCCGAGAGCACGTGCGCGCCGGGGTCCGGATAGAACTGGTTGTCGCAGGCCCAGGTGGTGCCGCTGATGATCGCCGTGCAGAAGGCCTCGCCACTGATCTCGATGTCGACGGCTTCCGATCCATCGGGAACCGTTCCTACGACGTCGAAGGTGTTGGCGGCCTCCCATTCGTACTGGGATTCGGGCAGCGGCTGGCCGACCGCGAACGGTGCGGCGGGGTCGATGATCAGCGGACCCGACCCCTCGCCCCAGGTCATGCCCACCGTCTGGCGCACCCGCATCGTGTACGCGCCGGGAGCGACCCCGGCAAGATCGATCGAACACGACCACGGGCCAGGGGAGGGGATGTTGGGGGTGCTACACGTCGGAACGACGCCGTCGATCGCGACGTCGATGACGGCGTCCGGCGCGGTCGTCGCCCCGGAGAAGAGGGCGAGCGAATCTTGCGGGACCTGGTACGGGTTGGGCTGGTCGTAGTTCGGCGGCGCCGGGACGACGTCGAGGGCAACGACGTCCAGGGCCGGCGGCAGAGCGGGAATGCTCTGCAGCGCGGTGTAGGAGTGGGAGCCGACCGGCAAGGGGTTCGCGGTCGTGCACGACCAGGCGTTCGCCACCACGGTCGCGGTGCACAGTTGCGTCTCGCCGTCGTCGTCGTAGACGGTGACTTCGGGGTCTCCGCCCGTCGTCGTGGTGCCGAAGAACTGGAAACCCGACGGCGTCCAGGTCACGTCAGCGCCGTCAAGGGAGGGATCGAACTCGAGGCCACCGTCGGCGTTCGCCGCGATTGCGCCGGCGAAGATGAGGGTGCCGGTGAGGGCCGTCAAGGCGGCAAGACCGGCGGCGGTGCGTCGGCGGGTCATGGGGGTCCTGTCTCGAGCTTGGTTACCCCCCGCTCGGAGTCTAGGACACGTCACATTCCGGCGTGCTACAGGATTTTCACAACCAGGTCGGCAGCCACAGGTGGATGCGGAAGAACCAGTCGGGAATCGACAGCGCGGTCCAGACGGGCAGGAAGAACAGACTCAATGCGACGCAGAACCCGAGGAAGATGCCGACGCTGCGGATGCCGACCACGCGCCGGGGTTCGGGATCCCTGGCTGTGCCCAACAGCATCCCGATGGCGGCGGTGAGCGCCAGGATCAGGTACGGCTCGAAGGCGATCGTGTAGAAGCTGAACACCGTGCGGTGCAGGTACAGCAGCCACGGCAGGTAGCCGGCCGCCAGGCCGGTGAGGATGAGCGCTTCGGTCACGACCGACTCCCGTCGCCGCAGCCGCAGAACGACCCGCACGACGAGGTAGAAGGTAGCGGCGGTCGCGGCCCACCAGATGAGCGGGTTCGGGATGTCGAGGATCGTCTCGACGTTGCCGTTCGAGAGCCCCTGGTAGTACATGCTCGTCGGCCTCACGAGGAACAACCAGGTGAGCGGGTTCGACTGGTAGCCGTGCGGGCTGGTCTCGCCGACGTGGTAGCTGTACACCGCCGCTTCGTAGTGCCACCAGTTCTGGAACGCCGTCGGCACCCAGGAGAGCGGCCCGGTCCAGGCCTCACCTCCGCCCTCGATCCAGCGCCGGTGGTAGCCGCCGTCGGTGACGAACCAGCCGATCCAGGTCGTGAGATAGGTCGCGGCGGCGAGCGGCACGAGCAGCAGGAAGGTGACCGGCGCCTGCTTGAGGATGCCGCCGGTCGCCCAGAACTCGATCCCCGCCTGTCGCCGCAGCAGCAGTTCTGCGACGACGACGTAGACGCCGAAGATCGCGAGAAAGTAGGCGCCGCTCCACTTCACCCCGGTCGCGAGGCCGAAGGCGACGGCGGCGGCGAGCAGCCAGGGTCGCCAGAACAGCACCGGCCCCCATCCGGTGGTGCCGTGGGCCTCGATGTGGGCGGCGAGTCTTCGCTTCGCGAACCGGCGGTCGAGGAAGACCAGCAGCACCCCGAGCAGCGCGAAGAACGCCAGCATCGTGTCCAACAGAGCGACTCGGCTCAGCACGATCGCGTTGCCGTCGATCGCGAGCAGTCCGCCGGCGATGACGGTGAGCAGCGGGCGGGCGAACAGCAGGTGGGCGACGCCCATCGTGAGCACCACCAGAAGGATGCCGACTATCGCCACCGAGATGCGCCAGCCGACGGGATCGTCGGCGCCGAACACCGCCATCCCGCCCGCGATGATCCACTTGCCCAGTGGCGGGTGTGCGACGAACGACGCCTCGGGCAGGAAACCCGACACTTCGCCCGCGTTGAACGCCGGATTCGGGTCGGCCGGCCAACTGCCTTCGTAGCCCAACTGGGAAAGGGTGTAGGCATCCTTCACGTAATAGGTCTCGTCGAACACGAGGCTGTCGGGATGCCCCAGCCCGATCAGCCGCGTCGCCGCAGCGACCGCCGTGACGACCGCGGGGCCGCCCCAGCGCCACGCCCGGCGCTTCGCCTCGGTGTCTTGCATCCGAGCCCACCAGTCGTCGAGCCGCGAACCCGGCAGCTCGGCGACACTCATGCCCACGATCGTAGGTGCGCAGTTGGCTTTCCGTTTTCAGGAAGATCTGGGATGAATGTCAACGGGAGTGGAAGGTGCAGTCTCAGGAGTGGACTTCGGCCACATCTCCACCACAACTTCCTGAAAACGGAAAGCCCACCCGCGACAATGGGGCGTGATCATTCTCGGGGCGACGCCGATCGGCAACCTCGGCGACGCGTCGCGGCGGCTCGTCGAGACGCTCGAACGCGTCGGCACGGTCGCCGCGGAAGACACCCGCGTCACCGTGCAGTTGCTGCGCGGCCTCGGCATCGAGAACCGGCCGAAGCTCGTCGCGTTGCACGAGCACAACGAACGGGAGCGTGCGGCCGACCTGGTCGAGCTCGCCCGCACCGAGGATGTGCTGGTGCTGTCGGATGCCGGCATGCCGACCGTGAGCGACCCCGGCTACGCGCTGGTCGCCGCCGCGATCGAAGCCGGGGTGCAGGTCACAGCGCTGCCGGGGCCGAGCGCGGTGCTCACCGCCCTCGCGCTGTCGGGACTGCCGACCGACCGGTTCGCGTTCGAAGGGTTCCTGCCGCGCAAGGGCCGCGTCGCGGCGCTGCGTCCCCTCGCCGCCGAGACGCGCACCCTGATCTTCTTCGAGTCGCCGCACCGCATCGGCGACGCGCTCGGCGACCTCGCGACTGCCTTCGGACCCGACCGCCGAGCCGCCGTGTGCCGCGAGCTCTCCAAGATGTACGAGGAGGTCGTCCGCGGCACCCTGACCGAACTCGCCGAGCGCTTCGCCGACGGGGCCCGCGGCGAGATCGTCATCGTCGTCGAGGGCGCTCCCGCGGCCGCCACGACCACCGATCTCGCCACCGCGGTCGCGACAGTGCTCGACCTAGCGGCGGGCGGCCTCCGCATGAAGGAAGCCGCTGCCGACGTCGCTGCCGCCACCGGCCTCACCGCACGCGACCTGTACGAGGCCGCGATCCGCGCCAACGGGCGGCCCTAACTCTTCCTACGACGCACCGGTAGCCCTCCTGTGCAGCCCGAGCACGCCCGGCGGAAGAGTTGGCGACCGCCACCCGAGCCAGTCGGCGTCCCAACTCTCGGATCGGCGGCCGTTGGTGTACGTCTCGTCGATGACGAGGCGTCTCGCCGGGAATTGGGAACAATCGGATCACGGTTGAGGAATTTTCGCGTGCCAAGGGTGACAATCGGAGCATGAGGCGTCACATTGCTCCGGTTTCAGTCCTGGCGATGGTCGCGCTCGCGATCTTCGGCGGCTGCGCTCCGCTGGTGTGCCCGGCGATCGGCTACCTGAACACCGTCACGGTCATCGTCTCTGACCCGGAGATCGTCGAGCTCGTATGCCTCGAAGGCTGCGAGGGCGGCCTCAACGATCCGTACCGCGAGGGCCCGAACTGGCAGTTCGACGCGCCCGAGCGACCGGCGTCCATCACCGTCGCGGGGTACGACGAAGCGGGTGCCGAGGTGCTCCGCGAAGACGTCTCCCTGGACTGGACCGTCGCCGATCCTGGCAATGCGTGCGGCAGCAGCGCATCGGCCGGCCCGGTGACGCTCGCTCCGTAACACGACGAAGCCGAAAGCTAGGCTGAGACACGTGTCTCAGCCCGGCAGTTTCTACATCACCACCCCGATCTTCTACGTCAACGACGTGCCGCACATCGGACACGCGTACACGGAGGTCGCGGCGGATGTGCTCGCGCGCTGGCACCGGCAGGCGGGCGACGACACCTGGCTGCTGACGGGCACCGACGAGCACGGACAGAAGATCGAACGCACCGCGGCCGCGAACGGGGTGAGCCCGAAGGAGTGGGCCGACAAGCTGGTCGCCGAGGCCTGGCTGCCGGTGCTCGACACCCTCGACGTCGCCAACGACGACTTCATCCGCACGACTGACGAGCGGCACGAGACAGCCGTCGAGAAGTTCCTGCAGCAGCTCTACGACGAGGGCCACATCTACGAGGGTGTGTACGAGGGCTACTACTGCGTCGGATGCGAGGAGTACAAGCAACTCGACGACCTCGACCAGCCCGAGGACGGCGAGTTCGCCGGGCAGTACCTCTGCAAGATCCACTCGCGGCCGGTCGAGATCCTCAAGGAGAAGAACTACTTCTTCCGCATGAGCGACTTCGGCCAGGCGTTGCTCGACCTCTACGAGCAGCAGCCCGACTTCGTGCAGCCCGACAGCGTGCGCAACGAGATCATCCAGTTCGTCAAGCAGGGGCTGGAAGACCTGTCGATCTCGCGGTCGAGTTTCGACTGGGGCGTCAAGGTGCCGTGGGATCCGACCCACGTCGTCTACGTCTGGTTCGACGCCCTCCTCAACTACGCGACCGCCGTCGGCTGGGGCGCCGACACCGAGCAGTTCCGCCGCCGCTGGCCGGCGTACCACCTCGTCGGCAAAGATATCGCCCGCTTCCACGCCGTCATCTGGCCGGCGATGCTCATGGCCGCCGGCCTGCCGGTGCCTCGGGGGGTGTTCGGCCACGGCTGGCTGCTCGTCGGTGGCGAAAAGATGTCGAAGTCGAAGCTCACCGGCATCGCCCCGGCGCAGATCACGGATGTCTTCGGCTCCGACGCGTTCCGCTACTACTTCCTCTCGGCGATCACGTTCGGGCAGGACGGCTCGTTCTCGTGGGAAGACCTGTCGGCGCGCTACCAGGCCGAACTCGCGAACGGTTTCGGCAACCTGGCGAGCCGCGTGATCGCGATGATCGAGAAGTACCGAGGCGGGGTCGTTCCCGACGCGCCCCGCGATGCCGCGATCACCGACCTCGAGAAGAGCGTGACGGATGCCGCGCACGCGTCGATCGGAACGTTCGCGATCCACGAGGCGATCGCCTCCATCGGCACCCTCGTCGACGCCCTCAACGGGTACGTGACCGAGCAGGCACCGTGGGTATTGGCGAAGGATGAGGCCCAGGCTGGGCGACTCGACGAGGTGCTGGCGACGCTGGCGCACGGCGTCGGCACCCTCGCGGTGCTGTACTCGCCGGTCATGCCGCAGGCGACGGCGAAACTCTGGGCAGCCCTCGGCGAGTCGGGGGCGCTCATCGACCAACGGGTCGACCGGGCCTGGGATCGGCCGGGTCGGGGCACGGTGTCGGCGCTCGATCCGTTGTTCCCGCGCGTCGAAGTGGAGCCGGCCGGCTCGTGACCGAGCCGTTCCTGCGGTCGCGCATGCGGCATCCCGACGAGAAGATCGCCGACTACCCGCCGCTGCCGGAACCGCTCGAGGTGCCGATCTACGACAACCACACGCACCTGGAGTTCGCCGACGGTGAGAACCCGTTGCACCACACGGAGCAGCTCGACCGCGCCTCGGCCGTGGGGGTGCGCGGGGTCGTGCAGGTCGGCACCGACCTGGTGACCTCGCGCTGGAGCTCCGACCTCGCGGCGCAGGATCGACGGGTGCTCGCAGCGGTCGCGCTGCATCCCAACGAGGCCCCCGCCCTCGACGCCGCGGGGCTGCTCGACGAGCACCTCGCGGGCATCGCCGAACTCGCCGCCCTGCCGCGGGTGCGCGCGATCGGCGAGACCGGGCTCGACTTCTTCCGCACGGGAGAGGAGGGCCGCGAGGCGCAAGTGCGCTCGTTCGAGGCGCACATCGCGATCGCGAAGCAGCACGACCTCGCGCTGCAGATCCACGACCGCGACGCGCATCGCGACGTGCTGCGGGTGCTGCGCCGCGTCGGCGCGCCCGAACGCACCGTGTTCCACTGCTTCTCGGGCGACGCCGAGTTCGCGCGCGAGGTCACCGACGCCGGCTGGTACCTCTCGTTCGCGGGCACCGTGACCTTCAAGAACGCCGGGGCACTCCGCGAGGCCCTCGAGGTGGCGCCGCGGGAGAACATCCTCATCGAGACGGATGCCCCCTACCTGACCCCGACGCCGTGGCGGGGCCGGCCCAACTCCTCCTACCTGCTGCCGCACACCCTGCGCTTCATGGCCGAGCACCTCGGCACCGACGAGGGCACGCTCGCCGCCCAGCTCTCGGCGAACACCGAAGCCGTCTACGGCCGGTGGGCCGACTGATGGCGTTGCTCGGTCCCGCGGAGATCAGGGATCTGGCCGCGACCCTCGACCTGCAGCCGACGAAGAAGCTCGGACAGAACTTCGTCGTCGACGGCAACACGGTGCGCAAGATCGTGAAGACCGCGCGCGTCGAGCCGGGCGACGAGGTGCTCGAAGTGGGGCCGGGTCTCGGCTCGCTCACCCTCGGTCTGCTCGACGCTGGAGCGCGCGTGACGGCGGTCGAGATCGACACCCGGCTCGCCGAGTTGTTGCCGCATACCGTGGAGGCTCTCGCCCCCGGGGCGCCGCTCGAAGTCGTCACCGGCGACGCGTTGCGGGTCGACATCCCGGGCGCGCCGCGGCGTCTCGTCGCCAACCTGCCCTACAACGTGTCGGTGCCCGTGCTGTTGCATCTGCTCGAGACGGTGCCGTCGCTCGAGACGGCGCTCGTCATGGTGCAGGCCGAGGTCGGGCAACGCATCGCCGCGCCGGCGGGATCGAAGGTCTACGGCTCGCCGAGCGTGAAGGCCGCCTGGTACGGGCGGTGGTCGGCCGCCGGCACAGTCAGCCGTCAGGTGTTCTGGCCGGTGCCGAACGTCGACTCGATCCTCGTCGCGTTCGAGCGTGCCGAGCGTCCCGGCACCGATGCGGAGCGCGTGCGCACCTTCACCCTCGTGGATGCCGCCTTCGGGCAGCGCCGCAAGATGCTGCGGCAGGCGCTCGCCGAAACCCTCGGCGGCTCAGCCGCCGCATCCGCCCTCATGGAGTCTGCCGGGGTCGACCCCACGCTGCGTGGTGAGCAGCTCACCGTTGCGGACTTTTTGAGGATCGCCCGAGCTTAGGGTGGAGGAATGATCTCCCGCGATGTCCCGCGATCGGTTCACGCGCGGGCCCCGGGCAAGATCAACGTCTACCTCGAGGTCGGCGCCCTGCAAGACGACGGGTATCACGACGTCGCGATCGCCTACCAGGCGGTGTCACTCTATGAAGACGTGCGCGTCAGCGAAGCCGAGTTCTTCACGGTGGACCTCGGCGGCAGCGTCGAGTTCGGCCGCGTGCCGACCGACGACAGCAACATCGCGATCAGGGCGGCGAAACTGCTCGCCGAGCGCACCGGCTACCGCCGGGGAGCGCGCATCGAGATCGAGAAGCACGTTCCGGTCACCGGCGGGATGGGCGGCGGATCGGCGGATGCCGCGGCCACCTTGCTGGCGTGCGACGCTCTGTGGGGAACGGAGCTACCGCGCGACGAGATGCTCGACCTCGCCCGGCAACTCGGCGCCGACGTTCCGTTCGCGATCACCGGCGGCACGGCGATCGGCACCGGTCGGGGCGACGAGCTCTCGCCGGCGCTCGCGCAGGGAACGTTCCAGTGGGTGCTCGCGATCGCCGACTTCGGTCTGTCGACGCCGGCCGTGTACGGCGAGCTCGACCGGCACCGCGCCCGGCACGCGGGCGAGGTGGCTCCCGCGAGCCCGGCGCCGACGGTCGGCACCGACGTGTTGCAGGCGCTGCGCGCGGGGGATGCCCGGATGCTGGCCGCCGCGATGCACAACGACCTGCAGGCCCCCGCCCTGCACCTCGAGCCGTCGCTCGCGAAGGTGATCGAGACGGGGGAGCGCAACGGAGCCCTCGCCGGCATCGTCTCCGGTTCGGGCCCGACCGTGGCGTTCCTCGCCGCCGATCTCGACTCAGCGCTCGAACTGCAGATCGCCCTCTCGGCGGCGCAACTCAACGTGGTGCGGGCGACTGGCCCCGTGCACGGCGCCCGCATCCTGCCCGACTGACCTCGCTGGTCGAGTAGCGCCCGAAGGGCGCGTGTCGAGACCACGTCCGCCCCCACCTCGGTGGTCGAGTAGCGCCCGCAGGGCGCGTGTCGAGACCACACCAGCGGGTTATTTGGAGGTGTGGTTTCGATACGCGTCCGCCTGCGGCGGGCGCTACTCAACCCACGGCAAGGTCAGCCCTTCTGGGGCGTCGCCTTCTTCGTCGCGGCGGCGATGAATGCGGCGATCTTCGGGTAGACCTCGCGGGCCCGCTCGACGTCTTGGGCGTCGTAACCGTGATCGACGCCGGCGATCTCGACGTACTCGACGAGCGCCCCGGCGGCACGCAGACGCTCGGCGTAGCGCTCGCCCTCGGCCCGCAGGATGTCGTGTTCCGCAGTCAGCACCACGGCCGGAGCGATTCCGGTGATGTCGGCCGTGTCGGCGGAACCCGCGGGCGACACGAGCCGGTCGTTGCGCTGCGCTGCGTCAGGCACATAGGCGCTGTCGAAGACCTCGCCCATCCACGGCTTCAGGGCGGGCTTGGCGATCGTCGAGTGCTTGGTGCCCGCGGGCACCGTGAGATCGAGTGGCGGGTAGTGCAGTACCTGCAGAGCGATCGCCGGCGTGCCGTTCTCGAGCGCCAGCCGCGCTACTGCAGCGGCGAGCGCGCCTCCGGCGCTCTGCCCGCCGATGGTGAGTCGGGACGCGTCCCAGCCGTGCTCGGCGCCGTTCGCTGCGACCCAGGCGACGACGTCGTAGGCCTGGTGCGGCAGGTCGGGAAAGTGATGTTGCGGCGCAACGACGTAGTCGACGTTGACGACGACGACCCCGGCGAGGGCCGCGATCGTGCGACACAGTGGGTCGTCGAGAACGGCACCGCGCATCACGTATCCACCGCCGTGGAAGTTGACGTGTACGGCGGGCAACGGGTCGCTCGACTCGGGCCGATAGACGGTGACTCCGGCCGGGACCACCGAGGTCGGCACGGTCAGCTCCTCGGTGCGACCCGGGTATTCGGGGAACCGCTCGCGCGGCTTGATGGCCCGCTCCATCGCGGCACCGGCGGCGCCTTGTAGCACCTTGGCTACGGTCGCGGCGACCTTGGGGCGGGACAGAATCGACATGCGGTACTCGGCTCTCGGTAGGTGGTGGTTTCGACACGCCCGCTTCGCGGGCTACTCAACCACCGAGGGTTCGGGTCGTTGCTCGTGGTCGCGCTTCGCCTTCTGGATCTGCGCGTACACGTGCGTGCGCAGCTCGGTGAACCGCGGGAGTGCCCGGGTGGTGAGCTGGTCGCGCTCGTCGGGGAGGTCGATCGTGAGATCTTCCTGGATGACCGTCGGGGTCATCGACAGCACGATGACGCGCTGGCCGAGGTACACGGACTCATCGATGTCGTGCGTCACGAAGAGCACGGTGACCCCGAACTTTGCCCAGATGTAGCGCACGAGATCTTCGAGATCGGCGCGCGTCTGCGCATCGACGGCGGCGAAGGGCTCGTCCATGATGAGCACCTCCGGGCTGTAGGCGACCGCTCGGGCGATCGCGACGCGCTGCTGCATGCCGCCGGAGAGCTGCCAGGGGAACTTGTCGCCCGCGGCGCCGAGTCCGACGGTTTCCAGAACGTCATCGACGAGTTTGCGACGTTCGTCCTTGGGGGTGGTGCGCAACAGCGGAAGTTCCACGTTGCGCCGCACCGTCATCCACGGCATCAGGCTGCGGCCGTATTCCTGAAAGACCACCGCCATCTTCTTCGGGGGCCCGGTGACCGGCTCGCCGTCGAGCTCGACGATGCCGCCGCTCGGTGCGAGGAGCCCCGCGATGGACTTCAGCAGCGTCGTCTTGCCGCAGCCGGAGGGGCCGACGATGCACACCAGCTCGCCCTGTTTCGCGGTGAATGAGATGTCGCGCAGCGTCTCGAAGTCGCCGTACGACTTCTTCAGGCCGTCGACCCGCAGCATTGCGGGAGAGGAGGGGGTCTGGTCAGGCACGTTCGGTCTCCTTCAGGCCGCGATACCACCCGAGCACGAAATGCTCGGCGATCTGGAACAGCACCGCGAGCGCGATGCCGATGAACCCGAGCAGGATGATTCCGCTCCACATCTCGGGGATCTGGAAGTTCTGCTGGAAGAACGTGATGCGGTAGCCGAGCCCCGACGAAGCGTTCGTCATCTCGGAGATCACCATGAGGATGATGCCGATCGACAGTGACTGCCGGATGCCGGCCATGATCTGCGGGGCGGCGCTCGGCAGAGTGATGTACCGCACGCGCTGCAGAGGGGAGAGCTGGTAGGACGTCGCCGTCTCTCGCTGCACGGCGTCGACGGAGCGGACACCCTCGACGGTGTTCAGCAGGATCGGCCAGACCGTGCCGGCGACGATCACGACGATCTTCGCCGTGTCGCCGATGCCGAGAGTGATGGCGAGCAGCGGTACGAGCATCGGCGGTGGGATGGCTCGGAAGAACTCGAACACCGGCTCGACGAGTTGCCGCAGCCAACGTAACGAGCCGACCAGGATGCCGAGGGCGATGCCGATCACGATCGCGAGCGCCAGGCCGACGAGTAACCGGTAGACACTTGGCACGACGTCGACGAAGAAGGCGTCACCCACCCAGGTCTTCACGAACGCGTCGGCGATGGTCCACGGGGCGGGGAACCGGCGGTTGGGGGCGATGAGCGCGGAGAGCGCCCAGAGGCCCAAAAGCACGAGGGGCAGCCCGATTGCTTCGAGCAGTCCGTCGAGCCAGCGGGGCAGGCGGCGCGTCGCAGACGCCGGAAGCAGGCGGCGGGTCACGGCGGGGGCGCTCACAGCACGACTTCCGCTCGCACCGATTGGTGCCAGGCCAGCACGCGCCGTTCGACGATGCGCACGACCATATTGATGACGAGGGCGAGAAGTCCGGCCGTCACGACGAGTGCGTAGACCCCCGCGTAGTCGGCAGCGGTTCCGCGCTGCACGAGGAGGCGCCCGATGCCCTCGACGCCGATGATGAGCTCGCCCGTGACGGTGAGGATGAGCGCGACGGTCGCGCCGAGGCGGATGCCGGTCATGATGTAGGGCAGCGCGGTCGGCAGCACGAGGTGCACGAAGCGCGACGGCGCCGAGAGGCCGAAGCTGCGCTGCGTGTCGCGCGCGACCGGGTCGACGTCGGCCACGCCATAGAGCACCTGGATGAAGATCTGCCAGAACGTCGCGAAGACGACAATGACGAGCGAGGCCTCGCGGTCGATGCCGAACAGCAGGATCGCGAGCGGGATGATCGCGACGGAGGGGATCGGGCGAAGGAACTCGACCGTCGAGCGAGTGGAAACCCGAAGGAAGGGGATCAGTCCGATCACGGTGCCGAGCACGAGAGCGGCGACGCCGGCGATGCCGAGCCCGATCGCCCACGTGAGGAGCGTGTTGCCGATCGTGCGCCAGTAGTGCAGGTCGAGAGTCATCCGCCCCAGGGCTGCGAACACCTCGGTCGGCGGCGGCACGTACTTGCCGTTCACCCAGCCGACCGTGGCGGCGAGCTGCCACAGGGTGAGAAAGCCCAGGATGCCGAGTAGACCCAGCAGCACGGGTTGTAGTCGTCGCTTCATCGCGCGAAACCTCCGGTTGCATCGGTGGTCCGGGATCTGGCGACCCCGGACCACCGATCAGGCGTTACTGAACGACGATCGTGCCCAGGTCGGGCTCGGTCTCGAAGTACGCGTACTCGATCGCCAACGCGACGAGGTCTTCCAGACCCGCGTTGCTCAGGTCGGCGGTGAACTCCGGCAACACGATTCCTGCCGCAGCCTCCTCGGGGATGTCGAGGTTGGTTGCGATCGCGGCCCGCACGGCATCCTCATTCCCGGCAGCGAACTCGAGCGCGGCGGCGAGGGCCTCGGTCCACGCCGCGACCATCTCCGGCTGCTCGTCGATCACGCTCTGCAGGGTGAAGTTGGTCAGCACCGTGAGGCCGGGAACGGCCGCCTGGTAGGGGCCACCGAGGTCGGTGCCACCGGCGCCGACGACCATGCCGCGGAACGGGTCCGGAACCCAGGCGGCGTCGATCGTGCCGGCTTCGATCTGCGCGGGCACGTCGGGGAAGGCGACCGCCACGAACTCGATCGTGCTGGCGTCGCCGCCGTCGGCGTCGACCGCCGCGCGGATGGTGAGATCACCGGCGGCGCCGAGGCTGTTGACCGCGACGGTCTTGCCCGCCAGGTCGGCCCACGACGTGACGCCGCTCGCCGCGCTCGCGACAACCGAGTTCACGTCGCGGTCGCCGTCGGCGAGGCTGTTGGCGTAGTTGCTGAGGATGCGCACCTCTTCGCCGCCGAGCGAGGCGCGGAACGGCCCCATCGGCTGGCCGATCGCGAAGTCGATATCGCCGGCGACGAGTGCCGGGATCGCCTGCGCGCCGCCCTGGGCGGGGAGGATCTCGAGCTCGATGCCGTACTCGTCGAAGATTCCCGCCTCAAGAGCGGCCCAGATCGCGCCGGTCTCGGCGATCGGGAGGGCGGCGACGCGCACCTGGTAGGTCTCGCCGGGCCCGGCGTCGGTGGGTTCAGACGGTGCGCCGGTGTCGGTGCAGCCGGCGAGGGCGATGGCGACGGCGAAAGCCACGCCGCCGAGGAATGTGCTGCGTTTCATGGCAGAACCTTTCTTCTTCATTGAAGGCGAGATGCTGGGTGGTGGACCGACCGTCTCGCAGTGCCGGTCGGTGATATGCATGACACTAGCGCTACCAATCTGAAACCGGAATGTCGTGAATGTCAATCGTCGGCGAAAGGCGCCATGTCACAATGTCGCGTATGACCAGCGACGGTGATGACCCCGACCTGCGCAGAGCGCGCGGCCTGCGAGTCACGGGAACCCGGCGCGGATCTCCGCCGAGCCTGCTGCTGATGCTGTTCGGTGACTACTGGCTCGAGTCCTCGGGCGGTTTTCCCTCGGCCGCCCTGGTCACTCTGCTCGGCGACTTCGGCGTCAACGACGCCGCCGCCCGGGCCGCTCTGAGCCGGATGGTCAAGCGCAGCCTGCTGAGGTCGTCGAAGACCGGTCGCACGACCGCCTACCGCACGAGCCCGCGCACCCAGCAGATCCTCACCGCTGCGAGTCGCCGCATCGTCGAGTTCGGTGGCGCGACCGACGAGTGGTCGGGCGTGTGGAGCGTCGTCGCGTTCAGCATTCCCGAGAATGGGCGGTCGTTGCGGGCCGCGGCACGCAACCGGCTCGGTTGGCTCGGCTTCGCCCCGTTGTACGACGAGGTGTGGATCTGCCCGCACGACCGGCATGAGGATGCGCTGCGTGAACTCGCGGCGCTCGGTGTCGAGGCGACCGCTCTGCAGGCCTCGGTGGCGGAGTCGGTCTCGCCGACGCGGCAGCCCCAGAATGCCTGGAATCTCGACCAGCTCGCGAGCGAATATCACGACGTCATCGAGCAGACGACCCGCGCCCGCGAACTGCTCACCCACGCCGACGCGTCGCCCGCGAGTGCCCTGGTGCAGCGCACCCGGCTGCTCGAAGCTTGGCTCGACCTGTCGAGCGGCGACCCGAATCTCCCGGCGACGCTGCTGCCCGCGGACTGGCCGCGGGAGCACGCTCGCGATCTCTTCCTGGAGACGCACGAAGCCCTGGGCGATCTCGCCACCGAGCGAGTGCGGGCTGTCGTCGCGAGCGTCGATCCTGCCTCGGCGCCGTTGGTCGAGCGTCGAGCGGTCGCCGACTGGGTGCGCCTCGTCGCATAACGCGCCATTGACATGCATGACATTAGCTATGCATGATGTACCAACGCATGTCATGAATAGAGGAGCTCCATCGTGTCACTCGCTGGCAAAGTCGCCATCGTCACCGGAAGCGGGCAAGGTCTCGGCCTGGCTTACGCACGCGAACTCGCCCGGCAGGGCGCGTCGGTCGTCGTCAACGATGTGGATGCCGCCGCCGCTGAGGCGGCGGTCGCGACGATCACCGCCGACGACGGAAAGGCCGTCGCCGTCGTCGCGCCGGTCGGCAGCGCAGAGACGGCCGACGCCCTCGTCGCCGCCGCGGTCGACAACTTCGGGCGCCTCGACATCCTCGTCACCAACGCCGGCATCCTGCGTGACACCGTGCTGTGGAAGATGAGCGACGACGACTTCGACAAGGTCATCGCCGTGCACCTGCGCGGCACCTTCACCTGCGCGCGTGCCGCAGCCACCTACTTCCGCGAGGCCGGGCACGGCGGGCGCATCATCTGCATCGGGTCGCCCACCGGCCAGCGCGGCAACTTCGGCCAGACCAACTACGCGGCCGCGAAGGCCGGCATCGTCGGCATGGTGCGCACCTGGGCGATGGAGCTGAAGAAGGCCGAGGTGACCGTCAACACCGTCATCCCCGTCGCCGCGACCGCGATGACCGCGACAGTTCCCTACTTCGCGGCAGCCGTCGAAGCGGATGCCGCGGGCGAGCCGATGCCGGCGTTCTTCCGGCACGGCCTCGGCTTCGGCACCGCCGACGATGTCGCCGGTCTGATCGCGTTCCTCGGCTCCGATGCCGCCGCCGGCGTGACCGGCCAGGCGATCGGTGTCGGCGGCGACCGGATCCAGGTGTGGAGCCACCCCGAGCCCGTCGCGACCGAGTACCGCGACGGCGGCTGGACCTACGACGCCCTGGTCGACGGGTTCGCCGCGACCTTCGGCGACAAGCTGCAGAGCGTCGGCGAGTCGTTCCCGCCGCTGCCCGACGAGCTGCGCCGCGAGCCCGCGGCCTCCTGACCCGTGGCCACCGCGAAGTACGAGCCGCGACTCGAGGTCGATCAGCTCGAGGCGCTGGACGTGCACGTGCACATCGAGATCGACGATGAGGGCCACGCGTCGCTGCCGCCTGCGCTCGCCGAGGCCGCGTCGAAGTACTTCAAGTCCGACACGCGCCCGACGCTCGACGGCATCGCCGACCTGTATCGCGATCTCAAGATGGCGGCGGTCGTCTTCACCGTGGATGCGCGCACCCAGCTCGCGCATCAGCCGCTCGACAGCGCCGAGATCGCGCGCGGGGCCGCCCGCAACGCCGACGTACTGATCCCGTTCGGGTCGGTCGACCCGCGCACGGGAGCGGATGCCGTCGAGCTCGCGCGGCGTCTGGTCGAAGACAGCGGGGTGCGGGGTTTCAAGCTGCATCCGACGGTGCAGGGCTTCGACCCGTCGGACGAGACCTACTATCCGCTGTACGCCGAGTTCGCCCGCCTCGGCGTGCCGATGCTCGTGCACACCGGCCAGAGCGGCATCGGAGCCGGCACGCGCGGCGGAGGCGGCTTCCGCCTGGGGTACTCGAACCCGATGGTGCTGGATGGCGTCGCCGCCGACTTTCCCGACCTCGACATCGTGTTCGCGCATCCGTCGGTGCCGTGGCAAGACGAAGCCATCTCGATCGCGACCCACAAGTCGAACGTCTGGATCGACCTCTCCGGCTGGTCGCCGAAGTACTTCCCCGAGAACCTCGTGCGGGCCGCCCGCACCTACCTGCAAGACCGGGTGCTGTTCGGCTCCGACTTCCCGATGCTGCATCCCACGCGCTGGCGCGACGACTTCGCGACGCACGGGTTCGACGATGCCGTGACCCGCAAGATCCTGCGCGACAACGCGATCCGGCTGCTGGGCCTGTAACCGTGACCCCCGGCCACGACCCGTACGGCTTCACCGAGTTGCTCGATGACGCCGAACGCGCGGCGATCGCGCGGCTGCGTGCGGTGCTGGCCGCCGAAGTCGAGCCGCTCCTCGCGGATCACTGGGAGAGCGGCACCTTCCCCGAGCAGATCGTCGCGCCGCTCGCCGGCCTGCGGCTGATGGACCCTCCGGAGTTCGGCGGCGAGACGGATGCCGACCACGCGCTCTACCGGGGCTTCCGCAATTTCGAACTGGCGCGCACCGACGTCTCGGTCGCGACCTTCTACAACGGTCAGTCGGGGCTGTTCCGTACGAGTGTCGAACTCGGCGGGTCGGAGGCGCAGGTCGCCGAACTCGCGCCCCGCATCCGCAGCTTCGACTTGCGGGGGGCCTTCGCGCTCACTGAACCCGACCACGGCTCCGACATCGCCCGCGGGCTCGAGACCACCGCACGTCGCGACGGCGACGACTGGATCATCGACGGCCGCAAGCGCTGGATCGGCGGCGCGGTGTCGGCCGACGTCATCGTCGTCTTCGCCCGCACCGACGACGCAGACGGCGTCGGCGCGTTCCTCGTGCCCCGCGATGCGCCGGGCGTGACGCTCACGACGATGACGGGCAAGACGGCGCTGCGCATCGTGCAGAACTCCGACATTCGTCTCTCCGGAGTGCGGGTGCCCGATGCGACGCGACTCGCGCGGGTGGCCACCTTCGCCGACGTCGCCCGCATGCTCGGCGCGATGCGCGCGGATGTCGGCTGGATCGCGGTCGGGGCTCAGGCCGGTGCCTTCGAGGCCGCCACCGACTACGTGCGTGGTCGGCAGCAGTTCGGCCGGCCGATCGGCGCGTTCCAGCTCGTGCAGGACAAGCTCGCGACGATGCTCGCCAACCTCACGGCATCCCTCGCCCTGGTCGTGCGCCTCACCCAGCGTCAAGCGACCGGCGCGTCGACCGACGAAGACTCTGCGCTCGCCAAACTCTTCACCGCGTCGCGGCTGCGCGAGACCGTCGCCCTCGGCCGTGAGGTCGCCGGGGGCAACGGAATCCTGCTCGAGCACCGGGTCGCCCGGTTCTTCGCCGACGCCGAAGCCGTCTACTCCTACGAAGGCACCCACGACATCAACACGCTCATCGTCGGCCGGGGGATCACCGGCCTGAGCGCCTTCCGCTGACTCACCACTACCCCACATCAAGGAGAGCACCATGACCATCACCCTCGACTACAGCGAACTCGGCACCGCCGCGGGGCGCGACCTCGGCTATTCGGAGTACCGCGAGATCACCCAGGAGCGGGTCAACACCTTCGCCGACGCCGCCGACGACCACCAGTGGATCCACGTCGACCCGGTGAAGGCCAAGGACGGCCCGTTCGGCGGCCCGATCGCGCACGGCTTCCTCACCCTGTCGCTTGCCATCCCGTTCTGGAGTGAGCTCTTCGACGTGACCGGCGTCTCGACGCGGGTCAACTACGGCCTCGACAAGGTGCGCTTCCCGGCGCCCGTGCCCGTGGGCGCGCGCATCCGCATGAAGGGCGTCATCGCCGAGGTCGAAGAGGTCGCGGGTGGCTACCAGCTCACCGTCGACCAGACGATCGAGGTCGAGGGCGGAACCAAGCCGGCCGTCGTCGCGCGCGGACTGTACCGTTTCTACGCCTGAACTTCGCTGACGAAACGCGCACCTCGACGAGGAGGGATCCCTTGCAGAACCGCGGAATCGGCGCCTGGCTGACCACGCGCGCCGCCACCTCGGCGGACGCCGTCGCCCTCGTCTATGGCGAGGGCGAGACCATGACCATGACTTACGGCGAGCTCGGCGACCGTGCCGCGCGCTGGGCCGCGGTGTTCACCGCGCGCGGCATCGGCAGAGGCGATCGCATCGCGTTCCTCGGCGAGAACCAACCGGCGTTCGTCGAGGTGCTGTTCGGTGCCGCCCGGGTCGGTGTCGTCTTCGTGCCGGTGAACACCCGGCTCGCGGCACCGGAGGTCGCGCACATTCTCACCGACAGCGGGACGAAGCTGCTCGTGCACGATGACAAGTGTGCGACCGTCGCGACGGAGGCGGCCGGAGACCTGCCGCGGATCGCGGTGGGGGCCGAAGCGGATGCCGCGCTCGCCGCCGTCGAGCCGGCACCCGAGACGCCGGGGGTCGGGCTCGATGACCCCGCCGCGATCCTCTACACGTCGGGGACCACGGGCCGGCCCAAGGGCGCGGTGCTCACCCACGGCAACCTCACCTGGAACAGCCTCAACACCCTCGTCGACGTCGACATCGTCTCGACGGATGTCGCGCTCATCATCTCGCCGTTGTTCCACGCGGCGTCGCTGGGAATGGGGCTGCTGCCGGTGATGCTCAAGGGGGCGACCGTCGTGCTCGAGCGGGCGTTCGACGCCGGCCGCGCGCTGCGGCTCATCGAGCAGCACGGCGTCACGATGCTCAGCGGCGTGCCGACGACCTACCAGTTCATGGCAGAGCATCCCGACTGGGCATCGACCGACCTCTCGACCCTGGGGAAGCTGACCTGCGGCGGGTCGCCGGTGCCGACCCGGGTGCTCGAAGCCTTCGAGGCGCGCGGCCTCTCGTTCTCGCAGGGCTACGGCATGACCGAGACATCCCCTGGGGCGACCTACCTGCCGGCGACGCGCACGCGCGCCAAGATGGGCTCCGCCGGGCAGCCGCACTTCTTCACCGAGGTGCGGGTCGTCGATGAGAACGGTGAGTCGCTCGAACCCGGCGAGATCGGCGAGATCCAGGTACGGGGGCCGAACGTCACCCCCGGGTATCACGGCAACCCGGCGGCCACGGCGGAGGCGTTCACGGCCGACGGCTGGTTCCGCACCGGTGACCTCGGCTCGTTCGACGACGAGGGCTACCTGTTCGTCGCCGACCGGCTCAAGGACATGATCATCTCGGGCGGAGAGAACATCTACCCCGCCGAGGTCGAAGACCTCATCCTCGGACTCGACGAGGTGACCGGGGCCGCCGTGATCGGCATCCCCGACGAGCGCTGGGGCGAGACGCCGTGGGCCGTCGTGACCCTGCGCCACGGGGCCGAGCTCAGCACCGAGCGCCTGGCGGAGTACCTGAACGGTCGCATCGCACGCTACAAGATCCCCAAGAACGTGGTCGTGGTCGACGAACTCCCGCGCACCGCATCGGGCAAGGTGCGCAAACTCGACCTCCGCCAGCGCTTCACCTCGTGACCTCGGTGGTCGAGTAGCCGCGCAGCGGCGTGTCGAGACC
>NZ_JBASCU010000043.1:0-35995 GCF_049651805.1 Pseudolysinimonas sp.
GCTGCCCGGTTCTCGCCGGGCAGCCCGCCACTGTCAACCGATTACTCGGCCGGCCAGCTGGCTTCGATGGCGTCGAGCACATCCTGCGTGCTCGTGCCGTTGATCCAGTCGACCATGCCGGTCCAGAACGTTCCAGCTCCCACGGCGCCGGGCATGAGGTCCGAGGCGTCGAAACGGAAGGTGGTGTTCGGGTCCTGCAGCAGGCCGATGGCCTGCGTCAGGATGGCGCTCGACGCGTTCTCGGGGTCGAGGCCCTTGTTGGCGCTGATCACACCGCCGAGCGCGACCCGGCTGTTGGCCCAGTCACCGCTCGAGAGGTATTCCTGCACCTTGATGGTGTCTGCATCGTTGCTGAACGCGGCGACGATCTCGCCACCACCGGTGACAGCCGTTCCGCCAGCCTCTTCGGCCGGGGTGATGAAGGCCCAGATGTCACCGTCTTCGGCAACCGTGCCACCCGCGTCGGTGATGAAGCCGTCGTAGAAGGAGGCCTGGTGGTGCAGAACGCAGCTGCCATCGACGAGCGCCGTTGCCGGGTCGCCGAACGGGGTGCTGTTGATGGTGACGACGTCACCGAATCCGGCGTTCACGTACTCCGGGTTCAGCAGGATGTCGCCGACCGCGTCGAACGCCGAGGCGATCGCCGGGTCGTTGAACGGGATCTCGTGGGCAACCCACTGGTCGTAGACCTCCGGGCCGGCCTGGCGCAGAACGAGGTCTTCGACCCAGTCCGTTCCCGGCCAACCGGTTGCGGCATCCGACCCGAAGCCGGCGCACCACGGGGTGACGCCCGAGTCGGCGATGGTCTGCGTCAGAGCGAGCAGGTCGTCCCACGTCTCGGGGATCTCCCAGCCGTTCGCCTCGAACGTCGCCGGCGAGTACCAGATGAAGCCCTTGACGCTGGCCATCAGCGGCGCGCCGTACAGCGTGCCGTCGACAGTGCCGTACGCGGCCCAGTCTTCGTTCCAGCCATCGGCCACGTTGGCGGCGACACCCTCAGGTGCGGGCTGCACATAGCCGCGGCTGGCGAGGTCACCCAGCAGGCCCGGCTGCGGGAAGATCGCGAGGTCCGGCGGGTTTCCGGCCTGCGCCAGGCTGCCGATCTGGGCCTCGAACTCCTTCGACGATTCGTACTGAATGTCGATGCCGTTCTCTTCTTCCCAGTCCGCCCACGACTCGTTGAGAAGGTCGGCCTCGGTGTCGGCGATGGTGCCGTAGATGGTGACGACGCCGTCGGCGTCTCCGTAGTCGCCGGGCCCGGTGTCGGTGCCTCCGCCGCCCGAGCAGCCGGCGAGCACGAGGCTCGTTGCCCCGACGGCGACTGCAGTGGCGAGCAAACGACGGTTCGAAAGTGAACGCACTGTTGCCTCCTCATTGAGGGTCGAAATGGTGTGGTGCTGGGATCGGAACCGGCTTCGCAACCGGTTCCAGCACCACGCTAAAGGACGCAGCAAGAGGGTGCAAGGGGAATCACCTCTCGATTCGGACACAGCCCTCCGCTATGCTGCAACCGATTCCAGCCCCTGAGCGGAAATGAGACGATGAGCTCGCTCGCCGAAGTCGCTCGCCGCGCTGGCGTGTCGAAGGCGACCGCCTCACGCGCGCTGAGCGGAGCCGCACACGTCTCGCCTGCGGCGAAGGAACGCGTCGTAGCTGCGGCCGCAGAACTCGGCTATGTCGTGTCATCCACGGCCGCGAGTCTCGTCACCGGCCGCACCAAGAACGTCGGCGTCATCACCCCGTTCATCAACCGCTGGTTCTTCGCCGAGGTGCTCGAAGGCATCGAGGGGGCGCTCATCCGGGCCGGTTACGACCTCACGTTGTTCCGCCTTCCGTCGGAGCCGGAGCAACGCAGCAGATTGTTCCGCTACTTCCTCGTGCGCAAGCGGGTCGACGCGATCGTCTGCGTCGGGGTGGAGCTGGCGCCGAGCGAGGTCGAACTGATCCAGACGCTGCGCCGACCGGCCGTCGGCATCGGCGGCGAGATCCCGGGCATCACGACCATGAGCATCAATGACGACAAGGCCAGCCGACTCGCCACCCGCCACCTCATCGGGCTGGGCCACACGCGCATCGTGCACATCGGCGGCGACCTGCGTGAGCAGCTCGACTTCCAGGTGCATGCCCGACGGTTGGCCGGCTTCCGGGGGGCGATGGATGACGCGGGACTCGAGCACCCCGACGACTTCCGGCCGACCGCCTACAGCGTTCCCGGCGGGTACGCCGCGGCAATGACGCTGCTGTCGGATCCCGAGTCCCGGCCGACGGCGATCGTGGCCGGCTGCGACGAGATCGCGTGCGGGGTGATCACGGCCGCGCGCCAGCTCGGAATCCTTGTGCCGTCGGGACTCTCGGTCGTCGGCATCGACGACCACCCATACGCGGAGATGTTCGGACTGACGACGGTGCGGCAACGTCCCGGCGAACAGGGCGAGCAGGCGGTCGACCTCGTAGTGCGGGCGATGGGAGAACCCGACGGTGGGTTGGAGTCGAAGACGATCGACATCCCGATCGATCTGATCGTGCGGTCGAGCACGACCGCTCCGCCCCGATGAGCGCTCAGGCGTGCTTCGCCCACGCTTGGCGCACGAGTTGCTCCAGCACGGCGCCGTCGACCGCGTCGAGACGCTTCAGGTAGAGGCATCCCTTGCCGGTCTCGTGAGGGCCGAGGTCGTCGAACAGCGGCTCATTCGGGCCGTAGCCGTCGTAGACCCCGTAGAGCGTGAGGGCCGCCTTGCGCGGCGAGAAGCCGAGGATGAACCAGTCGTTGGTGCCGGTCGTGTTCGTGTACGGCATCGACCCGAACCCGACCATCGTCGGGCCCCACATCACCGCCTTCTGGCCCGTGATGCGCTCCATCAAAGCACGCATCGCGTGCCCCTCGGCGCGCCGCCGCTCGTCGGGTACCGCGTCGAGAAACGCCGTGACGTCGGCATCCGTCGGCTTCGTCGCGATCGCCATGCCGGTCAGGGTACTCGCGTCAGGTGACGTCGCGCCGCCAGGTCGTCGCGGCGCCGATCGCACCCAGCAGTACCGCGTAGCCGACGAGCACCAGGCCGCCCTGCCACCACTCGAGGGGAGCCGTTCCCCCGCCCGCGCCGGCGAACATGGAGAAGAAGCTCGCGCCGACGAGGGCGTCGCCGGCGGCCCCGGGCAGGAATCGACCGAGCTCGCCGAGCCAGTCGACGAACGCGGCAGCGATGCGCAGGGTGGGCTCGACGAACTGGGTGAACGCGATGATCGTCACGATCGACCCGATCTGGCTCGGGATGAGGACGCCGAGTGCGACGCCGACGACGCCCCACAGCGCCATGGCAAGCACGATGCGGCCGAACATCGCCCAGGTGTCGCTGT
This sequence comes from Pseudolysinimonas sp., assembly GCF_049651805.1. Taxonomy (GTDB): domain Bacteria; phylum Actinomycetota; class Actinomycetes; order Actinomycetales; family Microbacteriaceae; genus Pseudolysinimonas_A. The sequence continues at coordinate 3,355 of NZ_JBASCU010000043.1, forward strand.
CGCCCAGCAGCGTGTCATCGCCGACGGCGGCGAGCGTCGGCGCGCCCAGGCCGACCGAGCCGGCGAGGGCGGCGATGCCGTAGACCGCACCGACCACGAAGCCCGCGACGGCTTTCGCTGCAAGCACGACCGATCGGTTCGGCGTCGCCAGGAAGACGGTACCGAGCGTGCGGTGGCGCACCTCGGAGGTGATCGACATGGCCCCGAAGATGACCGGGAACACATACCCGATCCCCGTCGCCATGCTGTAGACGAGCGGGGCGAGGAACCCGTCGGGAATCGACATGCCCGCTTCTTCAGGCGTGACGCTCAGCGAGAACCCGATCGCGACGGCCGTGAAGCCGACATACCCGAAGGCGATGAGCGCGAGCACCCACCACAGGCGGGTGCTGAGGATCTTGCGGAGCTCGGCCGACACGGCGCGCAGGAAAGTCATCGCTGCCGCCCCCCTTCCGCGGCCCGCTCCGGATCGGCGACGAGAGCGAGGAACTCGTCCTCGAGTCCGGCACCGGATGCCGCGAGGGCACTCAGCGGAACACCGGCGGCGAGGGCGATCCGACCCACCTCGGCGGGCGCCAGGTCGACGGCGAGACCTTCCGCCTCGGCCCGCGCCTCGTGCCCAGCCGCCTTCAGGGCTGCGGCGAGCGCGGCCCGATCGGGCGCATCCACGATGCTGCCGGTCGCCGTAGAGGTGCCTTCGAGCGCAGCGAGCGTGCCCACGTAGCGCAGCTTTCCGCCGGCGATGACGACCACGTCATCCACGGTCTGTTGCACCTCGCTCAGCAGGTGGGAACTGACGAGGATCGTGCGCCCCTCGGCCGCGAGCGCCTGCAGGAACGAGCGGATCCACCGGATGCCCTCGGGGTCGAGCCCGTTGATCGGCTCGTCGAGCACGAGTACGCCGGGGTCGCCGAGCAGCGCCGTCGCGAGCCCGAGCCGCTGCCGCATCCCCATCGAGTAGCCGCCGACCCGGCGGTCGGCGTAGGGCGCCATTCCGGTGAGTTCGAGCACCGCGGTGATCCGCTCGCGCGGGATGCCCGCCGCCGCCGCGGTCACGGCGAGGTGACCGCGTCCCGAGCGTCCGGGGTGGAACGCCGCTTCGAGCGACGCCCCCACGACGCGCATCGGCTGCTCGAGCTGGCCGTACGTCTTGCCGCCGATCGTGGCGGTGCCGCTCGTCGCGCTCACGAGGCCCAACAGCATCCGGAGGGTCGTGGTCTTGCCGGCACCGTTCGGACCGAGGAATCCGGTCACCCGGCCCGGTTCGACGGTGAAGTCGAGACCTTCGACGGCGGCAACCGGCCCGAAGTGCTTGGTCACCGCGTCGAAGACGAGGGTCTGCCCGGCGCTTGTCTGCCCAGTGCTCATGGGATCAAGCTAGCGAGTCGGGTCGGCGGAGGAATCCCCCTCAGGGGGGAGGGTGATCGCACCGGTGAACGCGTTCGCCCGCTGCTCGGCCTCGGGCGATCCCGAGAACATGCCCTCGTGCCCTTTCGGGGCGCGCTCCTTCTGCGCGCCCGTCGCCACTGGCTCGACCATCACGACGCGGGTGCGCGGCAAGGAGTCGGGTTGCCGATCGCGCACCCACTCGACCATCTCTTCGCGCACATTGCAGCGCAGGTCCCACAGGGCCGGCGCATCCTGGGCCGTCACGACGATGCGCACGCGCACGCGGTCGCCGGTCGCGTCGGTCACCTGCAGTGACGACGCGCGCTCGTCCCACAACGGTTCGTCGGCGAGCACCGCGGCCAGGTGCTCGCGCATCGCGTCGACGGGCACCTGCCAGTCGACATCGAGTTCGACGGTGCCGATGATCTCGGAGCCGCGCCGCGTCCAGTTCTCGAACGGCGTCGTCGTGAAATACGTCGAGGGCAGCACCAGTCGGCGGTCGTCCCAGATGTGCACGACGACGTAGGTGAGGGTGATCTCCTGGATGCGCCCCCACTCTCCTTCGACGACCACGACGTCGTCGACCCGGATCGCATCCGAGAACGCGAGTTGGATGCCGGCGACGACGTTGCCGAGCGTCGACTGCGCCGCGATGCCGGCGACGACACTCAATACGCCGGCTGAGGCGAGCAGGCTCGCACCGATGCCGCTCACCCCGGGGAAGGTCAACAGCACCGCCCCGAGCGTCACGATGACGATGACGGCCACGGTCACGCGCCGCAGGATCGCGACCTGGGTGTGCACCCGGCGCGCGACCCGGTTGTCGGCGACCCCGGTGGGGAATCGGTGCAACGTTCGCGCGAAGAAGAACCCGACGACACCGGCCAGCAGCCATCCGGTCGCGACGATGGCCAGGATGCCGAGAACATGCAGGATGCCGTCTCGCCAGCCCTCGATGTCGGGCGGGAGCGCGGTGGCGGCGACCGCGGCGAGTGCGGCGACGAGCACGAGCGCCCGGAACGGTCGCCGCAGCCGGCCGAGGAGCGCGGGGTCCCAGCCGCCCCGGCGGGCGGTGAACCGCAGGGGGAGCGTGACGAGCGCCACGAAGACCACGGCGATCACGAGAGCGACGGCGAGGGTCGCGGCGAAGACGGGCCAGGGGCCCCATCCGGTCATCCATTCAGGCATTGCGGGCTTCCGTTCGACGTCCCTCCACGCTACCCAGGTCGGCGGGATGTTGACTCAGGTGCGCGCCGTGATCGCCACCGTGACCGTGGATGCGACCGCGAGCACCGAGAACGGCAGCCAGATGGCGCGTTCGAGCGCGCTCGGCGTGATCGCGTTCATCACCGCGGCGATCACGAGCAGGCCGACGATGATCCATACGACGACCGGCAGCCACGAGTCGGGAACCGGCGACCAGACGGGCAGGGCGCCCCGGCGTGCCACGGCGAGCGCGATCACCGCCCAGACCACGACCGCGACCGCACTCGCGACGCGGAAGTGCGTCGGCAGCACGCCGGGATGTTGCCCGCCGTAGGCCGCGCGGCCCCAGGGGGCGCCCAACGCCAGGGCGAGTTGGAAGACGATGAGCAGCGCGAAGAGCGCGAGCGCGATGATCGCCGCTGCCCGGGTGAAGGCGGTTGAGTCGGACATGGCTGCCTCTCTGGGAGATATATCGATATGTCTACCAGATATACTGAATGAATGCCACGTTCCACCCAGACCGACCTCGCCGTGCTCGCCGCGCTGAGCATCCAACCGATGACCGGGTACGCCCTGCGCGATGCCATTCGCCTGCACCTCGGAGGCTTTTGGAGCGAGAGCTTCGGGCAGATCTACCCAGCCCTCGCCCGGTTGCGCGACGAAGGTCTGGTGGCGGCGGGAGAAGGCGAGCGCAGCGGCTCGAGCCTGCACTCCCTCACACCCTCCGGGCGCGCTCGCCTGGTCGAGCTGATGCGCGAGCCGCCGACGTCGAGCCCGCCGCGCAACGGGATGCTGCTGCGCCTGTTCTTCGGCAGCGTGCTCGGCGCCGCCGCGTGCCGCGAGCTCGTGGCCGACGCGCGGGCGCAAGCGGTCGCGATGCTCGAGGCCCTGGCGGTCGCGCGTCGGGAAACCGAGGCGGAGCCCACCGACCTGCCGCAGCGGCCGTACTGGCTGATGACCATCTCGGCCGGCGAGCACTCCGCCCGCGCCGCAATCGCCTGGGCTGACGAGACCCTCGAGAGCCTCGCGACGTTGCCGGGCTAGCGCGGAGCCACGACCGCGATGCCGTGAGATTGCGCCGCCTCGCCGAGCCGGTCGTCGTAGGTCACCAGCCCCGCGAGGTCGTCGCCCAGTTCGAGCGCGGACGCGATGTGGAGCGCATCCAGCGTGCGCAGGGCGGTCGGATCCAACTGCCCCGCCGATTCGAACGTCGCGGTACGGACACCCACCAGGGTGATCGAGTCGAGCACGGCGCGGGCCTGCACGGCTCGATCGCCCGCCACCCTGCGCACGGCTCGCAGCAACTCCGTGCGCGCGAGGTCGGATGACACAAGGTCGGCGCCCTCGGAGCGGATCCAGGATCGCAGCTCGGCGGTTTCGGCCTCAGCGACGACGAGTTTCACGAGCGCCGAGGTGTCAGCGTAGAAGATCACTGCCGTTCGGCGTCCCGCATCGCGGCGAGTTCGGCCGACAGATCCGGCCCCGGCGTCGGCGCGGGGAGATCGCGGATGTCGCTGCGAGGGCCGCGCGCATGCCCGGCATCGAGGAGGCGACGAAGAGGCGAGGCGGGGATGGGCGTCAGCTGGGCGACCCGGCGACCCCGATCGGTGATCGTCACGGTCTCGCCAGCCGCCGCATCCGCCACGACCGCCGACGCGTTCTGCTTGAGCGCGCGGATCCCCACTTCAACCATGTGCTTCATTGTAGATCAATCACCCCGCGTCGGCGAGAACGGATTCGCACACACACCGACCGGTTGGTATGGTCGCAGCATGACCCTGCTGCGCATACCCTCACCGCTTCACGACGTGTTCGGTGCGCGGCAGCGCCAGCTCGCGATCGCCCTCGTTGTACTCGCGGCCTTCGGCGTGCCGCTCGCCCTCGCCGTCACCGAGCCGCACCTGCTCGCGGTCGTCGCTCCGTGGCGGGTGGTGTTCGCGGCGCTACTCGTCGCCGACGTCGCCGCGGGAGCGGTCGCCAACCTGACCGCGGGAACCAACGACCACTATGCGGAAAGGCCGGCATCGCGCTGGGTCTTCATCGCCGTGCACCTACACCTGCCTGCCGTGGCGGTGCTGCTCGACCTGCCGATCGTGGTCGCCCTCGTCGTCTGGGCGGGCACCATCGCGGGGGCCGTGACCGTCAACCTGCTGCGCGGGCACCCCGAGCAGCAGGTCGTGGCCGGCACGATCTTCGTCGCGATCGCGACCGCTGCCGTGCTGTTGACCGACGCCCGCGCACTCACGCTCGTCGGCATCCTCTTCGCCTTCAAAGTCGTCTACGCCTTCGCGGTCGACCACGAGGGCTCGCAATGACGACCGCGCCCGTCGTACGCGCGGCGCGCAGCGACGAACTCGCCCCGATCGCGGAGCTGCTGGGCGACGCCTTCGAGCACGACCCCCTCGTGGCCGCCGTCGTGCCCGACACAGCGGATGCCGCCGTGGCCCGCCGCGCGATCTTCGCGACGACGGCGCGGTCAGCCCGCGCGCACGGCGCGGTGCTCGTCGCCGAGCTCGACGGGCGGGTCGTCGGTGCCGCGCTGATCGACGACCCGGCGCGCAGCGTCGTGCGCCAGATCCTCCGCCGCTTCGCCGACGCCGTGCGCTTCCTGCCGCTCGTCGCGAGCGTAGGGTCGCGCGGGATGCAGCTGCTCAACGACGCCGATCTCGCGGGTCGACGGCTCGCCCCCGACGCCCCACATCACGTGCTGCTCGTCGTCGGGGTTGCGGCACACCTCCGCGGGGGCGGCATCGGAAAGCTGCTCATCGAGGCGACCATCGCCCGGGCCGCGACATCCGCCGGCGTGCGACTCGAGACCGAGAACCCAGAGAACGTGCCCCGCTATGGCCGCTGGGGCTTCGTCGAGCGCGGCACCCACCGGCTGGGGAGCGTTACCGTGTGGGGGATGTTCCGCCCCACGATCGACGCCGCACCGTGAGTACCGACGCGCGCGACGCGATCCTCGACGCCGCCTTCCGGCTGTTCGTCGAGCGCGGCTACGACGGCACGGGCGTCGCCCGCATCCTCGCCGAGGTGCCATACTCGAAGGGCGCGTTCTACCACCACTTCGCGAGCAAGGAGGCGGTACTGGATGCCGTCATCCAGCGGTTCTTCACCGCGACGATCTCGACCGAACCCGACCCCACGGCGAGTGCTCGCGACATCGCATACTCGCTCGTCGGCGACTACCTCGCGGGTCTCGACGCGATCGCGCCGTTCGCGTCGCCGAGCGCTTACTACGCCTTTCTCACCGCCGTCGCCCCACGGGCCCGCGAGGCCCTGCGCTCCGCCCACACTGGGGCGACGGAGCTGCTCGCCGACGCCCTCCGCCGCGAGCGTCACCCCGACCCGGTGAACACTGCTGCCGATGTGGTCGCCCTCGTCGAAGGTCACGGCATGCTCGCCGTCCTGCGTGGGGAGCATCCCGACGGGGAGGCGTTGCGCGGGGCGGTCGACCGAGTGCTGGCGCCCTCGAGCCGCCGCTAAACTCGACGGTGATGATCGACTCGGTTGAGAACGCCACCGCCACTCCCGAGCGAGAGCAGCCGTACGCCGCGCTCGGCCTGAAGGCCGACGAGTATCAGCGCATCCGCGACATCCTCGGCCGGCGCCCCACGTCGGGCGAGCTCGCGATGTACTCGGTGATGTGGAGCGAGCACTGCTCCTACAAGTCGAGCAAGGTGCACCTGCGCCAGTTCGGGGCGAAGGTCTCACCTGAGATGACCAAGAACCTCATGGTCGGCATGGGCGAGAACGCCGGCGTCGTCGACATCGGCGAAGGCTGGGCCGTCACCTTCAAGATCGAGAGCCACAACCACCCGTCGTACATCGAGCCGTTCCAGGGCGCCGCGACCGGCGTCGGCGGCATCGTGCGCGACATCATCTCGATGGGCGCCCGCCCCGTCGCCGTCATGGACGCGCTGCGGTTCGGAGCGATCGACCACCACGACACCGCCCGCGTCGTGCCCGGAGTGGTGAGCGGCATCTCGTTCTACGCCAACTGCCTCGGCCTGCCGAACATCGGCGGCGAGACCTGGTTCGACCCGGTGTATCAGGCCAACCCGCTCGTCAACGCCCTCGCAGTCGGCGTGCTGCGCCACGAAGACCTGCACCTCGCCAACGCCCGCGGCGCGGGCAACAAGGTCGTGCTGTTCGGCGCCCGTACGGGCGGCGATGGCATCGGCGGAGCATCCATCCTCGCCTCCGACACCTTCGCCGAGGGCGGCCCGACGAAGCGCCCCGCCGTGCAGGTCGGCGACCCGTTCGCCGAGAAGGTGCTCATCGAGTGCTGCCTCGAACTCTTCGCGGGGGACCTCGTGGAGGGCATCCAAGATCTCGGCGCCGCGGGCATCTCGTGTGCCACCTCGGAGCTCGCCAGCAATGGTGACGGCGGCATGGCGATCGAGCTGGATGCCGTCCTCCTGCGTGACTCCACGCTCACCCCCGAAGAGATCCTGATGAGCGAGAGCCAGGAACGCATGATGGCGATCGTGCACCCGTCGAAGCTCGACGGGTTCCTCGCGGTGACCGCCAAGTGGGATGTCGAGACCAGCGTGCTCGGCGAGGTCAACGACTCCGGACGCCTCACCATCACCTGGCGCGGCGAGACGATCGTGGATGTCGACCCCGCCACCGTCGCGATCGACGGGCCCGTGTACGACCGACCCATGTCGCGACCGGCATGGATCGACGCGCTCAACGCCGACACGGCATCCGCTCTGCCCCGGCCCTCCACCGGAGACGAACTACGCGAGCAGGTGCTGCGGATGCTCGGCAGTGCCAACCTCTCCGACAAGAGCTGGGTCACCAACCAGTACGACCGCTACGTGCTCGGCAACACCGCGCTCTCGACCCCTGACGACGGCGGCATGGTGCGCGTCGACGAGACCTCGGGGCTCGGCTTCGCCGTGGCGACGGATGCCAACGGCCGCTACTGCTACCTCGACCCGTATCAGGGGGCACAGCTCGCGCTCGCGGAGGCGTACCGCAACGTGGCCGTCACCGGCGCGACACCGGTCGCCGTCTCCGACTGCCTCAACTTCGGCAGCCCGGAGAACCCCGAGGTGATGTGGCAGTTCGAGCGCGCAGTCACCGGCCTCGCGGACGGCTGCCTCGAGATCGGCATTCCGGTCACCGGCGGCAACGTCTCGTTCTACAACCAGACCGGCGAGGTGCCGATCCACCCGACGCCCGTCGTCGCCGTGCTCGGCGTCATCGACGACGTCGCCCGGCGCGTGCCGTCGGGGTGGCAGGACGCCGGCGACAACCTGTACCTGCTCGGCACGACCGCGCTCGAGCTCGACGGCTCGGCCTGGGCGGGCGTCATCCATGGTCACCTCGGCGGACGTCCGCCGGCGGTCGACCTCGGCGCTGAGAAGTCGCTCGGCGAGCTGCTTGCGGCCGCGGCGCACGAAGGGCTGCTGAACGCAGCTCACGACCTCGCCGACGGCGGCCTCGCGACGGCGCTGACCGACGCAGTGCTGCGCTTCGGGGTGGGTGCACGGGTGTTTCTCGACGAGGTACTCGAACGCGACGGCGTCGACATCGCGACAGCGCTCTTCTCTGAGTCGACCGGCCGAGTGCTGGTCGCCGTGCCGCGCGAGGAAGACGTGAAGTTCATGCGCCTCTGCGAGGGCCGTGGCTACCCGGTGTTGCGCATCGGCGTCACCGACACCGGCGGCGCCCTCGAGGTGCAAGACCACTTCACCATCCCGCTCGACGAGTTGCAGTCGACGTCGCGTGGCACCCTCGCCGCCCACTTCGGCCCCGTCGTCGGGTACCCCGCCAGTTGCATACGGCCGAGTGCGACAAAACTCAGCAGCCGGGACAGGAGCGTCAATGAGCGCCGACGCCGCTCATAGCCGTGGCGGGCGTCGAGTAGGGACCCTGCGAAGGCATCACGCTCGCTGTCAGTCGTCCACCCAGTGATCGTCACGCCCCACCGGCCAGCCTGATCCGCATGACCAGACTTGCGGTAGATAGTCGCGAGCGCCCGCCGAAGGTCTTCGGAGTCCGGCTCGACCTTCAAACCGTCCCTCAGATCTGAATGGCCTTGCTGCCGTCTCCGCGCTGAATCGCGGACGCTATCTTCCCCGCCGGGAAGATTCTCGGAGTGAGTGATCGGTAAAAGCTTCCCGAACGGGTAGATTTTTGCGGTGTTGAACGGTAATTTACCCCCATGGGGAGCTTTTCACCCGGGCTCGACCCCGAGCGCGAAGTCCGGATCGGCGAACTTGCAGCGTCGCTCGACCTGCCCATCAAGACGCTCCGACGACTCGCCGACAGCGGCGAGATCCCGTCGCGCCGAACCGACGGCGGTCATCGCGTGTTCGACTTCGCGGAAGTCCGGGCGGCGCTGAAGCTCGACCTGACGGCCCCGGGGATTGTCCCCGGTCGTCCCCCCGAGTGGATCGACGTCTCCGAGTTGGAGAACCTCGACGAGGCAGAGGTGTGGGCCCGCGCGGTGCAGTCGCTTCGAATCGACCGGGCGACCGAAGGCGCCCGCATCGCCGGCTACGGCTTCACCGAGATCCTCAACAACGCGATCGACCACAGCAACGGAACCCGGGCGATCTCACAGGTCTGGCTCGACGACCGGGAGATCGCCTTTCGGGTGACCGACGATGGGGAAGGGGTCTTCGCGCACCTGAGGGCGGGCTTGCGTCTCGAGAACACGCTTGAAGCGGCGGCGGAACTCACCAAAGGCAAGCGCACGACGTGGAGCGAACGGCATACGGGTGAAGGCATCTTCTTCACCTCCAAGGCAGTGAACGAGTTCCGGGTCTCCGCCAACGGTCTCCGTCTGACGGTCGACAACCCCCGCGATGACACCGCACTCGGGGTCTCTGCTGTCACTTCCGGATCGGTCGTCGAGGCAACCATCGTTCTCCCTCCACCGCACACCCTTCGATCGGTGTTCGAGAGGTTCGCCGACGAAGATCAGAAGTTCACCCGCAGTCGTCCCGTCGTCAAACTCTTCGGATCCGGATTGACGTTCGTGTCCCGGTCGGAGGCGCGTCGGCTCATGGAAGGCATGGATGCCTTCGAGGACATCGACCTGGACTTCGCGGGGGTCGACGATGTCGGCCAGGGGTTCATCGACGAGATCGTGCGGGTATGGCCGTCGCAGCACCCCGGGGTGCGCATCGCGCCGATCAATATGAACGACGCGGTCGCGTTCATGATCCGCCGGGCTTCGCGGCCAGACTAGACGACGAACTCGACGCCCGACCACCGTTCGGCCAGCGACCACAAGTGCGCACCGAACTCGGTCGACGCCGAAGACGGGGCTGGCGGACCGACCACGGGTGTGCCACGCAGCCCGAACATGTCGCGCGGGCCGTAGAACTCGCCGGAGTCGGCATCCGGATCGACCGCCGCACGCACCACCGGCCACGCCCCGTGGTCTTTGCCCTGACCGACCGGTGCCGTCAGTGGCCCGCCGAGACGCAGCCACCATCGGGATTCGATGATCACGCCCTGCCGCTTCTCGGAGAGTTCGTTGACCGCGTACCCGGGATGGGCGAGCAACGATCTACGGGCATCCCCGGCGGCGCGCAGCCGCCGATCCAGCTCGAGTGCGAACCCGTGCACCGCGTGTTTCGAGAACGCGTAGGCGCGAAACGGCCGGTACGTCCGCTCCGACATGAGGTCATCAGGGTCGACCCGCACCATCTTCGTCGCGTACGACCCGAGCCCGACGACCCGGTCGCGGAGCAGCGGAAAGAGCAGCGCGGTAAGCGCGAAGTGTCCGACGAAGTTGCCGCCGACGAGCAGCTCGAGCCCGTCCTCCGTCGTCGTCCGCCGCGGCGGAGGGAACACCAGCCCGGCGTTGTTGACGAGCACGTCGGCCCCACCGAGGTCGGCGATCGCTGCGGCCGTCTCCCTCACCGAGGCGATCGAGGTCAGGTCGAAGGGCACGTGCGTGACATCGGCACCCGGCACGTGGGAACGAATGGATGCCATGGCCTCGGCCGCCTTGGGGGCGTAGCGGGCCGCGATGATCACCCGGGCGCCCGCGCCGGCGACCTGTTCTGCGACCCAGTACCCGATTCCCGTGCTGCCGCCGGTGACGATGATCGTGCGCCCTGCCTGCGACGGCAGGGAGCGGGGATCCCAGATCACGGTTGCGGGGTGGTGATCGTGCCGGTCGACGCGATCTGCTCGTGGTGGTGGATGACCTCGGCGACGATGAAGTTGAACCACTTCTCGGCGAATGCCGGGTCGAGCTGCGCCTCGATCGCGAGAGCCCTCAGCCGGGCGGTCTGCACGCGCTCCCGCTCGGGATCCGACGGGGGAAGGCCGCGCTTCGCCTTGAGCCGGCCGACGCGTTGTGTGGCCTTGAACCGCTCGGCGAGCAGGTGCGTGAGCGCGGCGTCGATGTTGTCGATGCTCTGCCGCAGCTCGGCGAGCTCCGCACGGGTCTCGTCATCCATCTCGGCCATGGCGACAGACTATCGAGCCAGTGTTGGTGGCACAGCCGTCGCGAGTCGCGCTTCGAGCCCCGCGCGCACCTCGGGCCACTCGTCGATGAGGACCGAGTACACCGCAGTATCCCGCCAGCTGCTGTCGGCCCGACGGCGGTCCCGCCGCACGATGCCCTCGAACGTCGCGCCGAGTTTCAGGATCGCCGCGCGTGACCGTTCGTTGCGGGCATCCGCCTGGAGTTTCACCCGCCCGAACCCGTGGTCGAACGCGGTGCCGAGCATGAGCAACTTCGCCTCCGGGTTCACGGCGCTCGCCCACACCCGCGGATCCCAGCCGGTCCACCCGATGTGGGCGTGCTCGAGGTCGAGGTCGAGATCCGCGAGGCTCGACGCCCCGACGATCGTGCCGGCGTCGGGGCCGGCGGTCAGCCGCGCGACGTAGGTGATGCCCTCCTGGTGCGGAAAGTGACTCACCGCCCATTCCGCGAAGGCCGCCTCGTCGACAGGAAGCCCTGCCGGCCCCCCGCCGTAGCCGCCCGCGAAGACTGCAGGGCTCCCGAGCGCCGCCCACAGTCCCGGCAGGTGGTCGGGGGTGAACGGCTCGAGACGGATGAACCGGCCTTCGAGTACGCGGCGATCGGGGCGAGTGGCGGTCACCTCGACATCCTTTCAGCCACTACCGTGTGGCCATGTCTTCGCGTGTGCACAGCCGTTTTGACTCTCCCGCCTGGCGGCTCGCCGGCTCGATCGCCTCCTGGGCGATGTTCGCGTTCTTCTTCCTCGGGCTCTATCAGAGCGCCGCCGTCGTCATCGGGCTCGGCGGCTTCTGCGCCTCTGGCGGACCGTATGTGATCGAGACCGAATGCCCCGAGTCGGTGGTCGTGTTCGCCCCGATCGGCATCTTCGGGATGTTCGCCGCCGCGGGTATCGCGCTGTTCATCACCCGCGGCTTCGGGCTGTCGCTCGTCGCATGGGCCTGGCCGATCCTGTTCGTCGGCCTCGGCATCCAGTTCATCCTCGGAGCGGTCGGGGGAGTCGGCATCATCAGCAACATCATCGTCGGCGTGCTGTTCATCGCGATGGGGCTCGGGCCGGTGTGGTTCGTCGTCAGCAGCAAGGCCCTCACCCCCACGCTCGTCGGGTCGGTGAACCTCGCCGGCGCGCGGTTCGAGTACGAGGGCAAGGCGCGTCGGTACTTCGGGTTTCCCCCGACCGAAGCGGAAGAGGCCACCACTCCCACCGGCGTCGACTGGGTGATCGCGCTCGGGCTGTGGGTCGGGTCGGTCGCGCTCGGCTCGTGGCTGTCGGTCACCGCCTTCAACGCGCTCGCGACCGCCGGGTGACTCAGCCGCGGTACGCCGCCCACAGCGCCGCCGGGTCGGTCGCGTAGAGGTCGGTCGCGGCCAGTTTAGGCTGGCCCTCATGCAGCCGGACGAGCTCGCCGACCTCGCGCATCTTCGGCGGGCCCGCGACCTCATCGACCGGGAGTACGCGCGCCCGCTCGACGTGCCTGAGATGGCGCGGCAGGCACTCATGTCGCCGTCGCACTTCGCTCGGCGGTTCCGCGCGGCCTATGGCGAGACCCCGTACTCCTACCTGATGACGCGCCGCATCGAGCGAGCCCAGGACCTGCTGCGACGCGGCGACCTCTCGGTCACCAACGTGTGCCTCGCAGTCGGCTGCACGTCGCTCGGGTCGTTCAGCTCGCGCTTCACCGAGATCGTCGGGATGACGCCATCCGCCTACCGCGCGCTCGACCACTCCGGCATCGAGAACCTCCCGCCGAAAACGGCGATGGTGGGGATGCGACCGAGCAGGATTCGAGAAGCGACACCCGGCATCCCGCGCGTAGTTTCGTGGGCATGACGATCAGCATTTCTCATTTCCCCGTTCACGCCGCCGACGTCGACGCGGCCGTCGCGTTCTACCGCGACGCGCTCGGCCTCGAGGTCGTGAACGACGTGCCGTACGGCGAGTTCCGCTGGGTGACCCTCGCCACTCCCGGCTCGAGTGTCGGGCAGATCGTGATCAGCCAGCCCCACGCCGGACGCAGCGAGCAGGAGGGCGACCAGATCGCATCCCTCGTCGCCCTCGGCGCGTTCGGCCCGATCGTGTTCGACACCTCCGACTTGGATGCCGCCTTCGAGAAGGCCCGTGCGTCGGGTCTCGGCGAGGTGCTGCAGGAGCCGATGGATCAGGGCTGGGGTGTGCGTGACTGCGCCTTCCGTGACCCCGCGGGCAACATGATCCGCATCGGCGAGAAGTCCCCCTCGGTGGTCGCGTAGCGCCGGAGGCGCAGGTCGAGACCCGCTTCTGTCGCTGTCAGGGGACGAGTGCTGGGATGACCGCGTGTCGCCCGGCGTGTCGCGGCACCCGTCATCCCTCGACGACATCGCTCCGGACGGGACCCCCGCCGGTTGAGTGCCGCGGACGGCGGAGCATCGACACCGCACCCCCAGTAACCCGCCGGTGTGGTTTCGACACGCCCGCTGCGCGGGCTACTCAACCACCGATGAGGTCGTGGCGGACCACGATGGCGTCGCGGGCGGGGCCGACGCCGATCGCCGAGATGCGTGAGCCCGACATCCCTTCGAGCGCTATGACGTAGTCCTGCGCGTTCTTCGGCAGGTCGTCGAAGGTGCGGGCGCCGGTGATGTCTTCCGTCCATCCTGGAAACTCTTCGTAGATCGGGGTGGCGTGGTGGAAGTCGCTCTGGTTCACCGGCAGTTCGTCGAAGCGCACGCCGTCGACGTTGTAGGCGACACACACCGGGATTGTGGGCAGGCCGGTGAGGATGTCGAGTTTGGTGAGCACGAAATCGGTGATGCCGTTGATGCGGGCGGCGTACCGGGCGATCGGGGCGTCGTACCAGCCGACCCGGCGCGGGCGGCCGGTCGTCGTGCCGAACTCGTGCCCCGTCTCGCGCAGGAAGTCGCCGTTCTCGTCGAACAACTCGGTCGGGAACGGACCCGACCCCACGCGAGTCGTGTACGCCTTGACGATGCCGATGATGCGTTCGAGTCGCGCCGGACCGATGCCCGAGCCGGTCGCTGCACCGCCGGCCGTCGCCGACGACGACGTGACGAACGGGTACGTGCCGTGGTCGACATCCAGCATCGTCGCCTGGCCGCCCTCGAACAGCACCGTCTTGCCGGCCTCGAGCGCCTGGTGCAACAAAAGAGAGGTATCGGCGACCATCGGGCGCAGCCGCTCGGCGTACGACAGCAGCTCGGCCACGACCTCGTTGACGAGAATCGCGCGCCGGTTGTACACCTTCACCAGTAGGTGGTTCTTCTGGTGCAGGGCGCCCTCCACCTTCTGGCGCAGGATGTTCTCGTCGAAGAGATCTTGAATGCGGATGCCGACGCGGTTGATCTTGTCGGCGTACGCCGGTCCGATGCCGCGGCCGGTGGTGCCGATCTGGCGCTTGCCGAGGAACCGCTCGGTGACCTTGTCGATCGTGCGGTGGTACGACGCGATGACGTGGGCGTTCGCGCTGACGACGAGCTTCGACACGTCGAGGCCGCGTGCGGTGAGCGCGTCGAGTTCTTCGAACAACACCTCGATGTCGACGACGACACCGTTCGAGATCACCGGCACGACGCCGGGGGTGAGGATGCCGGACGGCAGCAGGTGCAGCGCGTACTTCTCGTCGCCGATGACGACGGTGTGGCCGGCGTTGTTGCCGCCGTTGAACTTGACGACGTAGTCGAGCCGGCTGCTGAGCAGGTCGGTCGCCTTGCCCTTGCCTTCGTCGCCCCATTGGGCGCCGACGATCACGATGGCGGGCATAGCTTCTCCCTTGGAAGAAAGATGGAAGGGATTACACCGCAGTCTAACGGGGCACGTGTCGCCGCAGCCACTCATGCATGACGATCGCGGCGGCGGCGCCCGCGTTGATCGACCGCGTCGACCCGGCCTGCGCGATCTCGACGACCAGATCGGCGGCGGCGAGCGCCGCGGCGGTGAGCCCCGGCCCCTCCTGCCCGAACAACAGCACGCAGCGCTCCGGGATGTCGGCATCCCGTACGTCGACCGACCCCTCGACGTTGTCGACCGCGACGATCGGCAGGTCGTTCTCGCGGGCCCACGCGGCGAAGGCTGCGACATCCGGATGCTCGCGGATGTGCTGGTACCGGTCGGTCACCATCGCTCCCCGCCGGTTCCAGCGGCGCCGGCCGACGATGTGCACCTCGGCGGCGAGGAACGCGTTCGCGGTGCGCACGATCGACCCGATATTCATGTCGTGCTGCCAGTTCTCGATCGCCACGTGGAACCCCCGGCGACGGGTGTCGAGGTCGGCGACGATGGCGTCCATCGTCCAGTAGCGGTACTCGTCGACGACGTTGCGGGTGTCACCGTGTTCGAGCAGCGCGGGGTCGTAACGGCTGTCGGTCGGCCACGCGTCGCGGCCGCCGGGCCACGGCCCCACTCCGATCCGTCGCTCCTCCACTAGAAGAGGGCCGGTTCAGCGTCGTTGCCGACGACCGAGTCCGCACGCACCAGCACGTCGAGCAGCTCGGTGTTGATGAAGATCCGCTCGCGGCCGCGGCGCACGTCGCGGAGTGCGCGAGCTTCGACGAGAGCGTTGAGCCAGTTCGTCGCGGTCGGTCGAGACACCTTGCAGCGGTCGATCACGTTCGCGATCCGACAGTACGGCTGCTCGAAGAGCACGGCGAGCAGGTCGGCATTTGCGCCGCCGGTCGCCTCTCTGATCCTCCCCAAAGTGCGGTCTTGAAGTGCCTGAATCTGATCGATCTTGATGACGGTCGAGGTCGCCGTCTGCCGAATGCCTTCGACGATGAAGAGAATCCATTCGTTCCATGCGCCGTCACGGGTCACCGCGAGCAGCAGTCGGTAGTACTCGTCCTTGTTCTCGATGATGTAGCGCGACAGGTACAGGATCGGTTGCTCAATGAGACCCGCGCTCATCAACATCAGAACGTTGAGGATTCGGCCCGTGCGACCGTTGCCGTCCTCGAAAGGATGGATCGCCTCGAACTGGTAGTGCGCTAGCGCCATCACGACGAGTGGATCGATGCCCTTGCGGGCGTGGATGAAACGTTCCCAGTCGCCGAGCTTTTCGCGAATGCGCGCCTCTCCGACGGGCGGGGTGTAGATCGCCGCGTGCGTCACCGAGTTGACGATGAACGTCCCCGGGTTCCGCCGAATGGGCATCTCGCGACCCTTCACCGTGGTGCAGATCTCGGCTGCGGTCGTGACCGAGAGCGGCCGGGCCTGAATCAGTTGCACCCCGGCAAACAGCGCGCTGCGGTAGTTGAGGGTTTCCTTGGTCGCGGGGTTGGTCGCGGCGGATTCGTCGTGTGCGTACCGAAACAGCTCATCGGTGGTCGTGACGATGTTCTCGATCTCTGAGCTCGCCTGCGCCTCGAGAAGGGGAATGGAGTTGATCAGAACTGTCGGGTTTGCGATTCGGCGCGCTGCCTGGTCGAGCGCTGCCAGGGCCGCTCGTGCTTCAATCGTGGCCTTCAACACCTCGCGCGTCTCCACCTCGGCGGTCGGCGGCAGAGGAGGCAGCTCGTTGTACGGTTCGTCCGCTGCCCACGCCATGTGCAAAGCCTAGTGACACATCCGGCCGTCGTGTAAAAATATGCGCTAGTTTTTTACATGTCGTGGGCGCATGTCCGGCGACTTGACGCGTTATCCGTGAGCTCGTCGGCCTCCCTACGATGAACTCATGCGCGACCGCAGCGAGATCACCAGCTGGCTCACCGACATGGACGGGGTGCTGGTGCACGAGAACACCCCGCTGCCGGGTGCCGCCGACCTCATCCGGCACTGGACCGAGACCGACACCCCGTTCCTCGTGCTCACCAACAACTCGATCTTCACGCCGCGCGACCTCGCGGCGCGACTGCGGGCATCCGGACTCAACGTTCCCGAAGACCGCATCTGGACCTCCGCCCTCGCGACCGCCGACTTCTGCGCCTCGCAGATCCCCGGCGGCTCGGCGTTCGTGATCGGCGAGGCCGGCATCACCACCGCCCTGCACGAGGTCGGATTCATCATGACCGAGACGAATCCCGACTACGTCGTCGTCGGCGAGACCCGCAACTACTCGTTCGAGGCGATCACCCGGGCGATCCGGCTGATCAACACTGGGTCGCGCTTCATCGCGACGAATCCGGATGCGACGGGGCCTTCCGCGGACGGCGTGCTGCCGGCGACGGGTGCGGTCACTGCCCTCATCTCGAAGGCGACCGGCAAGGAGCCCTACGTCGTCGGCAAGCCGAACCCGATGATGTTCCGCTCGGCGATGAACCGCATCGGCGCGCACAGCGAGTCGACCGCGATGATCGGCGACCGCATGGACACCGACATCGTCGCCGGCATCGAGGCGGGCCTGCACACGGTGCTCGTACTCACCGGAATCGCCGACCAGACCGAGATCGAGAAGTACCCCTTCCGCCCCGACGAGATCCTCTCCGGCGTGCACGAGTTGCTCGAGTGATCTGTTAACCTCCGGGCGTGAGCGCGATCTGGCAGCCCGGCGATGCCGACACGATCGTGCACGGCGACAACCTCGACGTCGCCCGGTCGCTGCCCGACGGGGCGTTCCGGTTGATCTACCTCGACCCTCCGTTCAACACCGGCAAGACGCAGCGGCGGCAGCGGGTGACGGTCACCCGCTCCGACGAGGGGCGGGTCGGGTTCGGCGGACGCAGCTACACCGCCGAGCGCGGCGCGGTGTCGCGGTACGCCGACACCTTCGACGACTACTGGGCGTTCCTCGAGCCGCGGCTCGTCGAGGCACGGCGACTGCTGGATGACACGGGCACCTTGTATCTGCACCTCGACTACCGCGAAGCCCACTACGCAAAGGTCGCCCTCGACCGGCTGTTCGGCCGGGAGTGCTTTCTCAACGAGATCATCTGGGCCTACGACTACGGCGGCAAGTCGACCAGGCGCTGGCCCTCGAAGCACGACACGATCCTCGTCTACGTGAAGAACCCCGACACCTACTACTTCGACTCGACGGCCGTCGACCGCGAGCCGTACATGGCGCCGGGACTGGTGACGCCCGAGAAGGCGGAACGCGGCAAACTCCCCACCGATGTCTGGTGGCACACGATCGTGCCGACCAACGGAGCCGAACGCACCGGGTATGCCACGCAGAAGCCGGAGGGCATCCTGCGCCGCATCGTGCAGGCGTCGAGCGCTGCCGGTGATGCGGTGCTCGACCTGTTCGCCGGATCGGGTACGACGGGGGCGGTTGCGGCGGCGCTCGGCCGCCGCTACCTGCTGGTCGACGAGAGCGCCGACGCCATCGCGGTGATGCGCACCCGGCTGCCCGACGCCCGGGTGCTCTCGGTGGTCGAGTAGCCGCGCAGCGGCGTGTCGAGACCTAACCCGAGGGGGCGGGTTCGACCGGGGCGCGGGGGATGGCAACGGATGTCGTGAGCGGCTCGCCAGAGGAGCGGCTGACGAAGCAGTAGTACGACGGGTCGGACTCCCACTGCTCGTCGGTCACCGGGTAGGCACCCTGCATCTGCACGTCGTTGTAGGCGCCGGCGGCGGCGAGGTCGACGACGCCGGGGGCCGAGCACAGCAGCGAGATCTGCGCCTGAAGCGCCGCGGCGCCCGGGAAGGCCCCCCACACCGGTTCGGCGTCGGGCGTCTCGGGATCGGTGGGCTCTGCGGGGAACCAGGCGCGGTAGACCATCTGCGCGCCGTGCGGGGTCGCGCAGTCGACGACGGTGTACTCCTCGGCCCAGGCACCGGTTTCGACGTCGTACGGCTCGAGGCATTCGCCGCCGAGCAGTTCGTTCCACTCGTGGGTGCCGGGTGCGACCGGGCCGATGGCGAGCGGCGTGCGCGTCGGGGTCGGGGTGGGCGTCGGGCTCGCGACCACGGCGGGAGCCGGACCGAGCAGGTCGGGCAACCGGGTGCCGAGCAGGAACAGGGCGATGAGGGCGATCACGGCCAGCAGCCCGCCGCCGACTCCGGCGAGGATCTTCTGCGGGGTGCCGAATCCACGCGACGGCGGGGGGCCCTCGCCGCCGGGCACGTGCACGAGTTCCTTCGAGCGACCCCGGTTCGCGAATGGCGAGTTGCTCGGGTCGGGACCGAGGCCCGCCTCGTACTCGCGGAAGGCGTCGTCGCCGAAGAGCGAGTCGAGCGCCGAGCCCGGTTCGGGGTCTGCGGGCGGGCGCAGGGGCGCCGGCACGAGCGCCTGCGTCGGCTCGTCGGAGTATGTCGGCATCGCCTGGGTGGCTTCGGGTTCCGGGCGCGGCGGCACCTGGGTCGGCGGTAGCTGCGTCGGCGGCGGTCCGTACGTCGTGCCGGGGCCGTACGTCGTCGTCGGCTGCCACACAGGCGCCACGGGTGCCGCATGGGGTGGCGGGGGCGGCAGAGCGGCGGCTGGCGGCGAGCCGGCGGCATCCTCCTCTGCCGCCCGCCGCTGCGCAGCTTCGCGGGCTTCGCGTTCGAACTTCGCGAAGAAGTCCTCGGCATCCTCGCCGGAGTCGGGGTTCATTGCTTCGTCAGGCCCAGATCCTGCAGTGAGATCGCGGCGTAGTAGGGGTACCCGGCAGCTTCGATGATCTCCTGGGCACCGGTGTCGCGATCGACGACGACGGCGACGGCCGCGATCTCGGCGCCGACCTTGCGCAGCGCCTCGATCGCCTTGAGCGGCGAGCCGCCGGTGGTGGAAGTGTCCTCCAGCACGACGACGCGCTTGCCTTCGAGCTCGGGGCCTTCGACCTGACGGCCGCGACCGTGATCCTTCGGCTCTTTGCGCACGACGAAGGCGTCGTAGCGCCGGCCGATCGCGGCACCGCGGTGCAGCACGGCCGCCGCGATGGGGTCGGCGCCCATCGTGAGGCCGCCGACGGCGGCGATGTCGGGGATGCCGGCGATCAGGTCGACCATGACCTCGCCGATGAGCGGGGCGACCCGACCGTCGAGGCTGACCTTGCGCAGGTCGATGTAGTAGGTCGCCTTCTTGCCGCTCGTGAGCGTGAAGTCGCCGTGGAATACCGCATCGTCCTTGATGTACTGGATGAGGGCGGCGCGAGCGTCGGTCACACCGTCCAGACTAGAGTCATGCGCCTTGCCACCTGGAACGTCAACTCCGTCCGCAGCCGGGTGGCTCGCATCGTCGACTTCGCCGTGCGCGAGAGCGTCGACGTGCTCGCGATGCAAGAGATCAAGTGCACGCCCGCACAGTTCCCGCTTCAGGCATTCGAGGATGCCGGCTACGAGGTCGCGCTACACGGCCTCAA
The DNA here is from genome assembly GCF_049651805.1 of Pseudolysinimonas sp. Lineage (GTDB taxonomy): Bacteria > Actinomycetota > Actinomycetes > Actinomycetales > Microbacteriaceae > Pseudolysinimonas_A. Next base: position 23,621 of record NZ_JBASCU010000043.1, read on the forward strand.
CCAGTGGAACGGCGTCGCGATCGCGAGTCGGCATCCGATCACGGATGTCGAGGTCGGCTTCCCGGGCATGCCCGGCTTCGAGAAGGGGCTCGAAGGCCCCGATCTGCCGCTTGAGGCGCGGGCGATCGGCGCGACGACGGGCGGCCTCCGGGTGTGGTCGCTGTACGTTCCGAACGGTCGGTCGCTCGATGACCCGCACTACCTCTACAAGCTCGACTGGCTCGCTCAGCTCACGTCCGCCGCCGGAGCGTGGGCGGCATCCGATCTGCCCTTCGCGCTGACGGGCGACTTCAACATCGCCCCGCTCGACGGCGACGTGGGCGACCCGTCGCTCATCCCGGGCCTGTCGACGCACATCTCGCCGCCCGAGCGCGACGCGTTCCAGAAGCTGCTGGATGCCGGCCTCACCGACGTCGTGCGTCCGCTCGTGCCCACGGGCTACACCTACTGGGATTACAAGCAGCTGCGGTTCCCGCGCAACGAGGGGCTGCGCATCGACTTCGTGCTCGCCTCGCCCGCCTTCGCCGCCGCGGTGACAGGTGCGGCGATCCACCGCGACGAGCGCAAGGGCGACGCCCCGAGCGACCACGTGCCCGTCATCGTCGACCTCGACCTGCACCCCGACGAAGACGACGACGACCGCCCGATGATCTTCTGACCTGGGCTTCCACTCTCTTTGCGTCTTGACTTATATAAGCAACAACTGATGTACTGAGCCGGTGCACGCACTCGACATCCTCGGGGATCCGGTTCGCCGGCGCATCCTCGAGCTGCTCGCCGAAGGCGAGGCCCAGGCGGGCGAGCTGGGCCGGGTCGTGCAGGCGGAGTTCGGCATCTCGCAGCCCGCCGTCTCGCAGCACCTGCGCGTGCTGCGCGAGTCGGGCTTCGCGACCGTGCGCCCCGAAGGCACCCGGCGGATGTACGCGATCGACCCGACGCCGCTCGCCGAAGCCGACGCGTGGTTCGAGTCGTTCCGCCGCTTCTGGCAACCGCGACTCGATGCCCTCGGCACCGAGCTGGCCCGCGGTCGCCGCGCACGCCGGCTCGCCGAACCCCGCGAATCCGACAACACCGAACCCGAAGACACCGAAGAGAAGGAATGACCATGGTGAACATCGCCGCACAACTCGGAGCCGTCGACCGCGGCATCCGCACGACCGACGTCGACGGGGTGCCCTCGTACGTGCAGTCGCTCAGCCAGCGCTACCCGTCGCCGATCGCCGACCTCTGGGAGGCGCTCACGACCGCCGACCGCATCGGCCGCTGGTTCCTGCCGGTGTCGGGCGACCTGCGCCTCGGCGGCAGCTACCAGCTCGAGGGCAACGCTGGCGGTGAGGTGCTCGCCTGCGACCCACCGTCGGGCGATCGCGCGTCGTTCCGTCTGTCGTGGGTGTTCGGCGGGGGTGAACCGACGTTCGTCACCGTCTTCCTCCACGCCGAGGGCGACGACCGCACGCGGCTCGTGCTCGAGCACGTCGCCGGAGTCGACACTCTGCCGCCGGGCATGTGGGAGCAGTTCGGGCCCGCGGGCACCGGGATGGGCTGGGACTCGGGCCTGCTCGGCCTCGCCCTGCACCTCACCGCGCCCGAAGCGCGGCCCGACGACGTCGAGGCGTGGACGATGAGCGACGAGGGCAAGGCGTTCCTGCGCGGTTCGGCGGATGCCTGGGCCGCCGCTCAGATCGCCGACGGCACCGAACCCTCGGCCGCGAAAGCCGCCGCCGACCAGACCTACGGGATGTACACCGGCGAGGTGCCCGCCCCCGACCACGGCTAGCGTGGCGACGGTGAGCGCGCCGGACTCCACCCCCGACGAGCACGACGCCGCGGGCCGCAAGACCGGACCGTGGACGGATGCCGACCCGCACGGCGGCGTCATGATCGGCGACTACGTCGAGGGTCAACGACACGGCACCTGGCGGCACTACGGCGCTGATGGCGGCCTGCGCTCCGAGGGAGCGTTCGCTCAGGGAGTGCTCCACGGCGAGTGGACGTGGTACCGAACGGCGGGTGGGCTGCTGCAACGAGGTGCCTTCGATCGCGGCGAGAAGCACGGTCGTTGGGAGCGCTGGAACTCCTCTGGACAACCCCTCGATTCCGGTTCCTGGGATCGGGGTCGCAAGACGGGCGAGTGGACGCACTACGCGCCCGACGGCTCCGTCAAGAAGACCACGAACCACCGGCCGAAGCCGCCGGAGTGACGGCCTAGCGCGGAGCGAGCAGCGCCGCGACGATGAGCATCACCGGAAACGAGCCGAGCGTCGTGATGAACACCACGTCGCGGGCGAGCACCTCACCGCGCCGGTACCGCTGCGCGTAGTTGAACACGTTCTGTCCGGTCGGCAGTGCCATGAGGATGACCGCGGCGAAGAGAGCGTGCCCGTCGAGGCCGAAGACGAAGCGACCGAGCACCCAGGCCGCCACGGGCATCAGCGCGAGCTTGAACAGCGATGCGACCACGACATCCCGGCGAAACTCGCCCGGTGCCAGCACCCGGGTGCCGTGCAACGACATCCCGAACGCGATGAGGATGACGGGCACCGCGGCACCGCCGATCAGCTCGAACGGACGGAACAGCTCCGGCGGCAGTTCGACCCCCGTCACCGCGATGAGGAAGCCCAGCGCCGACGCGATGATGAGCGGGTTGCGCACCGGCTGCAACAGGATGCGACCGACCGACGGCTTGCCGCCGGTGCTGACGTCGAGGATCGTGAGCGCGATCGGCGTGATGACGATCAGCTGCAGCAGGAACACGGGCGCCGATGCGGCGGCATCGCCGAGCACGTAGGCCGAGAGCGGGATGCCCATGTTGGTCGCGTTCGCGTAGGCCGAGCCGAGCGAGCCGACCGTCGCCTCGGGCACAGCCCGACGCCAGAGCACCAAGGCGACGAGCGCGAACAGGGCGAGAGCCAGTGCGGCGACCGACGCAGTCGTCGGAAGCAGCTCCGAGAACAGCGCCGTGACATCGGCCTCGGCGAGCACCGTGAACAGCAGCGCGGGCGAGAGCACGAAGAAGCCCAGCCGGCCGAGCACGTGGGCCGCGCCCTCACCGAGCAGCCCCGACCGGCCGAGGCCGTAGCCGATGGCCACGACGAAAGCGATGATCGCGAACCCGATGAGCACGCCGATCACGCCTCCAGCGTAGGGCTCACCTCATCTGGCGATAGGCGGCCCGCACCTCGGGGTCGAGGTGCTCGGTCGCATACGACAGCATCGTGCGCGGCATCCGGGCGGCGTGGGCGTCGAGGAAGCCGAGCAGCGCCTCACGCGACACGCGCTTGCCGACCTCGCGCAGCATCCAGCCCACCGCCTTGTGCATGAGGTCGTGCCGGTCACCGAGCAGCCGTTCGGCGAGCGCGAGCGTCGTCGAGGCGTCGCGTCGCTTGATGAACGCGAAGGTGGTGAGCATCGCGACCCGGCGTTCCCAGAGCACGGGGGATGCCGCGAGCTCGTCGAGCACGGAACGGTCGCGGTCGAACAGCCACCCGCCGAGCGCGTACTCGGCGGAGGCGTCGACGAGATCCCAGTTGTTCACCCGCCCGCGCCGCACGGCCGCGAGGTACCGCTCGGCCGCCCTCGCCGGGTCGCGCCGGGCCGCCTCGTTCAGCAACAGCACCCCCGCGAGCCGGTGCTCGTGCTCGGCGTCGTCGAGCAGCGCGTCGATCTCATCGAACGGCAGTCCGCGGAACCGCTTCACGACCGCCCGGGTCACCGGAACTCGCAACCCGAGGAAGACATCGCCTGCGCCGTAGCCGCCTTCGTAGCCCTTGAAGTAGGAGCGCTGTGTGAGCCCATCCGCCGGATTTGCGAACTCGGCGAGCGCCGAACGCACGTCCTGGGCCGTCGAATTGGATTCCACGCAACGATCATGCGCAGATCACAACCCTTTCCGGAACCACTCTTCCTAGGCTCGATACATGACGACGCTCTCCGCTCCCGCCGTCGGCGATGTCGTCGCGTCGCCGGCCTGGCTCGACCTCAAGTCCGCCGCCGTCGCCCTCCGGCCGCTCCAGGTACACGACGGCAGCATTCCGGATGCCGCCCACCACGCCGACGCTTCCTCGCACTGTGCGCGGATCAGGAAATCGCTGGAAGCTTTGGCCCCCGCGTTCCCGCACGACGCGGATTACCTGAACGCGGCACGTTCCGACTTCGAGAAGTGGGAGGCCGACGGTTTCGGCGTGCCCGACTTCTACGACTCCCTCGTCGCGTTCCACCCCGAGGCATACCGCGAGAACGGCCGCCAGCACCTCGTGGTGTTCCCCATGTACACGCAGAACGGCAGCACCGACCGGCTCGTCGAAGCCGTGCTCATCGAGGTCGTCTGGCCCGAGTTCATCGCCGCGCTCGAACAGACCTACACGAACGCTCTCTTCGTGCCGATCCGATTCCTCGACTTCACCCCCGGCTACGACACCAACTCGGCGGTGCTGTTCCCCGAGACCGTCGCCATGCGCGAGATCCCGGCGTTCACCTGGGGAGCGATCTTCGCCGACCGCGAGGCGGCCCGCTTCCGCTCCGTCACCCGCAAGGCGGCCGAGATCACCAAGCTCGACCTGCCCGACGACGCACGTCGGCTGCTCGAGAACCAGCGGCTCGCCGAAGAGACCTTCGTCATGTGGGACCTCATCCACGACCGCACCCACATGCGCGGCGACCTGCCGTTCGACCCGTTCATGATCAAGCAACGCATGCCGTACTTCCTCTACTCGCTCGAGGAGCTGCGCTGCGACCTCACCGCGTTCCGCGAGGCGGTCAAGCTGGTGCGCGCCGAAGAGACCGACGACACCACCCGCGAGCACGCGCAGCTCGCGCAGTACGCGATCCTGTTCGACCGCATGTTCCGCTTCCCGCTCACGGGCGACCGCGTGCGCAACTACGACGGTCTCGGCGGGCAGTTGCTCTTCGCGTGGCTGCACCAGCACGACGTGCTGCACTGGACCGACACCCGGCTCGCGATCGATTGGGCAGAAGTGCCGGATGTCGTGGTCGGGTTGTCCGACGCGATCGACGACCTGTACTGGCGCAGCATCGACCGCCCGAAGGCGGCCCACTGGCTTGCCGCCTACGAACTCGTGCGCAGCGTGCTCGACCCGCACCCGGCATCCCGGTGGGCGCGCGGACTGCCCGACGAGATCTTGGAAGGCCCGACGAAGGGCATGACGGATGCCGTGCTCGACGACGAGTTCCCGCTGTCGATGTTCTACGAAGCGTTGGGCAAGAAGATGGGCGACGTGATCGAGTCGACGAAGGGCATCACGGGCGCTTCCGCCTGACCGACCGCTCCGCCTGACGACGGAGGTGCGCCGGCATCCGTTTCCGTAGGCTCGCAAGGTGACCGCGCCCGACCGGCGTTCCGCGCCCTCCAGCCGCGAACTGCGCAACGACCTCGTCGTCGCGCTCGCGTTCTTCGTCGGCGCGCTGCTGAGTTCGGTGCTGTACGGCGTCGCGGGAATCTTCGAGGAACCGGCGCCGGGCTGGGCTGCCGTGCCGTACGCGCTGGGTGTCGCCCTGCCTCTGATCTGGCGCAAGCGGCATCCGAGCGTCGTGGCGGTCGTCATCTCGGTGACCTTCCTGGTGGGCGGTTCGATGCAGGTACCTGAGGTGCTGGTCGGCAACATCGCCCTGTTCCTGGCGTTCTACTCGGTGGGGGCGTGGGAGACCAACCGCGCCCGGGCCCATGTCGTACGCATCGCGATCACGATCGCCATGATCGTGTGGCTGTTCGTCGCGATCTACCTCGGAACCGTGCGGTCCTTCAGCGACGACGAGACGACGGGCGGGCCGTTCTCGCCGTTCGTCGCCTTCACCCTCATCCAGGTGATCACCAACCTGCTCTACTTCGGCGGTGCCTACTACTACGGCGAACGAGCCTGGGCGGCCGCCCTGGAACGTCAGGCTCTCGCCGACCGCACCGCCGAACTCGAGTTCGAGCGCGAACGTCTCTCCGAACAGGCGGTGGCCCTCGACCGGGTGCGCATCGCCCGCGAGTTGCACGACTCGGTCGCACATCACGTGTCGGTGATGGGCGTGCAGGCGGGCGCCGCGCGATCGGCCCTCGACACCGACCCGGATGCCGCGCGCGAGGCCCTGCTGCACGTCGAGGCGACGGCGCGGTCGGCGATCGACGAATTGCACGGAATCCTGGTGACGCTGCGGGATGCCGACGCCTCCGCGATCGACACCGCTCCGGGTTCGACGGTGGGAGTCGCCGCGCTGCCGCACCTGGTTCAGGCCTCAGCCGACGCCGGCTTACCCACCGATCTGGAGGTGCTCGGTGACCCGCGGCCGCTGCCGCCGACATTGAGCCTCAACCTGTACCGCATCGCCCAGGAGGCCCTGACCAACGCGCGCAAGCACGCCGGGCCGGATGCCGTCGCCCAAGTGCGCGTGCGGTACCTGCCCGACGCCGTCGAGCTCGAGGTCACCAACACCGGGAACGTGCGCGGCCGGCGCGCGATCGGCGGGCTGGGACAACTCGGGATGCGGGAGCGCGTCGCGACATCGGGCGGGTCGCTCGAGGTCGGCCCGCGATCGCGGGGCGGGTACCTGGTGCGCGCTCGCCTCCCCGTGACGGCGGGCTCGTGAGCGCCATCCGCATCCTGCTGGTCGACGACCAGGAGCTGGTGCGCGCCGGGTTCCGCGTGATCCTGTCGAACCAACCCGACCTCGACGTGGTCGGTGAGGCCCGCGACGGCCTCGAGGCGATCGAACTCGCCCGCGAGCTGCGGCCCGACGTGATCTGCATGGACGTGCAGATGCCCCGCCTCGACGGGCTCGACGCCACCCGGCGCATCGCCGCGGATCCCGTGGCTACCGGAACCGTGCTGGTGCTCACTACGTTCGACGACGACGACTCGGTGTTCCGGGCGCTGGATGCCGGCGCGAGCGGCTTTCTGCTGAAGACGGCGAGCCCCGAACAACTGGTGGATGCCGTGCGCGTTCTGGCCGCGGGCGATGCGCTGCTCGCGCCGGAGGTGACGCGTCGGGTGATCGAACGTTTCGGCGGTCGCCCGCCCGCGCGCGAGCTGGCCGGGCTCACCGACCGCGAGGCCGACGTGCTGCGGCTCGTGGCCCGGGGGCTGTCGAACGCTGAGATCGCGAAAGAGCTGTTCGTCGGCGAGGCTACCGTGAAGACCCACGTCTCCAATCTGCTGCTCAAACTCGAGGTGCGCGACCGGGTTCAAGCCGTGGTGCGTGCCTACGAGACGGGTTTCGCCGTTCCCGGAACGTGACCGCCTCCCCCGTGAGGTGGAAGGCACGACCCCTCCCGTGAGGGAGGCGCCCGCCCCACCCGATGCCTAGCGTTGAGACGAACCCAGGAGGTCGAATGCTCGAGATCCGCAACCTCGACAAGCGGTACGGCGCGCGCCAGGTGCTTACCGACGTCAGTTTCGACGTGTTGCCGGGCCGCCTGACCGGATTCGTCGGCGCGAACGGTGCCGGCAAGACGACGACGATGCGCATCATCCTCGGGGTACTCGCCCCCGACGCGGGCACGGTCAGCCTCGGCGGATCGCTGCTCGATGACGGCGGCCGACGCCGATTCGGCTACATGCCCGAGGAGCGTGGCCTCTACCCGAAGATGAAGCTGCGCGAGCAACTGGTCTACCTCGCACGACTGCATGGACTCACCACCGAGCGGGCCACCCGCAACGCCACGGCGCTGCTCGAGCGCCTCGGATTGGGCGAACGCGCCGCCGAGCCGATCGAGAAGCTGTCACTCGGCAATCAGCAGCGTGCCCAGATCGCCGCGTCGCTCGTGCATGATCCCGAGGTGCTCGTGCTCGACGAGCCGTTCTCAGGGCTCGACCCGATGGCAGTGGATGTCGTCGTCTCGGTGCTCTCGGAGCGCGCTCAGGCCGGCATCCCCGTGCTGTTCTCGAGCCACCAACTCGACATCGTGGAGCGGCTCTGCGACGACCTGGTGATCATCGCCGACGGCCGCATCCGAGTCGCCGGGTCGCGCGTCGCGCTGCGCGAGCAGCACAGCACGCTGCGTTACGAACTGCTCACCGGAGCTGACGCCGCGTGGTTGCGCGACCAGGCGGGGGTCGACATCGTCGAGTTCGACGGCAACTACGCCCTCTTCGACGCCGCCGACGAATCGGTCGTGCAGTCGGTGCTCCGCGAAGCGTCGGCTCGCGGCGCCGTGCTCAACTTCGCCCGCCAGCATCCATCTCTCGCCCAGATCTTCAAGGAGGTCGTCCAGTGATCACGACCACGTCGCCCGACCTTCGGCTCGGCTCAGGCCGACTCGCCCTGCTCGTCGCCGAACGCGAGATCACCACGCGGCTGCGCAGCAAGTCGTTCCTGATCTCCACCGGCATCCTGTTGCTGCTCGTGCTCGGCGGCATCATCTTCGGGTCGATCACCGCCGCGACAGCCGAGGACACCCGCGTCGCCGTCACCGACAGCGCGCTGCTCGACGGCATCGAGGGCATCGAAGCCGTGCCGGTCGACACTGTCGACGAGGCCGAGCAGCTCGTGCGCGACGGGGAGGTCGAGGCGGCGGTCGTCGCCGACGATTCCACCGACCTCGGGGTGCGCATCATCGCCGACACCGACCCGCCGCTGACTCTGCTCGCCCTGCTGAGCGAGACGCCCCCGGTCGAATTGCTCGACCCCGACGCGATCCCCGGCGGGCTCGCCTACCTCGTCGCGTTCGGATTCGGCATCGTGTTCTTCACCGCGGCGATGACGTTCGGTCCGACGATCGCGCAGTCGGTCGTCGAAGAGAAACAGACCCGCGTCGTCGAGATCCTGCTCGCCGCAGTGCCCACCCGGGTGCTGTTCACCGGCAAGGTCGTGGGCACGGCGGTGCTCGCCTTCGGGCAGATCGCGCTCATCGCCGCGATGGCGATCGTCGGTCTCACGGTGACCGGGCAAGACGAGCTGCTGGTCGGGCTCGGCGCTGCCGTCGTCTGGTTCGTGGTCTTCTTCATCGTCGGGTTCGTGATGCTCGCGGCGATGTTCGCGGCGACCGGGGCGATGGTGTCACGCCAGGAAGACATCGGGGCCACGACGACGCCCGTCACGATGCTCGTGATGCTGCCGTACTTCGCCGTGATCTTCTTCAACGACAACCCGCTCGTCGTCACGATCATGTCGTACGTGCCGTTTTCGGCGCCCGTCGCGATGCCGCTGCGCCTCTTCCTCGGCACCGCCGAATGGTGGGAGCCGCTGCTGTCGCTCGGCATCCTCGCGGTGTCGACGGTCGCGCTCATCGCGATCGGCGTGCGCATCTACGAGAACTCGCTGCTGCGGCTCGGCGCGCGGGTGTCGTGGCGCGAAGCTCTCAGCCGCCCGTGACCGCCGAGGCGTAACGTCGAGGCATGACGAAGGATCGATCGGTTCTCAAAGCCGTGCTCATCGGAGTGGGCGCCCTGCTCTACGGTGCCTCACCGATCGACCTCATCCCGGAGTTGCTCGCCGGCCCGCTCGGCTTCGGCGACGACGCTCTCGTGCTGATCGGCGCGGGAGTGGCGATCTACCGCATCCTCAAGGGCCGCGCGGCCCGGCAAGCCACCACAAGTGCACCGAGCAGTGCCACGATGAACGGGTGACGAGACTCCACGATCCCGACTGGCGCGGCTTCGCCTCCGACAACTACGCGGGTGTGCACCCCGAGGTGTTCGCCGCTCTCGCCGAGGCGAACGACGGCCACCAGGTCTCCTACGGCGAAGACGTCTACACCGCGCGGCTGGCTGACGTCATCCGCGAGCAGTTCGGGTCGGATGCCGAGGTGTTCCCGGTGTTCAACGGCACCGGCGCCAACGTGGTCGCCCTCACCAGCCTGCTGCCGCGCTGGGGTGCGGTCGTCGCGACCCGCACCTCGCACATCCACTCCGACGAGGGCGGAGCGCCCGAGAAGGTCACCGGCCTGAAGCTGTTCGTCGTGCCGACCCCCGACGGCAAACTCACCCCCGAGCTGATCGCCACGGAGGCGTGGGGCTGGGGAGACGAACACCGCGCCCAGCCGCTCGCTGTGAGCATCACGCAGACCACCGAACTCGGCACCCTCTACACGCCCGCCGAGGTGCGGGCGATCGCGGACTACGCGCACGAGCACGGCATGGCCCTGCACATGGACGGCGCCCGCATCTGGAACGCCGCCGCCGCACTCGGGGTGCCGTTCCGCGAGTTCACGGTGGATGCCGGCGTCGACATCCTGAGCTTCGGTGGCACCAAGATCGGGTTGCTCGGCGCGGAGGCCGTCGTGGTGCTCGACCAGTCCCGCGTCGACGGGCTCGTCTTCCTGCGCAAGACGACGATGCAGCTCTCGAGCAAGATGCGGTTCCTCTCGGCGCAACTGCTCGCGCTCTTCGAGGGCGGGCTCGGCCTCGCCGCCGCGTCCCACGCCAACGCGATGGCCGCACGACTGCGGGGCGCGCTCGAAGAACTCGCGCTGCCCGGCCTCGGATTCAGCCAGCAGACGCAGGCCAACGCGGTGTTCGCCGTGCTGCCCAACGAGGCGGCCGACAACATCCGCCAGAAGGTGCGCTTCTACGACTGGGACCGCGCGGCGGGCGAGGTGCGCTGGATGACGGCCTTCGACACGACCGAGGCGGATGTCGACGCGTTCGTCGAGGTCATCCGCGCCGAGCTCTCGTAGTGCAGGAGTACGTACCGACGAGTGTTGCCCAGCACGGGTCGGCGCTTGCCCGCACGACGCCCGAGATCGAGCAGGTGCGGGACGGAGTGTGGGCGATCCCGCTGCCGCTGCCGCACGCCGGAGTCGTCGAGAGCACGCTCTGCTACACCCTCGCCGACTCGAGCGGCGGGGTGCACCTCATCGACCCGGGGTGGGGCACCGACGACAACCGCGACCGGCTCGACGCGGGGCTGCGGGTCGCCGGCTTCGGCCTGAGCGACGTGCGGTCGATCACGGCGACGCACCTTCATCCCGACCACCTCGGCCTCGGGGTATTGCTGCGCGAGGAATTGGGCATCCCGGTCGCGTTGCACCGCGCCGAGCACGCCGCGTTGACCCGACCGATGTATCCCGACCCCGGGGCGACGATCGCGCGCTGGGGGGTTCCGACCGAACATGCCGACGCACTCGTTGCGGTCGCGCCGCGGTCGCAACCGTCGGGCTTCGTCGCCGACCTCATGCTCGATGACGGCGACGCGCTCGACATCCCCGGGCGCGAGGTGCGGGTGGTCGCGACGCCGGGTCACACCGCAGGCTCGATCTGCCTGCACGACGCCGCCGACGGGTTGTTCATCAGCGGCGACCACGTGCTGCCGATCATCAACCCCGGGCTCGGGCTCGGCGGGTTCGCCGACGACGACGACCCGATCGGCGCCGCCCTCGACTCGTACGCCCGGGTCGAGGAGTTCGACGACGCCGAGGTGTGCCCGGGTCACGGCTACCGGTTCCGCGGGCTCGGGGTGAGGTCGCGGCAGATCGCCGACCGGCATCGTCGCCGCAGCGCGGAGATCGCCGGCCTCGCCGCGGCGGACGCCGACGCGACCGTGTGGGCGCTCGCCTCCCGCGTCGAGTGGACCGACGGCTGGGACAACCTCGCGGGATTCCTGCGGCTGTCGGCCCTCGCGCAGACCGAGTTGCACCTGCGACACCTCGCCCGTCGTGGCACGCTAGGCGAGTGACTGCTCCCCTTCCGAATCGCCCGTGGCTCGACTCCTACGCCCCCGGGGTGCCGCACGAGATCGACCTACCGACCAACTCCCTCGCCGACCTCATCGCCGAGTCGGTGCGCACCTATCCGCAGAACGTCGCGATCGAGTTCTTCGGGCGCGAGACGACCTACGCCGAGTTGGGCGACCAGATCGAGCGGGCTGCCGAGGGTCTGCGCCGGCGGGGCGTGAAGAAGGGCGACACCGTCGCGCTCGTGCTGCCCAACTGCCCGCAGCACGTCGTCGCGTTCTACGCGATCCTGCGGCTCGGCGCGATCGTCGTCGAGCACAACCCGCTGTACACCCCGCGCGAACTGCGCCACCAGTTCGAGGATCACGGGGCGAAGATCGTCGTCGCGTGGGACAAGGTGGTCGCCACCATCCAGGAGTTCCCGGATGACGTCGCCGTCGACCATATCGTGAGCGTCGACATGACCCAGGCGATGCCGTTCGGCACGCGCGCCCTGCTGCGGCTGCCGATCAAGCGGGCGCGCGAATCCCGCGCGGCGCTCACCACCAAGGTGTCGGGCACGACGCCGTGGGAGAAGCTGTTCGCCGACGTGCCGCTCGCCCCCGAGGTGCCCGGCCCCGGGGTCGACGACGTCGCGCTCATCCAGTACACCTCGGGAACGACCGGCCACCCGAAGGGCGCGACGCTCAGCCATCTCAATCTCGGCGTCAATGCGGCGCAGGCCCGGGCCTGGGTGCCCGACGTGCCGCGCGGCCCGGCGGGGG
>NZ_JBASCU010000044.1:0-1786 GCF_049651805.1 Pseudolysinimonas sp.
CTTCTCGTTCGTCTGTCCGAGAACAGTCGCAAGAACCATCGCACGGCGAGCCCAGGACCGTTCCGGCCAATCTCGGCCGATGAGTCCCGTCTCTCTCGAGACTCCGGGCCATGATCGCCGCGTCAACTCGGACGACCGGGGAGCATGACGCCGGTCTCGATGAGCTGAGCGCGGTCGGGGCAGCCGAGCTTGCGGAGGATGTGACGGACGTGGAGGATGTCCGGATTGTCGTGGAACTTGGGCGGCGATCCCCGCTTGACGATCAGACAGTAACGAGATCGGCGGCTTTCTTTCGGTCGAGGGTCGGCGGGGCAGCGAGCAGGGTGTGACGTTCGATCGCGATGACGAGCTGGGCGAGGTCGCGGTAGCCGATGATGCGTCGGAACTGCTGCTCGGCGACGAGCATGCCGGCGGCGGTCCAGCGTCTGCGCATGTCGCCGTCGTGCCAGCGCTTCACGTTGCGCTGGGTGTAGCGGACGATCTCGAGCATGCTCTCGCACGGGTTCGTTGAGCAGAGCGTCTTGACGAGCTGCCCGGTGATTCCGAGTCGCATCAGCGTCAGCGTGTCGTCGAGGCCTTCGCGAAGCGATCGGGCTGCGTCGGGCCAGCTGCGGTCGAGCTCGGCGGCGAGCAGCTCGAGCCGCTGGCGGGCGAGCTCGGGGTCGGTGAGCGACCACGTCGCGCGCATCCGGGCGCGGACCTGGTCGCGGTCGCGCTCGGGCAGCAGGTCGGTGACGTTTCTCTCTTTGTGCCGGTGGCAGCGGTGCACGAGCGCGTGCTCGCCGAAGACGTCCTTGATCGCCCGCCTGAGCGCCTTTGAGCCGTCGATCACGAACAGGATCGCCTGCTCGGGATCGAGGCCGCGGTCGACCAGGTCGGCGAGCAGCGTCCTAGCCAGCGTCGCGTTCTCGGTCGAGCCCTCCCAGAGCCCGAGCGGGATCTTGACGCCGTCGGTCGTGATCCCGAGCGCGACCACGTGGGTGCGCTCGGCGATCTCGATCCCGTCGAGCATCATCACCGCGAGACGGACGTCGTCTAGCCGGCGCGACATCAGCTCCTCGAGCGCAGTCGTGGTGCGCTCGACGAACATCTCCGACACCGACGTCTTCGACGTCGAGCTGCTCTCGGCCTCGAGGTCAGCGCCGACGGGCTCGCCGACGCGGGCGAAGCGGCGCGTCGAGACACCGGCGAGCATGCGGTCCATCACCGCCCTGGTCAGCGGGTCGCGGTCGGCGAAGTACTCGTACGTCTCGACGGGCAGCTCGCGCTTGTCGTCGGCCGAGCGGATCCGCGGCCGCCGCACCTGCACGCGCCGGCCGCCGAGCGTCATCGACCCGCCCTCGTGGCCGTGACGCTTCGCCGTGCGATCCGCGTTGTGCTTGCCCTTGGGGCCGACGACCTCGTCGACCTCGAGCTCCATCAGCTCGTGCACGACACCCAGCCCGACGCCGACGCTGAGGGCGAGCAGCCCCTCCCTCGCCGCCCCGACCAGCTCACCGAGCGCCTCCTGGATCTGCGGCGGCAACGCGCTCTCAGCCGCGGCCACGGTCGTGACGACCGTCGGCCCGGATACCTTCTTCATGGCGGTTCCTCCTGTCTCGAATGGACTTCACTCGCCCAAAACGCTGCCCACGGCAACGGACGAGGCGGGAGGACCGCCGCTCAAACTTCTACGAGATCTCGGACAACCTCCTGGAGCGGGCCGGCTGGCTCTACTCGATCGGCGTGCGCATGACCAAACCCGTCGCCGCCGTGGTCGCCGAGATCGCCGAGCATGCCTGGCAGC
>NZ_JBASCU010000045.1:0-6886 GCF_049651805.1 Pseudolysinimonas sp.
GTCCGTTTACTGCCCGTAGCCGTCCGTAAACGTCCAGAGATAGACTGAGCCCCAGACGGCAACTGCCGCCTGGGGCTCAGTAAATCACTGGCCTCGGAAACCGGAAGTACGGTCCCGAAGACCTCCCCGGAATCAGACTCCGAAGTACAGCTCGTACTCGAAGGGGTGCGGACGCTGCGCGAAGGGGAGGAGCTCCTTCTCGCGCTTGTAGTCGATCCAGGTGTCGATCAGGTCCTGCGTGAACACGCCGCCTTCGAGCAGGAAGTCGTGGTCGGCTTCCAGCTCGCGCAGGGCCTCGTCGAGCGAACCCGGAAGCTGCGGGATGTTCTGCGCTTCCTCGGGCGGGAGCTCGTAGAGGTCCTTGTCGACGGGCTCGTGCGGCTCGATCTTGTTCTTGATCCCGTCGAGGCCGGCCATCAGCTGGGCGGCGAAGGCGAGGTACGGGTTGCCGGAGGCGTCGGGCGCGCGGTACTCGATGCGCTTGGCCTTCGGGTTGGTGCCCGTGATCGGGATGCGGATCGACGCGGAACGGTTACCGGCCGAGTACACCAGGTTGACCGGGGCCTCGAAGCCGGGGATGAGCCGGTGGTACGAGTTGACGGTCGGGTTGGTGAACGCGGCGATCGCACGGGCGTGCTTGAGGATGCCGCCGATGTACCAGCGGGCGATGTCGGAGAGTCCTCCGTAGCCCTTCTCGTCGTAGAACAGCGGCTTGCCGTCGTTCCACAGCGACTGGTGGGTGTGCATGCCCGAACCGTTGTCGCCCATGAGCGGCTTCGGCATGAAGGTCGCGACCTTGCCCCACTCGAGCGCCGTGTTCTTGACGATGTACTTGAACTTCAGGATGTCGTCGGCGGCGTGCACCATCGTGTCGAACTTGTAGTTGATCTCGCCCTGACCGGCGGTGCCGACCTCGTGGTGCGAGCGCTCGACCTCGAGGCCGACCTCGATGAGCTTGAGCACGATGTCGTCGCGCAGGTCGGCGTGCTGGTCGACCGGCGTGACGGGGAAGTAGCCGCCCTTGTACGGGGTCTTGTTGGCGAGGTTGCCGCCCTCTTCGTCACGCCCCGAGTTCCAGGCAGCCTCCGACGAGTCGACCTCGTAGTACGACTTGTTCTGCTTCACCTCGTACTTGACGTCGTCGAAGATGAAGAACTCCGCCTCGGGGGCGAAGAACGCGGTGTCGGCGATGCCGGTCGAGGCCAGGTACTTCTCGGCCTTCTTGGCGACCTGGCGCGGGTCGCGCGAGTAGATCTCGCCGTTCCGCGGGTTGTAGATGTCGAAGATGATGACGAGGGTGCGCTCGGTGCGGAACGGGTCGACGAACGCCGTCGAGATGTCCGGGATGAGCTGCAGGTCGGATTCGTGGATCGACTGGAAGCCGCGGATCGACGAACCGTCGAACAGCTGGCCCACCGAGAAGAACTCCTCGTCCACGGTCGACGCCGGGATGTTGAAGTGCTGCTGGATTCCAGGAAGGTCGGTGAAGCGGATGTCGAGGAACTTGACATCCGTGTCCTTGATGAACTTCAGCACCTCAGACGAGTCGCTGAACAGTGGGGTGGACATAGGAGTTACTCCGTCGGGGCCGTGGAACGCTTCGGCTGCGGGGTGCAGCCTCCGTCCGAGGCTAGGGGAGGGCCATTTCCCGAGGGTGACCGGATTGTTTCGGGAATGTTACGGCGGCCTGGGCGCCTAGGCTGGATGCCGTGAGCAATCCGGCCGAGAATCGCTGGCCGGGCGAGCGTCTGGGGCTCCCGGAGTCGGGGCCGCGCTCGATCGCGAGGCCGGGTCGGCGCATCGCGGCGCTCCTCATCGACTGGGCCATCGCATCCGCGATCTCGGTCGCCTTCTTTTCGACCGGGCCGTGGCAGACGAACGGATTCATCACCCTCGGACTGTTCGCCGGCATCCAGCTGCTGTTCCTGCTCGTGCTGAATGGCGGCGTCGGCCACCTGCTGCTGGGCCTGCGCGTCGTGCCGCTCGACCCCGGGCGGCTCGCGCCGTGGCGGGCGCTCGTGCGCACCCTGCTGGTGTGCCTGTTCGTGCCCGCGGTGATCTGGGATGCCGACCAGCGCGGGCTGCACGACCGGCTCGCTGGGACCCTGCTCGTCAGGGTCTAACGAGGGCGGGGGGCGCGGACGCGCTGCGGGTCGATGCCCTTCGGGATCGGCAGGCCGTTCTTGCCAAGTGACTGCAGCCGGTTCGAGACCGCCTGGATCTCGGACTTGTTGAGCGCCCGCTTGTACTTCGACAGCGTCGGCACGATGCGGTGCAGCGACGTCGCCTCGGGGTCGCTCTTGTCGACGTAGATCAGGTGCACCGGCACCTCGGGAAGGATGCGGCGCACGTTGGCGCGCTCCTTGTCGAGCATCGGCTGCGTGCGGGTGCGCGGACCCTCGCCGATGAGCACGACGCCGCCCTTACCGACGGCGCGGTAGACGGCATCCTGCGTCTTGTTGAAGTTGATCGGGATCTCGTTGCCCGTCCACGAGCGGCGCAGCGAACTCTTGAGCACAGCGCCGACTGCTCCCGGCTGCCCTTCGATCTGCGAGAAGGCGGCCTTCTCGGCGCGGCGGCCGAGCACGATGAGCGTGAGCAGCACGCCGGCGAGCACACCCGCGACGATGTAGAGGATCCACAGCACCGGGTTTCCCTGGCCGAAGATCACCGCCAGCACGATGCCCGCGCCCGTCGGCGCGAGGAAGGCGAGCAGGAGGTAGAGGACGATGGTGCCGTCGTAGCGGCGGGTCATCTTGAAGACCTGCCACATCTGCTTCAGACGGCCGGGTTCCTTCGGTGCAGCGGTGGTGGGGCGTGCCATGGCTTCTACGATAGGGCCCCTCAGGACACCGCCTGCGCGAAGCCCAGTTCGGCATCGGCCAGGTGCTGCAGGTGCGCAGGGATGTCGCGGCCCTTCGCCATCATCGAACGCGCCCACAGGCGGCCGGCGCGGTACGACGAGCGCACGAGCGGTCCGGCGAGCACGCCAAGGAATCCGATGGCCTCCGCTTCGTCTTTCATCTCGACGAACTCCGCCGGGTTCACCCAGCGATCCACCGGCAGGTGCCGCGCCGACGGGCGCAGGTACTGGGTGATCGTGATGATGTCCGTGCCGGCGTCGTGCAGGTCGTGAAGCGCCTGGCTGACCTCCTCGCGGGTCTCGCCCATGCCGAGGATCAGGTTCGACTTCGTGATGAGACCGGCCGCCCGCGCCTGGGTGAGCACGTCGAGGCTCTTCTCGTAGCGGAACGCCGGGCGGATGCGCTTGAAGATGCGCGGCACCGTCTCGACGTTGTGCCCGAAGACCTCGGGGCGGCTCGAGAAGACCTCACCGAGCAGGTCGGGGTTGCCCGAGAAGTCGGTCGCGAGAATCTCGACGCCCGTGCCCGGGTTGGCGGCGTGGATGGCGCGCACCGTCTCGGCGTGCAGCCAGGCGCCCTCATCCGGCAGGTCGTCGCGGGCGACTCCGGTGACGGTCGCGTACCGCAGGCCCATGCGGGTCACCGATTCGGCGACGCGCCGCGGCTCGTCGGTGTCGTAGTCGGCGGGTTTGCCGGTGTCGATCTGGCAGAAGTCGCACCGCCGTGTGCACTGGCTGCCGCCGATGAGGAACGTCGCCTCTTTGTCTTCCCAGCACTCGTAGATGTTGGGGCAGCCGGCCTCCTGGCACACCGTGTGCAGCCCCTCTTCTTTCACGAGGCTGTGCAGCGCGGTGTACTCCGGGCCCATCTTGGCGCGGGTCTTGATCCAATCGGGCTTGCGCTCGATCGGGGTCTCGGCGTTGCGCACCTCGAGGCGCAGTAACTTGCGGCCGTCGTGGCCGAGCTGGGTGGCAGCCCCGTTGGTCACAGTCATGCGGCGACGACCGTTTCGGATGCCAGCGAGGGTGCGAGGTGCGTGAGGAAATGCTTCTCGATCAGCGGCACGACATCCTCAGGGGTCACCTCGCGACCGAGTTCACGGCTGATGCTCGTCACGCCGGCGTCGAAGATGCCGCAGGCGATGATCGAGCGGTAGGCGTCGAACGAGTTGGAGCAGTTGAGGGCGAACCCGTGCATCGTCACCCCGTCGGCCACCCGGATGCCGATCGCGGCGATCTTGTCGCCGGCCTGGCGGTTCGCGTCGACCAGCCACACCCCGCTTCGGCCCTCGACGCGCTGCCCCGGGATGCCGAACTCGGCGAGCACGTGGATCAGCATCCCCTCGAGTCGGCGCACATAGGCGACGACGTCGATCGGGTCGGCGAGCCTGACGATGGGGTAGCCGACCAGTTGGCCCGGGCCGTGCCAGGTGATCTTGCCTCCACGGTCCACGTCGATGACGGGGGTGCCATCACTCGGACGTTCGTGATCCTCGGTGCGTTTGCCGGCGGTGTACACCGACGGGTGCTCGAGGAGAAGGACGGTGTCTGGCGCCCTGCCGCTCGCGACGTCGGCGTGCACGGCACGCTGCATCTCAAGGGCAGTGGAATACGGCACGGAGTTGGCGCTTAGCCCCGTGACGACGTAGTCGACCACGCGTCGAGCCTACCCGCGCGCGTCCTTCCCCGCCGGTGCACTGCGGTTGCGGTTCACAGATTGGGGCGCCGACAGTTGAGCGCGTCACTCGTTGTCGAGGATTGGCGGGTGGAGGATGTCGCCGGTCACCGGGTTCTGCGATCGGCCGGCCGCGGCGACCGCACGCGGCTGCTGCTCGGGTTCCATGAAGCGCGCACTGTCGTGCTCAAGGTTGCGGCGGCCGACGACCCCTCCGCCTCCTCCGAGATCGACGCCCTCCACCGTGCCACGGGAGATCACATCGTCTCGCTCGAAGACGTGTCGGTTGATGAGCACGAAACGGTGCTCGTCCTTGAGCGGCTGCCGAACGGCACACTCGCCGAACTCCTCGAGCGGCGGGGCGGATTGGATGCCGGCGAGGCGGTCACGATTCTCGCGCCGATCGCTACGACGATCGACCGCATCCATGCCCTCGGCGTCGCACACGGCCGGCTGTCGCTCCGCGCGATCAGCTTCCGCGACGATGGCGCGCCCACTCTCACCGGTTTCGGGGGAGCGCACCTCTTCGCCGCGGGGAGCCCCGAGGTCGTGCTCGAGACCGTACCCGCCGTGATCGATGACCGGGCTGGGGTCCGAGAGATTGCGGCACTGGTGTTGGAGCGGGTCGCCGGCGAGCGGGCGGCGGCCGCGCGACGGGTGGCGGAAGCGATCGCGGATGCCGCGCCGGGCGCGGTCGCCGCCCACCTGTTCGACCTCGCCGCTCCGACGCCGGTGAGGTTCGACGTCGAGGACGAGATCGTCTCGACGCGGATGGGCGACCCGCGCGAGCCGGAACCGGTCGCTGAGCCGCTGCGGGTGTCACTTCCGCCCTGGCTCTCCACCCTTCTGCCCGAATGGGTGAACGAGCGTCTCGCGGAGCCCTTCGCGCGAATCGCCGCCGTGTGGACGGCGTGGGATCTGCGGCGCCGGCGCTTGGCGC
This sequence comes from Pseudolysinimonas sp., assembly GCF_049651805.1. GTDB lineage: Bacteria > Actinomycetota > Actinomycetes > Actinomycetales > Microbacteriaceae > Pseudolysinimonas_A. The sequence goes on from NZ_JBASCU010000045.1 coordinate 5,479, forward strand.
TGGGCGCACTCGCGGGTGGGGTGACGGTGCTGGTCGCGGTCGCCGCGGTCCCGGCACCGAATGACGAGTCCCCTGCGGTCGCCGTCACGCCGGCCTCGGCGCCGTCGACGCTCGATGCCCCCGCCCTCCCTGACGATCCGGTCGCGGCCGCCGTGCTGCTCCTGGCGGCGCGAGAGCGTTGCCTGCGCGACTTGTCGCTGCTGTGCCTCGACGGTGTCGTGCAGCCCGACTCGGCTGCATATGCGGACGACGCGGCGCTCATTCGCGCGGTTCAGGCTGGCGCCGAGTATCCCGAGGGCGGCGTCGTCAGCGGCGAGCCGGTGCTGGTGGAACAGCTCGGCGACGCGGCACTGCTCGACCTGCCCGCCGGCAGCGCTCCGGCGTCGGTGTTGCTGCTGCGAACGATGAACGGCTGGCGCATCCGGGACTATATGGATGCGACAGCCGTCACGTCAGAGCTGGACTAGATGCCGAGCTGCCCCGCGAAGTCGCCGCTCTCGAGGCGGGCCTTGACCGCGCCGAGGAAGCGGGCGGCATCCGCACCGTCGACGATGCGGTGGTCGTACGAGAGCGCGAGATAGACGGTCGAGCGGATCGCGATCGCGTCGAGGCCCTCGTCGGTGACGACGACGGGCTTCTTGACGACGATGCCGGTGCCCAGGATCGCGGACTGCGGCAGGAACACGACCGGCGTGTCGAACAGCGCACCGCGCGAGCCGGTGTTGGTGACCGTGAAGGTGCCGCCCGAAAGCTCGTCGGGAGTCAGCTTGTTGCTACGCGTGCGCTCAGCCTTGTCGGCGATCTCGGTCGCGAGTTGAGCGATGTTGAGGTCGCTGGCATTGCGCACCACCGGGGTGAGCAGGCCGCGCTCGGTGTCGACGGCGATGCTCACGTTCTCGTGGTCGGGGTAGACGATGCTCTCGCCGTCGACGGTCGCGTTGATGATCGGGTACGCCTTGAGCGCCTCAGCAGCTGCGAGCACGAAGAACGGCAGGAAGGTGAGCTTCTGGCCGGTCTTTGCCTGGAACGCGGCCTTCACCTCGTCGCGGTAGTTCGCCACCCGCGTGACGTCGACCTCGACGACTGTCGTCAACTGTGCCATGGACTGCATCGACAGCACCGCGCGCTCGGCGACGACCTTGCGCAGGCGCGACATCGGCACCGTGGTGCCGCGCAGCGGCGACACCTCGAGGGCGGGCGCGGCCTGCGCTGCGGGTGCAGCGGACGACACGGCAGGGGCCCCTGCGGCGAGTACATCCTGCTTGCGGATGCGTCCGCCGACACCGGTACCGGTGACGGTCGAGAGGTCGATGCCCTTGTCGTTCGCGAGTTTGCGCACGATCGGGGTCACGTAGCCGGCGTGGGCGTTCGCGCCAGCGGTGACGGGTGCCGCGGCGGGTGCTGGTGC
>NZ_JBASCU010000046.1:0-42221 GCF_049651805.1 Pseudolysinimonas sp.
ACCGAGAGCAGCTCGCGGACCCGGGCGAGGGCCGAGCGGCCATCCTGTCCGGCGTGGTGGGCCGCCCCGAGCTCGCGCAGCACCGTGAAGCACTCCGGCGCGAGCAACAGCACCACCAGCGCATCGAAGAGGCCGACATCGCCCGCGATCAGGCGGATGCCGAGCACCACGGCGACGACGGCGACCGAGAGCGTCGCGAGCAGCTCCAGGGCGAGCGCCGACAGGAACGCCGTGCGCAGCACTCCGCGGGTGCGTGCGGTGTGGGCATCCTGGATCGCCGCCAGCCGCTCGGCCTGCTCGCGATCCCGCCCGAGCCCCACGAACACGGGCAGGCCGCGGGCGAGCTCGGCGATGTGGTCGGCCAGCCGCGTGAGGGCGGCATGAGCTTCCTCCACCCGATCCCGGCTGTGCATGCCGATGAGCACCATGAACACCGGCACGAGCGGGATGGTGAGGGCGAGCACGAGCGCGCTGAGCGGGTCGGCGATGAGGATGCGGGCGCCAAGTCCCAGCGGCACGACGATCGCCGCGACCGTGGCCGGCACGACGGAGGTGTAGTAGGCGTCGAGGCCGTCGAGGCCACGGCTCGCCGTCACCGCGACGGAGCCGGCGTCGAGATCACGCTCGACGACGCCGCGCGCCAGGTCGGCTCGGTGGGCGAGCTTGGCATGCGCTGCGGCACGTCGCCCCGTGACGCCGGTCGCCCATCCCCCGGCCGCCCGCAGCAGCAGACCGCCGAGTGCCAGAGCGGCCCCGGGCACGAGAGCAGTCGATCCCTCGGCGACGAGCCGGGCGAACCCTTCCGCGATGAGCAGCAGCGCCGCGGCCCGCACGACCGCCGACACCGCGAGGGCCGCGAGCGTCGCCCGCGGCACCTCGGGTGAGCGGTCTCGCGTCATCCGCGCACCGCCGGCACCACCTCGTGGGGCTCCGGGATGTGGTGCACCGCGATGCGCTTGCGGAACACCCAGTAGCTCCACGCCTGATAGGTGAGCACGACCGGCAGCGCCACCCCGGTCACGACCGACATGACCGCGAGGGTGTAGTCGCTGCTGGAGGCGTTCGAGACCGTCAGGTTGAACGCCGCGTCGACGGTCGAGGGCAGCACCACCGGGTAGATCGCGACGAAGAGCGACGCGGCCCCGGCGACGAGGAACCCGGAGAAGCCCAGGAACGCGCGCCCCTCGCGGCGACGACGGGCGGCGAGCCAGCCGAACACCGCCGCGACGACGGCGACGCCGACGAGCAGCCACGACGCCAGGTTTCCGGTCTGCACCTGCACCAGCAGCACCCACCCCACGATCGGCACCAGGGCCACCGGCGCGAAGCGCACGACATCGCGCCCGGCGCGCTCGCGCACCTCGCCCTCGGTCTTCAGCGCGAGGAAGGTCGCGCCCTGCACGAGCGCGAAGCCGACGACGGCGAGACCGCCCAGCACGGCCGGCACGGTCAGCCAGACGAACGGGCCGCCGACGCGATCACCGTTGGCGTCGATCGGCAGTCCCGTGGTGGTGAGCGCGAGCCCCGCGCCGAGGCCGAACGCGGCGACGAGCGAGCCGAGGCCGATCGCGAGGTCCCAGGCACGCGTCCAGCGACGTCCCGAGCCCTTGCCGCGGTACTCGATCGAGACCGCGCGGAAGATCAGGCCGAGCAGCACGAGTACGAGCGGCACGTACAGCGTCGAGAACAGGGAGGCGTACCAGAGCGGGAAGGCGGCGAACATCGCGGCCCCGGCGGTGAGCAGCCAGACCTCGTTGCCGTCCCAGACCGGACCGATCGCGTTGAGCATCACGCGGCGCTCCTGTTCGGTGCGGGCGCGGAACAGCAGGTGCATCCCGACCCCGAAGTCGAAGCCTTCCAGCAGCAGGAAGCCGATCCAGAGCGCGGCGATCGCGATGAACCAGACCGTGGGCAGAACATCCATCTCTCTTCGATCCCTTCGGGGTCAGTAGGCGAACGCCAGCACGTCGTCGCGACGCGATGTGCCGTCGGGGCCGTGGTCGTCGGGGTCGTCGTCATCGGGGCCGTGGTCATCGGGGTGACCGAGTTCGGGCATCGCTCCCGCGACGCCGGCGCGCACGTACTTCACGAGCAGGCCGACCTCGACGACCATGAGGGCGGCGTAGACGAGCGTGAGCGTGATGACCGAGAACAGCATCTCGCCGGCCGTGACGCCCGGTGACACGGCGGCGGCGGTGAACATGTACACCCCGTCGATGCCGCTCGGGTCGGGGTTGGGCGCGACGACGAACGGCTGGCGACCCATCTCGGTGAACACCCAGCCGGAGATGTTCGCTCCGAACGGGGCGAGGATGCCGAACACGGCCAGGCGCATGAGCCACCTCGAACGCGGCACGGTGCCCTTGCGGGTGATCCAGAGCGCCACGACCGCGGCGAAGGCGGCGATCGCGCCGAACCCGATCATGATGCGGAAGCCCCAGTAGGTCACCTCCATGAGCGGCAGGTAGGAGATCTCCTGACCTGCCCGGTCGCCATACCGCGGGTCGTCGGGCAGGGTGAGGCCGTAGGCATCCTGGTACTGCGGGATGAGCTCGTTGATGCCCGGCATCTCGGTCTCGAAGTCGCCGTTGGCCAGGAACGAGAGCAGCCCGGGGATCGCGATCACGGTCGTGACGCTCTCGCAGTCCTGCGAGCCGAGGTCGCCGATCGAGAGCACCGAGAACTCGGTTCCGGTGTGGCACGCCGCTTCGGCCGCGGCCATCTTGAGGGGCTGCTGCTCGTACATGAGCTTCGCCTGGAGGTCGCCGGTGAGGGCGACCCCGCCGAATCCGACGATCGCGATGACCGCGCCGACCCGCAGCGACGTCAGCCAGACGCTGTGGTCGGCGACGTCCCGGCCGGCGATCTCGGGCGCCTCGCCGACGACGACGCGACCCTTCTCGTCGACGGTGTCGATGCCATCCTTGCGCCGGCGCCAGAGCTGGTACCAGGCGATACCGAGCAGGAACCCGCCCGCGACCGCCACCGCTCCGAACAGCGTATGGGTATAGGCGGCGATTGCGGTGTTGTTGGTGAGCACCGCCCAGATGTCGACGAGCACGGGGCGGCCGTCGACGAGTTCGACGCCGACCGGATGCTGCATCCAGGAGTTCGCCGCAATGATGAAGAAGGCCGAGATCCACGACCCGACGACGGCGAGCACGATGGTGGCGAGATGCACCTTCTGGGGCAGCTTGCCCCAGCCGAAGATCCACAGGCCGAGGAAGGTCGACTCGACGAAGAAGGCGAGCAGCCCCTCCATGGCGAGCGGGGCGCCGAAGACGTCGCCGACGAAGCGGGAGTACTCGCTCCAGGCCATGCCGAACTGGAATTCCTGCACGATGCCGGTGGCGACGCCGAGGATGAAGTTGACGAGGTACAACTTGCCCCAGAACTTGGTCAGCCGCAGCCACTTCTCGTCGCCGGTGGCGACGTAGCGGAAGTGGAAGAACGCGACGACCGGACCCAGCCCGAGCGTGAGCGGCACCAGGACGAAGTGGTAGACGGTGGTGATGCCGAACTGCCAACGGGCAATGTCGAGGGGGTCCACTGTGGGGTGCTCCTTTCGATGGTCCTCTCCAATTTCTACACTATGTAGAACTATTTCTACACCCGATCGAAACAGTTCGACAGGGCGTAGAATCGGGCGGAGGAGGTGGACATGGCCAACCTCGGGCTACTCGAACGCGGCGTCATGCAGACGCTCTGGGATGCCGACGCGCCTCTGTCGGCGTACGACGTGCTGCCCCTCGTCTCCGGGGCGGGCGGGACCAAACGCCTCGCCGTCACGACGGTGCTCACCGTACTCAGCCGCCTCGAGAAGAAGGGTTTCGTGCGCGCCGACCGCACCGCCCGCCCGCACCGCTACACCGCGACGGCATCCCGGGCCGACCACGTCGCCGAACTGCTGCACGAAGCGCTCGGCGAGTCGGCCGACCGGCACGCCGTGCTCGAACGCTTCGTCGGAGGAGTGTCGGCCGCCGACGCCGCCGTGCTACGCGACCTGCTCGCCCGGCGCCACGATGCCAGATGACCGGACTGCTCGTCGTCGCCGCAGCGCTCATCTTGATCGCCGCGGCCCTCGCGGTGCCGGTGCCCATTGCGCTCGCCCGCACCGCCTGGCCGACTCGGGCGCCGGCCCGCGCCCTGCTGCTCTGGCAGGTCATCGCCCTCGCCGGGGGCTTCTCGATGATCGGCGCCCTCATCGCCGCGGGGTTCGCGCTCCTGCCGTCCACTGAGATCGGCGGCGGCATCGTGTTCGGCGCGGGCGCCGCCCTCGCCGCCTACCTGCTGAGTCACCTCGCCGTCACCGTCGCCCTCGTCGCGCGGTCACGACGACGACATCGGGCACTGCTGGGCCTCCTCACCTCGCCCCACCCCACCCGGGCATCGACCCTCGTTCTCGAAGACAGCGCGCCGCTCGCCTACTGCGTCCCGAGGGGCTGGAACTCGCTCACCGTGCTGTCCCGTGGTCTGCTCGACCGGCTCAGCCCCGACGAACTCTCCGCCGTCATCGCCCACGAGCGAGCTCACCTCGAGCAGCGCCATGACATCCTGCTGGTCGCCTTCCGGGCGTGGCGGAGCGCCCTGCCCTGGTTCCCGATCGCCGCGCGCGCCGCCGAAGAGGTCGACGTGCTCGTCGAACTGCTCGCCGACGACAGCGCGAGGCGGGTCGTCCCGGATGCCACCCTGGCCCGCGCGATCGTCGCCGCCGCCGCCGTCGAACCCGACGGGGTGCCCCGGGCCCTGCGGCATCCCGCCACCGCGCGCAGTCGCGATCGGTTGCTGCGGCTCGCCGCATGACCCGCGGGACTTTCGGCCTGGGCGCGATCACGCCGGGCACGGCATCCTCGGCCCATGGGATCTGACGAGCCGGTTCGGGTACTCGGCGAAGCGGAATGCTGGGACCGCGTCGCTGCCGCTCCGTACGGCCGACTCGCCATGAGTGTCTCCGACCAGGTCGACATCGTTCCGGTCAACGTCGTGCTCTCCGGCGGCGATCTCTACTTCCGCACCGCGCCGGGGTCGAAGCTCGCGGAGATCGCGGCGAACCCGCGCGTCGCCTTCGAAGTCGACGGCTACGACGACGACACCGCGTTCAGTGTCGTCGTGAAGGGCGTCGCGGAGCGCCTCGAGCGTCACGCCGACATCGACGCCGCCGAGGAGCTACCGCTCACGCCGTGGATCCCCACACCCAAGTACCGGTGGGTGCGCATCCGTCCCGAGTCGGTGACCGGCCGGGCGTTCCGTCGCGGGCCGGAACCCGAGCGCTACGTCTGAGCGCGCCCCGGTTCGCCGGTCCGACGACGGGTGACCCGGTAGACGGCCGCTTGCGTGCGCGACTCCAGCCCGAGCTTCGCGAGCAGCCCCGAGACGTAGTTCTTCACCGTCTTCTCGGCGAGGTCGAGCCGCTCGGCGATCTGGCGGTTGGTGAGCCCGTCGGCGATGAACTCGAGAACCTGCCGTTCGCGCAAGCTGAGCTCGGGGTCGGCCGGCGCCGTCGGGGTCGCCACGAGCTGTTCGACGACCCGGCGCCCCGCCGCCGCAGGCAACAATCGCTTTCCGGCAGCGACCTGGCGGATGTCGCCGATCAGTGCCTGCCCGCGGATGTCCTTCACGACATACCCGGCCGCCCCGGCGAGCACCGCGGAGCGCAGCGCTTCGTCGTCGTCGTAGGCGGTGAGGATGAGACACGCGATCTCGGGATACCGCGACCGGATCTCTCGGCACAGGTCGATGCCGTTGCCGTCCGGGAGCCGAACATCGAGAACGGCGACATCGGGGCGGGTCGCCGCGATACGCGCCAGCGCCTGCTTCACATCGCCGGCCTCCCCGACGACCTCGAGGTCGTGCTCGGCATCGACGAGTTCGGCGATCCCCCGCCGCACGATCTCGTGGTCGTCCACCAGGAACACGCGTGTCATCAGGCCTCCTCGGCGAACGGAACCGACCACTCCAGCCGCGTCCCGTGCGGTTCGGTCGCGGCGAGCAGGAACGTTCCGCCCCGAGCAGCCGCGCGGTCGGCGAGGTTGTCGGTCCCGCTCGACCGTTCGGGGCTTTCCGGCAGGCCGACGCCGTCGTCTTCGATCGTCACGATCAGGCGCCCGTTCGCCAGCTCGATCCGCACGTCACCCCGTCGGGCTCGCGCGTGCCGCGTCACATTCGCGAGGCCCTCGCGGACGACGGCGACGACGTCGTCGGCGAGGTCGTCGCCGACGAACAGATCGATGGCTCCGGCGAATGCCAGGCGCGGGCTCCAGCCGAGGGCGGCGGCCGCCGATGTCGCCACGTCGAGCACTCGGTGCCGCAGGCCGTCGCGGGCCGCGTTCGGCCGCGACTGCAGGGTGAAGACGACGGTGCGGATCTCAGAAATCGCCGTGTCGATGGCGTCGACCTGTTCGGCGATCCGCGCGGCGAGCGCGGGGTCGGCGAGACCGCTTGCCGATTGCAGACCGAGCCCCGCGCCGAACAACCGCTGGATGACGTGGTCGTGCAGGTCACGCGCGATGCGGGTGCGCTCTTCGACGAGCTCCAGCTGCTGACGGTCGAGCCGGGCGCGGGCGAAGGCGATGGCGACACTCGTCTGACGCGCGAACTCGGCAGCCATCTCCAGATCGGCCGTGCTGAATCGCTCGCTACCGACGGGGAGTGAGATCGTGAGCCCACCGAGCGGCTGCCCGTCGGCGAACAACGGCACGGCGACCGTCGGGCCGTAGCCGAATTCTCCGCTCTGCGGATGGGAGAGGGAGTCGACGACCACCGGCCCCGCGCTTTCGAGTGCCCGGGTCACGAGCGACCCTTCGGCCTCGACCAGGGTCCCTTGGAGGCTGAGCCCCCCCTCGCCCCGGGCGATTTCGATGTGCAGGCCATCGTCGCGGGGTCGGATGAGGCAGACCAGTTCGGCGCCGACGGCCGACGCGACGGTCTCGACCACGACGGCGAGCGGATCGTCGACTTCACCCGACAACAGGGTGACGTTGATCTCGGCGAGCGCGGCACTCCAGCGCTCGCGGCGGCGGCTTTCGGCGAACAACCGCGCGTTGTCGATCGCGATGCCTGCGGTGGCAGCGAGCGAGGCGACGAGTTCTTCGTCTTCCGCCGAGAACGCACCCCCGGCCTTGTCGGTCAGATACAGGTTGCCGTACACCTCACCGCGCACGACGACCGGAACTCCCAGAAAGGAGTCCATCGGCGGATGGTGGGTCGGAAAGCCCGCGGACCGCTCGTCGGCGCCGAGATGCTCGAGGCGGATCGATGCCCCGGAGTCGATCACCGCGCCGAGCAGCCCCCGACCTTCCGGCAGATGGCCGATGCGGGCAGCCAGTTCGGGCGCGATCCCCACATGGATGAACTGTTCGAGACCCCCGGTCGGCGCGATGACACCGAGTGCGCCGTAGCGCGCCCCAGAGAGCGACACGGCCGCCTCGACGATCGTGCGCAGCACCTGGTCGACATCGATCTGCTCGACGACGACGCGCGTCGCGCGCAACAGTTCCCGGATGCGAGGCGCATCCGTGAACGGCGATCCGTCGGTCATTGGTGCGAGTGTAGCCAGCCCGGGGGACCTAGGTCCCTGGGACCGACGCGGGATGCGGACGATGATCGTGCTGACGAGGGAAAGGCCAACATGCGGTACATCGTCGGCGTCGACGGCTCGGCCCCGTCCGAGAGCGCCGTCAGCTGGGCGGTGAGTCGGGCGCGCCGCGACCGAGCCCCCCTCGTCGTCGTCCACGTCGTCGACGCGGAGGCGGGTCGGATGGGGCCCGACTTCCGCGCCGAGGCGACCGAGCTCGGCCGTCGCCTCTTGGAGCGGACGCAAGCCCGCCTGCGCACGGAGGAGCCGACCCTCGAGCTCTCCTCCGAACTGCTGGAGGGGTCTACCCCGTGGGAGCTGACCCGGTTCACCCGCGCCGGCGACGTGCTCGTCGTCGGAACTCACAAGACCGGGTTCAGCAGCGGGCGGGTCCTCGGCTCGCGGAGTGTTCAGATCGCGGCCGCCTGCAGATGCACGGTCGCCGTCATCCCCGCCACCGATGTGCGCTTCCGTCGCGGCGTCGTGGCCGGTATCGACCGTGAGGAGACGGCCCGCCACATCGTCGATGTCGCAGCCCACGAGGCCACCGTCTGCGGCGACCAGCTCACCCTGGTGCATGCCGGGCTTTCCGGTGCGGTCGCCGACGACGCCCCCCTCCAGGTCGCGCTCGCCTGCGCGCGCACCGCCTACCCCGAGCTGGTCGTTCAGGCACGCCGATCCAACCGGGCGCCGTCGGCGGCGCTCCTCGACGCGGCCCGGTCTCAGGCGCTCTTGGTGATCGGCCCCGGTTCGACGGGCATCGAGCGCTCCCCGATCGGCAGCGTCCTCCACGAGATCCTGCTCAACGCGAACACCCCCGTGCTGGTGGCCGGTCTCCCCCCGCGGTGACCCCGGCAATCCGGGCAAGCGCAGGCGCCCAGCCCCGACGATCGAGGCGACCGCACGTCGACCCCACGAGCGAGGAACTCAATTCGCCCGATACACGGTGCGCGCATAGTCGTGGTACGGGGCGGGCGCGACCGTGGCCCGCACCTTCACCTGCCGATGGTTCTGGTCGACCTGCGGCTTGCGTGAGATCGGGTCCTCACCCCAGACCACCTCCACGACGGCCCCTTCGGGCACCTCGGTGTCGAGGGTGGCGAGTGACATGTAGAGCTGTTCGTTGGCGACGTAGCCGGCGTCGGTCGAGATGCCCACCTGCGTGCCCCCCAGCTCGATGGTGTCCATCTGGTAGAAGCCGTAGCGGGCTTTCGGGAAGTCGAGGAACTTCGCCGGGATGCCCGGCTCGACCTGCGACTTGACGATCGCGGCGACGTCGTCGGAGTTCCACAGCAGCGTCACTTTGCGGCGCTCGGGGTTCGCGGCGATCTTCTCGAGTGCTTCGCGGCCGTGGAAGTCGTGGTCGAATCTGACCGACCGGCCGAGCCCGAGGTCGTACGGCGTGAACTGGTAGTCATGCACGTCGGTCGAGTACAGCGAGCCACCGATGGAGCCCGCGCGGGCGGCGGGAAGCCATTCGCGGTATTCGGCGAAGTCGTCGTCCCAGATCGCGGGGAACGGCGTCGGCACCCACCCGGACTCCAGCGGCGACGACGAGTACGCCTTCGCCCCGACCCGCCGGATGCCGTACTCGGCCCCGGCTTCCATCATCGCGTCGATGATGGTCTGCCCGTCGGCGTAGTTGCCGTAGAACTCGAAGCCGGGCTGGCCGGCCATGCCGTGGCGGAGCGCCTTGACCGGGATGCCGGCGATCTCAAGGTCGGCGATGTGGAAGAACTTCACGTCGGGCACGGGCCCACCCCAGAGCTTCTCCATGACGTGGTCGGCTTCGGGGCCTTGGATCTCGTAGCGGAAGAACGTCGGGTCGTTGCCGGCACCGCGCATGTTCGAGTTGGCTTCGAGGCGGTGGTGCACGTCGTTGCCCGCGGCTTCGGCCTTCTCGGCGTTGTAGCGCACCCAGTCGATGAGGATGTGGTGGCCGACCAACACGATCCCTTCCCGCTCGTCGGAGTTGTAGAAGAGGATCCCGTCGCCGATCAGGTAGCCGGCGTGGTTCACGGAGATCAGCTGCTTGGCGACACCCGGGCGGAAGTTCGCGAACGTGTTGGGCGAGATGGCGGAGAGCATCGGGATCAGGTCGGACCCGCCGAGGAACAGCTGGGTCATGTGGTGCGACTGGTCCATGATCGCGACGCTCGTCATCCAGGCCCGTTGCTCGTCGCGCCAGTTGGTGAATTCGGGCTGGATCGGGAAGGTGATCGACGGCCAGTCCTGGTTGCGGAGCAGTTCGACGGGGCCGCCTGCCCGGGCCACGGCGGCGGCGAGCGACTCGGCCTGCGGGGTGGGAGATGTCATCGGAGTTCTCGCTTTCGTGACCGACGTCGTCGATGGCGTCGGCTTCGGTTCGGAGTGTACGAGCGGCACGGCGCCATCCGGTCGGATGCTCTCTATGAAAGGAAGTAGGGTCGTGACAAGCGAAGGAGCTCGATGGCGCGGCAGTCGAACGGCGTTTCGGCGATCAGCCGCGTCGTCATGGTGCTCGACACGTTCTCGTTCGAGGCCCCGTTCCTTTCGCTGAGCGAGATCTCGGAACGCGCCGGCATCCCGATGTCGTCGGCCCACCGGATCGTCACCGAACTGGTCGAACACGGCCTGCTCGAGCGGATGCCAGACCGCAGCTACCGGGTCGGCAATCGACTCTGGGAGATGGGCAGCCGCACCCCGGGAGCTCTGGGGCTGCGCGAGATCGCGCTGCCATTCCTGCACGCGATCCAGTCGCGGGTGCGGCAGCACACCCAGCTGCTCGTGCGGTCGGGGCTCGACGTGCTCGTCATCGAGCGGCTGTCGTCGCGCGACGCCGTCGTCAACGCGTCGATCGTCGGCGGGCGTATCCCCATCCAACACTCGTCGAGCGGCATCGTGTTGCTCGCCGACGCCGACGACGACTTGGCCGAGAAGGTGATCGAGCGCGGGCTCGCGCCGATCACCCCGTCGAGTCTGGCGACGCCCGCGCAGCTGCGGGATGCCGTGGCCTCTACCCGCCGTCTGGGATACGCCGTGTCGGAGGGCTGGATCTTCGAGGAGTCCCGCGGCATCGCCGTGCCGGTGCGCGGGTCACAGGATGTCGTCGTCGGCACGGTGAGCGTCGTCATTCCCAACGATCACTCGCCGGTCGATGACCTGGTGCGGCTGCTGAAGCTCGCCGCGACGGGGATCTCGGACGCCCTCCTGCGCAGCTACCTGCCGCCGGGCCACCCGCAGGCCCGCCCCGGCGGGGTCTACCGGCAGCTGGTGAGTTCGTCGGAGCGGTCGATGGCCTACTTCGAGCATCTGCTCGAGCAGCACGGTCCCGCCGTCCACGACGGCCACCTGGGCCCCCCGCGGCACGCGGGCGCACCGCCAGCCGGCTAGAGGTCTACCGGTCGCGGTCAGCTGAGGTACGCCGCCAGCCGAGGATAGACCCGTTGCGCGTTCCCGCTGTACACCTGGGCCCTGGCCTCCGCGGCCAACGCCGACGCCTCGAGGTACTTGCCGGTGTCATCCCAACCGGAACCCGTGGTCGGGTTGTCGCCGCGGACTGCCCCGAGCATCTCGGAGCCGAACAGCACCCGATCGGTCGGCACGACCTCGAGCAGCAGGTCGATTCCCGGCTGGTGGTAGACGCACGTGTCGAAGTAGATGCGCTCGGTCGAGGCGTCGAAGTCCCACCCTTCGCGCACGCTCATGCCCTGAAGCCGCCCCCAATGGAAGGGAATCGCCCCGCCCCCATGGGGAATGATCAACCGCAGCCCCGGCTGGTTTTTCATGAATCCGCTGCTGAGCGCCTGCACGAAGAACGTCGTGTCGGCCGACAGGTAGTACGAGCCGGTCGTCTGAAAGAACGGGTTCTCGGCCTGGCTGACGTGCAGCATCCCCGGCACGTCGAGCTCTTGCATCGCCTCCCAGAGCGGCCACCAATACCGGTCGCCGAGGTCGGGGCCGGTCCAGTAGCCGCCCGTGGGGTCGGGGTTGATGTTGACGGCCACGAATCCGAGTTCGTCGACGGTGCGCCGCAGTTCCCGTACCGAGGCATCGATCGATGCGCCGGGCGATTGCGGCAGTTGAGCGACCGGCACAAACCGGCCGGGGAAGAGATGGCACGCACGCGCGATGAGGTCGTTCTGGCGCACCGTCCAGCCGATCGAGGTGGATTGGTCGCCGACGTGATGCCCCATCCAGGATGCGCGGGGCGAGAAGAGCGTGACGTCGATCCCCCGTTCGCGCTGCACGCGAAGCTGGCCGCCTTCGATGCTCTCGCGGATCTCGTCGTCGGTCACGTCGAAGGAGCCGTCCGGTGCCGAGCCGCCGGTGAGCGCGGCGACCTGTGCCGCGCGCCAGGTCCCCACTCCGGCCGGCGTCGTCGTGTAGTGGCCGTGGCAGTCGATGATCACGACTCGAATGTAGCCAAAATTGTCGACGATCTCGATGCGGGGCGGCAGGAGGGGCGGCAGGAGGGGCGGCAGGAGGGCGGCAGCATATGGTCGGTGCATGGCGAACTCGCGCTCGGGCGACAGCGTGATCGACCGTCTCGTGCGGGTGCTGGCGACGTTCGACGCCGGGCACACGGCCCAGACCCCGAGCGAGATCGCCCGCCGCGCGGAGCTGCCCGCCTCCACTGCGCACCGCCTGGTTGCCGACCTGATCGGGTCGGGTCTGCTCGAACGGGATGAGGACGGCCGAGCCCGGGTGGGCATGCGCCTCTGGGAGCTGGCGACGCGGGGGTCGCTGGCCCTGGGTCTGCGACAGGCGGCACTTCCTGCCATGGAGAAGGTGCAGGCAGCGCTGCGCCAGCACACGCAGCTCGGGGTGTTCGATGACGACCAGGTGCTGTTCCTGGAGCGCCTGTCGCATCCCGACGCCGGCGCCAACATCGCCCGCATCGCCGGGCGGCTGCCGCTGCACGCGTCGTCGTCGGGTCTGGTGCTGCTCGCGGCAGCTCCCCCCGAGGTGCTCGAGCGGGTGCTCGCCGGCCCGCTCGCCGGGCTCGCCCCCGGCACGCTGACCGATCCGGCCGCACTACGGCGCAAACTCGCCGAGGTGCGACGCCTGGGCTTTGCCGCCGCGCCGGGGTCGGTCGAAACCGTGTCGACCGGAATCGCGGTGCCCGTGCGCGACCGGGGCGCTGTCGTCGCCGCGCTGGGCGTCGTGCTGCCGCGCGAGAACGTCGACGAGCGACGCACGGTCGCCGTGTTGCGCGCCGCCGCGCAGGAGATCGAGGAGACACTCACGCGCTCGCCCTCCGTCTTCGGCTGAGGTGTTCGCGGATGGCTCGGGATTTCGTGACCAGTGATACCGCGGCTCGGCGTCGATCGGGTGGTGGGTGGAGCCAGTAGCGACCCTCTCGTCGGCGGATCTGCCACCCCTCGTTGTGCAGTTTCAGATGATGGTGCTTGCACAGCAACACGCCCCGCTCGAGGTCGGTGCGGCCCTGATCCCTGACGTAGTGGTCGATGTGGTGCGCTTCACACCAGGAGGGCGGCCGTTCGCAGCCCGGCCAGAGACATCCGCCGTCACGAATCGCGAGCGCGACCCGCTGGTGGCGCGAGTACAGCCGCTGTTCGCGGCCGAGGTCGAGCACATCCCCGAGCGAGTCGATCAGCGCGGTCTGGGTGCCCTGGGCGCAGGCGAGGGCTTGCACGGTGCCGATCGAGAGCACTTCGCCCGACCCTTCGATGACGCCGTGCCCGGTTCCGGCGATCAGGTCGGTGGCTTGCACCAACACCCGCACCGCCGGCGCACCCTTCCCCAGCAGAACATCACTGCCGATGGTGGCCGCTTGGCGCAGCAGTTCGGTGAACGCGTCCGACGCGATCTGCTGGGTCGTGCGCTCATCGCGTTCCAACGCCTCTGCGCGCCCCTTCTGCTCGTCATCGACGAACCGGGGTCCACCTCGGCGGGGTGAGGTGGCGCGGTCGTAGATCTCGTCGACGACCCCGGCGGTGACCGGGTCGTAGTCCCAGATCAGGCGTTTCATCCCGTCGCGCAGGTCGAGTCGGCGCAGCGACCGCCGACCCCGCAGCACCGCTTCGCGGGGTGCGATGCCGGCCTCGTCGAGTTCGTCACGCACTTCCCGGGCCCGCTTCAGCAACCGATCAGGGTCAAGGGTCGACGCCTCTTCACACAACAGCTCGGTCGCGTGAGCCACAAGCTCCGGCGGCGCGGCCGCCCCATCCAGGCCGGCACGGATCGCCTCGGCCTCCTGCACCGACACCGACCCCTCGGCGACAGCGCTGCCCAGAACGGAATCCTCAGTCTGCGCGAGCCGCCCGATCCGCACAGCGACGACGGCATCCCGACCGGTCGCGCCGGTCGCCGACTTCAACAACTCCTCGGGGGTGCGGGCACCTTCCCGCCTGGCCAACCCGGCACCGCCCAGCGACGGGTCCGAACGTCGCGCCAGCTCCCCCGCCGCGAGCGCCAGATGCGCATCCGCCAGCCGCCGAGCCTCCCCCGCGAGCCGCAGCCACTCCATCACCGAAGCATCCGACGCCGCACGACACGCCGACACCGACCGCGGCACGTCCCGCAGCACCGCAACAGCGGTGGCCAGAGCGGCAGTCGAGGTCATGAGAATCATCCTTCCGAACCCCATTCTCCCAACCAGAACAAACTTTCGAAAGTACAAGAAGTCGCGCAAAAACACCCTGTGAAGGACTCGAATTCATATCCCATTGAACGGGCAACTTGACCCCAGCGCCGCACGAGCACCCCAAACTGGCGAAAGTCCCGAGAACGATCGAAGGAGATCACATGCCCACCCCCATCCGCACCCGCGTCGCCATCGTCGGCGCCGGCCCCGCCGGGCTGCTGCTCTCCCACCTGCTGCACCTCGACGGCATCGAGTCGATCGTCATCGACAACCGCACCCGCGCCGACATCGAGAAGACGATCCGCGCGGGCATCCTCGAGAACGGCACCGTCGACCTGCTCGTCGAGACCGGCGCCTCGGACCGCGTCCTGAAAGAGGCCCACCGCCACGAGGGCATCGAGCTGCAGTTCCAGGGCGAGGGTCACCGCATCGACTTCCAGAAGCTGGTCGGCCGCGCCGTCTACCTCTACCCGCAGCACGAGGTTCTCATCGACCTGCTCGCGCGGCGGATCGCCGACGGCGGCGACATCCGCTTCGAGCACGAGGCCATCGACGTCGACGGCACAACCGAGGCCCCCCGCGTGGTGGGGAAGGATGCCGCGGGCCAGCCGTTCGAGATCGTCGCGGATGTCGTGATCGGCGCCGACGGATCCCGCAGCGTCGCCCGCACCGCCGTCGTCGGCTCGATGACCGGCGGCTACTTCCGGGAGTACCCGTTCGCCTGGTTCGGCATCCTCTGCGAGGCTCCCCCGTCATCCGACGAGCTCATCTACGCCAATTCCGACAACGGTTTCGCCCTCATCAGCCAGCGCTCGGCGACGGTGCAGCGCATGTACCTGCAGTGCGACCCCGAGCAGGACCCGAACGAGTGGAGCGACGCCCAGATCTGGGATTCCCTCCAGACCCGCGTCGCCGGCCGCACCCTGCACGAGGGCCCGATCTTCCAGCGCGACGTGTTGCGCTTCCGCTCCTTCGTCGCCCACAAGCTGCAGAAGGGCCGGGTCTTCCTGGCCGGGGATGCCGCCCACACCGTGCCCCCGACCGGCGCGAAGGGCCTGAACCTCGCGGTCAACGATGTGCGCATCCTGCACGAGGGTCTGCTCGCGCTCTTCACCCGCAACGACACAACCGAGCTCGACCGCTACGAGGAACGCGCCCTGCATCGCATCTGGCGCGCCCAGCACTTCTCGTGGTGGATGACGAGCATGTTGCACTCGACCCCCGACGCGAGCGACTTCGACCGCCGTCGGCAGATCGGCGAACTCGAGAGCGTCGTCTCGTCGGACGCGGCGATGACTTACCTCGCCGAGGCCTACACCGGCTGGCCCTACGACTGACCCTCAGAACGCGCGAAGGATGACCGCAGAACCCTGGCCGCCACCGCCGCAGATGCCGGCAGCGCCGTACGATCCCGACCCGGCGGCGACGAGCTGCCGGGCGAGGGTGCCGACGATGCGGGCGCCCGAGGCACCGACCGGATGCCCGAGCGCGATCGCGCCGCCGTGGGCGTTCACGATCGCACCGTCGATTCCCAGAAGTTCGACCGAGCGCACCGCGACCGCGGCGAACGCCTCGTTGATCTCGACGGCAGCGAGGTCGGCCGGCGTGACCCCCTCGAGCCGCGCGAGGGCAGCCAGGATGGCGTTGGCCGGCTGGGCGTGCAGCCGCGTGTCAGGCCCGGCCACGGCGGCGTGGCTCTCGATGCGGGCGAGCGGCGTGATCCCGCGTGCGGTGGCCGTCTCCTCTGACATGAGCACGAGAGCCGCGGCGCCGTCGGTGATCTGCGACGAGTTGCCCGCAGTGATCGATCCGGTGGGCGAGAACGCGCCACGAAGCTTCGCCAGCGACTCGGGCGTCGTGTCGGCCCGCACGCCGTCGTCATCCGTCACGACCGTCTCGCCCGCGCGCGAGGTGAGCGTGTACGGGGCGATCTCTTCCGCGAGGAAGGCGGCGGATGCCACAGAACGCTGATGAGACCCCGCGGCCCAGGCATCCTGAGCCTCACGCGTGACCTTGTGTTCGGCGTTGCCGTCTTCGGTCGAGGCCCCCATTGAGACGTGCTCGAACGAGTCGAGCAGCGCGTCGTGTTCGAGGGTGTCGACCATCTCGATGGCGCCGTACTTGACCCCGGCGCGGGCCCGGTAGGCGTGCGGAGCGCGCGACATCGACTCCATGCCGGCGGCGACGACGATGCCGTGCTCGCCGGCCTCGATGTTGCGGGCGGCCGCGATGACCGCTTCCATCCCCGACAGGCAGACGGCGTTGATCGTCATCGCCGGCGACGAGAGCGGGATGCCCGCGCCGACGGCCGCCTGACGAATCGGCCCCTGGCCCGCGGCGGCCGGCAACACCTGACCACCCCAGATGCGCTCGACTTCTGCCGCCTCGACAGCGGCCCGAGCGAGCGCCGCCCGGATGGCGTGCGCCGCGAGGTCGGATGCCGGGATGTCGGCGAACCGGCCGGTGAAGCGGGAGAACGGGGTGCGGGCGTAGCCCGCGATGACGACGGCCATCAGTGTGCCTCCAGTTCGACGGTGCCCAACTCGACGGTGAACGGTGCCCCGGTCAGCGTCCGCAGCTCTTCTACATCTTCTCCCGGCGCGATCTCGCGCAACACCAGCCCGTCGGGCGTGACATCGAACACGGCGCGGTCGCTGACGATCCGGTCGACGACGCCGACCCCGGTGAGCGGCAGATCGCAGGTCTCGACGATCTTCGGGCTGCCGTCTTTCGCGACGTGCTCGGTGACGACGATGACGTAGGGGGTGCCGGCGACGAGATCCATCGCGCCGCCCATGCCCTTCACGAGTTTGCCCGGGATGGTCCAGTTCGCCAGATCCCCGTTGCCCGCGACCTGGAGCGCCCCGAGGATCGCGGTCGCGACGTGACCGCCACGGATCATCCCGAACGACATCGCCGAGTCGAACACCGCGGCACCCGGCAACAGCGTCACGGTCTGCTTGCCCGCGTTGATGAGGTCGGCATCCTCTTCCCCTTCATAGGGGAACGGCCCCATGCCGAGGATGCCGTTCTCGCTTTGCAGCGTCACCGAGACTCCGGCAGGCAGGTTGTTGGCGACGAGCGTCGGGATGCCGATGCCGAGGTTGACGTAGTCGCCGTCCTTGAGTTCACGGGCCGCGATGGCGGCCATCTCGTCACGCGTCCACATGAGCGGCCTCCTTGGGGCGAACCGTGCGCTGCTCGATCTCTTTCGTCAGGTCCTCCGCGAGCACGAGCCGCTGCACGAAGATCCCGGGAGTCATCACGTCGTCGGGGTCGATGAACCCGTCGACGATCTCCTCCGCCTCGGCGAGGGTCACCTTGCCCGCGGTCGCGACGAGCGGGTTGAAGTTTCGGGCGGTGAGCCGGTAGCGCAGGTTGCCGTACGGGTCGGCCCACCGGGCCCGCACGAGCGCCACATCGGCGACGATCCCGCGCTCGAGAATCACGCGACGCCCGTCGAACTCGGCCTCGGGTTTGCCCTCGGCGATCGGGGTGCCGACGCCGGTCGGGGTGTAGAAGCCCGGGATGCCGGCGCCCCCCGCGCGCAACCGCTCGGCAAGCGTGCCCTGGGGTGCGAACTCCACCTCGAGTTCGCCCGAGAGGTACTGCTCGGCGAACAGCTTGTTCTCGCCGACGTAGGAGGCGATGACCTTCTTGACCTGCTTGTTCTCGAGCAGCAGGCCGAGGCCCTTGCCGTCGACGCCCATGTTGTTCGACACGATGGTGAGGTCTTTCGCCCCGGTGTCGCGCAGCGCGCGGATGAGGTTGGTCGGGTTGCCGCTCAGGCCGAACCCGCCGACCGCGATCGTCATCCCGTCTTCGACGACGCCGGCGAGGGCTTCCGTCGCCGACGGCCAGATCTTCTGAGCCATGCCACTCCTTCGTGCGCGTGCCCACATCGTGGTCGAGGCTCAGCGTACGTTCTTCAAGGCTGTCTGTCGAAGATCGGTCGCGATGTGGCCACCTGCCCCGAGAGGCGTCCATAATGTGGACGTGACGACTGTTCCCGGTACTCAGGTGATCGGCCGCGCCGCCGCGGTGCTGCGCGCCGTGGGCGCCGCGATGCCGCGCGGCTTGAGCACCTCGGCCGTCGCCATCGCGACCGGACTCACGCGCCCCACCGCACACCGGCTGCTCGCCTCCCTCGCGGCCGAAGGCTTCATCGACCACGATGCTCTCTCGGGTCGCTGGGTTCCGGGGCCGGAGCTCTATCTGCTCGGCGCGGCCGCCGCCGAGCGCTACGACATCACGGCCTCGGCACGCCCGGTCGTGCGCGCCCTCGCCGAGGCCACGGGCGAGAGCGCCTTCCTCTCGGCGCGGCGCGGCGACGAGACCGTCTGCCTGTTGCGGGAAGACGGGGCCTTCCCTATCCGCTCGCACGTACTGCACGAGGGCATCCGCTTTCCACTCGGGGTCGCCTCGGCCGGCCTCGCCATCCTGGCTTTCCTGCCTGACGCGACGATCGAGCGCTACCTGGCCTCGGCCGACCTATCGGCGTTCGGGCCGGCACACGAGACCGAGCTCGTGCGGGAACGTGTCGCCGCCACTCGCGCCGCCGGATACGCCCTCAACCCCGGGCTGCTCGTCGAGGGCAGTTGGGGCATGGGTGCCGCCGTGTTCGACGGTTCCGATCAACCCGCGTGGGCGCTCAGCCTCACCGGCATCGAGGCGCGCTTCTCGGCCGACCGACGACCGGAACTCGGGCGGCTGCTGCTCGAGCACGCCCACCGGCTGACGCAAGCGTTGCGCGGGCGCTGAGTCACTCGCGCGGCGGGCGTTCCAGCAGCGAGCCGCGCGGAAACTGCAGCATGCGCCAGACGAGCGCATCCCGTCGGGGCTGAACCGGCGGTTCCCCGGCGGCGCGAACCAGCACGCCCGTGCGCGGATCCCGCAGATCGATCTCGTTCACGTCGAGAGTCGTCGAGTAGCCGTTGTCGTGCTCCACCCGCATCCGGCGCAGGGCAAACTCTCCGAGGACGATCCAGGCGACGAAGTCCACGAGCACGATCGCGCCCGGCACGATCAGAACCGCCGGATGCGGCCGCCAGCCGAAGCCGAGCGCGGCGAGAGTGACCAGCAGCACGCCGATCGATGCCGCAAGCACCAGCCGGGCGCGACCCTGCCACTGGCCGGCCGTCGGGCCGGGCAACTGGGCGGGGTCGCGCTCGATCATGGTGTCAATATCCCATGTGTCAACGCCCGCCGGAGCGCCGCTTGTTGAAGACGTCGAACGCGACGGCGAGCAGCAGCACCAGGCCCTTGACCGCCTGTTGCCACTCGATGCCGATCCCCATGAGCGACATGCCGTTGTTGAGCACGCCGATGATGAGACCACCGATGATCGCGCCGCCGATGGTGCCTACGCCGCCCTGTACCGCCGCGCCGCCGATGAAGGCGGCCGAGATCGCCTCGAGCTCGAAGCCGTCACCGGCCTTCGGGCCGGCCAGGTTGAGGCGCGCCGTGAAGATCAGGCCGGCGAGCGCCGCGAGGGTGCCCATGTTGACGAACAGCCAGAAGTCCACCTGGCGAGTCTTGATGCCCGACAGCTCGGCGGCGTGGCGGTTGCCGCCGATCGCGTAGACGTGGCGCCCGAACACCGACCGGTTCTGGATGATGCCGTAGATGAGCACGAGCGCGGCGAGCACGATGAGCGTGATCGGCAGGCCCTTCGCCTGGGCGAGCGCGAAGGCGAACGCCCCGATGCCGAAGACGGCGAGCGCCATCTTGAGCAGGAACCAGCCGAGCGGCTCGACCTCCTGGGCGTAGCTCTGACGTCCGCGGCGGGTGCGCAGCGACTGCACGACGATGCCGATGATCGCGAGCCCGCCCGCCATGAGGGTGATGAGGTCGATGTGCCCGCGCGCGCCGTACGGCACCTCAAGGAAGCTGAGGAAGCCGTTGCCGAGCGCCCGGTACTCGGCGGGGAACGACCCGATGTTCTGGTTGCCGAGGGTGACGAGCGCGAGCCCGCGGAAGATCAGCATGCCGGCCAGCGTCACGATGAACGCTGGGATGCCGACGAAGGCGACCCAGAAGCCTTGCCAGGCCCCCACCACCGCCCCGACCAGCAGCGAGATGACGATCGCGGCCCACCACGGCAACCCGAGATACAACGGCGATACCAGCACCCCCGAGACGGCGCCGATGAACGCGGCGACCGACCCGACGGAGAGGTCGATGTGCCCGGCGACGATGATGAATACCATCCCGATCGCGAGCACGAGGATGTACCCGTTCTGCACGATCAGGTTGGAGATGTTCTGCGGACGCAGCAGCACCCCGCTCGTGGTGATCGAGAACAGCACGACGACCGCGATGAGGGCGACGAAGATGCCGTTGCGGCCGAGGTCGGTGACGACGTGGGCCAGCGCCGACGTAATGCGGTTGGTCGGGGGCGACGACGTCTCGGCGACGGTGGTGCGAGTGGTCGGTTCGGACATCAGCGCGGGGCCTCCATGGTCATGAGCTTGATGAGTGCTTCGGGGGTTGCCTTCTCGATCGGGAGTTCCCCGGTGATCCGGCCTTCGGACAGGGCGTAGATGCGGTCGCAGATGCCGATCAGCTCGGGCAGCTCCGACGAGATGACGATGATCGCCTTCCCCTCGGCGGCGAGCCGGTTGATGATCGTGTAGATCTCGTACTTGGCGCCGACGTCGATACCGCGCGTCGGCTCATCGAGGATGAGCACGTCGGGGGCGGAGTAGATCCATTTCGACAGCACGACCTTCTGCTGGTTGCCGCCGGAGAGCTTGCCGGTGGGCACGAGCACGCTCGGCGCCTTGATGTTCATCTCTTTGCGGTACTGGTTGGCGACCTTGAACTCTTCGCCGTCGTTGACCAGTCCCCCGCGCGACAGCTTCTTCAACGACGCGACCGAGATGTTGCGCTTGATGTCTTCGATGAGGTTGAGGCCGTAGTACTTGCGGTCTTCGGTCGCGTACGCGATGCCGTGATCGATCGCCTCTGCGACGTTGCGGATGCGGATCTGCTTGCCGTTCTTGAAGACCTTGCCCGAGATGCGCGTTCCGTAGGACCGCCCGAACACGCTCATCGCGAACTCGGTGCGTCCCGCGCCCATGAGCCCGGCGATGCCGACGATCTCGCCGGCTCGCACGGTGAGATCGACGTTGTCGACGACGACCCGGCCCGGGTCTTGGGGGTGGTGGACCGTCCAGTCCTCGACACGCAGCACCTCCTCGCCGATGTGCGGGGTGTGATCGGGGTAGCGGTGTTCGAGATCGCGACCGACCATGTCTTTGATGATGCGGTCTTCGGTCACGTCGGTCTTCGCGATCGTCTCGATCGCCTTGCCGTCACGAATGACGGTGACGCGGTCGGCGACCTTCTTGATCTCGTTGAGCTTGTGGCTGATGATGATGCTCGTGATGCCCTGACCCTTGAGGTGCAGGATCAGGTCGAGCAGGTGGTCGGAGTCCTCGTCGTTGAGCGCCGCCGTGGGCTCGTCGAGGATGAGCAGTTTCACGCGCTTGCTCAGCGCCTTCGCGATCTCGACGAGCTGCTGCTTTCCGACGCCGATGTCGCGGATCTTGGTGGT
This sequence comes from Pseudolysinimonas sp., assembly GCF_049651805.1. Lineage (GTDB taxonomy): Bacteria > Actinomycetota > Actinomycetes > Actinomycetales > Microbacteriaceae > Pseudolysinimonas_A. The sequence goes on from NZ_JBASCU010000046.1 coordinate 21,721, forward strand.
CGGGTTCTCGCTCAGCCCGACGCGGGCGAGAAGTTTCTTCGCCTCCTGGTTGGCCTTGTTCCAGTCGATGAGACCGAAGCGGCCCTTGACCTCGTTGTTGAGGAAGATGTTCTCGGCGATCGAGAGGTAGGGGCTCAAGGCGAGCTCCTGGTGGATGATGACGATGCCTTCGGCCTCGCTGTCGCGCAGGGTGCGGAAGTTCATCTCGCGACCCTCGAAGAGGATGGTGCCGTCGTACGTGCCGTGCGGGTAGACGCCCGAGAGCACTTTCATGAGGGTCGACTTGCCGGCGCCGTTCTCGCCGCAGATCGCGTGCACCTCGCCGGGCTCGACCTCGAGGGTCACGTTCTGCAGGGCCTTGACGCCCGGGAACGTCTTGGTGATGTCCCGCATCTCAAGGAGGGTGTTCGCCATCGCGATCCGACCAGCTTTCTAAGAAGCGACGTTGTATTCGGGAACTGCCGGTGGGGGGAGCGTAGCTCCCCCCACCAGGAGAGGTGAAGAGAAGACGGACTTAGCCGTTGATCTCCTCTTCGGTCCAGTAGCCGCTGTCGACCAGCTGCTCCTGGATGTTGTCCGCCACGACGATGAACGGCTCGAGCAGGTACGACGGAACGACCTTCACGCCGTTGTCGTAGGTCTCGGTGTCGTTGATCTCCGGCTCCTCGCCGCTCAGCGCGGCGATCGTGATCTCGGCGGCCTTGGCGGCGAGCAGGCGCGTGTCCTTGAAGATGGTCGCGTACTGCTCACCGGCGATGATCGCCTTGACGCTGTCCAGCTCCGCGTCCTGACCCGAGATGATCGGGAAGTCGGCGCCGACGGTGTAGCCGGCGTCGGTCAGGGCGGAGATGATGCCACGGCTGATGCCGTCGTAAGGCGACAGCACGGCGTCGACCGTCGAGCCGTCCGAGAACTGCGACGCGAGGATGTCCTCCATGCGGCTCTGAGCGGTCTCACCGTCCCAGCGCAGCGTGGCGACTTGCTCGATGTCGGTCTGACCCGACTTCACGACGAGCGTTCCGTCGTCGATCAGCGGCTGGAGCACATCCATCGCGCCGTTGAAGAAGAAGAACGCGTTGTTGTCGTCGAGCGAGCCGGCGAACAGCTCGATGTTGAACGGTCCGGCAGGAGCGTCCGCGATCGGGGTGCCGTCGAGCTCGGTCAGGCCGAGGCCGTTGAGCACCGACCACGCCTGCTGCTGTCCGACCTTGAAGTTGTCGAACGTCGCGTAGTAGCTCACCGCTTCGGTCTCACGCAGCAGGCGGTCGTACGCGATGACGACGACATCCTGGCTGGCGGCTTCTTCGAGCACGGTGGTGAGGGTGGTGCCGTCGATCGCGGCCACGACGAGCGCCACAGCGCCCTTGGTGACCATGTTCTCGATCTGGCTGACCTGCGTCGGGATGTCGTCCTCTGCATACTGCAGGTCGACCTCGAAGCCGGCCTCCTCGAACTGGGCCTTCAGGGCGTCGCCGTCCTGAATCCAGCGCTCCGAGGAACGGGTGGGCATGGCGATGCCGATGAGGCCGCCTTCGCTGTCGCCGCCACCGCCTGCCGCCGGCGCGCAGGCCACGAGGCCGAGCGCAACGGCAGCGGAGGCGACGAGCGCGAGCACACTTCGCTTCTTCACTGTGTGATTCCTTTCTGAATGGACGCCAAGTTCGTTAGTGCAATACCCGGCATCGTCCATGAAAGCCGGGCGTCTCGTCCGGGCTGTTGCCCGGGGAGTCTGGGGGTCACGGAAGGTCCCTTTCGGGATGCTGTCCGTAAACGTTCTGGTAGCGCGCGAAGAGGCTGTCGATCGCGTCGGCGGGCAGCGGGGCCACCTCGCCGAGCTGACGCGCGAGGTGCACGGCGCGGGCGGCATCCTCGACCATGACGGCCGCCTTGACCGCGTCGCGCGCGTCGGAGCCGATCGTGAACGGCCCGTGGCCCTGCATGAGCACGGCGCGCGACCGGTGGCCGGAGAGGGTCTTGACGATGCCTTCGCCGATCGAGGCGTCGCCGATGACGGCGAACGGCCCGACCGGGATCTCGCCGCCGAACTCGTCGGCGATCGCGGTGAGCACGCAGGGGATGGCTTCGCCGCGCGCTGCCCAGGCGGTCGCGTACGGCGAGTGCGTGTGTACGACGCCACCGACCTCCGGCATGTTCCGGTAGACGTGGGCGTGCGCCGCGGTGTCGCTCGACGGGGCTCGGTCGGCGCCGGGGGTGTCAGGGATGATCGCGCCGTCGAGGTCGCAGAGGATCATGTTGGCCGGGGCGAGGTCGTCGTAGGCGACGCCGCTCGGCTTGATCACGAACAGGTCGGCGCCGGGCACGCGGGCGGAGACGTTGCCGCCGGTCCAGACGACGAGGCCGTAGCGCACGAGTTCGGCGTGAAGGGCCGAGACCTCTTCGCGCACCCGGGCGATGGTGACCTGGAGTTCGGGGGTGAAGTCGGTGGAGGCACCGGGGGTTCCCGTGCGCACCGCTTCTTGCTCAACCACGCTGTGACTCCATCGTCGCTCTTTCGGACCACTTGCCCCGCCACCATGTGACCGGTCACACGAGACGGCTCATCGTAAACACGAAACGGTCACATCCGCAAACGGATTACCTCAGCCGTGACCCGAACGTGACATGAGCCGCGGTCAGTTGCGCATCGACGCGTGCGGTTCCGCCGTCGATTGCCGCACGATGAGCTCGGGGACCACGAGCTCATGATCGGGTGCCGCGCCCCGCAGCTCCGCCATCAGCAGCGCCACGGCGCGGCGGCCGATCTCGGTGAAGTTCTGCCGCACCGTCGTCAGCGGCGGGGCGAAGTGCGCCGCCTCCGGGATGTCGTCGAAGCCGACAAGGCTGATGTCTTCCGGGATGCGCAGGTCCATCTCGCGGCAGGCGTGCATGAAGCCCAACGCCATCTGATCGTTGCTGGCGAAGACCGCCGAGAAGTCGCGGAAACGCAACAGTTCGAGGCCGGCGTAGTAGCCGAAGTGCGCGCTCCAGTCGCCGAGGATCGGCGCCCGCGTGCGCAGGTCGGCGTCGTTGATCTCCTCCAGGTACCCCTGCATCCGGGCCTCGGCCTCGATCCAGTCCTGGGGGCCCGAGATGTGCAGGATCTCGGTGTGGCCCAGCTCGATCAGGTGCCGGGTGGCGAGCCGCGCGCCGAGGGTCTGGTCGGTCGACATCCCGTGGCCCTCGGCGAGATTCGCGGTCTGCAGGGTGACGTACGGCACGTCGGGTGCGATCTCGGCGATCACCTCGAGCACCCGCTGCTGGGGGGCGATCACGACGAGGGCTTCAACCGACTGGCTCATCAGGTAGTCGAGCGCCGCGCGGATCGACGTGACATCGGTCGTGGCGATCGACGTGACGCTCGACCGATAGCCGGCATCCCGCGCCGCGATCTCGATCGCCGCGATGCTCGTGGCCGGCCCGTACTGCGAACTCTGTGAACTCAGCACCCCGATCGTGCGCGAGCGGCTCGTGACGAGGGCCCGCGCTGCGGGGTTGGGCCGGTACCCGGTCTCGGCGATCACCGCGAGAACTCGTTCGCGGGTCGAGTCGCGGATGCTGGGGTGGTCGTTGAGAACACGCGACACGGTTTGGTACGACACGCCCGCCAGTCGGGCGACATCCCGGATGTTGGGGGCCCGGCTGCGACCCGGCTCGGCGTCGGCCGGGTCTGCCGCGTGATCGTTCACATGACGATCTTGGAGCATTTTCGCTTCCCTCGCGCGCACTGAATTCAGCCCTATCGACCTCGAGGAGCGGATTCCCAGGCCGACCCCCTAGGCTGGGGACAGCGATCGGCGTCTGCCTTTGGCGTATGAACGGCCACCACCCCTCTCGGGGCGGCCACCGATCGGTTGGATCCACATCTCGAACCCCGCCTCGACGGGCGCCGCAGCTCTCGGGCCGATCCGCGCTACGAGCCCTCGCACCGCCGCGAAAGTCGATCCGGCCCGGCAGTTCACGGCGGTGGCCCAGGTGGTCCGCGAGACGGGACTGCTCCGCCGCGCGCCGTGGTTCTACGCGACCCTGATGGCCGGGCTCGGCCTGGCGCTCATCGCCGCGGGCACGGGTTTCGTGCTGCTCGGCGACACCTGGATGCAGTTGCTCATCGCAGCTGCCCTCGGCATCCTCTTCACCCAGTTCGCGTTCTTCTCGCACGAAGCCGCCCACCGGCAGGTTCTGGCATCGGGCCCGGCGAACGACCGGGTCGGCCGCTTCGTCGGCAACTTCATCGTCGGCATGAGCTACTCCTGGTGGATGAACAAGCACACCCGGCACCACGCCAACCCGAACCAGGTCGGCAAAGATCCCGACATCGCCGGCGACATCATCGCGTTCACCGAAGGCAAGGCGACGAACGCCCGCGGCCTGATGGCGGTCATCAACAAGCGTCAGGGCTGGCTGTTCTTCCCGCTGCTGACGCTCGAGGGCCTCAACCTCTACGTGCAGTCGTACCAGTGGCTGCTCACCCGCCGCGGCGTCAAAGGCCGATACATCGAGCTCGGCCTGCTCACGGTGCGGTTCGCGCTGCTCTTCGGGGTCGTGTTCTGGTTCCTGCCGCTCGGCATGGCGTTCGCGTTCCTCGGCGTGCAGATCGCGGTGTTCGGCGCCTACATGGGGGCGGCGTTCGCGGTGAATCACATCGGCATGCCGATCATCCCCGCCGACTCCAAACTCGACTTCTTCACCAAGCAGGTCACGACTTCGCGAAACATCCGCGGAGGCTTCCTCGCGAGCGCGATCTACGGCGGGCTCAACTACCAGGTCGAACACCACCTGTTCCCCAACATGGCGCGCGTGCACCTGGCCAAGACCCGCCGCATCGTGCGCGAACACTCGCGTACGCTTGATATCCCCTATACCGAGACCTCGATCCCCCGCGCCTATGCGGAGGTCATCGAGTACCTCAACCGGGTCGGGCGCTTCGCGCGTGACCCCTTCACCTGTCCGGTGCTCGGTCGATACCGACGCACCTGACCCGGTCGACAGACCGGACCCCCGATCACTTCGATCGGGATTTACCGCAGTAGAGAGAAGAACAACATCATGGCAACTGGAACCGTCAAATGGTTCAACGCCGACAAGGGCTTTGGCTTCATCGCCCCCGACGACGGCACTCCCGACGTGTTTGCGCACTTCAGCGCGATCGCCGGCACGGGCCGTCGCGACCTCAATGAGGGCGAGAAGGTCTCGTACGACGTGACCCAGGGCCCGAAAGGCCCGCAGGCGTCGAACATCACGCAGGGCTGATAGTCCCGCACACCGAACGAACCCCGTCCCCTCTCGAAGGGGGCGGGGTTCTTCCATTCAGCCGGACGTCCAGCTCCGACTGCGAGGATGCATCGTGCAGCGCAACGTGACCGTGACCCTCGACCTCGAGTCCGACGGGCCGGCTCAACTCGCCCTCGCCGTCGCGATCGCCGGCGGGCAAAGGGCCGAGGAACATTTCACGGCGACCCAGTCGGGTGCTGAAATTCCAGTCACGGTGCTCGACGACATCCACGGCGGCCGTCTGCACGTGCTCGACGTGCGATCCGGGCCGGTTCGTGTCGAGTACCTCGCAACGGTGACCGGCCAGGCGGCAGAGGCCGACATCGACGCGATGCAACAGATCCGCTATCTGCGCCCGAGCCGCTACTGCGAGTCCGACATGCTGCGCCCTGTCGCGGTCGCCGAGTTCTCGGGGCTGCGCGGCGCCGAACTGCTCTCCGCTGTCGCGAGTTGGGTCGGCACGCGCGTCGCGTACGTCACCGGCTCGAGTCTGCCGACCGACGGCGCCGTGAGCACGATGCTGTCGCGCCGGGGTGTGTGCCGCGACTTTGCGCACCTCGTCGTCGCCTTCCTGCGCGCTCTGGATGTTCCGGCGCGGGTGGTTGCGGTGTACGCGCCGGGACTCGCGCCGATGGACTTCCACGCCGTCGCCGAGGCCGCGATCGACGGCGTCTGGCACGTGGTCGATGCCACCACGCTCGCCCCGCGGCAGAGCATGGTGCGCATCGCGACGGGTCGAGATGCCGCCGACATCGCGTTTCTGTCGGCGCGTGGCGACCTTCCGGTACGGATCACCGACCTCCAGGTGTTGGCGGTCGTCGACGACCTGCCGCGCGACGACACCCTTCAGTTGGCCGTGCTGCGCTGAACCTGGGAGCCCGCACAACTGCGCGGTCTACCGTTGCGGGATGCTTCCTTGCGCCGCGACGAACCGCGGCTGACACCGTGGGACGTCTGCGGGAACTACTCGACGAGCTGGCAGCTCGCAAGACGGCCGCGACCGCTGCTGCCGATGACCGTGCCACCGACGAGTGGCGCAGCGAAGGCGGCGCCGCGGCCTCGGATCAGCGCGTCGAGGACGACTCCTCGTCGAGATCCGCACCGTCGAGATCCGCACCGTCAACCTCGGCGGGCTTCACCGACTCGGTCTGACCCGCGAAGGTCTTCGACAGCGTGCGGTACGACCGGGTGAGGAACGCGAGCAGCGCGAACACGACCATCGCGAGCCCGGCGAACAGGAACACGATCGCGATGCCGCGCACCTCGCCGTCGCCGAGCAACCACGCCCAGTCCTGAGTTCCGCCGCCCTCGTTCATATACGGGACGATGATGAACTCGGCGATCGGGGCGATCATGAACGCCGTGATCGGGGCCGCCCCCGCCTCGAACGCGGCCGCGAAGCCGAACACCCGGCCTTGCGTGCGGAACGGCACGACCTTCTGGATGACGGTCTGTTCCGACGCTTCGACGGCGGGGATGAGGGTCATGTACATCCAGATGCCCACCGCGTAGAGCAGCCACGACTCGCGGATCGTGAACAGCGCCCCGAGCGCGCCCATGATGATGACGAGGATGAGCAGCGTGCGGATGGGGTTGCGTCCGAGACCGAACTTGGCGACGACGAGCCCACCGATGATGAACCCGGTCGAGGCGACCGCGAATACGACGCCCCACAGTTCGACGGGGAAGAGCTCGAGCCCGTAGGGGTCCATCAGCGCCATGTAGACGCCGCCGATGAGGTTGTTGAAGGTCGAGAACAGGATGAGCGCGAACAGCCCGGGCACGAGCTTGATCGCCCCGAGGGCGCCGCGCACGTCGATGATCGGCGCCTTCTCGATGACCTCGGGCTTGTCTTCGGGAATCGACAGGAACAGCAGGTGCGCGAAGGCGAGGGCGGTGAAGATGATCGCGATCAGCAGGGTCCAGCCCATGCCGAGGATGCCGATCGAGAGGCCCGAGAACACGCTGGTCACCATGAAGGCGAGGCCCTGCACCGTTCCGACGAGGCCGTTGGCGTTGGCGTGTCGCTCGACCGGCACGAGCAACGTCACGGTGGTCGACAACGCGATGTTGCGCATGTACTCGATCACGCCGCCGAACAGGATGATGCCGACGAATAGCCAGAACCACGGACCGCCGTAGTCGAGCAGAACGCTCTCGGGGAAGAGCAGGTAGAGCACGCCCGCGACCAGGAATGCCGCGAGCGAGGTTCCGGTCGCGACGATCATCGCGGTGTGCTTGCGCAACCGGTCGACGATCGTGCCGAACACCATGCCGAACAGGGCGATCAACAGCATGTAGGCACCGCCGATGATGCCGGTCGCGAGTAGCGACCGGGTCTCGAGGTACACCCAGAAGGTGAGACCGAACCAGAGGTAGCTCGTGGTGACGTTGGCGATCGCGGTGTTGACGAGAACGCCGAGGAACGTGCGCATGCCGTTCGGCGGCGGAACGGGGTCGGTGGCGGCCGAAGACGACGACGGCTCAGTCATGTCCACGAGCCTAAGCTCCACCTCCGACACTCGACCAGGCCCGATCGGCAGGTAGCCTGGCCGCCGTGACCGATGCGACCCGGCGTGCCCCGAGCATGTACGACGTCGCGACCCGGGCGGGGGTGTCGCACCAGACGGTGTCGCGCGTGCTCAACGACTTCGCCGGCATCCGCCCCGAAACCCGGGAGCGGGTGCTCGCCGCGATCGCCGACCTCGGCTACCGCCCCAACCGGGCGGCGCGCGCCCTCGTCACGAGCCGCAGCCGGGCGATCGGGGTGCTCGTGCCGGCGACCGCCGACTTCGGTCCGATGAGCAGCCTGCACGCGATCGAGCGTGCCGCCCGCGCCGCCGGCTACCACGCGCTCATCACCAGCACCCTCATCGAGACCGAGGCGGTGCGCGAGAGCCTGCAGTTTCTGCTCGACCAGTCGATCGAGGCGCTCGTCGTGATCGCGCCGTACCGGGTGGTGACCGACGAGCTGGATGCCGTGCCCCCGGGCATCCCGACGGCCCTGCTGCAGACGGGGGATGCCGGCGCGGCCGGGGCGATCGCAGTCGACCAGCGCGCGGGCGCCCGGCTCGCGGCCCGTCACCTGCTCGACATCGGGCACCGCAGCATCCAACAGCTCACCGGCCCCGCCGACTACCTCGAGGCGGTGGCGCGCCGGGATGCCGTCGACGACGAACTCGCCGCCGCCGGAGCGCCGCGGCTCCCCCACCTCACCGGCGACTGGACGGCCGACTCGGGTTATGCCGCCGGCTCGGCCCTCGACCCGGCGACGACGGCGGTGCTCTGCGGCAACGACCAGATGGCGCTCGGCCTCATCCACGCCCTCGCCGATCTCGGCCGCGCCGTGCCGGGCGACGTCAGTGTCGTCGGCTTCGACGACATCCCCGAGTCGGCGCACAGCCTGCCGCCGCTCACGACCGTGCACCAGGATTTCGAGGAGGTCGGACGCCGTGCCGTGAGCGACCTGGTCTCCCGGATCGAGGGGCGCGAGCCCGACCCGGCGACCCCGACCGTCACCCCGACGCTCGTCGTGCGCTCGTCGACTTCGCCGTTTCGGGCTTGACTTTGAATCCGGTCATGTGAGCGATAACATCGCCATACCGTCAAGGAGGATGCGATGAGCGACACCGTCGACGTGGCCATTGCCGCGGTGCGGGCCGACGTCGCCCGGCTGCACGGCGAACTGGTGCGCTACGGCCTCGTGGTCTGGACCGGCGGCAACGTTTCGGGCCGGGTGCCCGGCACCGACTACTTCGTCATCAAGCCGTCCGGCGTCGCCTACGACGACCTGACGCCCGACACCATGATCCTCTGCACCCTCGACGGCGAGGTCGTGCCCGGCACGCCCGGCAGCGAGCGCAGCCCGTCGAGCGACACCGCCGCCCACGCCTACGTCTACCGCGAGATGCCCGAGGTCGGCGGCGTCGTGCACACTCACTCCAGCTACGCCGTCGCCTGGGCCGCCCGGGGCGAAGAGATCCCGTGCGTCATCACCGGCATGGCCGACGAGTTCGGCGGCCCCATCCCTTCGGGACCGTTCGCCGTCATCGGCGACGACTCGATCGGCCGCGGCATCGTCGAGACGCTGCGCGGTCACCGCTCGCGCGCGGTGCTCATGCAGAACCACGGGCCGTTCACGATCGGCGTGACCGCGAAGGATGCCGTGAAGGCCGCCGTAATGTGCGAAGACGCCGCCCGCAGCGTGCACCTCGCCCGGCAGGCGGGGGACCTCATCCCGATCCCCCAGGAGAAGATCGACGCGCTCTACGCGCGCTACCAGAACGTCTACGGACAGCAAGGAGACGAACGGCGATGAGTTCGGTACTCGGCATCGAGCTCGGCTCGACGCGCATCAAGGCGTGTCTGGTGGATGTCGGCGACCCGACGTCCGTGATCGCGAGCGGGTCGCACGAGTGGGAGAACCAGCTCGTCGACGGCGTCTGGACCTACGCCCTCGATGACGTCTGGGCAGGACTGCAAGCGGCCTACGCCGACCTCGTGCGCGACCTCGGCGAGAAGCCGACAGGGTTCGCCGCGATCGGCGTGTCTGCGATGATGCACGGCTACCTCGCCTTCGACGCGTCAGGCGAGCTTCTCGTCCCGTTCCGCACCTGGCGCAACACGAGCACCGGCGAGGCCGCCGCCGAGCTGACCGGACTGTTCGGCGTCAACATCCCGTTGCGCTGGTCGATCGCCCACCTGCACCAGGCGGTGCGGGATGCCGAACCCCATGTGCCGTCGATCGCGGCGGTGAACACCCTTGCCGGGTACGTGCACGAGAAACTCACCGGCCGGCGCCTGCTCGGCATCGGCGACGCCTCGGGAATGTTCCCGATCGACGGCACCGACTACGACGCCGACTTCCTCGCCCGGTACGACCGACTCGCATCGCTGCACGCCCCTCTGAAGTCGCTGCTGCCCGAGGTGCTCGTCGCCGGGCAACCCGCGGGTGAACTCACGGCCGCGGGCGCGGCGCTGCTCGACCCCACCGGCACGCTCCAGCCGGGCGCGGTGTTCTGCCCGCCCGAGGGCGACGCCGGCACGGGCATGGTCGCCACCAACGCCGTCGCTCCGCGCACCGGCAATGTGAGTGCCGGCACGAGCATCTTCGCGATGGTCGTGCTCGAGCAGCCGCTGCAACACGTGCACCACGAACTCGACGTCGTCACGACCCCCGCGGGCGACCCGGTGGCGATGGTGCACTGCAACAACGGCGCGAGTGAACTGGCGGCGTGGGCGAACATGTTCCACCGCTTCGCCGAAGCCGCCGGGCTCGCGATCGACATCGACACCACCTACGACGTGCTCTTCAAAGAGGCCCTCAATGGCGCCGCGGATGCCGGCGGGCTGCTCGCCTACAACCACCTCGCGGGGGAACCGATCGCCGGGCTCACCGAGGGGCGCCCGCTCTTCGTGCGCACCCCCGACAGTCGCCTCAACCTCGCGAACACGATGCGCGCCCACCTCTACGGCGTCTTCGGCACCCTCAGCCTCGGCATGCAGGTGCTGGCCGAGGAGGGCGTGAAACTCGACCGGATGTCGGCGCACGGCGGCATGTTCCGCACCGCGGGCGTCGCGCAGCGCTTCCTCGCCGCCGCCCTCGACGCCCCCGTCGAGGTCGCCGAGAGCGCCGGCGAGGGTGGCGCGTGGGGCGTCGCCGTGCTCGCCGCCTTCACCTCTGACGGTGGCGGCGATCTCGATGCCTATCTCCGAGACCGGGTGTTCGCATCCACCGCGTCCCGCACCGTCCAGCCCGGCGTCGATGACGTCGCGGGCTACGCCGCCTACCTCGACCGCTACCGCGCCGGCCTCGCCGTCGAACGCGCCGCCGTCACCGCCCTCTGACTTTCTGAACACACAGAACCGAAGGAAACCCTCATGAGCCGCTCCATCGTTCCCGACCTGAAGACCAAGACCGTCTGGTTCCTCACCGGCAGCCAGGGCCTGTACGGCGAAGAGACCCTGCGTCAGGTCGCCACCCAGTCGCAGGCGGTCGCAACGGGTCTCGCCGACTCGTCCGACATCCCGGTCACCGTCGTCTGGAAGCCCGTGCTGACCGACAGCGACGCCATCCGCCGCACGATGCTCGAGGTCAACGCCGACGACGACGTCATCGGCGTGATCGCCTGGATGCACACCTTCAGCCCCGCGAAGATGTGGATCGCCGGCCTCGACGCGCTCGCCAAGCCGCTGCTACACCTGCACACCCAGGCGAACGTCGACCTGCCGTGGGGCGAGATCGACTTCGACTTCATGAACCTCAACCAGGCCGCGCACGGCGACCGCGAGTTCGGGTACATCGAGACCCGCCTCGGCATCCCGCGCACCACCGTCGTCGGCCACGTCTCGGACCCCGCCGTCACCGCGCGCGTCGGCGTCTGGTCGCGCGCCGCCGCCGGCCGGGATGCCACCCGCGGCATGCGCGTCGCCCGCTTCGGCGACAACATGCGCTACGTCGCCGTCACCGAGGGTGACAAGACCGAAGCCGAGATCCGCCTCGGCGTCCAGGTCAACACGTGGGGCGTCAACGACCTGGTGGATGCCGCGGCCGGCGTTTCCGAGGCCGCGGTCGACGAGTTGGTGGCCGAGTACCTCGCGGCGTACGACGTCGTACCCGAACTGCTCCAAGGCGGCGAGCGTCACGACGCGCTGCGGGACGGCGCACGCATCGAGGCGGGCCTGCGCGGGTTCCTCGAGGCGGGCGGCTTCCACGCCTTCACCGACTCGTTCGAAGACCTCGGCGGCCTGCGCCAGCTCCCCGGCCTCGCGGTGCAGCGCCTCATGGCCGACGGCTACGGCTTCGGCGCCGAAGGCGACTGGAAGACCGCCGTGCTCGTGCGCACCGCCGCCGTGATGGGCGCCGGTCTACCCGGCGGCGCCTCGCTCATGGAGGACTACACCTATCACCTGGAGCCCGGCAACGAGCTCATCCTCGGCGCCCACATGCTCGAGGTCTCGCCGTCGCTCACGACCGCGAAGCCGCGCCTCGAGATCCACCCGCTCGGCATCGGCGGCAAAGACGACCCGGTGCGACTGGTCTTCACCGCCGACCCCGGCCCGGCTCTGGTTGTGGCGCTCTCGGATGTCCGCGAGCGGTTCCGTCTCGTCGCGAACGTCGTCGACAACGTGCCGCTGCCCGCACCGATGCCGAAGCTGCCAGTCGGTCACGCGGTGTGGAAGCCGCGGCCCGATTTCCGCACCTCGGCATCCGCCTGGCTGCAGGCCGGCGCCGCCCACCACACCGTGATGTCGACGCAGGTGGGGGTCGACGTGTTCCGCGACTTCGCGGCGATGTCGGGGGTCGAGTTGCTCGTCATCGACGAGAACACGACGACCGAGGAGTTCGGCCGCGAACTGCGCTGGAACGCCGCCTACTACCGGCTCGCCCAGGGGCTGTAGATCCCGGGGCCGCCCTGGAGGCGGTGCACATTACCCTCCAGGAGCGCCCGCCGCCGCGTGGGCCCGTGTTCTAGTGGCCCATCTTCGAGTGATCGTGCGCGGCGTGATCGTGCGCGGCGTGATCGTGCGCGGCGGCCTTCGCGGCACGCTCCGACAGCACCTCTCGAGGGCTCGGCAGGGTCGCCGCGGCGGCCACGAAGCGCTCGGGGTCGGCATCGAAGCGCGGACCGCAACCCCCGCAGCACAGCCAGTAGCGCTGACCTTCGTAGTCGCGGTAGAGGCCGGCCTCTTCAGCTTCCTGCTTCACGACGACGTTGGACGGCATGACCGGGCAGACGGAGAGTTCGTCGTCTGCGGCGCTCAGGGCGGCGGGTGACGTGTGGTCGTGATCGTGCGACATTCAGGGCTCCTTACCTGTAAGGGGAAACCGTACCATACATACCCCCCTAGGGTATGTATGGTACGGCTCCGACCTCGGTGCGTCAGTCGACCTCGACGATGCGGCCTTCGCCACCGACGGGGTAGTCGGCGGCGGAGACGACGCCGCCGAGCCCGTCGATGAGGTAGGTCTCGAGCGCCTCCTGGTAGGTGTACGGAAGAACGACGAACGGCACCCCGGCGAGCGGATAGCCGTCCCCGCCACGCAGCGTGAAGTCGTTCGTCACGAACGAGATCGTCGTTGGCGCGGTGGCCGCGAGCTCGCCGCCCGCGACGATGACGGTGCCGTCGTCGAGCGTGATGCTGACGACCCGCTGCCCGACCGGCTGGCTCGCGTCGTAGGTGAAGCTGTAGCCCGCGGCCTGGCCGAAGCGACCGTCCGGCTGCAGCACGTCGCCACTCACCGCGCCGCCCACACCGTGCTCGACGACCGCCACGAACGTCTCGATCGGCAGATCGGGCGCGACGGACACGAAGTTCGGGAACGGCAGTACCGAGTAGGTGGTGAGCAGCGTGACGTTACCCGGCGGGATGACACCGTTGATGCGGATGCCGCCGCCGTTCTGCAGGCCCACGATCGGCGCCGTGATGCCGGCCTCGGCTGCGGCGAGCTGCCCCGCGTACACGAGAGAGTCGGCGACCAGGTCGCCGAGGTTCGTCTCGACGCTGCGCACGTTGTCGCGGATGCCGTCGAGGGGCACCGCGGTCTGCGCGATCACCGTCTCGGCGAGGCCCGCGACGTACGCGGCCACCGGCTGCTCCACGTTCGCGAGAACCGTCGGGTCGGGGTCGACCGCGTCGGGGCCCTGAGCGGCGACGGGGATCGCCCGCGAAAGCTCCTCGTCGAACGAGATGATCTCGCCGTCGCGGTCGAAGGTCACCACGAGGCGGCCGACGTACTGGTAGAGCCCGGTGGTCGTGACGATCGGCACCTCGTCGCCGTCAGCATCCGTCTCGACCACCGGGTAGTCGCCATAGCGGGTCGCGCCGGTCGGCACGATCGGGTCGTCGGCATCCGCGAGCACTTCGCCCCCGCCACCGGCGATGATGATGTCGATGCCGGTCAGCTCGGCCGCAAGCGCCCGCTCGTTGTCGATGTCTTGCAGATGCGAGACGAGGATCACCTTGTCGACCCCAGCCTCGGCGTAGGCGGCCGCCTGGGCATTCGCGATCTCGGCGAGCGCCGGGTCGACGGTGACGTCGCCGAGGCTCGTGAGCTGCGGCAGATCGGGCGTCGTGAGCCCGATGATGCCGATGCGCTCGCCCTTCACCCTCTCGACGTAGCTGGTGACGATCGTGCCGTCTTGCACGCGCCCGAGCAGCTCCGGCTCGGCGTCGAAGCCGAGGTTGTTCGACACGAACGCCGGGTCGGTGCTGACGTCGCCGAGCCAGTCGGCGAGGTAGCCGGGCCCGAGGTCGAAGTCGTGGTTGCCCAGCGCCGACGCGTCGAAGCCCGCGGCCGAGAATGCCTGGGCGTCATAGTTGGCGACGCCGGAGTCCTCGCTGGCGGAGAAGTTCGGCCCGGGCAGGAAGTTGTCGCCGGCCGAGACGGTGATCACGCCGCGCTTGCCCGCGTGACCGGGCGCCGGTCGCCCGCTCGTCGCGCCCTTCTCGAGCTGTTGGAAGAGTTCGACGAACCGAGCGGCCCCGCCGTAACTGCCGCCGTCGGTGCCGGTGATCGGCAGGAGCGCTGACTCCATGTCGTTGGCGTGCAACACCGTGAGGGTGAAATCGGCCTTCGGCGTCGCCGGCGGCCCTGCCATCGCGAGGGTCGGCACGGCGGATGCGGTGGCCGTGAGAGCGGCCGTCGCCGCGGCGAGGAGCACGCGGCGTCGAGATTTCGTGGACATGGATCTCCCAATGCTCGAAGTTGGCGGGACTTCCCGACCCTGTCTGCTGAAGGTTACGAGCAGGTAACGAATACCCCCCGGTCTACCCCCAAACAGGGCACACAGAGTTTACCTTTCAAGGAGACGCTTGCCCCGTCATTCTCGGGAAGGACCCATGATGCGCTCTCCTCAACGCCACCGCCGTGCTGTCACGGCACTCGCCATCGCCGGCACGGTATCCCTCACGGCGGCCCTGCTGCCGGCCCTCGGTGCGAGTGCCGCTCCGCCGACGCAGCCGTTCATCGCCGAACTGCACTACGACAACACGGGCGCCGACGCCGGCGAGTTCGTCGAGGTGCAGATTCCCGCGGGCGGCAGCAGCGCCGGCCTGAGCGTCGTGCTCTACAACGGCTCGAACGGGCAGCTGTACGACACCGATGCCCTCCCTGGCATGACCGTGCCCGCCGATGCTCCCGCCGTCGCGGTCGTCGCCTACGCGGGCACGTTGCAGAACGGGTCGCCCGACGGGGTCGCCCTCGTCTCGAACGGAACCGTGCTCGAATTCCTGTCGTACGAGGGCGCCCTGACAGCCGTCGACGGACCCGCCGCCGGGATGACCAGCACCGATATCGGTGTGGCCGAGACCGGGAGCGACCCCGTCGGGTTCTCGCTGTCGCGCAGCTACGACCCCGGGGCCGACGCGCTCGTCTGGAGCGGCCCGGCGGCGGCGACCCAGGGTGTCGTCAACCCAACCCCGGACCCCGAGGACCCTGAAGATCCGGCCACCTGCGAGGTCTCACCGACCCATGAGATCGGTGCCGTACAAGGCACCGGTGCCGCGACCCCCATCCCGGGCCAGCAGGTCACGCTGCGAGGAGTCGTCGTCGGCGACCTTCCCGGCCTGTCCGGCTTCTATGTGCAGGACCCGGATGGCGACGGCGACACCGCCACCTCCGACGGCATCTTCGTCTTCTCACCCGTCGACGTCGGGCTCGGTGACACCGTCGCGGTCACCGGCGGAGTGAGCGAGACCTTCGCGCAGACCCAGATCACGTCGCAGACCGACGTCGCGGTGTGCATCGACGGCGGCGCAGGCGACCTGCCCGCGGCATCCGCTCTGGATCTCCCGGCCGACGATGCCGCCCGCGAGAGCCTCGAGGGGATGCTCGTCCAACCGGCCGACGCCCTCACGGTGAGCGAGGTCTTCGACCTCACGAGCTTCGGCGAACTCACGTTGAGCGAAGGCGGCCTGCTCGTGCAGCCGACCGAGCTCGCCCGACCAGGAGCGGAAGCGCAACAGATCGCCGCCGAGAACGCCCTGCGCCGCATCCTGCTCGACGACGGCAGCACCGCACGGCTGAACGCCACGACCGCCCCCTACCTCGCGCCGGATGCTCCGGTACGGGTGGGCGATGTCGTCGCCTTCACCGAACCGCTCGTGCTGGGCTTCGGCTTCAGCGCGTGGCGCCTGCAGCCCGCCGATGGCACCGCCGACGGGGTGTTCGCCCCGCAGAACACCCGCCCGGCGACCCCGGACGCGGTGGGCGGCGACCTACGGGTCGCGGCGTTCAACGTCTTGAACTACTTCGTCACCTTTGACCCTGCGGTCGGGCGGGGCGCGCGGAGCGCCGAGCAGTTCGAGTTGCAGGCCGGCAAGATCGTGCCCGCGATCCTCGCCCTCGACGCCGAGGTGGTGGCGCTCATGGAGATCGAAGACACCGACTCCACCGGATACCGCCCCGGAGACGCGGATGCGGCGCTCGCGGATCTCGTCGCACGCCTCAACGCC
Source organism: Pseudolysinimonas sp. (assembly GCF_049651805.1). Taxonomy (GTDB): domain Bacteria; phylum Actinomycetota; class Actinomycetes; order Actinomycetales; family Microbacteriaceae; genus Pseudolysinimonas_A. The sequence goes on from NZ_JBASCU010000046.1 coordinate 38,446, forward strand.
GCAGAAGGTTCCGGGGCCTGGGCCTACGTGCCCCTGCCCGACGAGCTGTACGCGGTCGACCGCGACGTCATCCGGAACGGCATCATCTACCGATCGGATGTCGTGCAACCCGTCGGCGACTCGGTGGGACTCGTCGATGAGACGGTCTGGGACAACGCCCGCGAACCGATCGCCCAGACGTTCGTGAAGGATGGCGACGCCCTCACCGTCATCGCCAACCACTTCAAGTCCAAGGGCAGCCCTGCCGGGGCGACGGGCGACAACGCCGACAGCGGCGACGGGCAGGCGGCGTGGAACGGCGACCGGGTGCGACAGGCGCAGTCGCTCGCGGAGTTCGCGGCGGGGATCGCCGAGCAGACCGGCGACGCCGACATCCTGCTCATGGGTGACTTCAACGCCTACAGCCGCGAGGATCCGATCGTCGCTCTCGAGGTCGCCGGGTATGTCGACCTCGGGCGCGAGTTCGACCCGGGCCGCTACAGCTACGTGTTCGACGAGCTCTCCGGCTCGCTCGATCACGCCCTCGCCTCCCAGCCGCTCGCCGACAAGGTGACGGATGCCGTGCATTGGAACATCAACGCGGTCGAGTCGTTCGCGTACCAGTACAGCGGCGACCCGGAGCTCTACGCCGCCCACCCCTACCGGTCGAGCGACCACGACCCCGTGATCGTCGGGATCGGCCTCATGGAGCGCTGCGCCGGCCTCGAGCCGACGATCATCGGAACCGACGGCGACGACGCGCTGACCGGCACCAACCGTCCCGACGTGATCATGGGGCTGGGTGGTGACGACGTCATCCGGGGCTTGAACGGAGCCGACGTCATCTGCGGGGGCGCGGGAGACGACCAGATCTCCGGCGGCAACGGCGACGACATCCTGATCGGCGGATTCGGTGCCGATGAGATCGTCGGCGGCAACGGCGACGACGATCTCATCGGCGGCCCGGGTGAGGATCAGCTGGTCCAGGGCCGCGGTCGCGGAGCGGAGACGCAGGGCGGCCCGGAGTCCTAGTCACCGAACGCAGCGTCGTAGACGGCCCGCAGTTCGGGGCTGTCGGTGCCGCTGAGACCGCAACCGCGGACCGTCCCGTCACCCGCCGCGACCAGATAGGACTCGCCCAACTCGAAGGACACGCTGGAGAAGTCACTGTCGATCGCGTCGGGTTGCGTCACCTCGACGCGATCGGCGACCTCGCCTGCGAAACGCTCGGTCACTTCGAGCGTCACGGTGCCACCCTCGACCGCGATCACGCGCGCGGCGAAGGCCTTCTCTTGCGACGACAGGCCTTCAGGGGTCACGGGAAGGCAACTGCCCGTGGTGATCCCGCCGCCGCTCGGGTGGGCGAGCACCTCGGTAGTGGGTGCACCTCCGAGCGCGAGGGGCACGACGATCGCGGCGCCGGCGGCGAGCGCAGCAGCGGCGGCGGCAACTATCCATCCGCGTCGCCTCCGCGCCGGCTGTGCACTGATCGCGCCAGCGGTATCGGTCGAGTCGGTCATCATCTGCTCCATCCTGTGGTCGAGCCACGTCGGGGGAAGGGGAGCGAGATCGCGCGCCGGGTCGACTCGGCGCAGCTGTTCGCGCAGCGGGTGGTCATCGTCGTGCATTCTCGCTCCCTTCCTCTGCCTCGACATGTCCGGCGGGGTGGGCAGATTTCATCAGGCTCTGCGAGTTGAGAAGTTCAGCACGCAGGCGCGCCTTCGCGCGGTGCAGGCGAATCGCTGCCGCGTTCGCGCTGATCCCGAGCACGGTCGCCAGTTGCGGGCTCTCGAGGCCGTCCCAGGCCCAGAGGCGCAGTAGCTCGGCATCGGCAGAGCGCAAGCGCGTGAGGGCGTCGAGCACCGTGTCGGCGTCTCCCGTCTCGTCGGAGGGTGGGTCGTCGATGACGGAGGCGGGCGGGTCGAGTGCGATGATCTTGCCCACAAGCCTGTTCCGGCGCCGTTCGGCGCGCTCCGCGTTGGCCAGCAGGTTGCGCGCCACCACGATCGCCCATGGCACGACTTCGTGGCTCACCGAATCGTCGAACGATCCCCACACCTCATCGAGCCGCCGCCAGCAGACGAGCAACGTCTCATTGAGCACCTCGGCGGCGGTGGCGGGATCGGTTCGACGCGCGAGGTATCGCCGTACCGGCTCGACGACGAGCTCGGCGATTGAGCGGAATCGCTTCTCGCGCTCTGGGTCGGTCACTTGTGTCACGCTTCGGTCTCGAGTCACACCACACACATGTCCGGATGCCGCCGACTCATTTCAATCGGGGAAGCAGAACTTCGGTGGATCGCCGCCCGGAGGGCGGGTGCTTGGGTGGATCGCCGCCCGGAGGGCGGGCATTTTGGTGGAAGTAAGGGGAATACTGTCGAAAAGTGCCCCGCCCTTGCGCCGCATAGTGAGTACCCATCATCTCATCCGACAGCGACCTCTGCTACAGCGTCGCCACGGCCGGAAACTCCCCACTCATCTCCCGCCTTTGAGCGAGGAGAAGCTGGTCATCGCTGAAGCTCGATACGAAGCAGGCGCGACTCTCAAGGCGATTGCTTCAGACCTTGGAATCAGCCGCCAGTCACTTGCGCACCAGCTACGCAAGCGCGGGTTGAAACTCCGAGGCCGTGCTCCTGAGCCGCACGAGGTCGATGAGATGCGTCGCCGATACGAGGCTGGCGACTCGCTTGAAACGGTCGGCAGCAGACTTGGGTTCTCGGCGGGCACAGTGCGCACCTGGCTCATCGACTCAGGAGTCGCAATGCGCGATACCCACGGTCGCAGCAAATAAATCGTCCACTGCACGTGAATACTCCGGGATAGGTCGCCTGTCCGAGCCTAATTAGGCGTGGCCTTGCCAGTCCACTACGACCCGGTCAATGTGCTGAGGTAGCTCGGCAATCCTCTCCTCATCAGTCCAACTTGCGATGAAATCGGGGTCGTTGCTCTTAGGGGCGTCCACAACATCTCGAATACGCACCGCTACTGGCACTCCGGTACTCACCCCGGTAACCAGAGCATGTTGCTGAGCAAGGCCCGGCAGTTGATCGAGAAGGGCACGAGAACTCAGCGCAGTGGCGTGACGAAGCAGTGCTTGATCTGACTCGTGGGTAAGTCTGTGCGCGATTACTGTGCCACACTGCGCAACGACAGTCTCACTCAGCTCACTCGGACGCTGGCTCGCGAGCAGAAGGGATATTCCGAACTTTCTGCCTTCTTTTGCGATGCGTTCGAAGACGGCAGTTGAGCGGCTTCCGCCTCCGTTGCTGTCATGGCGAGCCGGGATGAAGCGGTGTGCTTCTTCGAGCACCAGCAGCAATGGGTGTCTCGCGCGAGGATCACTGCGCACAGCAAAGTCGAAGAGGATACGACCAAGCAGCGCCGTTACGTTCTCAAGTACATCACTGGCGATAAGGCTCAGGTCGAAGATAGTAACCGACGGGCCAGAATCGTGGTTCTTCGTTTGCTCTCGATAATTTGCGGCGGCGGGCCAATCTGATGAATCGTTGTCCTTCGTCGGGTCGGCTCCCATCACTGCACGCAGATAGGTACCAAGGGGGTCATCGTGTTTCTCGACCCTGGTCATGAAGTCGTATCTGCCATCGGCAAGGAGGCGGCTGAGGCGCATCTGCAGTGTCGCGACGTATCCAGCGATCTTGTTGTCATTAGCGGCTCTTCGGACATCCGGTGGGGGTGAGGCTCGCCGGGTGAGTTCGGGCGGGTAGGGGTCGAGGTCCCCGAGGATCAGAAGCGCAAACTCGCTGATCCGATTCGAGGACCTCGACGTGTCTCACCAT
>NZ_JBASCU010000047.1:0-49057 GCF_049651805.1 Pseudolysinimonas sp.
AGTGAAGAGAGCGGGGACCCCTACCCCGATTCACTCCCCGAGACGATCCGACCCCTCCCTGACTTTCAGCGGAGGCGCGACGGTCTCCCGGCGCGGTGAGGCTCACCGCACCATGCGGATGGCGGCCATGTTCTCCCAGTCGTGCTCGATCTTGCGGGTGCCATCGGCGACGAAGCCGTTGCGGCGATAGAAGGCGAGCGCTCGGGGGTTGTCTTCGGCGGTCCAGAGGTACGCCGGGCGGTCTCCCACTGCCGCGTCGAGGAGCGCCTGGCCGGTGCCCGAGCCGTGGGCGCGGGAGTACTGGTAGATGTGGAACAGGCCCCAGTCACGGGGCGCGTTCTCATCGTCGGGCGGCGGGCCGGCGAGGGCATAGCCGACGACCTCGCCGTCGAGTTCGGCGACGACGGTGACCGTCTTGCGGGCACGCCCGAGGGCGTCGCGGAGGCGCTCGGCGTCGTCCGTCAGATTGGCAAGGAACTCGGGGGTCAGCAGGTGTGCGTAGGCCTCGCGCCAGCCAGTGTTGCGAATATCGACGATGGCGTCGGCATCCTCGGGGACGGCGGGACGAACGGTGATCATCCCTCAGTCTGCAACGCGTCGAGTGCGGCGTCCACTGCCGCGCCCTGCGGCACGGAAACTCCGGCCCGCCGCAGCACCTGCTCGAGCGCCGCGAGGGTGGTGAGCACGGCATCCTTGCGGGCGTTGTAGCCCATCACCCCGACCCGCCACACCTTGCCGTGCATCGGCCCGAACGAGGTGCCGATCTCGATCCCGTAGTCGGCGAGCAGCGTCGCCCGGATGCCGTCGGGCTCGACGCCGTCGGGAATGCGCACGGCGACGATGTTGTTCATGCGCACGCTCTGGTCGCCGAACAGGGTCAGCCCCATCGCGACAAGCCCGGATGCCATGGCGGCGCCGTGCACGCGGTGGCGGTCGACGGCGTTCTCGACGCCCTCCTCGAGCAGGATGCGGGCGCACTCCCGCGCCCCGTAGAGCATTGTCGTGGCTTCGGTGTGGTGGTTGTGCCGGGTCGGACCCCAGTAGTCGAGGATCTGAGCGAGGTCGAAGTAGTTGCTGCGGATTGTCGCCCCGCGCGACCGGATCACCTCGACCGCGCGCTCGGACAGGGTGATCGGCGACGACCCGGCCGGCCCGGCGAGACACTTCTGCAGGCCGGCGGTGGCGGCATCCACGCCCCAGGCGTCGGCGAGGAACGTGTTGCCGCCGAGGCTGGCCGTCACGTCGGTGTACAGCAGCGCGCCGTGCTTCGCGGCGAGCGCGGCGAGTTCCTCCAGGGGCTGCGCGACCGTCGTCGACGTGTCGCCGTGCACGATCGCGAGCAGCTTCGGCTTGACCTCGCGCAGCGCCGCCTCGATCTCGCCGACCGTGAAGACGCTGCCCCACTCGCGTTCGATGACGTGAACCTCGGCGCCGCAACGTTCCGCGACATCGCGCAACAGTTGCCCGAACCGGCCGAAGATCGGAACCAGCACCTTCTCGCCCGGCGCGAGCAGGCTCACGAAGGCCGCCTCGATGCCCGCGCGCGCGGTGCCGTCGACGAGCAGCGTGGCGTCGTTGCGGGTCTGGAACACCCCGCGGTACAGCTCCTGCACCTCGGCCATGTAGCCGGTCATCGCCGGGTCGTACTGACCGACGAGCTGCGCCGACATCGCCCGCAGCACCCGCGGATCGGCGGTGATCGGCCCCGGCCCCATCAGCAGGCGCGCGGGCGGGTCGATCTGGTTCACGGTCACCCCCTCAGGATGCCATCCCTGGTGTGACGGATGGCTTCCCGGGCTGGTCAGGTTCGGTAGATTTCGCGCCGATGACCAGCATCAACGACGACCACGACGAGCACGCCGTCGTCGATGCGATAGAGAACCCGGTAGTCACCGGTGCGCACCCTCCACTCCGGGCGTGCGACCAGACGCTTCGCCGCCGGCGGATGCGGATCGTCAGCGAGCAGATCGATGACCGCCTGGATGCGACGCTTCGCCTCGGGGGGCAGCTTGCGGATCGCTCGCACCGCCGGGGGCAGCACCTCGACCCGATAGCGGGTCATGCCAAGCCGAGATCGCGCTTGACGTCCTCCCAAGGAATCGGAGTCTCGCCCAGGCGATCTGTCTCCTCCCAGGCCGCATCGACCGCGCGGATATCAGCCAGCTCCTCGGCGTCGCTGAGCAACTGCTGCAGTTGGTCGACTTCGACGATCGCGGCGACGGCCCGGTCGCGGCGCGTCAGATAGACGGGTTCGCGATGGGAGTCATCCACGAGGGCGGCTAACTTCCGGCGGGCATCGGTGATCGTCACTTCGCTCATGCCGATCAGACTAGCGCGAAAATGTACGAGACGTACATTTTCAACGAGAGTGGCGGCTTACGCCACGAAGAAGCCCGCAAGGTCGATGAGGCCGAGATCGCCGCCGCGCGGACCCACCAAGCACAGCCCGACCGGTGCCGGTAGCCGCAGGGCCGGAACACTCAAGGCCGGTCGCCCCGTAATGCCGGCAATCGCGGTGAGGCGCAGCGTCGCGCCACGGACGGCATCTAGAACGGCAGGCTTCGCCGTGAGCGCAGGCGCTCCCGACGATGCCGACGGGACGAGCAGGATGCGGTCGCCCAGGATGTCGTCGAGTCTCGCGCGATGGGTGGCGAGATCCGCCCGTGCTGCGACCTCCTGTGCAGGGGTGACCGACGCGGCGAAGCCGAAACGGTCGCTCGTGCCGGGGCCGACGGCATCCGGATGGCCAGCGACCCACTCCCCGTCAGAGCGCCACGCCTCTGCCGCCTGGGTCACTCGGAATGCCTCGAACATCGCGTCGGCGTCGCCGAGATCAATCGTCTCCACCTCGAATCTCGCGATGGCAGCGGCGAACGCCTCGCGCACGCCCGGTTCGGCCAACGCGACAAGCGCAGGGTCGACGACGAATCGAGCGTCGACGACGAATCGCCCCGGATGTGGCGTCTTGCCCAACACGACCTCGGCAACCGTGCGCAGGGTCACCGGGTCGCGGGTGAGCCAGCCGACGGAGTCGAAGGTCGGCGCGAGCGGCCAGACGCAATCCAGCGACACCGCTCCGTGGGTGGTGCGCAGCCCCCACAACCCCTGATACGACGCCGGAACCCGCACCGAGCCGGCGGTGTCGGTGCCGAGCCCGATGCTCGCCTCGCCGAGGGCGACGGCGGAGGCAGGTCCGCTGGAGGAGCCGCCGGGCAGCCCGCCGGCCACGGCGGGGTTCGGCGGGGTTCCGTAGTGCGGGTTTGCGCCCTGGATCGAGTACGCGAATTCGTCGGTCTGCACGATCCCGGCGACGTCGGCGCCGGCATCCAGTAGTTGCTGCACCGCCGGCGCGGTGCGGGTCTCGGCCGCCGCCTCGGCGAGGAAGGTCGGGTTGCCGGCGCCGACCGCGAAGCCTTCGACCGCGTACAGGTCTTTGACGGCGACCGTTTCACGGTGGAGCGGGCCGTCGGGCGCGCCAGCGACGAGTGGTGTGCCGTGCTCGCGCCAGACCGAGGTGTTCATGACCCTCACGCTACCGACCGGTGAACCGCGCCACCCAGGGCGTGGCGGGTGCCGCTGCCAGTTCGGCCAGCGCGCCGTGTTGCACGACGGCCCCCCGCTCGAGCACGAGCACCTCGTCGCAGAGGGCCGCGACGTCTTCGCGGTCGTGGGTCACCACGACCGCGGGGCCGCCGAACTCACGAAGGTGACGAGTGAGGTCGGCCCGCACGGCATCCCGGATCTCCACGTCGAGCGACGCCATCGGCTCGTCGAGCAGCAGCACCGCGGGCTCGGCGGCCAGGGCCCGCGCGAGGGCGACGCGTTGCGCCTGCCCACCCGAGAGGGCATTCGGATGCCGCTGCGCCAGCTCCGTCAGGTCGAAGCGGGTCAGCCACGGGTCGGCTTTGGCCCGCGCGGCGGCACGGCCACCCCCGGAGACCCTGGCCGCGAAGGCGACGTTGTCTCTCACGGTCAGGTGCGGGAAGAGCAGGAAGTCCTGGAACACCAGGCCGATACCTCGGCGATCGGCGAGCCGCGCGTGCAGGTCGGTGTCGCCCAGGCGGATCGCGCCGGTCGCATCGACGAGCCCGGCGATCGCCGCGAGGACGCTCGACTTGCCCGCCCCGTTCGGCCCGACGATGCCGAGCACCCGGCCCGCGGGCACCTCGAAGGCGGCGCGAACGTCGAACGCCTCGCGCGGCACCGTGAGATCGACGGAGAGGCTCATCGCACCACCCCCGGCAACCAGCGGTCGCGCAGCGCGAGCAGCACGACGAGCGACACCGCGAGCAACACGAGGGCGAGGGCTACGCCTGCGTCGGGGTCGGAGTTCATCGCCAGATACGACGCGATCGGCAGCGTGCGCGTCACCCCGGGGAACGACCCGGCGAACGTGATCGTCGCCCCGAACTCGCCGAGCGCGCGCGTGAAGCACAGCACGGCGCCCGCGGCGACGCCGGGGGCGACGAGCGGCAGGGTGACGAGCCGGAAGGTCTGCGCCGGGGTCGCGCCGAGGGTCGCGGCGGCGAGTTCGCTGCGCCGGTCGGCGGAGCGCAGCGCCCCCTCGACGGCGAACACCAGGAACGGCATCGCCACGAAGGTCTGCGCGATGACGACGGCTCCCGTCGTGAACGGGATCGTGACGCCGACCTCGGCGAGCCACTGCCCCACGATGCCGCGGCGCCCGAGCAGCAACAGCAGCGCGATGCCGCCGACGACCGGCGGCAGCACGAGCGGGATGGTGATCGCCGCGCGCAACAGGCGCCGGGGCACGAGGTTCCAGTGCACCGAATGCGACAGCAGCACCGCGATCGGGATGCCAAATACCAGGCACACGACGGTCGATGCGGCGGCGGTGCCGAGCGAGAGCCCCAGCGCCTGCAACACCGCTTCGCTGACCAGTAGGTCGGGCAGCGCGGCCCACGGTGCGCGCAACAGCAACCCGAGAAGCGGCAGCACGAGCAACCCGAGCCCCGCCGCCGCGAGAATCGCGACGACCGGCCCTGTGCGGTTACGGCGCGACGAAACCGGCACGCTCGAACACCTCCCGGCCATCGGCCGACCGCAAGTAGTCGATGAACTGCTGCGCGGCATCCGGATTCGCGGCGGCGGACAACACCGCGACCGGGTACCGGTTCACCACCTGATCGGCGAGCGGGATCTCGATCCCCTCGATCGTCTCCCCCGCGGCGAGAACATCGGTGCGATAGACGAGGGCCGCATCCACTTCGCCGAGCGCGACTTTGGTGAGCACCGCCCGCACGTCGTCTTCGAAGGTGTCGATGGAGGCGGCCACCCCCGCGAGTTTCAGCAGCGAGACGGCGGCCGATCCGCACGGCACCGAGGGGTCGCAGAGGGCGACGACCAACGACGGGTCGGCGAGGTCGGTGAGACTCGCGACATCCCCGGGGTTGCCGGCCGGCACGACGAGCTCAAGGGTGTTGGCGAGGACGACCTCGGGGGCGGACGCCAGCCCGGCGTCGACGACCGTCTGCATCGTCGACTCGTCGGCAGCGAAGAACACATCGGCGGGGGCACCCGACACGATCTGCTCGGCCAGCGCCGAACTGCCGCCGTAGCCGACGCTGACCTCGATGCCGGGGTGCGAGGCCTCGAACGCGACGGCCGCTTCGTCGAGGGCATCCGTGAGGGATGCCGCCGCCAGCACTGTCACGGTCGTCGACGGGGGCGCGGCGCAGCCCGCGAGCAGGGCGACCGCCGCCGCCACGGCGAGCAGCCTTCGCACGGTCATCCCTCCGGCGGCGTCTCGACGCTCACGACGGTGGCCTTCGCGCTCGCGACGGCCAGCATCCCGGGCTCGAGCCCGAGGTCGTCGGCGGCCTCCCGCGACATCAGCGACACCAGGCGGAACGGGCCGGCTTGGATCACGACTTGCGCCATCACGCCGTCTTTCACGACCTCGGTGACGATGCCGGTGAAGCGGTTGCGGGCGGAGGCCTTCGCGAGCGGGAACGCCGCGGCGAGAGCGGATGCCGCCTCCGGCTCGCGCAGGAGTGGCAGCAGGTCGCGCCCGGCGATCGCCTGGCGGCCGGTTTCGCCCTTGCGAATGCGCAGCTTCCCGGCGTCGCCCCAGCGCCGCACGGTGTCGTCGCTCACCCCGAGCAGCGCCGCCGCCTCTTTCACCGAGAACTGGTTCACGCTCGCCTCCGCAGTTACGTCTCTGGTGGCCCAGATTACCCGCGTTTGCGGTTGCTTGATGCCCGGCCGCTCTCCCCGAACGTGCGCGGATCAGGAAATCCGACCTCGGGGGAGCGGATTCGCGCCACCATCCGACGTCATCCTGATCCGCGCAGGGGCGGGCACCGGCACACGGCGCCCTCGCCTGGAAGAATCGACCCATGCCCCTCGATCCCGCGTCGCCGCGATTCGCGCGCCAGCGGATCCTCGCGGGGTTCGGTGACGGGCAAGTGGCTCTCGCGGGGGCGCACGTACTCGTGATCGGGGCGGGCGGCCTGGGCAGCGCGGTGTTGCCGCTGCTCGCGGCGGCCGGGGTCGGCATCCTCACCGTCGTCGACGACGACACCGTCGCGGAGTCGAACCTGCACCGGCAGACGCTGCACACCGGCGGCGACCTGACCCGCAACAAGGCCGCGTCGGCCGCCGAAGCCCTGCGGTCTCTCTCCCCCGACGCCGAGATCCGCGCCGTCGAGACGCGGTTCGAGGCCGGGAAGACCTTCGACCTGCTGCTCGACGTCGACGTGCTCGTCGACGCGACCGACAACCCGGCCACCCGCTATCTCGCGAACGACGCCGCGACGATCCGCGGCATCCCGCTGGTCTGGGGTTCAGCGCTCGCCTACGCGGGCCAGGTCGGCGTCGCCTGGGACGAGAAGGGCGTCGACTACCGCGACCTCTTCCCCGAAGACCCCCGTGGCGGCGAGACCGGCGACACCTGCGACGTCGTCGGGGTGCTGCCCAGCGTCTGCGGAGTGATCGGGGCGATGATGGCATCCGAGGTGCTGAAGCTGCTCACCGGCGTCGGGGAACCGCTGCTCGGCCGGGTCGCCGCGTACGACGCCCTCACCGGCCGCACCCGCGAGATCGAGTACCGCCGCGATCCCGAGGCCCCGCGCCCGGGGTCGCTCGAAGAGAGGACCGCTCCCCCCGTGGAGGCACCCACCCGCACCATCACGCCCGAAGAGCTGCGCGACGCCCTCGCCGGCCCGACGCCGCCGGTGCTCCTCGACATCCGGGAGCCCTGGGAGGCCGAACTCGTGCAGATCCCGGGGTCGGTGTTCATCCCGATGAGCCACATCCCGGAGCGCGTCGGCGAACTCGACTCCGACGTCGAAACCGTCGTCTACTGCCACCACGGCGTCCGTAGCGCGCGGGTGCTCGAATACCTCGAGCAGGTCGGGTTCACCGAGGCCCGCCACCTCAGCGGCGGCGTCGACGCCTACGCCGCGAAGGCCGACGCCTCGCTCGCGCGGTACTGACGTGGCCCGCACCCCGGTCGCCGAGCACGAGGGTCGCGTGCGCGCGCTGCTCGCGCCGCTGCGCACCCGGGATGCCGAGACGGTTCCCGTCGCCGCAGCACTCGGCCGGGTGCTGGCCGGCGCGGTGCTCTCGCCGATCGACCTGCCGCCGTTCCGCAACTCGCAGATGGACGGGTTCGCGGTGCTCGCCTCCGACCTCGCGGCCGGCCTGCCGCTTCCGATCGCGGGCGAGGTCGCGGCGGCCGCCGGCACGCCCGACCCGCTCGTGCCCGGAACGGCGGTGCGCATCATGACGGGGGCGCCGATTCCGGCGGGGGCGGATGCCGTGGTGCCGGTCGAAGACACGGTCGTCTCCGTCGACGCGATGGTGACGATCGCATCCGATTGGGCGGCAGGGGCGTACGTGCGCGACGTGGGCTCCGACCTGAAGGCGGGAGCGCAGTTGCTGCCAGGTGGAGTGCGGCTCGCCTCACGCCACCTCGCGGCCCTCGCCGCCGCGGGCATCACCGGGGTCGCCGTCTCCTCGCGCGTGCGCATCGCGGTCATCTCGACCGGCAGCGAACTCGTCGCGCCGGGTGAGGCGCTCGGGCCCGGGCAGATCGCCGACTCCAACGGCACCGCGCTCGTGGCTGCGGCCCGGGATGTCGGCGCCGAGATCGTGCTCGAAGGCCGGGTTGTCGACGACCACGAGGCGTTCGAGGCACTGCTGGTCGCGGCGATCGCGGCGGATGCCGAACTCGTGCTGACCAGCGGCGGGATCTCGCAAGGCGAGTACGAGGTCGTGCGCGAGACGCTCGAGCCACGCGGGGCACTCGTCGACGTGCTGGCGATGCAGCCCGGTGGCCCGCAAGCGATCGGGTCGTTCGACGGCATCCCCGTCGTGTGCTTCCCGGGCAACCCGGTGTCGAGCCAGCTCTCGTTCCTGCTCTTCGTCGAACCGCTGCTGCGCGAGATCGCGGGGCTACCCGATCGCATCCGCGTCACCCGGGTGCTCGACGCTCCCGTCACGTCGGTCGCCGGCAAACGGCAGTTCCTGCGCGGCCGCGCACTGCCCGACGGTCGGGTCGAAACCCTGGGCGGCCCGTCGTCGCACCTCGTCGCCGCGCTGGCCGCTGCGGATGTGCTGCTCGACATCCCCGAAGACGCCACCGAGCTAGCAGCGGGCGCGACTGTGGAAACCTGGGAGCTATGAGCGAACACGGTGCCTCCGAACTGAGCCACCTCGACGCGGAGGGTCGCGCGCACATGATCGACGTGGGCGGCAAGGCCGTCACGCGCCGGGTCGCCGTCGCGGCCGGGCGGCTCGACACGACAGCGGAGGTCGTCGCACTCGTCATCGCCGACGGGTTGAAGAAGGCCGACGCCCTCGCGACCGCGCGCATCGCCGGCATCCAGGCCGCGAAGCGCACGTCGGAACTCATCCCGCTGGCGCATCTGCTGCCGCTCGAGTCGGTGACGATCGAGTTCGAGCCCGCCGAGGCATCCATCGGCATTCGCGCGACGGTCGCCGTCAGCGCCAAGACCGGCGTCGAGATGGAGGCGCTCACGGCCGTCGCCGTCGCCGGTCTCGCGCTGCACGACATGATCAAGGCCGTCGACCCCGCGGCGGTGCTCGGCGACATCCGCCTCGTCGAGAAGACCGGCGGCAAGAGCGGTCACTGGACCCCCGACTCCCCCGCCCCCCAAGCGCCCGGCACGGCGGTCGTCATCGTCTCGTCGACCGGCGCGGCGGCGGGCACCCGGGAGGACCGCACGGGTCCGGTGATCGTCGACTGGCTGCGCGCGCACGGCTACTCCGCCGAGGATGCCGTGGTGGTCGCGGACGTCGACATCGAGGGCGCTCTCGGCGGCGCCGTCGCGGGGTCACCCGCCCTCATCATCACGACGGGCGGCACCGGCATCCACCCCCAGGACCGCACCCCCGAGGCGACTCGTACGGTGCTCGACCGCGAACTGCCCGGAGTGGCCGAGGCGATCCGCGCGGCGGGGCGCGCCGTCACCCCGACCGCAGCACTCAGCCGCGCCCTCGCCGGTATCGCGGGAAACACGATCGTCGTCAACCTGCCCGGATCACCAGGCGGCGTGAAAGACGGCCTCGCAGTGCTCGAGACTCTGCTGCCCCACCTGCACGACCAGATCGCGGGGGGCGGCCATGAGTGAGCCGGTCGCCCTCGTCGTCGACGGACCCGTAGACCGCGCCTGGCTCGAACAGCAGGTGCTGACGGATGCCGACGGTGCGCTGGTCGTGTTCGAGGGCGTCATCCGCGACCACGACCACGGCGCCGGGGTGTCGAGCCTCGACTACCAGGCGCATCCTGACGCCGAGCGGTTCCTCGCCGACGTCTGCGCCGAGGTCGCCTCCGCCGCTGGCCTGCGGGTCGCCGCGGCGCACCGCATCGGGCACCTCGAGATCGGGGATGTCGCCCTCGTCGCCGTGGTCGCCGCCCCGCACCGCGCGGAAGCCTTCGCCGCGTGCGCGAAGCTCGTCGACGAGATCAAGCAGCGCGTGCCCATCTGGAAGCGCCAACACCTCGCCGACGGCCCCTCGGAGTGGGTCGGCCTCTAGGACCCACCTTCGAGTCGGATAGTCGGCGGTTGGCTCATGGCAGGCGGTGGCATTTCAAGTGCACGTTCGACCATCCTCAACGCGCGATCGCTCAGGGAGTCGCCCGGGTAGAACGACTCGAAGAGTTCCTCAGCCTCGCGAACACCGCTGATCCCGGCGATAGCCACGAGCCGAGCAATGTCCTTATCGTCGCGACCCGGGCGATTCGCACGCAGCTTCATCGCAAGCAATGTGTCGACGGGCGCTATCTGCACGACGACGCCATCGCGGTCGTAAACGGTCTCCCAATCGATCATTCGACCCCAAACGGGGACATACTTCCGCGCCTCTTCGTTGAGCCAGTCGCCGGGTAGGCCATTCCCTTCCGCAACACGCCTCACCGCTTCGCCCAGTAACTCGTCGTCGCCAATCGTCATTGCGTCGATGTCCGTCGTGGTTGCCCGCTCGAAGTATCGGAGAGCTAGGGCTGCACCTCCGACGATCCTGACGCTTGTGTTCGCTCCGAGCCCACGGAGTTCGTCCACCAGGAGGCCCAGGTAGCGTTCCAGGTCGTCTCGCGAGAACGTGCTCACGCGCTCGCCAACGTGTCGCGGTCGATCAGCACACGTCGCTTGAGAAAGGGTTCGGGGACTCGAGCCTCATCTGGCGAGTCAGCAAACCCTCGCTCACCGAAGGTCCACCGATGACTGAGAAACTTCGCGGAGTCATCGACCCACCGGGGTGACGGCAGCCCGACCTCCGCCAGGCGGAACTCGATAAGTCCTGCGATCGCGGCGTCCCAATGCTTCAAGCCAGTCGGCTCAGGCTCGGCGATGGACAAGGCGAACCGGATCTCCGGCGCCTCGGCCGCAAGGTTGTCGTTCAGTTGGATGAAGAGACGAAGCGCCCTTTCGTGATCGCCCTCATCGAGGGCTTCACGGATCCGCAAGGTGATAGTGGCCGCATCGTCTCTGACCGTCGGAACGGCGATGAGTCGATGACCGGCGCCTCGCAAGATACGTTCCACCGTTTCGTAGAGCGGCGCTGACTTCTCACCCTCGATCTGTGACAACTGCGACTGCGTGACACGTGCACGCTGCCCTAGCTCCCGCTGCCCGAGCCGTCGCCTGCGGCGCGCGCTCCGAACTACGTCTGCAGCAGTCATATTTCCACCTCCATGATTCCCTGCAATGAATCATAGAACATGAAACTCATAAAGACCTAGAAGCAGAAAGACCTAGAAGCAGGAAGAGGAAGACGAAGAGGAAGACGAAGACGAAGACGAAGACGAAGACGAAGAGGAAGACGAAGAGGAAGAGGAAGAGGAAGAGGAAGACGACGGTCTTCTCGGCCGGTGAGTTGTAAGTTCCAACCCCACTCGACGCCCCACCTGCTGGGATCTACCCCCCGGAGAACGGTGGCAGCACGTCGACCTGGCCACGGAGCGCGCGGGCGGGGTCGCGGGTAACGACGCCGTCGACCAGGAATGAACCCTTGGCGAGCACGGGTGCCAGGGCCGGGTAACTCGCGAGGAGGGTGTCGTGGAGCTCGCCGACGGTGGATGCCGTGAGCAGTTCCTCGTCGCGGCCGGCGGCTTCCGCGGCGGCGGCGAAATAGCGCACCAGCACTTCAGCCACCGATCGCGCCCATCGAACGCTCGGGGCGGATGAAGTCGTCGGCGTCGATGCCGTGCCCGGCCTGCTTGTTCCACATCGCGCCACGCCAACGCATCGCGATCTCGGCATCCGTCGCCGTTCCGCGCAGCAGGGCACGCAGGTCGGTCTCGTCATCGCCGAACAGGCACGAGCGCACCGTGCCTTCTGCCGTCAGCCGCGTGCGGTCGCAGGCCTCGCAGAACGAGCGCGTGACGGAGGCGATGATGCCGACCGTCGCGGGTCCGTCGTCCACGAGCCAGTCCTCGGCGGGCGCCGACGGATCATCCCGGCCCGCGGGCGTCAGGGTGAACCGGCGACCGAGTTCCTCGAGCAATTCCTCGGCAGACACCAGGTTGTCGCGACGCCAGGTCTCATCGGCATCCAGCGGCATCTGCTCGATGAAGCGCAGTCGCACGTCGTTGTCGAGCGCCCAGGCGAGCAGGTCGCCGGCATCCGGCAGGGTCTCGCGCAGCGCGACCGCGTTGATCTTGATCGGACCGAGTCCGGCGGCCCGCGCGGCGTCGAGCCCGCGCAGCACTGCGGGAAGCCGGTCGCGGCGGGTGACGGCGGCGAAGTGCTCGCGGTCGACCGTGTCGAGCGACACGTTGATGCGGGTCAGCCCGGCGGCAGCGAGCGCCGCCGCCTTGCGGTCGAGGCCGATGCCGTTCGTGGTCATCGCGAGCGGGATGCCGGGGGCGATATCCGAGGATGCCCGGATGATGTCGACGAGGTCGGGCCGGGTAAGGGGCTCGCCGCCGGTGAAGCGCACCTCGCGAACACCGAGGTCGTGCACCGCGATGCCGACGAGTCGCCCGATCTCATCCGCCGACAGGAGGTCGCGCATCGGAATGACGGGCAGCCCTTCCGCCGGCATGCAGTAGGTGCAGCGCAGCGAGCACGCGGAGGTGATCGAGATCCGCAGATCGCGGGCCACGCGACCGAACCGGTCGAGCAGATCGGCGGTGTCGGGGCGCCCCGCCAGCGACGGCGACGCGGCTGGATCGCGGCGCAACGTCGGGATTCCGAGGGCGACGGGCGGCATCCCCCCAGCCTACGGCGCGGATAATCGGTGTCGTCGGCCAAGTGAGGTTGACTTGGCTTGCCGTCGATCGGACCGCGGTCGACACAGGGAGGTCGGATGCGCCAGCGTGCACAACGCAAAGCGATGCGACGCCGGGTCGCCGCAGTCGCTCTGGCGAGCCTCGCTCTGGCGCTGACGGCGTGTGCGACCGGCGAGGCCGGCGGCACCGGTCTGATGCGTGCCGGATGCCCCGCCGAGATCCGCATCCAGACCGATGACCTTCCTCGCGTCGAGTGGGGGTTCCTCTACGGGCTGCTCGACCGCGACCAGCTGCGCACCGGGTACGACTCGGTGACCGCTCCTCTGCTCGTGGATGGCGAGCCGTCGGGTTCGAACCTGAGGATCTTCGTCGCCGATCCCGACGACGGTGTAGCCGCCAACATCCAGCTGCACGACGACGACCGGTTCCTGCTGGGCGCCGTCGACACCGATGTGGCCTTGCTCGACGCGGGGCGGTTCCCGACAGTCGGCGTCTTCGCGCCCCTGCGGCGCAGTCCGCGTCTCGCCTATTGGGATGCCTCGGTCTACCCCGAGGTTCCGACGGTGCAGCAACTCGGCGACCGGCTGGTGCCCGACGGCTCGGGGCTCGTGCCCTTCGTCACGACGCCGGGCGACCCGTTCGCGTCGTACGGAGTCGGCGCCGGTGTGGTGACCGCCGAGCAGCTCGTCACCGAACCGCCGCCGAGCGTTCAGGGTCTGATCGACGCCGGCGGCATCCCGGTTCACCTCGGCGACGTCTTCACCGACCCGTACCGGTTCGAGGTGCTCACCGAGACACCCGAGGCGTTCGGCTCGCACCTGCTCGACGATTCGGGCTACCAAAGTGACAGCGGAGTGCTCTCGGCCACGCCGCAGACGCTGGTGCGCTACGCGGACTGCCTCACGATGCTCGTGCCGATCCTGCAACAGGCACTCGTCGACTACCTCGACGATCCGGATGAGACGAACGCGCTGCTCGTCACCCTGTCGGCGAAGTTCGGCGACGACAGGTATGACGCCGACGCGGTGGCCAGGGCGTTCCAGATCCTCGAAGGCGATCATTTCGCGGGCAACGGTCGCGACGGCACGATCGGCGATATCGACCTGGGCCGCCTGCGCGACCTCTTCGAGACGGCGGGCCGGGCGTGGCGAGAGGCCGGAACCCCGGTGCCCCAAGGAGTCGAGCCGGACAGCATCGTCACCAACCGGTTCATCGACCCGTCGATCGGGCGCTGACGCCCGACTCCCGCGGTGGCGCGGATCAGGTCGTGACGGCGACCTCGAGCAGTTCGGCGATGCGGCCTCGGCAGCCCCCGCATCCGGTACCGGCACGCGTGGCCGCGCCGATCCCGGCGACGGTCGGCTCGCAGGTCTTCGCGGCCTCGAGGATCCTCTCCCCCGTGACGCCGTTGCACCAACACACCGTCGCGCTCGGGCTGAAGCCCCCTTCGATCTCGGCCAAGCCGTCGGGACCGTCGAAGCGCAGCAGCACAGAGGCGTCGGACGGGATCTCGCTGCCTCGCTCGAACAGCAGAGTCAGCTCGGCAGCCGTGCGCGGCATCCCCACGCTGACGAATCCGGTGAGCACGCCGCCGTCGGCGACGAGTTTCACGTAGCGACCGTGCGCCGGGTCGGCCCACTGGGCGACGGTTCGTCCCCCGCCGCAGCCGGGTTCGTGGGCTGACGGGTCGTCGTCCCACGGGTCGGGCGTCACGTCGCCCGCCGCCACCAGGTCGACACCCTCCGACTTGAGCATCACGAGCGGCGGCTTCTCCTCGACGGCGGGCGCGACTTCGCTGCCGCTGAGTTCGGCGGCGAACCGCTGGGCGAGCCACTCGGCCTGCCGCCACCCGGCACCGATCAGCCCGCTCGGCGCCCCGCGCGGCGTACCCCGTCCCGCCGGGTCGGCGACGTGCGCGCAATCGCCGATCGCGTAGACGTCGGGGTCGCCCCAGGATCGCAGCTCGGCATCGACGAGCACGCCTCGGGCCACCGGCAGCCCGGCGATGCCGGCGAGCTCGGTGCGCGCGGCGACCCCGCAGGAGAGCACGAGCAGGTCGCCGCGGATGATCTTGCCGTCGGCACAGACGAGCGCATCGAACCGCGCGCGCCCCTCGTCATCATGGGAGAGCAGCAGCGACTCGGCGCGGGTGTGCGCGATCGTCGCGACCCCGGCTCGGCGCGCGGCGGAGGCGAGCACGGTGCCAGCGCCGCGATCGAGCTGGCGTTCCATCGGCACGGCGCCGTGATGCACCACGCAGGCCTCCGCCCCGCGGGCGACGGCGGCGAGCGCGAACTCCATGCCGAGCACCCCGGCGCCGAGTACGACGATCTTCCCGCCGGCCTCGACCGTCTCGCGCACGCGCTCCGCGTCGGCGAGGTCGCGCAGCACCGTGACCCCGTCGGGGAACGGCACGCCCTGGGAGTCCAAGAGGTGCGCATCCTCAGGCGGGATGAGCCCCTCCCGGCGGATGCGGCGCACCCCGTCGAGGGTCGGCACGAACGCCCGGGCCCCGGTCGCGAGCACGAGCCGGTCGTAGGGCCGCTCGGTGTCGTCAGAGAGCCGCACGGTGCGGCGCGAGCGCAACAGGGCACGCACCGTGGTGCCGGTGAGCACCTCGACCCCGTCGGCGCGCAAGTCGTCGGCGGCCGACACGGTGAGCGACTCCCGGTCGACCGACCCCACGGCGTACTCCGAGACGAGCACGCGGTTGTAGGCGTCGGCATCCTCGGCCCCGACGACGGTGAGGGCGACCGCGCCGCTGCGCACGAGGGGCAGCAACTCTTCGGCGAAGCGGGCCCCGACCGGGCCGAAGCCGACGAGAACGACGCGCTCAGGCATCCAGCACCTCCATGATCGGCCCCTCGACGCTCGGGGCCTCGACGCGGCGCATCCGCACCACGGTGCGTTTGAACTCGGGCATGCCCGAGATGGGGTCGGTGTCGGATCGGGTCACCAGGTTGGCGCTTTCGGAGTCGGGATAGTGGAACGGCAGAAAGACGGTGTCGTGACGGATGTCGGGGCTGAGCCGCACGACCGCGCGCACCCGGCCGCTCGGGCTGGTCAGTTCGGCGAGGTCGCCGTCGGCGAGGCCGAGACGTTCGGCGGCGACCGGGTGGAGTTGGGCTTCCGACTGGGGCCGCTGCTCGGCGAGTTCCGGCACCCGGCGGGTCTGCGTGCCCGACTGGTAGTGCTCGAGCAGCCGCCCGGTGATGAGGGTGAGCGCGCCGTCAACGGCCGCCGGCCCCGGAGGCGTCACCGGTTTCACGCTCACCAGCCGGGCTCGGCCGTCGTCGTGGGCGAACCGGTCGAGGAACAGCCGGGGGGTGCCGGTGCTGCCGACCGGGTAGGGCCAGTGCACGGCGGCGCCCGAGTCGAGCAGGGCGTAGTCGATGCCGGAGTAGTCGGCGGGGCCGCCCGCGGATGCTCGGCACAGTTCGTCGAACACCGCTTCGGCGTCGAGGTCGTAGCGGCCGGGAGCGTCGAGTCGCCGGGCCAGTTCGCTCAGAATCCAGAGTTCGTCACGAACCCCGGCCGGCGGCTCGACGGCGCGGCGGCGACGCAGCACGCGGCCCTCGAGGGATGTCATCGTGCCCTCCTCTTCGGCCCACTGCGGCACCGGCAGCACGACATCGGCGAACTGCGCCGTCTCGGAGAGGAAGAAATCGCACACGACGAGCAGGTCGAGGGCCTTCAGCCCGGCGCGCACCGACCCGGCATCCGGAGCCGACACGACGACATTGGAGCCGTGCACGAAGAAGGCACGGATGCCGTTGGGCGTGCCGAGCGCGGCGAGCAGTTGCACAGCCGGGAGGCCGGGGCCGGGAATCACGGCGGGGTCGACACCCCACACGCCGGCGACATGCCGTCGAGCCGCCGGGTCGGTGATCTTGCGGTAACCGGGCAGCTGGTCGGCCTTCTGCCCGTGTTCGCGCCCGCCTTGGCCGTTGCCCTGGCCGGTGAGGGTGCCGTAGCCGGAGTGCTCGGTGCCGACGAGCCCGAGCAGCAACGAAAGGTTGATGGCCGCGGTCGCCGTGTCGGTGCCGTCGGCGTGCTGTTCGACGCCGCGGCCGGTGAGCACGTACGCACCGTCGGCGGCGGCGAGTTTGCGGGCCACCGCGCGGATCGTCGCGACCGGCACCCCGGTGACGCTCTGCACGCGTTCCGGCCACCAGGCGGCGACATCTCTACGGATGCGGTCGAGGCCGAGAGTGCGCGCGGCGAGATAGTCGAGGTCGGCGAGCCCGTCGGCGAGCACCACGTGGCACAGCCCGAGCAGCAGCACGAGGTCGGTTCCGGGCGCGGGCTGCACGTGCATCCCGCCGCCGTCGTCGGTAAGCCTCGCGGTGGCGGTGCGTCGGGGATCGACGACGATGAAGCCGCCGCGGCCGCGCACGCCTTCGAGGTGGCCGATGAACGGCGGCATGGTCTCGGCAACGTTCGAGCCGAGCATCAGCACGACGTCGGCGTCGTCGAGCGCGTCGACCGGGAACGGCAGCCCGCGGTCGACGCCGAAGGCCCGCATGCCCGCTGCCGCCGCCGACGACATGCAGAACCGGCCGTTGTAGTCGATCCGCGAGGTGCCGAGCGCGAGCCGCGCGAACTTGCCGAGCTGGTAGGCCTTCTCGTTGGTGAGCCCGCCGCCGCCGAACACGCCGATCGCGTCGGCGCCCGACTCCTCGCGGATGTCGTGCACGCGCGCCGCGATGAGGTCGAGCGCTTCCTCCCAGGTCGCTTCGCGGAAGGTGCCCGTGGGCGTCTTCAGCAAGGGCTGGGTGACCCGGTCACCGGAGGAGATGAGTTCCGCGGCCGTCCAGCCCTTCTTGCAGAGCCCGCCGCGGTTGGTCGGAAAGTCCCGCCCGCTGATGGTCACATCCACCGGGGTCGACGACACCGTCAGCGTCATCGCGCACTGCAGGGCGCAGTACGGACAATGCGACGCGGTGTCGACCCCGGTGGATGCGACGCGCATCAGACGCGCTGCCCCAGCTTGCTGCCGCGGCGCATGTAGAAGAACAGCGTCATCGCGATGAATACCACGTAGGCGCCGACGAAGCCGTAGATGGCCGTCGCGTAGCTACCGGTCGAGCCCAGCGATGCGCCGAGCACCTGCGGAATGATGAACCCGCCGTAGGCGCCGATCGCCGAGATAATGCCGATCGCCGCGGAGGTCTTGCGCACCGTGCCGACGTCGCCGGAGTTGTTGTGCGCATCCGCCACTCCGCTGCGGGCCGAGAAGATGCTCGGGATCATGCGGTAGGTCGATCCGTTGCCGATTCCGGTCGCGGCGAAGATGAACAGGAACACTCCGAGGAACAGCCAGAAGTTGGCCAGCGGCAACGTCAACACGACGGCGAGGGCACCGACCGCCATGGCCGTGAAGGCGAAGACGGTGATCTTGGCGCCGCCGAACCGGTCGGCGAGCTTGCCGCCGAAGGGCCGCGACACCGATCCGACGAGCGCGCCGAGGAAGGCGAGCGTGATCCCGGCCGCCCCGATCTGGAAGTTCGAGAACTCGGGGAACTGCGTCGAGATGACCTTCGGGAACACGCCCGCGAACCCGATGAACGACCCGAAGGTGCCGATGTACAGGATCGACATGATCCAGGTGTGCGGGTCGCGCAGTGCCGCCGCCGACGCCGCGAAGTCGGCCTTCGCGTTCGACAGGTTGTTCATGAACTTGTAGGCGCCGAAGATCGCGATGAGGATGAACGGGATCCAGAACCAGCCGGCCAGCGCGATGTTCTTCGTCGCCCCGATGGCGCCGATCGTGATGACGATCGGAACGACGATCTGAGCCACCGAGACACCGATGTTGCCGCCCGCCGCGTTGAGCCCGAGCGCGTAGCCCTTCTCGCGCTGCGGGAAGAAGAAGTTGATGTTCGACATCGACGAGGCGAAGTTGCCGCCCCCGAAACCGGCGAGCGCCGCGATGAACAGCATCACGCCGAACGGCGTCTCGGGGTTGCTCACCGCGAACCCGAGCGAGATCGCCGGGATCAGCAGAAGTGCCGCCGAGATGATCGTCCAGTTGCGGCCCCCGAGCTTCGGCACGAGGAACGTGTAGGGAAGGCGCAGGGTCGCGCCGACGAGCGCCGGCATCGAGATGAGCCAGAAGGTCTGTCCGATGTCGAAGGTGAACCCGGCGGCGGGCAGCTGCACGACGACGATGCTCCAGAGCTGCCAGACGATGAAGCCGAGGAATTCGGCGAAGATCGACCAGCGCAGGTTGCGTTGGGCGATCGGGCGGCCCTCGCCCTCCCACTGAACGTGGTTCTCGGGGTCCCAGTTGTCGATCCAGCGGCCGGGGCGGTGAACGAGAGCCGGGGCGACGGTGGTCGCCGACACGGCTTCAGGTGCGGAGGTCATGACGGTCCTTTCAGAAAGCTGAGGGGCAGGATGCGGTCGACGCTAGCCACGCGGTGTTTCGGCGACGGTCGAACGCAGTTACCACCTCGTCAACACCTCGTCACACCCGCGCAGCCGCGTCGAGAGGGGTCGGTAACACGCCCGACACATGAGCCTCCCGGTAGCGCTCGAACACGACATCCACGAGTTCGTCGGGCACGGTTTCGCCGTCGAGGAGCAACGGCGGGGTCGTGATGTCGCCGCCGGCCGCCGCCGCGAGGTCGGCGAAGTAGCCGGGTGCGAGCAGATAGGTTGCGACGATGACACGGGTCGCGCCGCCCGCCCGCGCCTGCGCGATTGCCTCCGGAAGCGGCGGTTGCGCCGCCGAGATGAAGGCGGCGGTCACGTCGCGACCGAGGCGGCTGCCGAGGGCGTCGGCCATGGCGCGACAATCGTCGACCGCCCGGGCGTCGCTCGAACCGGCCGCGGCGAGCACGATTTCGTCGTCGGGCTCGAGAGGGTGGGCGCGCAGCCGCCGCTCGAGAAGGGATACCAGGCGCGGATCGGGTCCGAGAGCCGCCGCGACGGTGACCTGGGGATTCGGCGCGGCACTCGCCACCCGGGCGAGGTCGACACGCACGTGATATCCGGCGGAGAGCAGCAGCGGCACGATGACGACGGAGTCTGCGGCGACCGAGGTGAGCACCGCCGGCACGTCGGGCTGCTGCACATCGACGAACGCCTCGACGACGGAGATCTCGGGAGCGCGCACGGCGACGGCGACGACGAGGGCGGCGACGGCCCGCTGACCGGCGGGGTCGCTCGTGCCGTGGGATGCGGCCACCAGCACCGGAGCGGTCACCCGCCACCTGCCGGAACGAGCACTTCGACGCGGCCGTCGACGATGCGCACCGGGTAGGTACCGAGGCCCGGGCCTGCGGCACCGAGCCGTTCACCGGTCGCGAGGTCGTACACCTCCTTGTGGAGGGGCGACGCGATCGTCGGGCGGTCTCCGCGAGATCCCACGATGCCGCGCGACATCACCTGGGCGTCGGCGACGGGATCGAGGTTGCCGACCGCGAACAGCCGGTCGTCGGGCAGACGCACCACGGCGACCTGGTGCCCGGCGACGAGCGCCGCCTCGCCCCAGAACGGTTCGAGTTCGGCGAGCGCGCAGACATCCATCCAGGCGGAGTCGGACGCGACGATGGCCACTTCGGGGGCGGCATCCTCCAGGGTCTTCACGCGAGGAGCCTAGGGACGGCTCATTTCGGACAGTCGCGCGCACCGTGTCGAACGTGTGACAGCTGCCTCACAGTGCACCGCATCGGCGGTGAGGTCGCAGTCACACACTGTTACACGCGTGCAATGGCGGGGAAACGCGAGCCACCTACCGTTGGCCCCATACCCCGGACGAGGAGTTGTATGAGCCCGCGCACCAGCACCCTGCGACGCGTCGTCGTCGTCGGCGGTGGGCCCGCGGCTCATCGGCTCGCCGACGCGATCGCCGCCCGGGACGCCGTCGATGGCTCGATCGATCTCGACCTGACGGTGATCGGCGACGAGTCGCACCTGCCGTATGACCGGGTCGCCCTCTCCCGCCGACTCGACGACTCGGCCGCCGACCTCACGCTCGCCGACGGCTCCGTGTGGACCCGCGACGGCATCCGCTACCGAGGCGGCAGCGCCGTCGTCGCGATCGACGCGGACGCGCACACCGTGCGGCTCGCCGACGGCGAGACCGTCGGCTACGACGACCTCGTGCTCGCAACCGGGTCGTGGGCGACGGTTCCCGACATCCCGGGGGCGAACGCCGGCCGGGTCTACCGCACGATCGACGACGTCGACGCGATCGTCGCCGAACTGGGCGACCTGCGCGAGACCCTGGGGCGCGCACCGAACGTCGTCGTCGTGGGTGGCGGGCTGCTCGGCCTCGAAGCTGCCGGCGGCATCGCCCGACTCGGGGGGCGGGTCACGGTCGTGCATTCGGGCGGCTGGCTCATGTCGGCCCAGCTCGACGAAGGCGCGGGCCAGGCGCTCGGGCGGCTGATCCGCGCGCAACACATCGAGCTCGCGCTCGGCACCCGGCCGAGCGAGGTCACGCTCACGCCGTCGGGTCGCGTCATCGGAGTCACCCTCGGCGACGGCCGGGCCCTGCACGCCGACCTCGTCGTCTTCGCGATCGGCATCACCCCGCGCGACGAACTCGCTCGCGCCGCCGGGCTCGAGATCGGCCCGCGCGGCGGGGTCGTCATCGATGCCGCCTGCGCGTCGTCGGTGCCTGGCATCTGGGCGATCGGCGAGGTCGCCAGCATCGACGGCGTGTGCGTCGGACTCGTGGCCCCCGCCAACGCGATGGCCGAGGTCGTCGCCGACCGCCTCTCGGGCGGAGCCGCCGAGTTTCCCGGCATCGACGACGCCACCAAGCTCAAGCTCTCCGGTGTCGAGGTCGCGGCTTTCGGCGACGCCCGGGCCACCTCGCCCGGCGCCCTCGAGGTCGTCTATGCCGACCCGGCCCGTGGCCTGTACCAGAAGATCGTCGTCTCCGACGATGCGACGACGTTGCTCGGCGGCATGTTCGTCGGCGACGCCGCCCCCTACACCTCGCTTCGTCCGCTGCTCGGCCGCGAGCTTCCCGCCGAGCCCGGCGCCTACCTCGCCGCGGCCGGGTCCGAGCCGCCCGCGGGCGGCGACCTGCCCGACGACGCCCCGCTGTGCTCGTGCAACAACGTGTCGGTCGGTGCCGTGCGCACGGCAGCCAGCGGCGGTCACGGGGCTCACGCGGAGGCGTGCACCGACCTCGGCGCACTCAAGGCCTGCACCCGCGCCGGAACCCAGTGCGGCTCGTGCGTGCCGCTCGTCAAGAAGATCCTCGAAACCGAGCTGACCCGCGCCGGCATCGAGGTGTCGCGTGCCCTGTGCGAGCACTTCGGGCTCAGCCGCAGCGAACTCTTCGAGTCGGTGCGCATCCTCGAACTCACCTCGTTCGAGCAGATCATGGAGCGCTTCGGTACCGGATACGGCTGCGATATCTGCAAGCCCGCGGTCGCGTCGATCCTCGCCAGCCAGCACTCCGAGTACATCCTCGACGGCGGCCGCGGTGCGCTGCAGGACACCAACGACCGGGCGCTCGCCAACATGCAGAAGGACGGCACCTACTCGGTCGTGCCGCGCATCCCGGGCGGCG
Source organism: Pseudolysinimonas sp. (assembly GCF_049651805.1). Classification (GTDB taxonomy): domain Bacteria; phylum Actinomycetota; class Actinomycetes; order Actinomycetales; family Microbacteriaceae; genus Pseudolysinimonas_A. Next base: position 22,254 of record NZ_JBASCU010000047.1, read on the forward strand.
AGATCTCCCCCGAGAAGCTCCGGGTGATCGCCGAAGTCGCCGCGCAGTTCGACCTGTACACGAAGATCACCGGCGGCCAGCGCATCGACATGTTCGGCGCGCGGCTCGAGCAGCTGCCCGACATCTGGCGCATCCTCGTCGACGCCGGCTTCGAGTCGGGCCAGGCGTACGGCAAGTCGCTGCGCACCGTGAAGTCGTGCGTCGGGTCGACGTGGTGCCGGTTCGGGGTTCAGGATGCCGTGGGCATGGCGATCGAGCTCGAGCTGCGATACCGGGGGCTGCGGTCGCCGCACAAGCTCAAGTTCGGCGTCTCCGGCTGCGCGCGGGAGTGCGCCGAGGCGCGCGGCAAAGACATCGGCGTGATCGCGACCGACACCGGCTGGAACCTCTACGTCGGCGGCAACGGCGGCTTCCAGCCGGTGCACGCCGAACTGCTCGCGCAAGACCTCGACCACGACACCCTCATCCGCTACATCGACCGGTACCTGATGTACTACATCCGCACCGCCGACCGCCTGCAGCGCACGGCGCGCTGGCAGGAGGAGCTCGACGGCGGGCTCGAGCACGTGAAAGCCGTCGTCGTCGAGGACAGCCTGGGCATCGGCGCCGACCTGGAACGCGCGATGGCCGAACACGTCGACAACTACGAAGACGAGTGGGCGGCGACCCTCGCCGACCCGGAGCGGCTGCGCCGGTTCCGGTCGTTCGTCAACGCACCCGAAACCGCCGACCCGTCGGTCGTGCAGGTGCGCGAGCGCGGGCAACCGCGGCCCGCCCGCCCCGACGAGCGCGAAGCGGTGCTCATCGCCGGGTCCACCATCCCCATGCGGGGGGCCGACTGATGGATCTCGACCTCGACCTCACGGGCCGCACCGCCCTCGTCGTCGGCGGGGCGGCATCCGCTCGCCTTGCCGTCGCGCGGTTCGTGCACGCGGGCGCGGCAGTGTCGCTCGCCGCCACCGATCCGGCAGACGCCGACGTCGCAGGGTGCCAGCTCGTCGCCCGCCCGAAACACCTCGCCGGCTGGCGCGACCTCGTCGACGGGATCGACCTCGTCGTGCTCGTCGACGCCGACGCCGACGAGCAGCGGATGATCCGCGCCGCCGCCGGTCGTCGCACCTGGATCGTCACCGAGACCCCCGCCCCGGTCGCACCGATCGGAACCGTGACCCTCATCGGCGGCGGCCCCGGCGACGACGGGCTGCTGACTCTCGCGGGCCGCGACGCGCTCGCGGCGGCCGACGTCATCTACGTCGACCGGCTCGCTCCGCAGCAACGGTTGCGCGAATTCGCCCCCGGCGCGGAGATCGTGGATGTCGGCAAGACACCCGGGCACCACGCCATCCCGCAACGCGAGATCGAACGCCTCATGGTCGCGAGTGCCCTGGAGGGCCGCACCGTCGCCCGCCTCAAGGGCGGCGACCCGTACGTGTTCGGCCGCGGCGGCGAAGAGGTCGCCGCCTGCCGCGCAGCCGGGGTGCCCGTCACCGTGATCCCCGGGGTGACCAGTGCCATCGCAGTGCCCGCAGCCGCCGGCATCCCGGTCACCTACCGCGAACTCAGCCGCATGTTCACCGTCGTCTCGGGACACGCGCCGCTCGACGACGCCCAGCTCGCCCACCTCGCCGGTCTCGGCGGCACGATCGTCGTGCTCATGGGAGTCAGCAACCTGCCGCACCTGACCGCCGGGCTGGCCCGCTTCGGGATGGCCGCTGACATGCCACTCGCGATCATCGAACGCGGCACCCAGCTATCGCAGCGCACCACCGTCACCACGGTCAGCGAGGCGACCGAGCTGAGCGCCCGGCTGCGGGTCGCGTCACCCGCCGTCATCGTCGTGGGCGAAGTCGTACGCTTGATGCACCACGGCGACGACGCCGACCGGATCTCCCGGGACGTGATCGCCCTCGCCGGCGAGTAGCACCGTTCCGCCGATGAACGGAGTGATCGTGGCCGATACCGAGACGGATGCGGGTCTCGCTGCGGGCTTCCACCCCGGCCAGCTCGAGGGTTTCCGCATCGGCGTGACCTCGGATCGCCGTAGCGAAGACCTCATCGCGGCGTTCGAGCGCCGAGGCGCCGAGGTGCTGCACGCCCCGGCGATCCGCATCGCCGCGGTCGACGACGACGCCGAGTTGACCCGCGACACCGCGGCGATCATCGCGGCCCGACCCGACCTGCTGCTCGCCACGACGTCCTACGGAATGCGCCGCTGGCTCGAGGTCGCCGACGCCGCCGGGCTCGGGGCCGAACTGACGGGTGTACTCGAGCGGGCGCGGATCCTCGTGCGCGGCCCCAAGGCACGGGGAGCGGTGCGGGCCGCCGGCCTCGAAGACTCCGGCATGAGCGTCGACGAGACGACGGCGTCGCTCGTCGACCAGGTACTGCGCGACGGCGTCGAGGGCCTCACGATCGCCGTGCAACTGCACGGCTTCCCCGACCAGGGTCAGATCGACCGGCTGACGGCGGCCGGGGCACAGGTGCTGACCGCGGCCCCGTACCGCTGGAGTCTGCCTGAGGATTCGACGCGCGTGCTGCGGCTCGTGGATGCGATCTGCACCGGGTCAGTGGATGCCGTCACCTTCACCAGCGCGCCCGCGGTCGACGCGCTGCTCGCCACCGCCGATGACGCCGGCCGGTTGAACGACGTGCTCGACGCGCTGAGCACCGACGTGGTCGCCGCCGCCGTCGGACCGGTGACCGCGGCACCGCTCGAAGCGGTGGGGGTGCGGCCGATCGTGCCGGAACGCTTCCGGATGGGGGCGCTCATCCGCCTCGTCTGTGAACACCTCGAAACCCGGGCGATCCGGCGGGTGGTTACCCCGCGCGGTGCCATCGAGCTGCGCGGGCGGCTCGCGGTCGTCGACGGGCGGGGCGCATCCCTCTCCCCGACCAGCCTCGCGCTGTTCCGCCTGCTCCTGGCCGAACCGGGACGCGTCGTCTCGCGCACCGAACTCGCGACCGCGCTCCCCGACGACCCCGACGATCACGCCGTCGACATGGCGATCAGTCGCCTGCGTCGCGCGCTGCCGGTGCCCGACCTCATCGCGACGGTCATCAAGCGCGGCTACAGCATCCCCGTCGACTGACGCCCCGCCACCGCCGCGGAACCCTTAACGACGTGACGGACCCCCGCACGCAGGGGTCCGTCACGTCATAGAACCCTCTATGGCGAAAGGGTGGGAGTCAGCGTGCCGCTGAGCCTTCCGTGTAGTCGGCGTCCTGCTGCTTCCAGGCGAAGAGGGCGCGCAGTTCGCGGCCCGTCGTCTCGATGGGGTGCGCGGCACCCTTGGCGCGCAGTTCGAGGAACTCGGGAGCGCCGGCATCCTGGTCGGCGATGAAGCGCTTCGCGAACGCACCCGACTGGATGTCGGCGAGCACCGCCTGCATGTTCTCCTTGACCGAAGGGGGCAGCACGCGCGGGCCCGAGACGTAGTCGCCGTACTCGGCCGTGTCGGAGACCGACCAGCGCTGCTTGGCGATGCCGCCCTCCCACATCAGGTCGACGATGAGCTTCAGCTCGTGCAGCACCTCGAAGTAGGCGATCTCGGGCTGGTAGCCCGCCTCGACGAGGGTCTCGAAGCCGTACATGACGAGCTGCGAGGTGCCGCCGCAGAGCACCGACTGCTCGCCGAACAGGTCGGTCTCGGTCTCTTCGGTGAACGTCGTCTTGATGACGCCGGCGCGGGTGCCGCCGATCGCCTTCGCGTACGACAGGGCGACGTCCCAGGCCTGGCCCGAGGCGTCGCGCTCGACGGCGATGATGTCGGGGATGCCGCGGCCGGCGACGAACTCGCGGCGCACGGTGTGGCCGGGGGCCTTCGGGGCGACCAGGATGACGTCGACCCCCTCGGGGGCGTCGATGTAGCCGAAGCGGATGTTGAAGCCGTGCGCGAAGGCGAGCGTCTTGCCCTGCGCCAGGTTGTCCTTGATGCTGTCATTCCAGATGCCGCGCTGGTGCTGGTCGGGCGCGAGGATCATGATCAGGTCGGCCCACTGCGTCGCGTCGGCGACGTTCTTCACCTCGAAGCCGTCTTCGGTCGCCTTCGCGGTCGACTTCGAGCCGTCCTTGAGGGCGATGATCACCTCGACGCCCGAGTCGCGCAGGTTCTGCGCATGAGCGTGGCCCTGCGAGCCGTAGCCGACGATCGCGACCTTCTTGCCCTGGATCAGGGAGAGGTCGGCGTCCTTGTCGTAGAAGATCTCAGCCATTGGTTTCTTTCGTTCCTATCTCGGTGGTTGAGTAGCCGCGCAGCGGCGTGTCGAAACCACGCCCGCGCGATGGGTCAGTTCTTAAACACGCGTTCGGTGATGCTCTTGCTGCCGCGGCCGATCGCGAGGAGCCCGCTCTGCGCGATCTCCTTGATGCCGTAGGGCTCCAGCATGCGTAGCAGGGCGTTCACCTTGCCGCTGTCACCCGTCACCTCGACCACGAGGGAGTCGGGGGCGACGTCGACGACGCGCGCGCGGAACAGCGTCACCGCCTCGAGGATCTGCGAGCGGCTCGAGCCGTCGACCTTGACCTTGATGAGCAGATGCTGCCGCTGCACCGAGGCGTCGGGGTCGAGCTCGACGATCTTGATGACGTTGACCAGTTTGTTGAGCTGCTTGGTGACCTGCTCGAGCGGCAGCTCGTCGACATCCACCACCACGGTGATGCGTGACAGCCCCTCGATCTCGCTGTGACCCACGGCGAGCGATTCGATGTTGAAGCCGCGGCGGGCGAACAACCCCGCGACGCGCGTGAGCAGGCCGGGCTTGTCCTCGACGAGGAGCGAGAGCACGTGAGTGGACATGGCTTACTCCTCTTCCCAGGTCGGGGCCAGATCGCGGGCGTACTGCACTTGCGAGTTGCCGACGCCCTGCGGCACCATCGGCCACACCATCGCGTCGCGGCTGACGATGAAGTCGATGACGACGGGTCGGTCGTTGGTCTCGATCGCCAACTTGATCGCGGGGTCGATCTCCTCGGGCTTCGTCACCCGAATGCCCAGGGCGCCGTACGCCTCGGCGAGCTTCACGAAGTCGGGGATCATGCGGGTCTGCTCCCCCACGCCGGTGTGCCCGGTGTCGAGGTCGGTGAACGAGTGGCGACCGTCGTAGAACAGCGACTGCCATTGGCGCACCATGCCGAGCGAGGAGTTGTTGATCACCGCGACCTTGATCGGGATGTCGTTGATCGTGCAGGTCGCCAGTTCCTGGTTGGTCATCTGGAAGCAGCCGTCGCCGTCGATCGCCCAGACCAGGCGATCGGGCTGCGCGACCTTGGCGCCCATGGCGGCGGGCACCGAGTAGCCCATCGTGCCGGCGCCACCCGAGTTGAGCCAGGCGTTCGGGCGCTCGTACTTGATGAACTGCGCGGCCCACATCTGGTGCTGGCCGACGCCGGCGGCGTAGATCGCCTCGGGGCCGGAGAGCTGCCCGATGCGTTCGATCACCGTCTGCGGCGCGAGCAGACCGTCGTCGGGATCGTCGGTGTAGCCGAGCGGGTAGTTCGCCTTGAGCTGCTCGAGCCGCGTCCACCATTCGACAGTGTCGGGCTTCGCCTTCTTGGCGACCGACTCATACGCCTCGAGCAGCTCGGGCAGCACATCTTTCAGGTCGCCCACGATCGGTACGTCGGCGTGCTTGATCTTGCCGATCTCGGCCGGGTCGATGTCGACGTGCACGACCTTGGCGTCGGGCGCGAACTCGGCGACCTTGCCGGTGACCCGGTCGTCGAAGCGCGCGCCGAGGGCGACGATGAGGTCGCTCTCCTGCAGGGCGAGCACCGCGGGCACCGTGCCGTGCATGCCCGGCATGCCGAGGTGGTGCGGGTGCGAGTCGGGGAAAGCACCGCGGGCCATCAGCGTCGTGACGACGGGGAGACCGGTGCGGTCGGCGAGCTTCAGCAGCTCTTTGTTGGCACCGGCGCGGATGACGCCGCCCCCGACGTAGAGCACCGGCCGCTGCGACTCGAACATCAGCTCCGCGGCGGCGGTGATCTGCTTGCCGTGCGCCTTGATCACCGGGCGGTAGCCGGGCAGGTCGAGCTTCGGCGGCCACGAGAACGTCATCGGACCCTGCTGGGCGTCCTTGGTGATGTCGACGAGCACGGGGCCGGGGCGGCCGGTGGAGGCGATGTGGTACGCCGACGCCAGCGCCGCCGGCACGTCTTCGGCGCGCTTCACGAGGATCGAGTGCTTGGTGATCGGCATCGTGATGCCGACGATGTCGACCTCCTGGAAGGCATCCGTGCCCATCGAGGTCGAGAACACCTGGCCGGTGATCGCCAGTAGCGGCACCGAGTCCATGTACGCGTCGGCGATCGCGGTGACCAGGTTCGTCGCGCCGGGGCCGGAGGTGGCGATCGCGACGCCGACTTTGCCGGATGCCGCCGCGTAGCCTTCGGCCGCGTGGCCGGCGCCCTGCTCGTGGCGCACCAGGATGTGGCGGATGGTGGTGGATGCCATCAGCTCGTCGTAGAACGGCATGATCGCGCCGCCGGGAAGGCCGAAGACGTCGGTGACGCCGAGCTTCTCGAGCGAGGCGAGGATGGCGCCCGATCCGGTCATCCGGTTCGGGTCGCGCGGTGGTGCTGAGGGGGCTGCGTCTGCAGTCATGAGGGGTCCTTGTGATGGATGTCTGGAAGCGTCGAAGCTACCCGGTGACCGCGCCCTCGGCGGCCGAGTGCACGAGCTTGGAGTACTTCGCGAGAACGCCACGGGTATAGCGCGGAGGCAAGGGAGCCCAGCCGGAACGGCGGCTCTCCAACTCGGCCGCATCGACTTCTAGGTCGATCGACCGGGCTGCGATATCGACCCGTATCAGATCACCATCACGCACGAAGGCGATGGGACCAGCGTCCACTGCCTCCGGAGCGATGTGGCCGATGCACAGGCCGGTTGTGCCGCCTGAGAATCTGCCGTCGGTCAATAGTAGGACATCTTTTCCGAGGCCCGCGCCCTTGATGGCGGCGGTGATCGCGAGCATCTCGCGCATCCCCGGCCCGCCCTTCGGGCCCTCGTAGCGGATGACGACGACGTCGCCGTGCTGGATCTCGCCGGCGGCGAGGGCATCCATCGCGCCGCGCTCGCGCTCGAACACGCGCGCCGGACCTTCGAAGACGGCCGCGTCGAAGCCTGCCGTCTTCACCACGGCACCCTCGGGCGCCATCGAACCCTTGAGGATCGTGAGTCCGCCGGTGGCGTGGATCGGCTGGTCGAGCGGCTTCAGCACCTCGCCGTCGAGCGGGGGCGGGTTCAGTGCCTCGAGGTTCTCGCGCATGGTCTTGCCGGTCACCGTCATCACGTCGCCGTGCAGCAGGCCGGCATCCAGCAGCGCCTTCATGAGCACCGGCACGCCGCCGCGGCGGTCGACGTCGTTCATGACGTACTTGCCGAACGGCTTGAGGTCACCGATGTGCGGAACCTTCGCGCCGACCCGGTTGAAGTCGTCGAGGGTCAACTCGACCTCGGCCTCGTGCGCGATCGCGAGCAGATGCAACACGATGTTGGTCGACCCGCCGAGCGCCATGCCCACCGCGATGGCGTTCTCGAACGCCTCCTTGGTGAGGATCTGGCGAGCCGTGATGCCCTTGTTGAGCAGGTTGACGACGGCCTCGCCCGAGCGGTGCGCGTACATGTCGCGGCGACCGTCGGAGGCTGCCGGGGACGCGCTGCCGGGAAGCGACAGCCCGAGCGCCTCGGCAACGGAAGCCATCGTGTTGGCGGTGTACATGCCGCCGCACGCCCCCATGCCCGGGGCGAACGCGCACTCGATGCGGTGGGCATCCTCAGCACTCATCGTGCCGGCCAGCACGCCGCCGACCGCCTCGAAGGAGTCGATGATCGTGATGTCTTTCTCGGTGCCGTCGCTGAGGCGCACCCAGCCGGGGGCGATCGACCCGGCGTAGAGGAAGACGGATGCCAGGTCGAGTCGCGCCGCCGCCATCAGCATGCCGGGGATCGACTTGTCGCAGCCGGCGAGCAGCACCGAACCGTCGAGTCGCTCGGCCTGCATCACGACCTCGACAGAGTCGGCGATGACCTCACGCGACACAAGCGAGAAGTGCATCCCCTCGTGGCCCATCGAGATGCCGTCGCTGACGCTCACGGTGCCGAACTGCAGTGGATACCCGCCGCCGGCGTGCACGCCCTCCTTCGCCGCGCGGGCGAGGCGGTCGAGGCTCAGGTTGCACGGCGTGATCTCGTTCCACGAGGACGCGATGCCGATCTGGGCCTTGTCCCAGTCGGCGTCGCCCATGCCGACGGCCCGCAGCATCCCGCGGCTCGTGGTGGCTTCGATCCCGTCGGTGACGGTGCGGGAGCGCGGCTTGTGGTCGATGGCGGGCGCGCCCGTGCGAGGCGGTGTTTCCGGCATGTGACGAGGGTACCGCCCGCCCGAAGGGGTCGCTGTCGGGGGCCTCTCCCCCGACACCCCGTCGATTCGTGCCGTTTGGCGCCGATCCAGCGCAGATCACGCCAAACGGCACGAATCGTTGAGGTCAGATCCCGAGCAGCGCCCGCACACCGCCGAGATCGTGGGCGACGACCGGCCCGAGCGGAGTGGCACCGGCACGATCGAGAAGAAGAGCCCGGATGCCTGCTCGCTGCGCTCCCTCCACGTCGTTCACGGGATGGTCGCCGATGTGAATCGCCGCAGCCGAAGCGACTCCGAGTTCGTCGAGCGCGATGCGGAACAGCGCTGCGTCGGGCTTCGCTATCCCGTGCTCCGCGGACACGACGATCGAGGCGAACCTCTCGCGGCCGATCAGATCGATCTTCGCGCGTTGCGCGATCGTCGACCCGTTCGTAACGACCGCGAGCGCGAGCCCGGCATCCTGGGCAGCGTCGAGGAACGAGGCGACGTCGGAGAACGCCGAATAGGAGGAGTGAAGCGCGGCGAGATGCACTCCTGCCAGACGAGTCGCGTCGGCGGCGGGCCGGTCGCGCGTCGCCAGGAGTTCTGCCCAGACCGCGGAGGTCAGTTCGAGATCGTCGATGCGGCCGAGAATCCAGTCCTGTTCGTGCACCGCCCAGAGGCGGGCGAACACAGCACTGACGTCAGCCGCGAGATCGGTGGGCTCGGTGCCCAGCTCGGCCGCGAGTGTTCTGCACGCCGCGAGGGTGCCCGCCGCCAGCCCCGCACCGTCGATGAGGGTGTCGTCAAGGTCGAGGAGCACGGCGCCGGCCATTGTCAGTGACCGGTGCTGTCGGAGTCGACTCCGGCGTCGGGGCCCTCGTCGAGGGTCGCGATCGACGCCATGTCGTCGGGCGAGAGCTCGAACGAGAAGAGGTCGAGGTTCTGCGCCAGCCGCGCCGGGTCGCTGCTCTTCGGGATGACGACGAGCCCCTGCTGTACGTGCCAGCGCAGCACGATCTGCGCCGGGGTGCGGCCGAGGCGCTCGGCGACCTCCACGATCACGGGCGACCCGAGCAGCGATCGCACGCCGCTCCCCCCGCCGAGCGGACTCCACGACTGGGTGACGATGCCGTGAGCGTCGTCGTAGGCGCGCTGCTCGAGCCGAGTGATCGCTGGGTCGATCTGGATCTGGTTGACCGCCGGCACGACGTCGGTCTCGGCAAGAAGCCGTGTCAGGTGCGCCGACTTGAAGTTCGACACGCCGATCGCGCGGGCGAGCCCGTCGGTGTGCAGCTTCTCGAAGGTGCGCCACGTGGAGACGTACTCGTCGCGCTGCGGCAACGGCCAGTGGATGAGCAGCAGATCCACGTACGACGTGCCGAGCCTTTCGAGCGCGGCCCGCATCCCCTCGATGGCCCGGTCCTCACCTTGGAACTGCCCGTCGAGCTTCGTCGTCACGAACAGCTCCTCGCGCGCGATGCCGGAGCGGCGGATGCCCTCCCCCACGCCGGACTCGTTGCCGTACTTGGTCGCTGTGTCGATGTGTCGGTAGCCGACCTCGATACCGGCGGCCACGGCATCCGCCGCTTGGGCGTCGTCGAGCGGCCAGGTGCCCAGCCCGACCTGCGGGATCGTGGCGCCGGTGTTGAGAGTAATCGCGGGGATGCTCATCCCCCCATCCTGCCTACTGTTCATGAACGTCGCCCGAACGGAACGTCGCGAGGGTCTTCAACACGAGCGCGACCTCGTCGGGTCCGGCGACCCGGAAAGCGGCCTCGGTCGCGCCCGGCCCGCTCTTCACCCCGACGTCGTGTGAGAGCAGCGCCGCGAAGGCATCCTCATCGGTCACGTCATCACCCGCATAGAAGACCGCGTCGGCGGCGGTGTAGCGGCGCAGGTGCTCGACTGCCTCGCCTTTCGTCGTCGAGCGCACCGCGAACTCCAGCACGTTCTTGCCGTGCCGCACCGTGAGGTTCTCGATCTCGGCCTGCGCTTCGGAGAGCGCGACGAGGTGGGCGAGACGCGAGTTGTCGTCGGTCGCGAGCCTCGTGTGCAGCGCGAACCCCGCCGGCTTGGATTCGAGCCACACCTGGTCGATCGAGTCGGCGACCTCGCCGAGCACCTCCTGCAGCACCTCCACCTGTTCGATCTCGGCGGTGTCGAGGCTCACCCGGTCGTCGGGGTCGTCGAGCCGCAGCTCTATGCCGTGCGATCCGACGAGCAGCACGTTGTCGGGCAGGTCGGAAACCTCGATGAGGCTGCGCAACGCGCGACCCGACACCAGCGCGACCCGGGTGTTCGGCAGCTTCAGCAGCGCGAGCACCGCTTCCCGCGCCTCGGGGATGGCCCGTGCCTTCTCGGGCGAATCGACTTCGGGCGCCAGGGTGCCGTCGAAGTCGAGCGCCACCAGCAGACGTCGCGTGCGGGCCAGTTCGCGAAGCGCCCCGACGAGAGGCGACGGAAGCGGTGCCGCAGCGGCGCGGTGACGAGGCTCGCTCACGGTGAGGTTGACGGGGGACGCTCGACGGTCCACTCCAGGTCGCCGAGCGGGTCGGGGTCGAATCCATACCGGTCGATGCCGCCGTTGGCATCGCTCAGCGCGCGCAAGAAGCTGCGCGACCAGTGGCCGACGTCGTTCTCCCGCACCCGCTTCCGCAGCGACCGCATCCGCTTACGCCGCTCGGCACGCTGCATGTCGACGGCTTGCATGATGGCATCCTTCAACCCGTCGATGTCGTGCGGGTTGATGCGCAGTGACGTCTTCAGTTCATCCGCCGCGCCGGCGAACTCGCTCAACACCAGCACGCCGTCTTCATCGTGGCGCGCAGCGACGTACTCCTTGGCGACGAGGTTCATGCCGTCACGCAACGCGGTCACCAGCATGACGTCGGATGCCAGATACAGCGCCGCCATCTCTTCGCGCGGGAATCCGTGGTGCAGATAGTTGACCGCCTGATGCCCGATGGTGCCGAAGTCGCCGTTGATGCGCCCGACGGTCAGCTCGATCTCGTCGCGCAGGTGCTTGTAGGTCTCGACCCGCTCGCGGCTGGGGCTCGCGACTTGCACCAGGGTGACGTCGACGACGTTCAGCCGCCCCTCGGCGAGCAGTTCCGAGAACGCCTTGAGCCGGTGCCCGATGCCCTTGGTGTAGTCGAGCCGGTCGACGCCGAGCATCACGGTTTTCGGGTTGCCGAGCTCTTCGCGGATCTCCTTCGCCCGAGCCTGCACCGCAGGGCTGTGCGCCAGCTCCTCGAACGCGGTCACGTCGATCGAGATCGGGAACGCCCGGGCGACCACGCGACGCGCGGGCAGACCCTCGGTGGCGGGCACATCGACGTACGGGCTGCGGGTCGTGTAGCCGAGCAGTCGGCGCGCGGCGCGGGAGAAGTTGCCGGCATCCGACACCCGTTGGAAGCCGAGGACGTCGGCGCCGAGCAGTCCCTCGATGATCTGGGTGCGCCACGGAAGCTGCGAGTACAGCCCGTAAGCGGGGAACGGGATGTGGTTGAAGAATCCGATGACCAGGTCGGGTCGGGCGAGGCGCAGCATCCGTGGCACGAGCTGTAGCTGATAGTCCTGCACCCACACGGTGGCCCCGGTGTCGGCGACCGACGCCGCGTTGTCGGCGAAACGCTGATTGACCTCGACGTAGGCGTCCCACCAGTCCCGGTGGTACGTCGCGGGCACGATGACGTCGTGGTACAGCGGCCAGATCGTGTCGTTGCTGAAACCCTCGTAGTAGCTCTCGATCTCGCCTTCGGAGAGAGCCACCGGCACGATTCGCAGACCGTTGTGGGTGAACGGCTTGAGGTCGTCGCCGGGCTGCCCGATCCAGCCGACCCACGCGCCCTCGATCTGGCGCATGACGGGCTCCAGCGCCGTGACCAGACCGCCCGGCGACTGCGTCCACGATGCGGAGCCGTCATCAGCGACGACGCGGTCGACCGGCAGGCGGTTGGAGACGACGACGAAGGCGTAACGCTCGTCGGCCATTCACCGACGGTATCAGCCACAGCTGGGGGCACTTCCCGAATCCGTCACACGCTGGACACACGAGTCGCGTTAGGTTAAAGCGCGATGATCCAGATCGGCATGAGTACGTCCTGCAACATCCTCTTGGGGGTGGAGCAGTCCTTCCGACTCGCACGCATCGCCGGATACGACGGTCTCGAGATCATGGTGACCACCGATCCGGTGTCGCGGGATGCCGCTGCACTGCGGCAGCTGATGGAGCGGTACTCGCTGCCGATCCTCTCCGTCCACGCCCCGTCGTTGTTCTGGATGCAGCTCATCGGCGGGCGCGACGCGCAGGTGAAGCTGGAGAAGTCGGCGGAGCTGGCAGCCGAGGTCGGCGCCTCGAGTGTGGTCGTGCATCCGCCGTTCCGCTGGGAGGCGGGCTACGCGAAGAACTTCGAACGCATCGTGCGGCAGACGGCTCAGAACACCGGCATCGAGATCTGCGTTGAGAACATGTTCCCGTGGAAGGTTGCTCACAAGAACCTCAAGGCCTACGCGCCGAGCCCCGACCCGCTCGACCTCGACGTCGACGCGATGACCCTCGACTTCTCGCATGCGTCGCTGAGCGGCCGCGACTCGCTCGAGTACGCGATGGCGATGGGCGACAAGCTGCGCCACATCCACCTCTGCGACGGCCGCCGCAGCGTCGACGACGGCAACATGCACGACGAGCACCTCGTGCCCGGGCGCGGCACGCAGCCGGTGGCCGAGACGCTCACCTACCTCGTCGAGAACGGCTTCACCGGACACGTCGTCGCCGAGATCGGGCTGCACAAGATCCGCAACCCGCAGGTGCGGCTCGACATGCTGATCGAGACGGCTGCCTTCGCGCGGCAATACGTCGGGCAGGAGCACGCGACCCGCGAGCCGCTCGCCGCCGGGGCCGCCCGCATCAACGGCCGCAGCGTGCGCCGGGCCCGCAAGGCGGCATCCCGCTAGTCATCGCCGCGACCGCTCAGCACCGCTTCTCGACGACACGCGGTTGCGACCACGTGACACGCCGACCATTCACAGAAGTGGTGCTGACCGGGCGAGTGCCCGGGTGGTCGGCCGTGTCAACCCCCGCCGTCTCGAGGCGGCGCGCGGGGTAGCGTGGAGCTCTACCTGGGAGGCTGCGTGCGCAAGTTCATTCTCAACTTCAGTGTGCTGAGCGCGCTGTTCGGCGCGGTGGGGCTCGTGAAGTCCACGACGCAGGGGCCGCGCGACTGGCGCCTCATCCTGCTCTGGGTGGCCTGGGGCATCAACGTGGCGATCGCCGTCGGCACGGTTGCCGAACAGGCGAAAGACCGTGAACTAGAGGAGTGGTGATGTTCGACGATCGTTTCGGATTCGGATTCGGGTGGTTCTGGCACCTCGGATCGTTCATCGGGGGGTTGATCCTCGTCGCGGCGGTCGTCGTCGTGGCGGTGCTTCTCGTGCGGTACCTCATCGTCGCGACCCGGGCAGCGCAGTTCTACCTGGACTCGCACGACACCGTTCGGCCGGCTGCACCGCCAGCGGCAACGTCGACGGCAACGACACCTACCGCGACGAAGCCCGCGCGCACTCCGAAAACCCCGCCGCCCGCCGTCTGACGGGCTTCAGGCGAGGAAGCCGCGCAGCAGCACGGCGGAGGCTTCGAGGTGCTCGCGCATCGCTTCGGCCGCACCCTGCTCGTTGCCGGCGAGGATCGCGAACACGATCGCCTCGTGCTGCCGGTTGGAGTGCTCGATCGTGCGAGCGAGCAGCGGGAAGGTATCGAGCAGCTCGTTGACCCGTGACCGGTTGTCGGCGAGCAGGGTGACGAGCGAGGGCACGCCGACGATCTCGGCGAACGCGAGGTGCAACCGCGAGTCGAGGCGCCGGTAGTCGTCGGGCGCCGCGGCCTGCACCTCGCCGAGGCGGGTCCACAGCAGCGCGCGTTCCTCGGCGCCGAGGCTGCGGGTGGCCGCGGCACGCACCGATCCGACTTCGAGGATCTCGCGGAGGCCGACGACATCCTCGATTTCGGATGCCGTGGGCGCGACCGCGGGCACGACCGAAGGGGGCGGCAGCGGGTCGGTGACGAACGTGCCGCCGTAACGCCCGCGTTTCGAGGTCAGGTACCCGGCTTCCGACAGCTCGCGGATCGCCTCCCGCACGGTGTCGCGAGACACCGAGAACCGCGCGGCGAGGTCGCGTTCGCTCGGCAGTGCGGAGCCCGGCGGCACGACCCCGAGCCGGATGGTCTGCATGAGCCGGGCGACGGTGTCTTCGAGCGAGTTGCCGCTGCGGACGGGACGGAACACCGCCTCGTCGACGAGCGACACCGGCTCGTCGGCCATCACAGTGGCGTCACGTAGGCGGCGCTGATGCCGCCATCGACGAGGAAGGTCGAGGCGGTGATGAAGGAGGCGTCGTCGCTGGCGAGGAACGCGACGGCGGCGGCGAGCTCTTCGGGTTCGGCGAACCGTCCGACGGGCACGTGCACGAGGCGACGCGCCGCGCGCTCGGGGTCTTTCGCGAACAGCTCCTTCAGCAGCGGCGTGTTGACCGGGCCGGGGCAGAGGGCGTTGACCCGGATGCCCTGCCGCGCGAACTGCACGCCGAGTTCGCGGGTCATCGCCAGCACTCCACCCTTCGAGGCGGTGTAGCTGATCTGCGACGTGGCAGAGCCCAGAACCGCAACGAAGGATGCCGTGTTGATGATCGAGCCGCGCCCCTGCGGCACCATGTGGCGCAGCGCCGCCCGCGAGCAGAGGTACACGCTCGTGAGGTTGACGAGTTGCACCCGGTCCCAGGCATCCAGCTCGGTGGTCTCGATCGAGTCGTCGTCGGGCGGCGAGATGCCGGCGTTGTTGAAGGCGATGTCGACTGACCCGTACTTCTCCGCGGCGGCGTCGAAGAGGGCATCCACCTCGGCCTTGTCGGCGACGTTGGCCTTCACGAAGAGGCCGTCGAGCTCGGCTGCGGCCGGCTCACCCGATGCCGGGTCGAGGTCGCCGATCACGACGCGCGCTCCCTCGGCGGCGAAGCGGCGCGCGGTGGCGAGGCCGATGCCGCTCGCGCCGCCGGTGATCACGGCGACCTTGCCGGCGAGACGTTGGGTGAGGTCCATGGGCTACTCCTGACTGAAGAAGACGTTCTTGGTTTCGGTGAACGGCAGGGCGGCGTCGGGGCCGAGCTCGCGGCCGAGGCCCGACTGTTTCATGCCGCCGAACGGGGTCGTGTAACGCACCGACGAGTGCGAGTTCACCGAGAGGTTGCCGCTCTCGACTCCGCGGGCGACGCGGATGCCGCGGCCGAGATCGCGGGTCCAGATCGAGCCCGAGAGGCCATAGATGGATGAATTCGCCAGCGCGATCGCGTCGGCTTCGTCGTCGAACGGCAACACAGAGACCACGGGGCCGAAGATCTCCTCGGTCGCGACCCGATCTTCGCGGGAGGGCAGCAGCACGGTCGGTGCCATCCAGAAGCCCTTCCCGGCGGGCGCCGTACCTCGGAACGCGACCGGGGCATCGTCGAGAAAGCCCTGCACCGAGTCGCGGTGCGCGGAGGACACGAGCGGCCCCATCTCGGTCGCCTCGTCGGCGGGGTCGCCGACCTTCCACGCCTGAACGGCCGGTTCGAGCAGCTCGAGGAACTTCTCGAGCACCGACCGTTCGACCAGCAGCCGGGAGCGGGCACAGCAGTCCTGACCCGCGTTGTCGAACACCGACCCGGGCGCGGTCGCCGCGGCCTTCTCGAGGTCGGCGTCGGCGAAGACGATGTTGGCGCTCTTGCCGCCCAGCTCGAGGGTGACGGGCTTGACCTGCTCGGCGCACCCCGCGGCGACCCGCTTGCCCACCTCGGTCGACCCGGTGAACACGATCTTGCCAACTTGCGGATGCGTGACGAACCGCTCGCCAACGACCGAGCCGCGGCCCGGCAACACCTGGAAGAGGTGCTCGGGCAACCCCGACTCGAGCGCCAGTTCGCCGAGCCGGATCGCGGTGAGCGGGGTCCAGTCGGCGGGCTTCAGCAGCACGGCGTTGCCCGCGGCGAGCGCCGGGGCGAACCCCCACGACGCGATCGTCATCGGAAAGTTCCACGGCACGATCACGCCGACGACGCCGAGCGGCTCGTGGAAGGTCACATCGATGCCGCCCGCGACCGGGATCTGCGCGCCGATGAGCCGCTCCGGCATCCCCGACGCGTAGGTGAGCACGTCGCGCACGTGGCCCGCCTCCCAGCGTGCCGACCCGATCGGATGCCCGGAGTTGCGCACCTCGAGCAGGGCGAGCTCTTCGACGGCGCCGTCGACGGCATCCGCGAACCTGCGCAGCGCGCGAGCGCGGTCGGCGGGAGCGAGAGCGGCCCACGAGCGCTGCGCGAGCACCGCCCGGGCGACCGCTTCATCCACCGCTTCGAGCGGGGTGTGCGGAACCTCGGCGATGACCGACTCGTCGGTCGGATTGATGACCGTGGTGGAGCTCATCGCGACGCCCCCGCGTACGTACGGGCGGCATCCACGAGTCCCGCGAACAGCCGCACGTCTTCGGCGGCATCCTCTTCGGGATGCCACTGCACGGCGACGCCGAACGGCACGCCCTCCAGCTCGACGGCCTGCACGATGCCGTCGTCGGTGCGGGCGGTGACGCGCAGCCCCTCGCCGACGGCATCCAGGGCCTGGTGGTGGTAGCTCTTCACCGGCAGCTTCGCGCCGACGAGGGCGTCGACCTCGCTGCCCGGCTCGGTCGTCACGACGTTCGTCGCGAACTCGCCCTTGCCGATGCGGTAGCGGTCGTCGCCGACGATCGTCGGGAGGTGCTGATGCAGCGACCCGCCGCGGTTGATGTTGAGCACCTGCATGCCGCGACAGATGCCGAGGAACGGCAGTTCGCGCTCGATCGCGGCGGTGAGCAGTGCGTCTTCCCAGGCGTCGCGCTCGAGGTGTGGCGTGTCGGTGTGCTCACCGGCGGCCTGCCCGTAGCGGGCGGGGTCGACATCCGCTCCCCCGGTCACGATGAGGCCGTCGACCCCGTCGAGCACCCGGCTGACGGCGTCGGCATCCGCCGGCTGCGGCGGGAGCAACACCGGGATGCCGCCGGCCCGCTGCACGGCTTCGAAATAGACGGCGGGGAGGAACGCCGCGGTGACGTCCCACACGCCGGTCTGCGCGCGCTGCTTGTAGGTCGTGAGCCCGATGACCGGCTTCACAGTGCTTGTCGAACTCACAGCCTCTCGAACCCCCGCACGCGCTCCCAGTCGGTGATCGCCGCGTCGTAGGCGCTCTGCTCGATGCGGGCGTTGTTGAGGTAGTGCGCGACGACGTCGGCGCCGAACGCCTCCTTCGCAATCGAGGATGCCGCGAACAGGTCGGCGGCATCTCGCAGCGTCGCCGGCACCCGCGGCTTGTCGCTCGTGTAGCCGTTGCCGACCAGCATCGGCTCGAGTTCGAGTTCGTTCTCGATGCCGTACAGCCCGCCCGCGATGATCGCAGCGACGGCGAGGTACGGGTTGACGTCGCCGCCCGGCACGCGGTTCTCGACGCGCAGGCCGTGGCCGTGCCCGACGACCCGCAGCGCGCAGGTGCGGTTGTCCATGCCCCACGCGACGGCCGTCGGCGCGAACGACCCCGGAACGTAGCGCTTGTACGAGTTGATGTTGGGGGCGAAGAACAGCGTCATCTCGCGCATCGTGTGCAGCAGGCCGGCGATCCAGTGCTCCATGAGCTTCGACATCCCCTTGCCGTCGGCCATGACCGGCGACCCGTCGGTGCCGCGCACCGAGAGGTGGATGTGGCACGAGTTGCCTTCGCGCTCGTTGTACTTCGCCATGAAGGTGAGCGACTTGCCGTACTGGTCGGCGATCTCTTTCGCGCCGTTCTTGTAGATCGTGTGGTTGTCGCACGTGGCGAGGGCTTCGGCGTAGCGGAACGCGATCTCCTGCTGGCCGAGGTTGCACTCGCCCTTGACGCCCTCGCAGTACATGCCCGCGCCCTCCATGCCGAGGCGGATGTCGCGCAGCAGCGGCTCCATGCGCGTCGAGGCGAGCAGGGCGTAGTCGATGTTGTAGTCGGATGCCGGCATCAGGTCGCGATAGCCCTTGGCCCACGCGGCGCGGAAGGAGTCGTCGAAGACGATGAACTCGAGCTCGGTGCCGACGAACGGCACGAGCCCCTTCTCGGCGAGCCGGGCGATCTGGGCCTTCAGAATCTCTCGCGGAGACACGATGACGGGCTCCGCGTCGGGCGTACGCAGGTCGGCCATGACGAGCGCGCTGCCCGGAAGCCACGGGATGAGCCGCAGGGTGTCGAAGTCGGGCACGAGCACCATGTCGCCGTACCCGGTCTCCCACGACGAAATGTCGTAGCCGCCGACCGTGTTGTTCTCGACGTCGACCGCCAGCAGGTAGTTGCACGCCTCGGCGCCGTGGGCGGCGACATCCTCACGGAACAGCCGGGCCGCGACCCGCTTGCCAACCAGCCGCCCCTGCATGTCGGCGAAGGCGACGATCACCGTGTCGATGTCGCGTTTGTCGATGAGGCGGTTGAGCTCTTCGAGCGTCAGGTTTCCGGAGCCGGTGGGCGTGCTGGTCATCGACGTGCCTTCCTCGCGGTCTCGGATTCGACCATTACACACTAGGCGGCGCGAGCGGCACTCAACAGTTGTAACGAGTCGTTAACACCCAAAGGTAGACACCAAGTACCAATGAGGGCCATAGTCGTCGGCAAGCGTGGACGCTGGCGTTCCCGGTCGTCCACGTACCCCACCGCAGAAATCGGAAGGAACGTGATGGCTGAGACCACAAGCGTGTCCGGCGTGAAATACACCAGCGCCGGCAAGGAGTACTTCGAGAAGCGCCGACTCAAGCGCAGCGCCGGGGTCTGGGGACTGTGGGGCCTCGCGGTCGCCGCCGTCATCTCGGGCGACTTCTCGGGCTGGAACTTCGGCATCGACTTCGCCGGCTTCGGCGGAATGCTCATTGCCTTCGTCGTGCTCGTGATCATGTATTACGGGCTCACCTTCTCGATCGGTGAGATGGCGGCCGCGATGCCGCACACCGGCGGCGCGTACTCGTTCTCACGTTCGGCCATGGGCCCGTGGGGCGGTCTCGCGACCGGACTCGCCGAGACCATCGAGTACGTCGCGACCACGGCGGTGATCGTCTTCTTCTCGGCCCTCTACGCCAACGGCATCACGACGGAACTGCTCGGGTTCGACCTCTCCGCCAACATGTGGATCTGGTGGGTCGTGCTCTACCTGATCTTCATCGGGCTGAACGCGGCCGGTGCCGCGATCTCGTTCCGCTTCGCGATCATCGTGTCGATCATCTCGATCGGCATCCTCGTCGTCTTCGGGGTGATGGCCCTCGTCTCAGGTGCCTTCAAGTGGGACCTGCTGTGGGACATGGCCCCCAACGCCGACGTGGCCGGGGCATCGACCTTCCTGCCCGAAGGTGTCTTCCCGATCCTGTTCGCGCTGCCGTTCGCGATGTGGTTCTTCCTCGGCATCGAGGAGCTGCCTCTCGCGGCCGAGGAGTCGCACGACCCGTCACGCGACATCCCGCGCGCCGGGGTCTGGGCCCGTGGCACGCTCATCGTCACCGGTCTCATCGTGCTGTTCCTCAACACGGGCGTGATCGGTGCCGAAGCGACGGGCGTGTCGGGCGAACCACTGCTCGACGGCTTCCGGGCGATCGTCGGCGATCAGGCCGCGGCGGTACTCGCGCTGGTCGCTCTCGTTGGGCTGTTCGCGTCGCTGATGGGCATCATGTTCGCCTATGGGCGCAACATGTATTCCCTCTCGCGGGCCGGCTACTACCCGAAGTTCCTCTCGCTGACCGGTAAGCGCCAGACGCCGTGGGTCGCCCTCGTCGTGGGTGCCGTGCTCGGCTTCGTCGCGCTCATCCTGCTCGACCTGCTGAGCCGCGTCAGCCCCGAGGGCGCGGGCGCCGTCGCCGGCGCGATCATCCTGAACATCGCCGTGTGGGGCGCCGTGTTGGCGTACTTCCTGCAGATGGTGTCGTTCATCATCCTGCGCCGGAAGTTCCCGAACGTCTCGCGGCCGTACCGCTCGCCGTGGGGCCTCCCCGGCGCTTGGGCGGCGGCGATCATCGCGGCGATCGTGTTCATCGGCGTGCTGATCAACCCGGCATTCACGCCGGCGATCATCGCGATCGTCATCGTCTACGTCGTGATCTTCCTCGGGTTCGCGCTGTACGGCCGCAAGCGGCTCGTGCTCTCGCCCGAAGAGGAGTACGCGCTCTCCGGCGGCATGCACGGCGACCCGCAGAAGGAGGGCTACGACGCCATGGAAGGTGAAGTGCCCGGGACCGGCAAGAAGTAGTAGCACGCGCTTCATCGCGACGGCCTCCCCCGCTACGTTGGCGGTGGGAGGCCGTTGTGGCGAGTGAGCACGAAGAGATCGCCGAGCTGAAGGCACAGGTCGCGCACCTGACCGAGCTCGTGGAGCAGCTGTACTACCGCTCGGGCACGGCGATGCCGAGGGGCGGCACCTCGCTCGACACCCCGCCCGCCGAGATTGTGGATGCGCTGCGTGCTGGTCAGAAGATCACGGCGATCAAACTGTGGCGCGAACTCACCGGGCAGGGGCTCGCCGAGTCGAAAGACCAGATGGATGACCTCGAAAGGCGGTTGGGACTGTGACGACCTCTGCGGGGCCGGGCTCGGGCCCGGTCGAAGAAGAAGTACCGGCGGTCGTCGCGGTCGGACGCACGGTGGGCGGCATCCTGTTGGTGCTGATCGGCATCGTGCTGACGCTGGCCGGCGCGTTCTGGTACTTCATGCTCCCCTGGTTCAGTTGGACGACCGAAGGCTTCTGGTACGTGATGGGCGAGTGGGCTGACCTCGGCGGCATCGCCGTCGGCATCGTCGGCATCCTGTCGCTCATCGTCGGCGGTGCGCTGGTTCAGCGGGCGCGCAGGAAGCGGCTGCAGATCTTCGTGGACGCCGAGGACCTCGCGCTGATGGCGAACAGCCACGACCCGGCGACAGGCGAGAAGCGCACCGCCGAGCAGCCCCCGACGGTGCTCTGACCCATGGCCACCGACGACATTCATCCTGAGAGCCTGACCGCGCAGGGACTGGGGTGGGTCGACGAGGCCACCCGCGCGATCAGCCC
Organism: Pseudolysinimonas sp.; assembly: GCF_049651805.1. Taxonomy (GTDB): domain Bacteria; phylum Actinomycetota; class Actinomycetes; order Actinomycetales; family Microbacteriaceae; genus Pseudolysinimonas_A. Next base: position 43,697 of record NZ_JBASCU010000047.1, read on the forward strand.
ACCCATCCACTTCTCGAGTACTTACCTGCGCGACGCCGACAACGGCTACAGCTCGGGCCGGGTCTACATGCGCGACCAGAACCCGGCCTTCGACCAGGCCGAGGCCCTGATCACCGAGCTGGAACACGGCCACCAGACCATGCTGTTCGCCACCGGGATGGCTGCCGCGACCGCTGTCTTCCAGGCGCTTCACCCCGGCGACCACGTGCTCGCGCCCCGGGTCATGTACTGGAGTCTGCGCAACTGGCTGCTCGGATTCGCGACATCGTGGGGGCTCGACGTCGAGCTGATCGACATGACGGATCCAGCGGCAGTGCAGGCCGCGATGCGCCCCGGCTCGACGAAGTTGGTGTGGGTGGAATCTCCGGCGAACCCGCTCTGGACCGTCACCGACATCGCTGCCACCGCCGAGATCGTGCATCGCACCGGTGCCCTGCTCGCCGTCGACTCGACCTCGGCCACGCCTGTGCTGTCCCAGCCGCTCGACCTCGGCGCCGATCTGGTGATGCACTCAGCGACGAAGTACCTCAACGGACACACCGACCTCACCGCGGGCTCGGTCACCACCCGCGGCGACAACGAGCACTGGCAGCGGCTTCGATCGGTGCGCGCCCAGATCGGCGGCACCCTGGGGTCGATGGAGTCGTGGCTGCTGCTGCGCGGGATGCGGACCCTCTTTCTCAGGGTGCGAACCGCAAGCGCATCGGCACTCCAGATCGCGGAACACTTCGACGGTGACGATCGCGTCGCCGAGGTGCTGTATCCCGGCCTCTCGAGCAGCCAAGGTCACGAGATCGCGAAACGCCAGATGACCGGCGGATTCGGCGGGATGCTGTCGATCCGCGTCGCGGGCGGTGAGGAAGCCGCGATCGCTGTCGCCGCGACAACGAGGCTGTGGAAGCGCGCCACGTCACTGGGTGGGGTGGAGAGTCTCATCGAGCACCGCGCCTCGGTGGAGGGCGCCGGCACTCCGGCGCCGCCCGACCTGCTGAGGCTCTCCGTCGGCATCGAGCACGTGGACGACCTGATCGCCGACCTCGACCACGCCCTCGGTTGACGGCCGCCCCTCCCCTCGACGGGGAACGCAGAAACGGCTCCGTCCTCTGGCGAGAGAGGTCGAAGCCGAATCCGTACACCCCCCGGGACTTGAACCCGGAACCCACTGATTAAGAGTCAGTTGCTCTGCCAATTGAGCTAGAGGTGCGTAGCCCGCAAGCGGACCGAGGGACAACGATAGCATGACGGCCGTGAGTGATCTCGTCCGCCTCGAAGCGGGTTCGCTCGCCCCCGACTTCACGCTGCCCGACCAGTTCGGGCATCCATTCACCCTCTCCAGCACGCGCGGGTCGAAGACGATCGTGTACTTCTACGGCGAGGCCGGAACGCCGGCCTGCACGAGTCAGGCGTGCGACTTCCGCGACAACATGGCGGTGTTCGAACGCGCCGGCTATCGGGTGGTCGGCATCTCGCGCGATGCGCCCGACGTCAACGCCGGCTTCGCCCGCGATGAGGGGTTGCCGCAGGTCATCCTGAGCGATCCGACGCGAGAGGCGCACGCGCTCTACGGCACGTACGGCGAGAAGCAGCTCTACGGCCGGACGGTCACGGGCGTCATCCGCGCGACCTTCGTTCTCGACGAAGCCGGCCGCATCGAGATGCCCCTCTACAACATCAAGGCGACAGGGCATGTCGCGATGCTGCTCAAGAAGCTTCGTCTCGACCGCTGAGCCATTCGGCGGTCGATCGCGCGACGAAGAGCACGAAGCCCAGCACGCCGACAATAATGAGCGGCCAGCCCCATTCGGGTTGAGCGAAGGCGCCCTGGAGGGCACCCACCCCGACCGCGAACAGCAGCACCTGGAACACCACCCCGGCGGCGCGCACCCACGCCCGCCCGCGCCAGATTCCGAGTAGCACGGCGCCGAGTGCGACCACCAGCAGACCGGCGAGCACGATGAGCGCGACCGCCGTGCCGAACGACGCCGAGGGTGCCGTCACCACCTCGATGAGCAGCAGGATGCCGAGCGCCAGCACGCCCACGAACTGGGCGGCGACGACCACCAGCAACGCCGCGACGGTAACTGGGCGGTTAACGGGAGTTGAAGGGTCACCTATTGATTCGATGCATCAAGTATGAAACCCTTACCCCGGTTGATGTGACGCCTACAGAGTCGTAGGTGAGTCCGGAAGGCCGCAAAACCCAATCTTTCCGTTCTCACTTCGACCACGCGCGAATTCGCTTCCCAGAGCAACCCGATTCGCGTCACGCGTCAGCAGCAACAAAAGGAGCACCACCATGGATTGGCGTGACAAAGCCGCCTGTCTCACCGCAGACCCCGAGCTCTTCTTCCCGGTCGGCAACACCGGGCCGGCCGTCGACCAGATCGATAAGGCCAAGTCGGTGTGCGCACGATGCTCCGTCACCGAGCAGTGCCTGCAGTACGCCCTCGAGACCAACCAGGACTCCGGCGTCTGGGGTGGCTTGAGCGAAGACGAGCGTCGGGCTCTGAAGCGCCGCGCCGCCCGCGCCCGCCGCGCTTCCTGATCGCCGCACCCTGATCGGCTCATAGAGGGCTGTCTGCCGCTCGGGAGCCCCGCGCGCGGGGTTCTCCAGCGTCATAGAGGGTTCTACGGCGGAAGGTTGGGACGGGTCACACCCTGGTCAGCCAGAGCAGAGGCACGTCGATCGTGACCTCGGTGCCCTCGCCTTCGAGCGTGTGCCAGTCGATCGTGCCGCCGAGTTCGCCCTGAATCAGGGTGCGCACGATCTGGGTGCCGAGGCCTGAGCCGACCTTGCCCTCGGGAAGGCCGACGCCGTTGTCGCGCACCCGGATTCTGAGGTGCTCGTTCCTGCGTTTGGCCGAGATCTCCACCTGACCGTCGGCGCGGCCCGCGAGCCCGTGCTCGACGGCGTTCGTGACGAGTTCGGTGAGCGCGAGCGCGAGCGGCGTCGCGTAGGCGCTCGGCAGGGTGCCGAACTTGCCCGTCTTGATCGGGCGCACCGTGGTGTTGTGACTGGACGCCACCTCCGCGACGAGCAGCAGCACGCGGTCGAACACCTCGTCGAAGTCGACGATCTGGTCGAGTCCTTCGCTCAGCGTGTCGTGCACCACGGCGATCGCCGCCACCCGGCGCATGGCCTGGTTGAGGGCATCCTTCGAGTCGTCGCTGCGGGCGCGGCGGGCCTGGATGCGCAGCAGCGACGCCACCGTCTGCAGGTTGTTCTTCACCCGGTGGTGGATCTCGCGGATCGTCGCGTCTTTGGTGATGAGCTCCTGCTCCTGGTGCCGCACCTCGGTAACGTCGCGCACGAACACCGCCGCCCCGACCCGCTCCCCGCGGAACTTGATCGGGATGGTGCGCAGCGTCACGGTCACTCCGCGGGCCTCGATGTCGGTGCGCCACGGGGCCCGACCCGAGACGACGAGCGGGAGCGACTCGTCGACGTGCTGCTTGTTGGCGAGCAGTCCGGTCGTCACCTCGGCGAGCGACTCGCCCTCCAGCTCACCCTGGAAGCCCATGCGGTTGAACGCCGACAGCCCGTTCGGACTCGCGAAGGTGACGACGCCGTCGACGTCGAGGCGGATGAGGCCGTCGGATGCGCGGGGCGCGCCGCGGCGCGGCATCGTCGGCGCCGACAGGTCGGGGAAGTCGCCGCTCGCGATCATCGCGAAGATGTCGTTCGCGCACTGATTGAAGGTGAGTTCCTGCCGGCTCGGGGTGCGGGCCTCGCTCAGATTGCTGTGCCGGGTGAGCACCGCGATCGGCTTCTCGGTGACGGCCTGCCCGCTCGGCGCGAGACGCCGCACGACGGGCACCGCCCGCACCCGGGTCGGCGTCTCCTCGTACCAGTCGGGGGCTGCGGTGTCGACGATCTGCGAGGTCTCGAAGGCCTCGGTGACCTGCTGTTTCCACTCGGGTTTGATCTGCTGCCCGACGAAGTCGCGGTAGAAGAGGGTGGCGGCGGATGACGGCCGCGCGTGGGCGACAGCGACGAAGCCGCCGTCGGCGCTCGGCACCCAGAGCACGATGTCGGCGAACGCCAGGTCGGCGAGCAGCTGGCCGTCGGCGACGAGCAGATGCAGCCACTCGACATCGGTCGCCGAGCGATCCTGCGAGAGCATCAGCTCGGAGAGGGTCGACACCCCGTCAACGTTACCCGCGCGCGCTGCCCGCTAGCGGCGCGCGAGGTCGGCCGCGAGCTTGCGGATGACGGCACGGGCCGGCGACCGCGGTGCGGCCTCACACAGGCTCCGCCCGCTCAGCAGGGCGGCGTCGAACCCGGCAGGGTCCCACGGCACAAGGTAGGCGGGCGCCACCCCGCCGAAGCGTTCGAGGGTCGAGCGCACCTGGCCGGCGGGGTCGAGACCGATCGCACCGGAGCGCACCTTGTTGACCACGACGGTGACGCGATCCGGGGCGACGTGGTCGAGCAACTCGGCATGACCGCGCAGGAGGCGGGCCAACCCGACCGGGTCGGCCGCGCCGACCGCGATGACGCGATCCGCGCGGCGCAGGGCTTCGACCGTCGCCGCGTTGCGCCGGGGAGCTGCCACATCGCTCACCAGCTCTTCGTCTTGTTCGAGACTCGCCGCCACGTCGACGATCGTGACCCCCGCCCACCCGCGCACGGCATCCAGAACTCCCGCGACCCGCTCGGCGGTCAGTTCGGGCCAACGCGCCGGTCGCCCGATGCCCGTCAGCACCCGGTACCCCGCGCGAGGGGTCGACGCGACGCGATCGAGTTCGGCCGTCGTGAGCGACCCGGTGCCCGCCAGCCGACAGGCGGCCGCGAAGCCGGGAGCTTCGTCGAGCAGCCCGAGCGACGGTGCGACCGCGGCACCGTGCGTGTCGGCGTCGGCGAGCGCGGCCGCGACACCGGCCGCCGCGAGTTCGCCGGCGAGCGCAATGGCGAGGCTGGTGCGACCTGGCGCCCCGCCAGGGCCCCAGACGGCCACCACGCTGCCCCGTTCGACGGCGCGACGCGGGGACCGCAGGGTCGTCTCCTCGGCCACTTCATGGTCGATCGACGGCGGCGGTGCGGTGATCTGCGGCGCGGGCACCGAAACGATCGGGATGCCGGTGCCGGGCGTCAGCAGCGTCCACGCGGGCGGCCCCGGCATCGGGTCGACGACCCCGAAACCCGCGGCGAAGCGCCGCTCGCGCGCGGAATCTCCGACGACGACCAACCGCACCCCGTGGGCGTCGCACGCGGTAACCAGGCGACCGCTCAGATGCGGCGCGGACGCAGCGGCGATGACGACCTCCGGCTTCGCGGCGGCGATCCGCGGCGCGAGCGCGTCGGCATCCGCGACTTCGGCGACCACGCGGTGCCCGTAGCGCCCCGCCTCAGCGCTCAGC
>NZ_JBASCU010000048.1:0-126509 GCF_049651805.1 Pseudolysinimonas sp.
ACCCGCGACGGCATCCTGCTCTGCCGCCACCACCACATGCTCGTCCACGACAACGGCTGGGCCATCGACCGAGACCCAGTTCACGGATTCGTCGCCATCCCACCCCGATCCGTCGACCCGCACCAGCAGCCGATCCCGATGCCGGCCCGATCCCGAGCTGTTGCGCGACTCCGAAGATGACCGGCAGCGGCCGGCGCACGAATGGCCACCCGATCAGTGTCCGCCCGAGGGGCCGCTAGGCTCCAGTCGATGTCCGCGTCGACCCGAATCGCCGGACTCGGGGTGCACCTTCCCGAGCAGGTGAGGACGACCGCCGAGACCGAGCAGCGCCTGAGAGCCGAGAACCCCGGCATGCGTTTGGCGACCGGTCTCATCTCGCGCATGACCGGGGTCGAACGCGTGCATGTCGCCCCACACGACTGGCAGGCCTCTGACCTGGCTGTGGCGGCATCCCGGCAGGCCCTTGACGAGAGCCCCGGCGACATCGACCTCGTTCTGTTCACGGCCGCAGCGCAAGACCTCGTCGAACCCGCCACCAGCCACATCGTCGCCGCCAAGCTCGGGCTCACCGCCCCGGTGATGGACGTCAAGAACGCCTGCAACTCGGTGATCAACGGCCTGCAGGTCGCGGATGCGCTCATCCGCACCGGGCAGTACCGGCGAGTGCTCGTCGCCAGCGGCGAGAAGACGTCGGTGTCGGTGCGCTGGCGGCTGAGCGACCCGAAGCAGTTTCTGCCGTCGTTCCCCGGCTACGTGATGGGGGATGCCGGCGCCGCGGTGGTGCTAGAGGCCTCCGACGATCCCGACTCGGGCATCCGTGCCTCGCGGTTCTACGCGGCGTCGCGGCACTGGGCCGTCGGCACGCTGCCCGGCGGCGGCACGATGCGCACCCACGATCCCGATGCCAACTACTTCGACATGGACGGCGCGGGGCTGCAGCGGGCGTTCCTCGAACTCGGCCCGGAACCGGTCGAGCGGATGCTGCGCGAGACCGGCTACACGATGGACGATTTCGACCTCGTCGCCATCCACCAGGTCGCCCTGCCGTACCTCGCGCCCGTCTTCGAGCGGCTCGGGGTGCGCGACGACCGCACCATCGTCACCGTCGCGGAGCACGGCAACATCGCCTCGGCGACCCTGCCGCTGCAACTGCGGCTCGCCCGGGAGCGCGGCATGGTCGGCCCCGGGTCGCTCGTGCTGATGATCGGCCTCGCCGGCGGGATCTCCCTCGGGCTGATGGTGGTGCGGCTGTGACCACCCCTCGGCGGTCGAGTAGCCGCCGCAGGCGGCGTGTCGAGACCCCACCCGCGAGTAACTCGCAGGCGGGTCTCGACACGCGCCCTGCGGGCGCTACTCGACCACCGATAATGGCTGTCATCGTTCCCGTGTATGACGAGGCCACAGGCATCCGTCCCACTCTCGAGGCGCTCGCGGGGCAGCACGACGGCGACTTCGACGTGGTGTTCGTCGACAACGGGTCGCGGGATGGGTCGGCCGACGTCATCCAGGCGTTCATCGCCGAGCGCGGGCTGACGAGGTGGCGCGTGATCGGCGAGCCGCAGAAGGGCACCGGCGCTGCCGCCGACACCGGGATGCGCGCCGCGATCGAGGCGGGGGCGACGCTGCTCGCGCGTACGGACGCCGACTGTCTGCCGCGCGCCGACTGGACCGCCGCGATCCGTCGCGCGTTGACCGAACGGGGTCTCGGCCTCGTCGGCGGCGAGCTCGTGCCCCGCCGCGACGAGGGTACGTCGCTGGTGACGCGTGCGGTGCTGCGCGGGGCGGTGCACCTCGCGGAAGCGTTCGGCCGCATCCGGTCGGGCAACCGCGGAAGCGAGTATCTCGGGCCCTACATGATGGCGGCCGGCTGCAACGTCGGCATCACCGCCGAGCTGTACCTCGCGGCGGGCGGGTTTCCGCGCACCAAGATCGAAGACCTGCACGAAGACCGCGCCCTCGTCAACGCCGTTCGCCGCCTCACCCGCGCCTACGCCCGCCGATCGGATGTCGTCGTCTACGGCTCATCCCGGCGAGTGAGGGCGTGGGGCCTGAAGAACACCCTGCTCTGGTACAAAGACCACGCCTACCGCCCGGAGCACGTGGACATCCGATGAGCCTGACCGACGCCCGCCGCTGGGAACAGCGCGTGATGCGCGCGGCGCATCCGATCGCCTTTCCGCTGTTGTCGGCGATGCGCGGGCCGGTGCGTCGCATCCCGGGCCTCGGGGTGCTCGTGAAGGATGCCGCGCTGCTGCGGGCGACCCTGATGGACACCGAGGGGTTCACCAAGAATGGCCCGGGCGCTCCGAGCGACCTGTGGACGCCGGTGCTCGGACCGAGCGTGCTGCTCAACATGGAGGGTGCCGAGCACGGGGCGCTGCGCCGGAAGCTGGGCCCGTTGTTCGCCCCCGCGTTCGTGGATGCGCTCGTCGCGTCGAGTCTCGGGGAGGCGACTCGCGAGCTTGCGGATGCGCTGGCTCGGGGCGACGGGGTGGATCTCGTCGCACACTCGCGCCGCTCCGCCTCGGCAGTGATCGCGAAACTCGTCGGCCTCGACGCCTCGGTCGTCGACGACGAACTCTTCGCGCGGGTGTCGCGGGTCACCGGGTTCGTCACCCTCGCCCGTCCGCGACTCACTCCGCCTCAGCTCGCGGTCGCGCGCGGCATCCTCGCCGAACTGGGGGAACACGCGAAGCGCGCGTACGCGGGCGACGAGTCGACGGTGCCCGGGCGGATGCGCGCCCTCGGGCTCGACGAACGCGAAGCCCTCGGGGCGGTCGCCGCCTTCGTGCTCACCGGCACCGAGACGATCGTGTCGTACGTGCCGCGGCTCGCGGCGATCCTCATCGACTCGGGCTGGTTGCCGCGGCTCGCCGCTTCCCCTGAGTATGTCGATGCGGCGGTGGCCGAGGGGCTGCGCGTCACCACCCCGTCACCGATGATGTTGCGCTCGGTGGTGGCACCCCGCACGATCGGCCGGGTCGCGGTGCGACCGGGGGAGCGGATCCTGCTCGGCACCTATTGGGCCAATCGCGCTCTCGGTGAGTTCGATCCCGCGACGAACCCGGCGGCGCAGCTCAAGCAACTCTGGTTCGGTGCGGGCACCCACTACTGCCTCGGTGCGCCGCTGGCGATGGCGCAGATCCGGCTCACCCTCGACGCCCTGCTCGAGACCCCAACCCTGCGGGTGGTGTCGCGGCGCCCGTCGCGCGGCGTGCTCATCCCCTCCTACGCGTCGCTCCACCTGGAGCGATCGTGAGCGACCTTCTGGATGCCGTACTCGCCTCCTGCGACGCGAATGGGTCGCACCCGGCCCTCTCTCGGTGGTCGAGTAGCGGCCGACGGCCGCGTGTCGAGACCCACACATACGCAGGGCTCCGGACGGCGATACGTTCTACGGCGGCGGGGCTGCAAGCCTCCGGGATGCAGCGAGGCGACCGCGTGCTCTTCTCCCTCCGCCCCGGCCCGGATGCCGTCATCCTCGCCCTCGGTATCGTGCTCGCCGGCGGCACCGTCGTGTTCGCCGACCCGGGTGCGGGCGAAGCGCTGTTCCGCGCGCGCGCGGCCCTCGCCGCCCCGAAGTGGGTCGCCGCGGAGTCGCTGCTCTACCTCGCGTCGACCCCCCTGCTGAGGCCGATCGCCCGTCGGCGGGGTCTCGAGCTCGCCCCCTACGCCCGCCTCGTTCCGGATGCCCGCCACCTCTACTCCGGCCCCTGGCTCCCCGGAGTCCCGCGCGGCGCCACCTCCATCCGCGACTTTTCGCGCGGATCGAGCGGCGACGCGGACGAAAAGTCGCGGATGGAGCAACCAGCGGCGGCGCGGGATAGCGATGAGGCGCTCATCGTGTTCACGTCGGGTACCACGGAGGCTCCGCGTGCGGTGGTGCACACGCGCGGGTCGCTCGGGGCGGGGCTCGCGGATGTCGCTGCCGCCAGTGTGCGAGCAGGCCAACGCGTCGTGACCGACCAGTTGATGGTCGGCATCCCGGCGCTCATCGCGGGTGCCCACTGGATCATGCCGACGCCGGGACTCGAGCCCGGGGCGTCACCGGAGAAGTACCTCGGGCTGCTGCCCGACGCCGAAGTGCTGTTCACTTCGGCGGCGGCGCTTGACGCGATCCTGCGGTTACTCGACACGCAACCCGAACTCGCCCCAACGCAGCTCGAGACGCTGATTCTCGGCGGCGCTCCGGTGCTGCGTCCGCTGCTGGAGCGGGCGTTCGACCGCTTTCCCGGCGCGAGCATCCGCGCCGTGTACGGGATGACCGAGATCCTCCCGGTCGCGATCGCCGACGGCGCCGAGAAGCTCGCGCGCCCGCCCGGGGAGGGCGACTACGCCGGGCGCCTGGTGCCGAGCGTGCGCGCCCGGATCGAGGCCGGGGAGCTGGTGCTCGCCGGCCCCGGCATGGCATCCGGCTACCTCGGCGAACCACCACTCATCGAGGTGCGCACCGGCGACCTCGCCCGCGTCGACGGCGACGAGCTCGTGCTGCTCGGCCGCACGAAAGACATGTTCATCCGCGGCACGCAGAACGTGTATCCGGGGCTGTACGAGCCGGTGATCGCCGGCATCCCCGGGGTTCGCGAGGCGGTCATGACGGGGGTGCCCGACGCGATCGGCGACGACCGCATCGTCGTGCTCGTGGTTCCCGCGGTCGACCCGCCGGCAGCCATCGATGACCGGCATCCGCTCGCCCGGTCGGTCGCGCGGGCACTCCCGGGGCTCATCGACGCCGGCGTCGTTCCGGATGCCGTGTTCGCTTCTCCGGAATTTCCGCGCTCCGGGCGCTCGAGAAAACTGGATCGCCGGGCAATCGCTCGGCAGCTCTCCGGGGAAGCACTCCGAAACTCCGGAGAAACGCAGTGAGGATCGCGGTGACCGGGGCGAGCGGATTCATCGGGGGAGCGGTGGCGACGGCGCTCGCGGAAGAACATCACGAGGTCGTCGGCTTCGGTCGCCGACCGCACGGCTGGTCGCATCCGCATGCCCGCTACCGCGTCTGGGATCTCGACACCGGCCCGCTGCGCGCCGACCGCGACTTCGAGGCGGTCGTGCACTGCGCGGCGCTCGCCGACGACTGGGCGGCCCTCGCCGCCGCGTTGCGGGCCAACCGCGACGGCACCCGCACGGTGGTGCGCAGCTTCCCGGGCGCGCGCATCGTGCACCTCTCGACGTCGAGCGTGTACGACGCGTTCGTGCCCAACATCGGCGTGCCTGAGTCGGCGGCGCCGGTGCGACGGTTCCTCTCGACCTACGCGGAATCGAAGACCTACGCGGAGTTCGAGCTGGCGGGTGCGGATGCCGTCATCCTGCGACCCCACGCCGTCTACGGCCCGGGCGACACGACGCTGCTGCCGCGGCTGATCGCGGGGGTGCGGCGGGGACGCCTGGTGCTGCCCGAGGGCGCCGAGGTGCGGCATTCGCTCACCCACATCGACAACCTCGTGCTCGCCGTGCGGCGGGCGCTCGATCCGTCGACGCCGCGCGGCACCTACAACATCGCCGACGACTCCCCGGTGGTGCTCGCCGCCGTGCTGCGGGAGGTATTCGAGCGCCGCCGGATGCGGGCGCGGATCGCATCGATCCCGTACCGGTCGGCGTTCGCGCTCGCGGCATCCCTCGAGATGGGCGCCCGCATCCGTCGTCGCCGCCCTGCGCTCACCCGCTACGCCGTGAGCCAGGTCGGCATGGAACGCACCCTCGACCTCACCGCCGCCCGCACCCGGCTCGGCTACCACCCGACCCCGACGACTCTGGAGGGTGCCGAGCACTGGTGAGTCAGCGCAGCTGGCTGAACGCCTCCGCCTTGCGCGTCTCGCCGGCGACCAGGATGACGTCCTGCGATCCCAGCACGGTTTCGGCGGTGGTGTAGGTCCACCGTTCGCCGGGGCGCTTCACCGCGGTCACCGTTACGCCGTACGTCGACCGGATGCCGAGCTGGCCGAGCGGGCTGCCCACGAACGCGGCACCGGGCTTGGTCTTGACGAGCGCGAAGTCATCACCGATTTCGAGGTAGTCCTGCATCGACCCGCGCACGAGGTGGGCGACGCGTTTGCCCATCTCCTTCTCGGGGTAGATGACGTGTTGCACCCCGAGTTGCTCGAGGATGCGGCCGTGCGCATCGCTCACCGCTTTCGCCCAGAGGTGTTGTGGGTGGAACGACAACAGCAGAGAGCTGGTGAGGATGCTGGCTTGCACGTCGCTGCCGATGGCGACGACGATGCGCTCGAATTCGGGAACGGAGAGCTGGCGCAGCACCTCTTCCTTGGTCGAGTCCGCCATGACGACGTGGCTCAACTGCCCGTTGAGGCTCTGCACGATGTCTTCGTCGGTGTCGATACCGAGCACCTCGGTGCCGCTCGCCATCAGTTCGAGTGCGAGGGCGCGGCCGAACCGGCCGAGACCGATGACGGCGACCGAGTTCGCGGCGGCGATCCGCCCCAGGTCGCCGCGGGCACCTGTCTTTCGCTGGTTAGCCAATGATGGGCCTCTCTTTCGGAAGTTGGTACAGGATCGACCGCGGGCGCAGGGCGAGCGCGGTCGCGAAAGTGATGGGCCCGAGCCGGCCGAGGAACATCAGCATCACCAGGATGAGCTGCGCCGGCACGGGCAGCGAGGCGGTGATGCCGGTTGACAGCCCGACGGTGCCGAACGCCGAGATCGCCTCGAACAGCACCCGGTCGAGGTCGAGTCCGCTGATGATCATCATCGCGATGGTGCTGCCGATCACGAGGGCGACGGAGGCGAGCACGACGGCGATCGCCTGCCGGTGAACGGCCCGCGAGAGTCGCTTGCCGAAGATGTTGACGACTCCGTCGCCGCGCATCTCGGCGATGAGGATGAACAGCAACACCCCGAACGTCGTCACCTTGATGCCGCCCGCGGTGCCGGCCGGGCCGCCGCCGATGAACATGAGCACATCCATGCCGAGCAGGGTCGCGCCGCCGAGCTGACTGATGTCGACGCTGTTGAACCCGGCAGTGCGGGTCTGCACCGACTGGAAGAAGCCGGCGAGGATGCGGTCGGGCCACGCGAGGTCGCCGAGCGTCGCGGGGTTGTTCCATTCGAGCGCGGTGATGAAGGCGGTGCCGAGCACGAGGAGGGACGCGGTGAAGACGAGCACCAGGCGGGTGTTCATGCTCCACAGCAGGGGGCGACGGAAGCGTTTGCGCAGTTCGAGAATGACCGGGAATCCGAGGCCACCGAGGATCACCGACGCGCACAGGGTGAGGCTGATCACCGGGTCGCTGACGAAGCCCATCATCGAGTCGCTGAACAGCGCGAACCCGGCGTTGTTGAACGACGAGATGCCGTGGAACACGCCGAGCCAGATCGCCTCGCCGGGGGCGTAGCCGTAGGTGAACGCGAACCGCAGCGCGAAGATGCTCGCCACGATCGCTTCGATCAACAGCGACACCTTGACGACGCCGAGCACGAGCCCGCGCACCTCGTCGAGGCCGACGGACTTCGTCTCGGTTGCGGCGTTGAGCCGCGACCGGAACGACAGTCGCCGCACGACCACGAGTCCCACGAACGAGGCGAAGGTCATCACACCGAGGCCGCCGAGCTGGATGAGGACGAGAATGACGACCTGCCCGAAGGGCGTCCAGTAGGTTGCGGTGTCGACGATGACGTGCCCGGTGACGGCGAGTGCCGACACGGCGGTGAAGAGCGACTCGACCCACGTGGCGCTGCCCGGGTCGACTTTCGCGAACGGCAGCAGCAGCAAGCCGGTGCCGGCGAGGGTGGCGGCGGTGAATGCTCCGAAGATCACTTGTGCGGGATGGAACCGCCGCTGGCGACGTGGTCGCACCGCATCGCGGCCGCTGAACTGCACCGATGAAACCTACTCCTATTGCGGCCCGGTCTCGACACGCGCCCTGCGGGCGCTACTCGACCACCGAGATGGGAGCCTTCTGCACCACCAGGGACGCGTAGGCGGGGATGAGCACGCGGCGGCCGTAGCGGCGGGAGACAACTCGGAAGGGCCGCCCGTCGCCGAGCAACAGGTCGACGATCGCGCCGAGCTCGGCTCGAGCCAGCGGCCCGCCGAGGCACAGGTGCCGCCCGGCGCCGAACCAGAGCTGGCGGTGTTGCGGCAGGTAGGGCCGGTCGATGCGGTACGGGCCGGCGAGGTTGTTGGCCGTCCAGGTGAGCACCATCACCCGTTCACCCGCCCGCAGGGTGCGGCCCGCCACCGACACGTCGGCGAGCACCGAGCGCCCGATCAGCGGCGCAGGCGACGTGACCCGTAGCGCCTCGCGGATGGCGTCATCCCGATGGTGGGGCATCGCCAGCAGCCGGTGCTGCTCGCCCGAGTCATACAGCAGCGCCGCGGTGCGGGCCATCGCGGAGGCCGCGGTCTCGGTTCCGGCGACCATGAGCAGCGTCGAGAGACCCTGCGTCTCCTGCACGGTCAGGCCGATCTCGCGGCAGCGCCCGATGATCGTGTCGGGATGCGCGGTGGCGAAGACATCCCCGATGTGGCCCGTGAGCCGTTCGACGATGTCGCGCGCGACGGCGATCTTCGCGGGCGGCAGGGTGGTGTCGGCGGTCGTGCCGAGGGCGATGGATGCCAGCTGCTCACCGGTGGCGAAGATGTCGCGGTAGGCGTCATCCCCCCGGCTGTCGTCTACCGGCAGCCCGAGCAGGGTGACCACCATGTGCCCGACGAGCACGCGCGACAGGTCGGCGAGGTCGAGTTGGGCGCCCGCCTCGAAGGATGCCCGCGCTTCCGCGAGCCGGTCGCCCCACGCCCGCGCCACGAAGGCGGCGGAGGTCTTCTCGGTGAACAGCTCGCGGCTGCGGGTGCGCAGGTCGTGGTGCCCAGGTCCGTCGAACAGGTCGTACACCCAGTCGCCCAGGATCTGCGCCCACAGGTGCCCGACGCCGCCCTCGGAGAGCAGGGTGAGGTGCTCGGGGTCGTTGAGCAGTGCCCGGGCGGTGCGCGGGTCGGCGGTGATCCAGCCGAGGCTCGGCACCTTCATGATCGGCTTGGCGAACTGGCCGAGCCAGTTGAGCACGGGAAGCGCCGGGCGAGCGGCGCTCAGCAGCCGGTGTTCGTGCGCAGCGGCGCCGGTGCCGATGCCGTCGCGCCACAGCGAGAGCCGCCGCTCCCGGGGCGGCGACGAGAGATCTTCGGCGACGGGCACAGTCAGTCGTCGAAGTCGAGACTGAGTTTCCGCAACAGACCGCTGAGGCGCTCCTGGTCGGCGCGCGACAGCCCGGCGAGCATCTCGGCTTCATCGGTGACGAGCACCGAGATCGCGGCATCCACCTGCCGGCGGCCGGCATCCGTCATCACGACCAGCACCCCGCGCCCGTCGTGCGGGTCGGTGCGACGCTCGACGAGCCCGCGTTCGACGAGCCGGTCGATGCGGTTCGTCATCGTGCCACTCGACACGAGCGTCTGCTGCAACAGCGCCTTCGGGCTCAACTGCGATGGGTGCCCCGCGCGGCGGAGGGCTGCGAGCACGTCGAACTCCCACGACTCCAGACCGGATGCGGTGAACGCCGAGCGGCGCGCCCGGTCGAGGTGCCGGGCCAACCGATCGACCCGCGACAGCACCTGCAAGGGCGCGAAGTCGATGTCGGGCCGCTCACGCGACCACGCGTCGACGATGCGGTCGACCTCGTCGGATGGGGGCACTCGCCCATTATCCGTGGCCCGGTGGCGCCGGCCCGCCACACGGGCTGGCAAGCTAGATGGGCGCCCGGTGAGCCGGGTTCGTGATCCGCCTTGGTGTAACGGCAGCACGACGGCCTTTGGTGCCGTTAGGTCCAGGTTCGAATCCTGGGGGCGGAGCAATGAGTCAGGCATAGAATCGCTCCACGTTCCGCCACAAGCGGGACGTATCACAACGCATGTCCACAAGACGTGAGGAGCTTTTCAATGATGAACACGCTTGCCGTCGCGATCGATCTGCCCGATCGCTTGACCGCCGACATCCTCGACCCAGGTCGCGTCGCAGCGCTGCTCGACATCGTGCGCCGCGAGGGCATCGACGTTCGCGTCGTGCGCGAGGTGCATGAGTGGAATGGGTCCACCGGGATGGTCACCTCGCACCTGACGTGCATCGTCGACGGCGGTGAGATCACAGCTGTCGGGGTTGCCCGCGAGCGAGGTGAGGCGTCGATGCTCGCGATCCTGTCGGCCGTCGGTTCTGCCCTGTGCTGATCGCGAAGTGATGTTATCCTTTCTCTTAACCGCCTTAAGAGAAAGGATAATGCAGCATGGCCAAGCATGAGGTAGCTATCTCGCCCGTCGCCCGCGACGCGATCATCACGCTCGGCCAGCGCATCAAGGTTGCTCGTATCCAGCGCGGTTGGACCATTGCCGACCTCGCCGCTCGCAGCCTCATCTCTGCGCCGACGATCCGAAACATCGAGGCGGGCGCCACGGGCACCGCGGTCGGGACCGTGTTTCACGTGGCCTTCCTCGTCGGAATGCCAGTGTTCGGAATCGACGACCCGGCCGAACTTGCGCGCCTCCGGCGCGAAGGTGAAGACACGCTCGCCCTGCTCCCTGCGCGGGTGCGCACGAGTCGAGACGATGTCGATGACAACTTCTAACCAGCGCCCGGAGACGGCCTACGTCTGGACATGGCTCCCAGGCGCCACCGAGCCCGTCATCGCGGGTCGGGTCGACGAACGAGCCGGGTTCGTGACCTTCACCTACGCGCTCTCGTACCGCCAGCGCCCCGACGCGATCAGCCTCTACACCCCAGAGCTGCCGCTGCGGCCCGGCACCTTCGAACCAGCAGACGGCCTCACCATCCCCGGCAGCCTGCGTGATGGCAGCCCCGATTCGTGGGGGCGGAGCGTAATCCGCTACCACCAGCGCGCTGCGGAGCAAGACATCACCGAGATCGGGTATTTGCTGCTGTCGGGCACCAATCGATTCGGGGCCAACGACTTCCAGATCTCGCGCACCGACTACGTCCCTCGGCTCGACACCGCGTCGCTCGACGAACTCGTTGAGGCCGCGACTCGAATCAACGAAGGCAAGCCGGTCAGCGAGCCTCTGGCCGACGCGCTTCAACACGGCACGGCGATCGGGGGTGCCCGCCCGAAGGTGCTGCTGCGCGGCGACGACGGCGTCGAATGGATCGCGAAGCTCTCATCCTCATCTGACCAGGCGTTCTCGGTGGTGCGGTCGGAGGCGACCTATTTGGAACTCGCCCGACGCGTGGGCATCCGTGTTCCCACCACGAAGCTCATCCGTTCCGCAGGCCGAGACGTGCTGCTGGTTGAGCGTTTCGACCGTATACCTGGGGGCGGGCGTCGGCACGTCGTCTCGGGGCTCACCATCGCCCGGCTGGACGAGATGAACGGCCGGTATGCCACGTACCCGCAGATCCTCGAGGGCATCCGTTCCCGCGGGCGCACCGGGTTCGTCGACCCCGGGCCCGAGTTTTTCGACCGCATCGCCTTCAATATCGCGGTCGGCAACAGCGACGACCACGCCCGCAATCACGCGGCGTTCTGGGACGGCACCGAGCTAGAGCTCACGCCCGCATACGACCTCGCACCCAATGCGCGCAGCGGAGAAACCTCGACTCAGGCCCTCGCGTTTGACTCGCAGGGAAAGGAACGTTCCTCGCAGTTCTCTGCACTGGTGCGCCACGCGCGCGAGTACGGACTCGACCGCACCGACGCGGCGGCCCGCGTGGACCTGCTCGTAGATGGCATCGAGCGAAACTGGGATGCCGCAGCTGAGATCGGCGAACTGAGTGCCAACGACAAGGCCTACCTGTGGCGACGGCAAGTGCTCAACCCCTACGCGTTCTACGCCGAACCCTGACCCGAGGCGGCCCGCCCGACCCCTCAGAGTCTGCCCCCGTCGGTAGGTTGGACCCACCATGACGCCGACGACCAAAGAGGCTCAGCGAGCCGAGCTGCACAAGACCATCTGGCGTATCGCCAACGACCTGCGGGGCTCGGTCGACGGCTGGGACTTCAAGAGCTACGTGCTGGGGATGCTGTTCTACCGCTTCATCTCCGAGAACCTCACGGTGTACATCACGAAGCTCGAGCACGCGGCCGGCGATGCCGCCTTCGACTACGCCGCACTGGATGACGCCCAGGCAGAGTTCGGCCGCGTCGAGACGGTGAAAGAGAAGGGCTTCTACATCCTTCCCTCGGAGCTGTTCGTCAACGTGCGCCGCCGGGCGAAGCAGGATGAGAACCTCAACGAGACGCTGCAACGGGTGTTCCGCAACATCGAGGGTTCGGCGGTCGGCACCGACTCCGAGGATGACCTCAAGGGCCTGTTCGACGACCTCGACGTGAACAGCGCGAAGCTCGGGCAGAGCGTCGCGAAGCGCAACGAGAAGCTCGTGAAGCTGCTGGACGCCATCGGAGACCTGCCGCTCGGCAACTTCGAAGACAACTCCATCGACCTCTTCGGCGACGCTTACGAGTACCTCATGCAGATGTACGCGTCGCAGGCCGGCAAGTCGGGCGGCGAGTACTACACGCCGCAAGAGGTGTCAGAGCTGCTGGCCCGCATCACCGTCGTCGGCAAGACGCAAGTGAACAAGGTCTACGACCCGGCCGTCGGATCGGGCTCGCTGCTGCTGAAGTTCGCTAACGTGCTCGGCAAAGAGAACGTGCGGCAGGGCTTCTTCGGCCAGGAGATCAACCTCACCACCTACAACCTCGCCCGCATCAACATGTTCCTGCACGACGTGAACTACGAGCACTTCAACCTCGCTCACGGCGACACGCTGACGGAGCCGGCCCACTGGGACGATGAGCCGTTCGAGGCGATCGTCTCCAACCCGCCCTACTCGATCAAGTGGGAGGGCGACGCCAACCCGCTGCTCATCAACGACCCGCGCTTCGCCCCCGCCGGCGTACTCGCACCGAAGTCGGCCGCCGACCTCGCCTTCACGATGCACATGCTCTCGTGGCTCGCCGTCAACGGCACCGCCGCGATCGTGCAGTTCCCCGGAGTGATGTACCGCGGCGGAGCGGAGCAGAAGATCCGCAAGTACCTCATCGACAACAACTATGTGGATGCCGTCATCCAGCTGCCGGCGGACCTCTTCTTCGGCACAACAATCGCCACGTGCATCCTGGTGCTGAAGAAGTCGAAGAAGACGAACGACGTGCTCTTCATCGACGCCTCGGCGGAGTTCACGCGCATCGGCAACAAGAACAAGCTCCTGCTCGAGCACCAGCAGAAGGTGCTGGATGCCTTCGCAGCACGAGAGGATGCCGACCACTTCGCGAGGGTCGTGCCGAACACGGAGATTGTTGAGCGCGACTACCTGATTTCCGTCTCGTCGTACGTCGATAAGGAGGACACTCGCGAGGTCGTTGACATCACGACGCTCAATGCTGAAATCGCGCGAATCGTGCTGCGTCAGGCCGAGCTCAGAACCTCGATCGATGAAATCCTCGCGAGACTGGAAACCACCCCGTGAGCCGAGTCGACGATCTGCACGTTCGGTTTCCGGTGGGCGGCGCGCCGTACTTCAAGATCGGCGACATCGCTCAGGTCGGCACCGGGAGTAGCGACCGCAAGGACGCGACGGATGCAGGTCGCTACCCCCTCTACGTTCGCTCGAAGGAGGTCCTCCGAGGCGACACATACGAGTACGACGAAGACGCCATTCTCATACCAGGGGAAGGGGGCGTCGGGGAGATCTTTCACTATGTCCAGGGTCGCTACGGCCTCCACCAACGGGCGTACCGGATCCGCTTCGACGATCCTGCGATAGACACCAAGTTCGCCTACTACTACTTTTCAGCGCACTTCAAGAAGTTCATTCTCGCAAAGGCTGTCACAGCCACCGTGACCTCGATCCGAAAACCGATGATCACGGAGTTTCGTATCCCGGTTCCGCAACTCGCTGTGCAGCGCGGGATCGTGAGAATTCTGGATCAATTCACGGAGCTGGAAGCGGAGCTGGAAGCGGAGCTGGAAGCGCGGCGCCGCCAGTACGAGTTCTACCGGGACCGACTTCTGAATCTCCCGCCAGAGATTCCAAGAGCTCCGCTTGGAGGATTGCTGTCAGAACCGCTGGCGAACGGCCGTTCAGTTCCCGACGGGTCCGGCTATCCAGTGCTCCGACTCACGGCACTGCGGGGCCCGGTCGTCGATGTTCGCCAACAAAAACTCGGTGCCTGGGACGAGCAGACTGCCAAGCGATTTCGAATTGAGGCTGGCGACCTCCTGGTCGCTCGGGGCAACGGCTCGAGGGACCTCCTAGCGCGTGCCTCCATGGTTCACGAGACAACGGAAGTCGCCTTCCCGGACACCATGATCCGAGTGCGCCCCGATCTTGGGTTGATTTCGCAACGGTACTTGTTCCACGTGTGGGGTAGCCGAGCAGTTCGGGCCCAAATCGCCGGATTGGCGAAAGCGTCGTCTGGCGTATGGAAGGTCAGTCAGGACGATCTTTCGCGTGTCATCTTGCCTGTGCCACCCACGGGAGAGCAAGCACGGATCGCGGGCATCCTCGACAAGTTCGACGCCCTCGTGAACGACATTTCGATCGGATTGCCCGCGGAGATCGACGCCCGTCGCCAGCAGTACGAGTACTACCGCGACAAGCTCCTAACGTTCCCCGAGGCGGCGGCGTGAGCGACGCGGGTCCGGTGAAGTACGACCCGATTGCCGTCTCTTCCGAGAGCACGGTGGTCGCCGAGTACGTGCCCGATGCGCAGGCCGCGAGTTCCTACCAGTCCGAAGCCGCACTCGAGGGTGAGTTCATCCGGCTCCTCCAGTCGCAGGCATATGAGCGCCTGACGATCACGTCTGAGGCGCAACTGGTAGCGAACTTGCGCACCCAGCTCGAGGCGCTCAATGACATCACGTTCTCCGACGCCGAGTGGGCGAAGTTCTTCGAGACGAAGATTGCCGGGCAGAACGACGGCATCGTCGACAAGACGGTACGCATCCAGGAAGACCCGGTGCAGTTGCTCGCGCGCGACGACGGCACGACGAAGAACATCACCCTGATCGACAAGCGCAACATCCACAACAACCGGCTGCAGGTGATCAACCAGTACGAGATCGACAAGGCCGCGGGCGGAGCGAAGTACGCCAACCGGTACGACGTGACGGTGCTCGTCAACGGGCTACCGATGGTGCACGTCGAGTTGAAGCGTCGAGGCGTCGACATTCGGGAGGCGTTCAACCAGATCGACCGTTACCAGCGCGACAGTTTCTGGGCCGGCTCGGGGCTGTTCGAGTACGTGCAACTGTTCGTGATCAGCAACGGCACGCTCACGAAGTACTACAGCAACACCACCCGCCGGCAGCACATCGCGGATGCGACCGGGGCCACGAAGGTCAAGAAGACCAGCAACTCTTTCGAGTTCACCTCGTGGTGGGCGGATGCCGAGAACAAGCCGATTCAAGATCTCACCGGGTTCGCGAAGACGTTCTTCGCCAAGCACACGCTGCTCAACATCCTCACCCGGTATTGCGTGCTGACCGCCGACCGGCTGCTGCTCGTCATGCGGCCGTACCAGATCGTCGCCACCGAGCGCATCCTGCAGCGCATCGAAACCTCCACCAACTACAAGAAGCTCGGCACCGTCGGGGCGGGCGGGTACATCTGGCACACCACCGGGTCGGGCAAGACCCTCACGTCCTTCAAGACGGCGCAGCTCGCCTCGCGACTGCCGGATGTCGACAAGGTGCTGTTCGTCGTCGACCGTAAAGACCTCGACTACCAGACCATGCGCGAGTACGAGCGCTTCGAGAAGGGTGCCGCCAACTCGAACACCTCGACGGCGGTCCTGAAGCGCCAGCTCGAAGACCCGAACGCGCGCATCATCATCACGACGATTCAGAAGCTCGCCAAGTTTGTCGACTCGCCGGCGAACAAGGGCCATGCGATCTACGACGGCCACCTGGTGATCATCTTCGACGAATGCCACCGGTCGCAGTTCGGCGACATGCACACCTCGATTACGAAGGCGTTCACGCGCTACAACCTGTTCGGCTTCACCGGCACGCCGATCTTCACGGCCAACATGGCATCCGGTGGCAATCCGAAGCTGAAGACCACCGAGCAGGCGTTCGGCGAGCGGCTGCATGTCTACTCGATCGTCGACGCCATCCAAGACAAGAACGTGCTGCCGTTCCGCATCGACTACGTCAACACCGTCAAAGCTCCGACGGGCATTATCGACAAGCAGGTCAGTGCGATCGACACCGAGAAGGCGCTGCTCGCGCCCGAGCGGGTGCGGCAGATCGTCGCGTACACGCTTGAGCATTTCGATCAGAAGACGCATCGCAATCAGGGGTACGCGCTCGGCGAGCGACGGGTGAAGGGGTTCAACGCGCTCTTCGCCACGGCATCCATCGACGCCGCGCGCATCTACTACAACCAGTTCGCGTCGCAGCAGCTCGGGCGCACTCCCGACCAGCGGCTCAAGGTCGGGCTGATCTTCTCCTACGCCTCCAACGAAGCGGTCGAAGACGGCGCGCTCGACGAAGAAGGCTTTGAGACGGAGGCCCTCAGCGGCGACGCCCGGTCGTTCTTGGAAGACGCGATCCAGGACTACAACGACATGTTCGGCACGTCGTTCGACACCTCAAGCGACAAGTTTCAGAACTACTACAAAGACCTCTCGCTGCGCATCAAGCAGCGCGAAATCGACCTCGTCATCGTCGTCAACATGTTCCTCACCGGGTTCGACGCGACCACCCTCAACACTCTGTTCGTCGACAAGAGCCTGCGCAGCCACGGACTCGTGCAGGCCTTCTCGCGCACCAACCGCATCCTGAACTCGGTCAAGACCTACGGCAACATCGTCACCTTCCGCGACCTCGAAGAAGAGACCAACGACGCGCTCGCGCTCTTCGGCAACAAGGAAGCGCGCGGCATCGCGGTGCTCAAGCCGTATGCCGAGTATTACGCCGACTACTCATCGAAGGTGCAGGAGTTGCTGACGGCGTTCCCGCTCGGGCAGCCGATCGTGGGGGAGACGGCGCAGAAGGAGTTCATCGCGATCTTCGGCGCCGTGCTGCGGCTGCTCAACATCCTCACCTCGTTCGACGAGTTCGAGGGCAACGAGCTGCTCACCGAACGGCAGCGGCAGGACTACCAGGGCATCTACCTCAACCTCTACGCCGAATTCCGACGGCTCAATGAGACCGAGCGGGAGTCGATCGTCGACGATGTCGTGTTCGAGATCGAACTCATCAAGCAGATCGAGATCAACGTCGACTACATCCTCATGCTCGTCGCCAAGTACCGCGACGAACGCGGCGACGGCGACGACACCGAGATCCGCGCGCAGATCACCCGCGCGGTCGACGCCTCGCCGAGCCTGCGCAACAAGAAGGACCTGATCGAAGCCTTCGTCGACTCGGTGTCGGTAACGAGCGAGATCGACGCCGAGTGGGCGGCCTTCGTCGCCGCGCGGCGGGAAGCCGAACTGCAGCAGATCATCGCCTCCGAGAACCTCAAGGCCGAGGAGACGCGCGCCTTCATTGAGACGGCCTTTCGGGATGGCGCCGTGCGGGCGACCGGAACAGCGATCACTCGGGTGCTTCCGCCGGCATCCCGATTCTCGGCCGACGGTGGTCACGGGGAGAAGAAGCAGCGCGTGCTGGTGAAGCTCGGCGAGTTCTTCGAGCGGTTCTACACGTTGACCGCGGTGGGAGAGTGAGTCCTCCACAGGGGGCGTCGCGACGAGTTATCAACGGACAGGTTCGTCTATCTAGTACATACGTTCGAATGTCGGGGAGAATGGATGCATGACCCCTCCCGTCGTGGCAACCGCCGCCGAACTGCTGCAGGCCGATCCGGCCGCGCTCGGTGACGACGCGCTGATCGCGGGATCGCTCGAACTGGCAGAGATCCGACGGCTGGTCGGTGCGAAGCAGGCCGCGTTCGCCGCCGAGATCGCCCATCGGTCGCGGCCCGAGCTCGGGTTCAGCGGGCTCGCTCAGCGCAAGGGGATGCGCAACGCCGAGAACCTCGTGCAACAGATTTCCGACACCTCCAAGCGTGACGCGATCGCCTTGGTGCGGGTGGGCACCCTGTTGACGGTGGATGCCGACCCCTGGCTCTCCGAGGTCGGCTCGGCGGTGGCCTCCGGGCGCGTTTCGATCGAGAAGGCGGATGCTATCTCGACCGGGCTCGGGTCTCCTGACGCCGACGTCGCCGCAGATGACCTCGCCGACGCCGCGGCACACCTGGTCTCCATCGCCCCGACCCTCCCTGTCGAGAAGGTTGCTGCCCGCGCTCGGGAGCTGCGCGACTCCCTCGACGTCGCCGGGGTGCGCGACCGGCACGCCAAACTCCGCGCCAAGCGCTACCTGTCGCTCATCCCGACGGCCGACGGCATGACCCGGTTGAGCGGGCTGCTCGACCCCGAGTCCGCCGCGATCGTCGGAGCCGCCTACGACGCCGCAACTTCACCACGCCGCGGCGGTCCCCGCTTCGTCGACACCGAGGCCCAGGCCGCGGCCGACGCGATCGCCGCCGACCCGCGCACGACCGGACAGATCGCGCTCGACACCTTCGTCGACCTGCTGCGCATCGGCAGCGAGGTCGACCCTGACCGTATCCTCGGCGCGAAGCGGCACTCGGTGCGGGTGCTTGTCACCGCCCGCGACCTCGCCGCCGGCACCGGGGTCGCGTTCTTCCGCGACCAGACCGAAGCGGTTCCCGTCGAAACCGCAGCCCGCACGATGTGCGACACCGGCATCCTGCCCATCGAGTTCCGAGAAGGCGCCGAAGAGGCACTCCGGCTCGGCGTCGAGAAGCGCTTCTTCAGCCCCCGGCAACGCGAAGCCCTCGCCGCCCGCGACGGAGGGTGTCGCTTCGCCGAATGCGACAGGCCGGTCTCCTGGTGTGAAAGTCACCACATCGTCCCGGTCTCCGAAGGCGGGCGCACCGACATCGACGACGGCATCCTGCTCTGCCGACACCATCACATGCTCACCCACGACAACGGGTGGAGAATCGAGCGGGATCCGACCCACGGATTCGTCGCCATCCCACCCCGCACCGAAGACCCGCGACAGCAACCGGTTCCGCTGCCTTCCCGATCCCGGGCACTGGCGCGGCTCAGAACCTGAGCCCGGCCCGCCGTCGACCGTCGCGACGAGGTTGGCCCACCGGGTTCCCGCTGCCGGTCATCCTGTATGTCGTCGGCGGCATCCTGTTCGGCGTTGGCGCCTCCGGCGCGCTCATCGGCCTGTATGGCGTCGCTCGCCGACGGGCCCGCCGGTGACGGTCCGCTCCTGCAAATCGTGCGCCTGCTCGGGTCGAGCGAGCCACGAGGTCGGGCGCGTCGTCGCGATGACGGCCGCCTGGCTCGCCAACCTCGCCGTTGCCGAGTTCGTCATCTGGCGGCGACGCCGCTGAAGCTAAGCGCCGGTGCGGGGGTTCGGCGGGCGCCGGCGAGCCCAGGCCTTGGCGATGTGATCGCGCATCGCCTGGGCAGCACCGTCGGCATCGCCGCGCACGATCGCCTCGAGAACCGCTTCGTGCTCATCGAGGGTAACGTCCATCGCGGCAGGTCCGGGCGTGCCGATGAACCGGGCGCTCTCGCGGGCCCGGGCGAACAGTATGCGGGTGATGTTGGCGGCGAGCCGGTTCTCCGACTGCTCCATGATCAGGTAGTGGAAGTCGGCGTCGGCCTGGTTGTACGCCTCGAAGTCGTCGATGCGGCGTCGGGTCTCTTCGAAGGCAGCACGAAGTGCGGCCGTGCGTTCCGGGGTCTGCTGCTCGGCAGCAGCCCGCGCCATCGAGGCCTCGAGGCTGCCGCGCACGATCGAGAGCTCGTCGAGCACCCCGAGCGAGTCGTCGTGGTCGACCATCGCCGAGAGCACGACCGGGTCGAGCACGTTCCAGGCGCTCGCCGGGTTCACGGTCGTGCCGCGCCCCTGGGCGACGACGACGAGGCCCTTCTCTTCGATGCGCTTCACCGACTCGCGGATGACGGTGCGCGACACCCCGAACTGCTGGCTGAGTTCGCCCTCCGGGGGCAGCACTTCGCCCGGTTCGAGCGTGCCGGTGACGATCGCCGCGACGAGATCGGCGACGACCGCGACGCCGAGCCGGGCGGGCGGAACGCGACCGGCGGATGCCACGAGAACGGGGCGCCGCCCGGAGCCCTGGCCAGCATCCTCGGTCATGCGATTCAGTGTAGGGCGCCCGATCTATCAGTTCCGCAGGGCGGGCGGGTCGGCCACGAGCTGTAGCCCGGCGCGCTTGGGTCGCACGTGGGGTCCGTCGTTGACGAGCCAGTCGGCCGCCGCGACAGTCCGCTTCTCGATGGCCGACTCGTCGATCGACACCCCGGCGCCGGGAGTGTCGCCGAGCACGATGCCGCCGTCGGCGAACTCCTGGTCGACGCTCACTCCGAACGGCGCTCCGAGGTCTTGCACCTCCGCAGAGAGGTGATTCGGGATGGCGGCAGCGGCGTGCGCGACGGCGTTGTTGCCGGTCAGGCCGACGGGGCTCATCGGCAGGTCGCGGCTGTGTGCGGCGAAGGCGACACGCAGAAAGTGGGTGATGCCCCAGACGCTGCCGGCCTGCACCACGTCGACGGCGCCCGCGTCGAACAGCGGCAGGTACTGCTCGAGCCCGGTCAGGTTCTCGCCGGTGGCGACCGCGGCGCGAATGGATCGGGTGAGCCGCGCGTGACCCGCGGCATCCCAGCGTCGTAGCGGCTCTTCGATCCAGGCCAGGTCGTGCACTGCCTCGACCGCGCTCACGTGGCGCACGGCCTGCTTGAGATTCCACGTCTCGTTGGCGTCGAGCATGAGCGCGGGGGTCGCAGTGTTGACGCGAAGCGCGTCGGCGATGATGCCGAGGCGGCGGATGTCGGCGGCGGCGTCTCTGCCGCCCTTGAGCTTGCCGCTGGTGAACCCTCGAGCGGCCATCGTGGCGTACCAGGCGGCGAGCCGTTCGTCGTCGAGCGCGATGTCGAGTCCGGAGGCGTAGCCGGCGACGAAGCGGTCGCGTGCTCCGAGCAGCCGCCACAACGGCTCACCTGCAGCCTTGGCTTTGATGTCCCACAGCGCCATGTCGAGGGTTCCGATGCCCCCGAAGGTCGCACCCGAGTGCCCGGCTTTGAAGACTTGCGCGAGCATCCGGTCGTAGAGCGCCACCACCGAGCGGGGGTCTTCGCCCTCGATCGCGGGAAAGATGCGCGCGATGTCGTGGTCGGACCCCATGCCGACTCCGGTGAGCCCCTCGTCGGTGTCGACGAGCACGATCGGCACGGGAGTGAGGCCCGACTCGATGTGGCCGTTGACGTCGCCGACCGGACGCCCCCAGTCGTGGAAGGAACGCAGGATGCGGTACCCCGTGATCTTCATCGACACCTTCGACGTTCTCGGCGCGCTCGTCGCAACCGGAAACAGCATACATCACACCTACGACCTCATGACGTCGATATGACCTGATAATGCTGGCCGAAGCCTCCGTCGTAGCCCGCTTCTCGAGCGCCGTAGGCTCGTTGAGTCACTTCTTCACCCGACGAGGAGCACCCGCATGGCCATCGCGACGATCAATCCGTTCACGGGGCAGACCGAGCAGACGTTCGAGCCGCATGGCGAAGCCGAGGTGGAGCGCAGGATCGCGGCAGCCGACGCCGCCTACCGTTCGCTGCGCTCGACGACGTTCGCGCAGCGCGCGGAATGGATGAAGGCCGCAGCCCAGCTCCTCGAAGACGACGTCGAGCGCGTCGCCCGCATCATCACCGTCGAGATGGGCCGCCCGATCGCGGGAGCCCGCGCCGAGGTGCTCAAGTGCGCCAAGGGAATGCGCTACTACGCCGATCACGCGGAAGAGTTTCTGGCACCCGAAACGCTCGCCGACCCGTCGGTGGTCAACGCCTCCGCCGCTGGCACCCGCTACGCCCCGATCGGGATCGTGCTGGCGGTCATGCCGTGGAACTACCCGCTCTGGCAGGTCATCCGGTTCGCCGCTCCAGCGCTGATGGCGGGCAACACCGGTCTGCTCAAACATGCGTCGAACGTGCCGCAGGCGGCCCTCTACCTCGACACCCTCTTCGAACGGGGGGGCTTTCCGGCCGGCGCCTTCCATGCCCTGCTCATCCCGGCATCCGGGGTCGAGCGGGTGCTGCGCGACCCGCGGATCAAGGCGGCAACCCTCACCGGCTCCGAACCGGCGGGACGCTCACTCGGGTCGATCGCCGGATCGGAGGTGAAGCACGTCGTGCTCGAGCTCGGGGGCTCCGACCCCTTCATCGTGCTGCCCACCGCCGACCTCGACAAAGCCAGCACCGTCGCGACCACGGCGCGCAACCAGAACAACGGCCAGTCGTGCATCGCCGCGAAGCGGTTCATCGTGCACACCGACGTCTACGACGAGTTCGTGCGGCTGTTCACCGAGAAGGTCGCGGCCCTGACGGTGGGCGACCCGCTGGACGAATCCACGGATGTCGGTCCGCTCGCGACCGAGTCGGGGCGCGACGAACTCGCCGAGCTCGTGGCGGATGCCGTCGCCAAGGGTGCGACGGTCCAGACCGGCGGCTCCGCGCCCGACCGCGCCGGCTGGTTCTACACCCCCACGGTGCTCGACGGCGTCACGCCCGCGATGCGCCTGTATCTCGAGGAGGCCTTCGGCCCGGTCGCCTCGGTCTACCGGGTGAAAGACCGCGAGGAGGCGCTGGCGATCGCCAACGGCACCACCTTCGGCCTCAGCTCTGCGGTATGGACGAACGACGCCGACGACGAGGAGTGGTTCATCCAGAACCTCGACGCCGGTGCCGTGTTCATCAACGGCATGACGATCTCGTACCCCGAGTTGCCGTTCGGTGGGGTGAAAGACTCCGGAGTCGGCCGAGAACTGGCTGCTGCCGGTATCCGCGAGTTCTGCAACCTCAAGACGGTCTGGAAGGGCTGACGGCCGCCCCGGTCTGCGGTCGCTCGGCCCGTCAGCCCCCTGATCGCCGCTTGCGCAGGATGCTCGACACGAAAACGGCGATGATGAGCGCCGCGCCGTTGAACACGGCGTCCACCCAGTTCTGCGCGCCGGCGAGCGTCAGGCCGCTCACACTGACCGCGACGAACAGCACGCCGATGACCGTGCCGAGAACGTTGAAGCGTCCCGGGATGATGGCCGTCGCTCCGAGGAACACCGCGGCGAGCGCAGGAAAGATCAGATAGGTGCCCGTATCCGGGTTGGCGCCCCCGGTGCGTGCGGTAAGTGCCACTCCGGCGATGCCGGCGAGCAGACCGGACGTCGCAAAGGCGAGCACCGTATAGCGCGTGCGCGGCAGGCCGACGAGATCCGCGGAGCGGGCATTCGAGCCGATCGCGTAGAGCGCGCGACCGAACGGCGTGTGGCCGAGCACATACCAGGCCACGACGGCGACGATCACGACGACGAACAGAACTCGAGGCACCCCGAACCACTGACGTGAACCGAACTGCAGTAGTACAGCGTCGATGCCGATGATCGCCTGCCCACCGGTGTACCACTGCACGAGCCCGCCGATGAGGGTTGCCGCACCGAGCGTCGAGACGAACGAGTTCAGCCCGAATCGCGCCACGAGGATGCCGTTGACGAGTCCGATCAGGAGCCCGACCGCGATCGCGAGCAGGATGCTGACAGCGAGGGGGAGCCCGAGGCGCACGTTGGCTCCGGCGCACACCACGGCGGCGAGCACGGTCATCGCACCCACCGAGAAGTCGAAGTGCCCGGCGATGAGTGGGAACATCAGCGCGATCGCCACGAGCATGATGACGGACTGATTCGCCAGGACGACGGTGAGGTTGGCGACCGAGAAGAACGCGCGGCTGCTCGCGGGGAAGACCGAGAAGAACACGACGATCACCGCGAGCAGGATCGGCAGCCCGAGGCGCTCGCCCCACTCGGCAACGGGGGTACGGCGCGCTGTGATGGCGGCCTGGCTCATGTGGAGATCCCTTCCTCGGAATCGAGCATCGACAGGTGGGCGACCTCGTCGCGGGACGTTCGCGCGGTTTCGAGGTCAGCGACGATCCGTCCCGCGCGCAGCACCACGATGCGGTGGGTGAGCGCGAACAGCTCGTCGAGGTCGGATGAGGCGACGATCACGGCGGTGCCCCGTGCAGCGGCGGCGACGACGTGGGCCGAGATGTCGGCGCGAGCCACCACATCCACGCCTTGGCTGGGCTCGTCGAGCAGAAGCACCTTCGGGTCGCGCTGAAGCCAGCGGGCCAGGATGGCCTTCTGCTGGTTGCCGCCGGAGAGCGATCCGAGGGTTGTCTCGATGCCGGGTGTACGGATGCCGAAGATCGTGACGAGACCTTCTGCTGACCGCCGCTCCGCCGACGGCGAGATCCGGAATCGGCGCCAGAACCGGCGCAGAACGGTGATGCTGGTGTTCTCACGCACCGACATGTCGAGAAACGCGGCCTCCCCGAGCCGATCTTCCGGCACGAGAGCGACGTCGTGCGCCATCGACTGCGCTGCTGATTCGGACCTGAAGTGGACGCCGTCGAGCGCCATCGAACCGGCGCGCAGCGGGATGCGCCCGAACACGGCGCGGAGCAGACTCGACCGCCCCGAGCCGCCGAGCCCCGCTAAGCCGACGATCTCGCCGGCGGCCACCGCGAGGTCCACCCCCCGAAGGGCTCCTGCCTCGAGCCCCGAGAGTCGCAATCGTTCGGTCGAGCCCGCCTTCACGGCGACGCGCGCGGGATGCGGAAGTTCGGCGCCACCCGTCATGGCGGCGACCAGCCGTTCGATCGGCATCTGCCCCATCGTGTCGCTCGCGGCGACCCGGCCGTCGCGGAAGACGGTCACGTCGTCGGCGACACCCTGTACCTCAGGAAACCGATGGCTGACGAGCACGATGGTCTGGCCGGCATCCGCCCGCCTCCGCAGCGCGGCGAGCAGCTCCCGAGACTCGTGCTCGGCCAGCGTCGCGGTCGGTTCGTCGAGCAGCAGGATGGCGTCGTCGCGAGCGTCGGCGAGGGCTCGCGCGATGGCGACCATGCTGCGCTCGCTGGGTCGAAGCGCGCCAACCGGGGTACGCGGTGAGGCGGCGATCTCGAAGCGTTCGAGCAGCGCGGCGGCGTCTGCCTCGAGGCGCGACCAGCGCACCGCGCCGAGTGCCCGCACGGTCGGGTAGCCGCGGTCGAGGGCGATGTTCTCGGCGATGCTGAGCTGGGGAAAGAGGCCGAGGTCTTGATGCACGAAGTGCAGGCTCGAGCGGCGGGCGATCGCGGGGGTCTGGTCGCCGGCTGCCCGCTCCTGCCCGTGCACGACGATTCGTCCGGCATCGGCGCGATACACCCCGGCGATGCACTTGATGAGGGTGGACTTGCCCGAGCCGTTGCCGCCGAGCAGAGCGTGGATGGTGCCCTTGCCGACGCGCAGCTGCGCGTCGGCAAGGGCGACGGTCCCGCCGAACGTCTTCACGACGTCGGTGGCCTCAAGTGCCGGCGGGACCGTCATGGTTTAGTCGACGCCCCAGGCCGCCAGGTAGGCGGCGCGGAAGTCGACGACGGGCTCGAAGCTGAACGGCGTGCCGGGTGCGGGAAGGTTGTTGTCCGCATCGACGGCCTGAACCCCGAGGCCGGTCGGCAGTACGTCCTGACCGGCGAGAACCCGCAGGCTCGCGTCGACCGCGGCGTAACCGTCCCAGTCGGTGGGCCAGGCGACGGTGGCATCCGCACCCGTTCCTTCGGCGATCAGGCCGAAGTTGGGGATCGATCCGAAGGCGCCGATGACCGCCAGCTGCTCCGAGCGTCCCGACGCTTCGATCGCCTGAGCGACACCGGCCAGAAGCCAGCCGTCGATCGGAATCGCGATCGCGTTGATGTCGGGGTTCTGCAGCAGCGCCGTCGAGAACTTCTGCACCAGCGCGCCAGATCCGACGTCGGCGTTGGTGATCTCGAGGGTTGCGACGATCGAGCTGTCCTCGTGTTTCGCGATTTCCTCCTCGAAGCCGGCGGCCATGACCGGGCCGAACGCCGGGTCGGGGAAGACGATCTGCAGGGCCTGCGCGGCGCCATCGTTGACGCCGACGAGCCACTTGGCCTGCGTGGCGCCCACGTTCTTCCACCATTCTTCGTACGCGGTGTCGGGCAGCGAAGTGGTGACCGCGGTGAACAGCGGGTCGCCGCCGATCACGTCGCAGTCGTTCGCCCCGACGCCGATCGTCGGAATTCCGGCGTCTGCGGCCTCGGAGAGCGGGCCGGCGATGGGTGCGCAGTCGACGCCGATCAGGGTGATCACGTCGGCTCCGGCAGCGATGCCCTGGCGGATGCACGTGCCCCAACCCTCCGGGTTCAACTTGCCGTCGCAGATGTTGGCCTCCCAGCCGATAGCCGTGGCCGCTTCGACGGCGGCAGCAGCAGGCGCCGAACAGGTGACGATGGCCTCACCGCACGACACGTGCCAGAGCGAGATGTCTTCGGTTACCTCGACCGGCTCGGTCGGCGGAGCCTGGAAGTTTCCGGCATACGCCTCCGCGAGCAGGGCCGACGAATCGGTGCCTCCGGCTGCAGGGGTGGTCTCGGCGGGTTCGGGAGTGGTGCACGCGGCCAGCGCGAGGAGCGCGATGGTCGCCGACGCGCCGACCACGAGGGCTCGGCGCAACAGGGGTTGACGATGCATGGGTTGTTGTCTCCTTTGACGACGTGGCCCTCGGGCCGTTCTCGGTTCCTTCGTGGGTGCAAGGAGCGATCGCTCCTCACGATGCTCCGCGCCTAGGTCATTGGGAAGGCTGATTCGTGGATATCAGCAATCGATGCGATCTATATGCGCGGAGCGGCGCGGGCGATGCGGTCGGCGATGAGCTTCGCGCCGCCCGACGAGCTGGTGCCGCCGTCGACCGGGATCTCGGCTCCGGTCAGGTAGCCGGCGGCGTCGGAGAGCAGAAACGCAACCACCTCGGCGACCTCGGTGGGCAGTCCCGATCTTTCGAGGGGGGTGAGTTCGAGGTGCGCTTCGAGCATCGCGGCGGGTGCATTCGCCGTCATCGGGGTTTCGATGTAGCCGGGATGCACGATGTTGACGCGGATCCCCCGCGGTCCGAGCTCGGTCGCTGCCGAGTGCGTCAGGCCGCGCAGACCCCACTTGCTCGCCGTGTAGGCGACCGGGTAGTGGCCGATCAGCGCCGCGGTCGAGCCGACGTTGACGATGCACGATCCGTCGATCATGAGGGGCGCGAGGGTGCGCATCCCGAGCATCGCTCCGGTGAGATTGACGGCGAGAACACGGTTCCAGTCGTCGAGGCTCACCTCGCCGAGTCGACTGCGCAGCGTGACACCCGCATTGTTGACGAGCCCATGAACGGGGTCGCCCGCGAACGACTCGGCCAGCAGCGACTCGGCCAGCGCTGTCCAGTCGGCTTCGTTCGCGACATCGTGTCGGCGGTACACGATGCCGGCATCCGGATACTGCGCCTGATCGTCGAGGTCGAGCGCGATTACGCGTGCGCCGCGCTCGGCCAGGGTGAGCGCCGTGGCACGGCCCTGTCCGCGGGACGCCCCCGTCACGACGACGGTGCGTCCCGCGAACTCCGGGTGCACGGTGACTCCCTCGCGCCCTCGGATCAGCCCTGCCCGTGCTTCGAGTAGGGGTTCATGTTCTGCAACAGCGCCTCGCGGGTGTCGGGGTGGATGCCCTCTTCGGTCGCCGACGGCATGTCGGCCGGCGGGAACGATTCGGTCATCGACATCGGCATCGACGAGTTGCGGTAGAAGTTGTTCGGGCCCTGCGAGGGCTTCCACACGTTCGGCTCCCAGTCGGGCACGTAGTTGCGGTAGCCGCCGGTGTTGACCTCGACGCGCATCGTCGACGGGTCGCGGAAGTAGAGGAAGTTCTGCTCGCCGATCCCGTGGATGCTCGGGCCGTACTCGATGTCGGTGCCGTTCTCCATGAGGATGTCGGCCGCCTGGAGCAGGTCTTCGCGGGTGTCGACCCAGTACGCGTAGTGGTTGATGCGTCCGGCGACCTTCGAACCGTCGAGCACGATGCCGAGGTCGTGGGACTTCTCATTCGTCGTGACCACGGTGAAGACCGTGACCGGCGCTTCTTCGAGCACGGTGTGGGCCATGATGCGGAAACCGAGGACCCGGCTGTACCAGTCGGCCATCCCGCGCACATCGCTCGCGGCGACGGTGACGTGGTCGAGTTGGCGCGGCGCGACCGCGTGGCGGCTACGGCGTTCGGGCCGGTCGGGGTAGATCGACGCCTGGTCGCCGGTTCCGTGGAACTTCTCGACCTCCCAGAACAACTCCATCGTGTGGCCGTACGGCCCGACGAAGCGGAAACTCTTGCCGAGGCTCAGGCGGTCGTTCGACCACGTCACCTCGATGCCCTCGGCTTCGACCCGTTTGGCCGCCTCGTCGAGCGCTTCGGCACTCGAGGTGCGCCACGCCATGGCGCCAAGCGACGGCTGGTCGCCCGGGGCGATCACGAGCGAGTAGTTGTAGTAGTCGCCCCAGCAGCGGAGGTACACGTTGTCACCTTCGCGGGCGAAGACGCGCAGGCCGACTTGCTCTTCGTAGAACTTCACGCTCGCCTCGACATCGGGAGCGGTGATCTCGATGTGGGCGAGGTGGGACAGCAACTTGATCATCGTCGATCCTCTTCGGTCACGGTGACGGGCTCCGTGCCCGGTCTGGTCCACTGTCGCCCTCGACGGGATATCAGGGAATACGAGAACGCCGATGCCGGGAATCGATGACACCGATACCGGTGTGGGTCATCAATCTGGTGGATGACCCGCATCATCGAGTGCGCCTTCCATGATGATCGCCGACTGGTCGACACTGGAGACCCGACGGGTGCGCGACGCTGCGGATCGCCGGGAGGAGACCCATGACCCTGGACCGTTCGGATCCCGAAGGCGAGATCGCCCGGGTCGTTAACGACGTGCGCAACTGGGGCCGTTGGGGCGCCGACGACGTGCTCGGCACCCTCAACTTTCTCGACGAGGCCAAGCGGCTCGAGGCCGCCTCCCTCGTGCGGCGCGGCGCGACGTTCTCGCTCTCGCAGCGCTTCGACACCGATGGCCCGCAGACCGGCTGGCGCCGCCGCACCAACCCGGTGCACACCATGACCGACACCGGCGTCGACGCCGCCCTCGGAAACCAGGGCTTTCCGCACGGCATCGGTGGCGCGGATGACGTCATCGCCATGCCGCTGCAGTGCTCGACCCAGTGGGACGGACTCGGGCACATCTTTGACCACGGGATGGCCTGGAATGGGCGGCGGGCCGAACGGGTCGTCACGAGCGAGGGCGACCTCGTCACCGGGATCGAGCATATGGCGTCCCAGCTCGTCGGGCGAGGGGTGCTCCTGGATGTCGCTCGACACCTCAGGAGCGACGGCGAGCTCGAAGACGGGTACCCCATCACGGTCGGCGACCTCGAGGCCACCATCTCGGCGCAGGGCGAGAGCGCGCGCGTCGGTCGCGGCGACATCCTGCTGGTGCGCACCGGCCGGCTCGCGCGAGCCAAACGCGACGGGTGGAACGGCTATGCCGGTGGCCCGGCTGCCGGGCTCAGCTTCACGACCGCCCGCTGGCTGCACGCCACCGAACTCGCCGCGGTCGCGACCGACACCTGGGGCTTCGAGGTGCGCCCCAACGAGTTCGACGACGCCTTCCAGCCCCTCCACCAGGTGGTCATCCCCAATATGGGATTGACCATCGGCGAGATGTGGGACTTCGACGCGCTCGCCGAGGACTGCGCTGCCGACGGGCGCTGGGACTTTCTGCTCACCGCCCCGCCGCTGCGCATCACCGGCGCCGTCGGCTCACCCGTCAACCCCATCGCCGTCAAGTAGCGGCATCCACCACCGAAGGGATACGCCCATGAGCGCAGTGCAGCGCGTCGCGATCGCCGGAGCCGGCATCGCCGGACTCGCCTCCGCCATCCTGCTGGCCGAGGATGGCGTCGAGGTCGACGTCTACGAGATCAAGCCAGAGTTGTCGGCGCTCGGTTCAGGGATCACCCTCCAGGGCAACGCGCTGCGCAGCTTCGCCCGCCTCGGGATCTGGGACGAGGTGCAAGCCAAGTGCTGGTCATCCGACCGGCTCGGCCTTCGCGCGCCGGGGCCCGACGCACCGGTGATCGCGGTCATCCCCGACGCGAAGACCGGTGGCCCCGACTTTCCCGCCGCCGCGGGTATGTACCGCCCCGACCTCGCGCAGATCATGCTCGACCGGGCGACGTCGCTCGGGGCGCGCGTTCACTACGGCATCGTCGTCGACGCGCTCACTCAGGATGCCGACGGTGTCGACCTCACGCTCAGCGACGGCTCGACCGCACGCGTCGACCTGTTGATCGGAGCCGACGGTCTCAACTCGGCCGTGCGCACGATGATCGGCATCGACGTCAAGCCGGAGCCCACGGGTATGGGCATCTGGCGTGCCTTCGTGCCGCGCCCGAAGGAGGTGACGCACACCGACCTCTACTACGGCGGGCCGATGTACATCGCCGGCTACTGCCCGACGAGCGACGCCATGATGTACGCCTACCTCGTCGAAGACAAGCAGGATCGCACCGCGGTGACGCCTGAGCAGGCCATCGAGATCATGCGCGAGTCGTCGCGGGCCTACGGCGGTCCGTGGGAGCAGATCCGCGAGAGCCTCGGCGCCGACTCCCGGGTCAACTACACCTGGTTCACGTCGCACCTCATCGACGGCCCGTGGAACCGGGGACGCGTGGTGCTGATCGGCGACGCGGCGCACAGCTGCCCGCCGACGATCGCCCAAGGTGGCGCGCAGGCCGCCGAAGACGCGCTCGTGCTGTGCGACATCCTCGCGCGCGCGACCGCCGTTGACGACGCCGGGTGGGATGAGTTCACCCGCCGCCGGCTCGACCGTGCCCGCACGATCGTCGAGGCCTCACTGCAACTCGGCCAGTGGCAGCTCGACCATGTGCAAGGCGACGTGCCGGGCCTCATGGGTCGCATCGCCGCGCTGACGAGCGTCCCCGCGTGAGACTGGCGCGCTGGCGGATCCCGGGGGACTCCGCGATCCGCGAGGGAGTGGTCGTGCGCGACCGCGTCGCCGAACTCCCCGCCGGCGTCGGCATCCAGGATCTCCTCGAAGCCGGCCTCGACCGCGCGCTCGCGATCGGTGCCGACGTCGCAGCGGGGATGACCGACGACGCAGTCTCGCTCGCCGGCGTCACCCTGCTCGCGCCATTGCGCCCGGCAACGATCCGCGATTTCGTGACCTTCGAGGAGCACGTCGAGGGCATGACGGCGGGTCCGGACGGCCGGGGCAACGTGCCTGCGGAGTGGTACGAGTACCCCACGTTCTACTTCAGCAACCCGCACTCGGTGATCGCCACGGGCGACCCTGTCGTGTTCCCGGCGGCCTCGGCCCGACGCGACTTCGAGCTCGAGGTCGCCGCCGTCATCGGCGCGGTGCCCGGCCGGGATGGCGCGCACCTCGATCCCACCGAAGCCGCCCAGCACATCTTCGGCTACACGATCATGAACGACTGGTCGGCCCGCGACGTGCAGGCCCGCGAGATGGCCGTGCGGCTCGGCCCGAGCAAGGGCAAGGACTTTGCGACGACCCTCGGGCCGGTGCTCGTGACGGTCGACGAAGTGGCTGACCTCGTCGACGAAGATGGCTTCCTGCAGCTCGAACTCGAGGTATTGGTGAACGGCGTGACCGTCGGCACCGATCTGCTCGGCAACATGGGCTGGCCGTTCGAGGAACTCGTCGCGTATGCAAGCCGCGACACCCGGGTCGTGCCGGGAGACGTTCTCGGCTCCGGCACGTGCGGCCGCGGATGTCTTGCGGAGCTCTGGGGACGCGCGGGCGATCTGTTGCCCTCGCCCCTCGTTCTCGGCGACGAGGTCGTCATGCGGGTCGAGCGCCTCGGCGAGATCCGCAACGTGATCGCCGAATCCCGGGAGACCCCTTCCATCCCCCCGGCGCGCGTCCGCTCGCGTGCCCGCACCCGCGCCGAGCTCTAGCCGGGCGTCACTCGGCGGCGATCGTTCGGCCGGCTTCCGCGAAGAGCAACCGCATCCACACATGTTCGGGGTCGCGGTCGTGCACCGGATGCCACCAGAGCGCCTCCTGGAGAGGCGTCGCCTCGAACGGCAGGGAGACGACCTTCACCCCACCATGGTTCGCGGCGAACGGGGCAAGACGTGCCTGGATGAGTCCGAGCCGTTGGGTTCCGGCGATGAACGCGGGCATCGCGAGGAAACCCTCGACGACGGTCTGGACTTTCGGCTCGACGCCGAGTTCCTGAAGCTGGCGACCGGCGGAGGTGAAGGCAAGCTGCGACTGGTACGTGAACACCCACTGGGAGCTCGCCGCGACCTCCATGGTGATCTCGTCGCCGACCAGCGTGTTGTCGGTCGCGGCCACCCCGACCCAGCCATCCGAGAACAGGTCGACATACCGCAAGCCCTCCACGGGGCCGTGTGGAATGAGGATGCCGTCGACGGTACGCAGAACGTGCCCGGCATCCTGGACGAACTGGGGATAGTGCAGGTTGAACCGGAACCGCACCCCGGGAGCTCGCTCGGCCGCGAGCGCGGAGACGTGCCGCCCGATCGCGACGAACGAGTAGTCGGAGCCGTAGATGACGAACTCACGGGTGGACTCGCTCGCATCCCACTCGGCGTGCGCGGCGAACACCCGCCTGGCCGACTCGAGTGCGATCGCCGTCTGATCGACGAGACGGATGGCGAGCGGCGACAGCGTGTAGCTGTTGCCTTCGCGCACGAGGATCGGGTCGCCGAAGTGGATGCGCAACCGGGAAAGCGATGCGCTGAGGGCGGGCTGGCTCAGGCTCAATCGTTCGGCCGCGCGCGTGACGCTGCGCTCGGTCAGGAGGGCGTCGAGGGCGACCAGCAGGTTGAGGTCGAGTCGAGAGAGCGGCTTCGTCGCCATGCTGGCAGGCTAACGCGTCGTCAGCCGCGCAGTTCGGTGAACGTCTCCGCGACCCAGTCGGCGACAAAGCCGGCGACGTAGGTGAGGTTGTCGATCGAGATGTGCTCCGTGCCGCCCTCGGGTTCGTCGAAGATGCGCAGCTCCAGTTTGGGGGAGTTGACGGCTTGCTCCGCCGAGCGTTGCGCGTAGGCGACGGGGATCTGCCGGTCGTTCGCCCCGTGGGTGATGAGGAACGGCACCGTGATCTTCTCGACGACCCCGTCGAGAGTCATGTTCTTCGTCTTTTCGATGAAGTCGTCCATCGAGGTGGCGCCGAAGACCCACTGCACGTGGTCCCAGTAGTGGGGCACGGGGTTCTCGCCCTCGCGCTGCAGCCGGCGCTGTTGCACTTCGGCCCAGTCGTGGTTGGCGCCCCACGCGACGACGAGGGCGATGCGCTTCTCGAACGCCGCGGCGCGCGGCGCGTAGTAGCCGCCGAGCGACCAGCCGGTGATCCCGATCGCTGCGGGGTCGATGTCGCCGCGGCCCTCGAGGTAGTCGACGCAGGCCGCAGCCCAGACCTCGGTGTCATAACGCGAGGTCAGGCCGCGCATCCGGATCGCTTCGCCCGATCCGGGAGTGTCGACCATGAGGGTCGCGATGCCGCGCCGGGCGAGCATCTGCGGGAAGCCGGAGTAGTACATCATCTCCTTGGTCGAGTCGAGACCGTTCCAGAGGATGATGACCGGCGGCTTCGTGCCCTCGGGCACCGACGCATCGTCGGCCGGGTGGAAGTATCCCGGCAGGCTGGTGTTCTCGTAAGGGACCTCGACGGTCGTCACGGGACTGCCCGAGAGCTCGATGTGACGCAGCAGCAGGTCGATCGACTTCTGGTACGCGGCGACCCGGCCGTCCCATCCGGGAGCCTGCAGTCGCTCGGCTTGGGAGGTGTAGAGGCTCGCGCGGTAGAGCTTGTCGCCGGCGCCGATCAACCGCCCGATGGCGACATCGGCATCCGCAGAGGCGACCAGCCGATCGGCGACGGCCGCCCACGACGCGTAGAGCAGTTCGGTGCCGACGTCGTCGCCGTTCTGGGAGGCCTCGAGCACGGGCTTGCACGCCCGGTCGACTTCGTCGATGAAACCGCCGTTGTTGAGGGCCGCGACCGCGGCCATGCTCCAGACGTAGTTGGTGGGGAAGTACATGAACATGGAATCTCCGCTCGCCGCGTCGCGGCTCGCACCGTCGCGCCCTAGCCACGCTACGGCCGCGGGACTTATCCGGGAACGTGTGGTTGTCGATCCCTGATATCAGGTTCAGTGATTGCGGTGGCGAGCGTTCATCCTCGTTGCTGATGGCTCGGATCGGTGTCGTCGATAGTAACTGTAATGGGTTTACAAATTGCATCCAGGGCCTTAGCGTCGCCGCATCCCGATCTTTCGGACCCGACCCTCGAGGAAGAGGAATCACGATGACCAACCCGATAGCCGTCCTGGGCTGCGGCCCCGCCGGCATGGCTGCCGCGCTGGCGCTCCACACGGTGGGACACGACGTGCGCGTCTACGAGCGCTACCCGGAAGCCCGTGCGGCGGGCAACATCCTCAACCTCTGGCCACCGCCCATCCGGGCCCTCGAAGAGATGGGCGTGAATGTCGTCGACCTGGGGTCGCCGTGCCACGGTTCCTTCGTGAACGCGTACACGGGGCACGTGCGCGCCGACGTGCATCTGCCTGCCGAAGTGGTTGCGCGCTATCAGGGCGGCTTCATCGGCATGCTGCGCCCGGTGCTCTACGAGCGGATGCTTGCGGCGATGCCCGATGGCGTGATCAAGGTCAATCACACGGTGACCGGCATCCACGATCACGGCGACGGTGTCGAACTCACCTTCGCCGACGGGTCGAAGGTCGAGACGCCACTTCTGATCGGAGCCGACGGCATCGACTCGACGGTGCGGGCGCACCTGTGGGGAGACGCGCCGAAGCGCGAACACCGGCTTCAGATCATCGGCGGGCATACCGACCAGCTACCGGCGAGTGCCACGATGAACGAGGCGGTGATCTCGCACACGAAATGGGTGCAAGGCAGCTATTCGTCGATTCGCGACCACGGCAAGGACGGCTACCAATGGTGGGTGCTCCAGGCCTGGGATCCCGAGAAGCCCGGGCCGGCCGACCTCAAGGCCCACGCACTGGAGACCGCGCGCGACTTCGGTGCGCCACTCACCGACCTCATCGCGGCCACGACGCCTCAGAACACCCAGCGGTGGGTCATCCGCGATCGGAAGCCGCTCACGCAGTGGTCGAAGGGCCGCATCACGCTTGCCGGCGATGCGGCTCACGCGACCTCGCCCTACGCCGCGTATGGCGCGGGCATGTCGATCGGTGACGGCTACGCACTCGCTAAATTGCTGAAACACGTCGACCTGAGCTCGACGACGGATGTCGCGGCGGCTCTCGCTGTGTATGACGAGAAGCGGATCCCGCACACCACCGCGCAGGTTCAACAGGCCTACGTGCTGGGGCAGGCGTTCCATCACATCCCGAGACTTCTGCGCCCGTTTCGCGATTTCATGCTCGACCGCACCGGAATGCTGCAGAAGCAGGTCGGCGACCGCAGCCCGCAAGAGATCGTCGACCAGTTGCAGGAAATGGGCGAGGAGACGCTGGCGAACGCGTGAGCATCGCAGGCGGCGAGGGTCGGGTGCGAGATGATCGCAAGATGCCGACCCCGCCGTCCGCCCGTCTGCCCGCGGTGCGCCCGCCGAAACAGGACCGCACCCGCGAGAGCTGGCAGCGCATCCTCGAAACCGGCCTCGAACTGCTGGAGACCGGCGGATGGGAGGCACTGACGGTTTCGGAGGTGTGCCGCCGATGCGGCATCTCGGCGCCGTCGCTCTATGCGCGGGTCGACGGCCGAAACGGCCTGTTCTACGCCGTCTACGAGTACGGCATGGTG
This sequence comes from Pseudolysinimonas sp., assembly GCF_049651805.1. Classification (GTDB taxonomy): domain Bacteria; phylum Actinomycetota; class Actinomycetes; order Actinomycetales; family Microbacteriaceae; genus Pseudolysinimonas_A. The sequence continues at coordinate 35,758 of NZ_JBASCU010000048.1, forward strand.
CGGGTCGCGTCGACCCAGGCGCAACTCGCCGAGTCTGTCCGGCCCGGCGAAGGTCTCGAGACGGCCGCTCGGCGGGCCACCGAGGCGATGCTGGAAACCTTCGAGCGGCACGGGGCCCTGCTGCGGGCCGTCATTCTGCGCGCCTCGGTCGACGCCGAGTTCCGCGGCCGAGGCGCGATCGAATCCCGGATCGCCCTCCGCGGCGTTTTCGAGCACGTGCCGGGCAAGCGAACCGCGGTCGAGGCCGCTGGGCGCACGGTCTTCTCGGAATGTGTCGTGCGCATCATCTACGGGGCCGACTTCTTCACCGGCGACCCCGAGTCGTCGGAGCAGTTCGTCGATCGGCTCACGACCCTGATCGTCGGCGCCGTCACGGCGGCCGGGCCGCCGATCGAAGGTGAGGACTGGCCCGTTCGGCAGGAGAGAATGGGGCAATGACCGACTCACGGCTCGCCATCGTCGTCCTCGCTGCCGGGCAGGGCACTCGGATGAAGTCATCCCGGCCCAAGGTGCTGCACGACCTCGCGGGCGTGCCACTGCTCGGGCACGTGCTCGCCACGGCGCGCGAACTGTCGGCCGCTCACGTCGTCACGGTCGTGCGGCACGAGCGAGACCTCGTCGCCGCCGCGGTCGCGGAGTTCCTGCCGGAGGCGCTCGTCGTCGACCAGGATGACATCCCGGGCACCGGTCGTGCCGTCGAGGTCGCCGTTGGGGCGCTGCCCGACGACTTCGAGGGTGACGTCGTCGTGATCTCGGGCGACGTGCCGCTGCTCGACGCCGGCACGATCGCCGGGCTGCTCGAAGCGCACCGCCGCGCCACCGCCGCCGCCACGCTGCTCTCGGCGATCGTCGAGGACGCAACCGGCTACGGGCGCATCGTGCGGGATGCCGACGGTGCGTTGATCCGGATCGTCGAGCACGGCGACGCGACCGACGACGAGCGGGCGATCAGCGAGGTCAACTCGGGCACCTACGTCTTCACCGTCTCGTCACTGCGCACCCAGTTGCCGCAGCTCGCGACCGCGAACGCGCAGGGCGAGCGCTACCTCACGGATGTCGTCGGACTGCTGCACGCATCCGGAGCGCCCGTCGAAGCGGTGCCCGCCCCGGATGCCTGGATCGTCGAGGGCATCAACGACCGCGTGCAACTCGCCCGCGCCGCCGGTCGGCTGAACGCGATGATCGTGCGCGGCTGGCAGCTAGCCGGAGTGACGGTGCACGATCCCGGCAGCACCTGGATCGACCTGCGCGCGACTCTCGCCGAAGACGTCGAGCTGCTGCCGAACACCCACATCTCGGGTTCGACCACCGTCGCGCGGGGTGCCCGGATCGGCCCCGACACGACGCTTCTCGACTGCGAAGTGGGTGAGGATGCCGTGGTGAAGCGCACCGACGGGACGCTCGCCGTGATCGGCAAGGGCGCGACGGTCGGGCCGTTCGCCTACCTTCGCCCGGGTACCGAACTCGGCGAGGGCGGCAAGATCGGCACCTACGTCGAGACCAAGAACGCGAAGATCGGCGCCGGCGCGAAGGTTCCGCACCTGTCGTACATCGGAGACGCGACCATCGGCGAGGGCACCAACATCGGCGCGGGAGCGATCACCGCGAACTACGACGGTTTCACCAAGCACGCAACGACGATCGGGTCGCACGTGCATACCGGTACCCACAACTCGTTCGTCGCCCCCGTGACGATCGGCGACGACGCCACGATCGGAGCCGGCACTGTCGTGCGACGCGACGTGCCGCCCGGCGCGCTCGCGGTCAGCGTCGCACAGCTGAAGATCGTCGAGGGCTGGACCGAACGGCACCGCGCGTCGGCCCAAGCTGCCGCGGACGCCCAGGAGTGACCCTCTAAGCTGGAACTCCAAAGGGGCAGGAGCCAGGCGTGTCGGCCATCAAGATCACCGGTGAGAAAAGACTGGTCATCGTCAGCGGTCGGGCCCACCCGCAGCTCGCCGAAGACATCGCGGAAGAGCTGGATTCCGAACTCGTTCCGACCGAGGCCCGCACCTTCGCGAACGGCGAGATCTACGCCCGCTACGGCGACAGCATCCGCGGCGCCGACGTCTTCGTCATCCAGTCGCACTGTCCACCGATCAACGAGTGGCTCATGGAGCAGCTCATCATGATCGATGCGGCCAAGCGGGCGAGCGCCAAGCGCATCACCGTCGTCGCCCCGTTCTATCCCTACGCCCGGCAAGACAAGAAGGGCCGTGGCCGCGAGCCCATCTCAGCCCGCCTGATCGCCGACCTGTTCAAGGCCGCCGGTGCCGATCGCATCATGAGCGTCGACCTGCACGCCGCCCAGATTCAGGGTTTCTTCGACGGCCCCGTCGACCACCTCTTCGCGATGCCGGTGCTGCTCGAGCACTTCCGGTCGAAACTCGATCCCGCGACCCTCACCGTGGTGAGTCCCGATATGGGCCGCGTGCGGGTCGCCGACATCTGGAGCGACAAACTCGGCGCACCGCTCGCCATCATCCACAAGCGCCGCGACCCGCGGGTCGCCAACCAGGTGAGCGTGCACGAGATCGTCGGCGAGGTCGAGGGCCGGGTGTGTCTGCTGGTCGACGACATGATCGACACCGGACGCACCATCGTCAAAGCCGCCGAAGCGCTCAAGAAGCAGGGCGCGCTCGGCGTCGTCGTGGCCGCGACGCACGCCATCTTCTCCGACCCCGCCGTCGAGATTCTGCAGAGCGACGTCATCGACTCGGTCGTCGTCACCGACACCCTGCCGATTCCCGACGAGAAGCGTTGGGACCGCCTCACGGTTCTGCCGATCGCGCCGATGCTCGCCCGCGCGATCCACGAAGTGTTCGACGACGGGTCGGTCACCTCGATGTTCGACGGCGCCGCTTAGGAGCCCCAGGCGCTCCGCGGTGCGGCGACGACCTCAACCGGCCGATAGGACCAGTGGCCGCCCCACGCGTAGTTGCCGCCCGCCCACGGTGACGCCCAGATCGCATACTCGATCGTCGCCGTGTCGGCCGATGCGGCGAACCCTGCGGCGATCTCGCTGTACATTCCGCTCGTAGTCAGTGCCTTCGCGACCACCCGCGCCGACTCGTCGAGACTCGAGTAGGACGCGAAGCCGCCCGCCCCGATGTTGAGCGGATTATTGCGGCGATACCAGTCCGGAGGGCCGTTCTCCTGCCGCATCCAGCGCAGGATGACGGTGACGTTGCTGTCGGTGATCGGCCAGCCCGCGTAGACCAGCACCAGCTTCGCCCAGTCGTAGTTCGTCCCGCCTTGGATGAACGTCTCAGGCCCCGGGGTCGCGCCGAAGGTGTCTCGGCTGAGGGCGCTCGTGCTGGCGGCGAGAACCGCGTGCGCGACTGGCACCTCGAACTCTTGGGCGTAACGGGCGGCGTATTCCGCGCGCTGCTCTTCGAGAGAGGGTCCCGCGGCGAGGGGCGATATGACCACGCCCATCAGGAGGATGAACGCACCCGCCGTCAGACCGAGGGCCCGACGGTTGAAGCGGCGAAAGCGCTGGTTCGTTGCAGAAGACATCCGCGGGGAGGCTAACAGCCCGTCCCTGGAATTAGCCTGGGATGAGGCCGAGCGAACCGATCAACGTCTCACGGCCACCGAACTCGCGGGCGTAGCAATACCACGACGGACCGGCCGGGCCGAATACCTCGAATCGCGCGACCGGGTCGGCGTCGAGCGGTGCGCCGGCTACCGCGTAGGCGCAGATCGCGCTCGCGGTTCGGGTCTGCAGCCCCACGGTCAGCACAATGCTCGGCACGATCAGCCCGATCACGCCCAGCACGATCACGATGCGCATCACGCGCAGGGTCGCCGGATGCCGCAACGGCCGGTTATCGTCCGGAACGTAGCCGCGCAGTTCCGGAGGGTCTTCTTCGTCGTGCGACACCGCTCTACTCAACCACCCTCGACCCGCCGCCGATACGATGCCGCGGTGACCGCATCCGCTGCCCCCGCCACCACGGGCAGCGTCGGCGAGGTGTTCGCCGCCTTCCTGCGGCTCGGGCTCACCTCGTTCGGCGGGCCGATCGCCCACCTCGGCTACTTCCGCACCGAGTTCGTCGAGCGACGCCGGTGGCTCGACGATCGCGGCTACGGCGAGCTCGTCGCGCTAAGCCAGTTCCTGCCCGGCCCGTCGTCGAGCCAGGTCGGCTTCACGCTCGGGCTGTTACGAGCGGGGCCGTTCGGTGCGCTGGCCGCGTTCACCGCGTTCACGTTGCCGTCCGCGGTACTGCTCGTGCTCTTCGCGTTCGGTGTCTCCTGGTTCGACGGCCCGATCGCTTCGGGGGCACTCACCGGACTCAAGGTCGTGGCGGTCGCGATCGTCGCGCAGGCCGTATTGGGGATGGCGCGCACCCTCACCCCCGACCTGCGCCGCGCCGCCATCGCGGTCACCGCCCTGGTGATCGTGGTCGCGTTCACCGGACCGCTCGGGCAGGTGGGCGCGATTCTCGTCGGAGCGATCGCCGGGATGCTGCTGTGCCGGGCGTCGGCCGAATCCGACGACAGCGGCCTGGCCTTCCCGATTCCGCGGTGGGTCGGCGTCGTCGCCCTCGCGGTGTTCGCGCTGCTCATCGCGGGTCTCCCGGTGCTCGCCGTCCTGGCGCGCTCGCCCGTCGTCACGCTGCTCGACTCGTTCGTGCGCGCCGGGGCTCTGGTGTTCGGCGGCGGTCACGTGGTGCTGCCGCTGCTCGAGGCGGAGGTCGTGTCGACCGGTCTCGTCGGATCCGACGAGTTCCTCGCCGGCTACTCGGCCGCCCAGGCCGTGCCGGGTCCCCTCTTCACGTTCGCCGGGTATCTCGGGGCGCTCGCCGAACCCGGGCCGGGCGGCGTGGCGGGGGCGGCTCTCGCGCTCATCGGAATCTTCCTGCCCGGCTTCCTGATCCTGATCGGCGTGCTCCCGTTCTGGCACACCCTCCGCACCCGTCCCGTCGCACAGGGCTTCATCCGGGGCGCGAGCGCCGCGGTCGTCGGCATCCTCGCCGCCGCCCTCTACGACCCCGTCTTCACTTCAGCGATCGTCGACCCCACGACTTTCGCCCTCGCCGTGGCCTGCTTCGTACTCCTCGTCGTCGCGAAAGCGCCCCCCTGGTCGGTCGTCCTCCTAGGAGCAGCCGCCGGCATCCTGTTGGCCGTTATCGGTGGTTGAGTAGCGCCGCAGGCGCGTGTCGAAACCCCCGCGAGTTACTCGGGGGTGTGGTTTCGCTCCCCACCGCCCTGAACGGGCGGCGTGGGCCCAGCCCGCTGCGCGGGCTGCTCAACCACCGAGTGGTGTGGCTCAGTGTGAGTCGGTTGCCGAGATCTCCGAGCGGTCTCCCGACCACAGCGTGTGGAAGGTGCCCTCGCGGTCGACGCGGCGGTAGGTGTGGGCGCCGAAGAAGTCGCGCTGGCCCTGCACGAGCGCGGCGGGCAGCCGTTCCGCGCGCAGCCCGTCGTAGTACGACAGCGAGGACGAGAACGCCGGGGCGGGGATGCCCGAGACGGCCGCCGCGGCGACGACGCGACGCCACGCATCCTGCGTGCGGGTGACGACGCCGCGGAAGAACGGCGCGGTGATGAGGCTCACGAGCCCCGGGTCGTCGGCGTAGCTCTCGGTGATGCGGTTGAGGAACGAGGCGCGGATGATGCAGCCGCCCCGCCAGATCTTGGCGATCTCACCTTTCTGGATGTTCCAGCCGTACTGTTCCGCGCCGGCGACGATCGCGTCGAAACCCTGGCTGTAGGCGACGATCTTCGAGGCGTAGAGGGCCTGCCGCACGTCCTCGATGAAGGCGTCGGCATCCGCGACCGGGTGCACCTCGGGGCCGGGCAGGTTGCCGGCGGCGGCACGCTGCAGCGGCTTCGACGACAGTGACCGCGCGAAGACCGCTTCGGCGATGCCCGAGACGGGGATGCCGAGGTCGAGGGCGGTCTGAACGGTCCAGACGCCGGTGCCCTTCGATCCCGCCTGGTCGAGGATGACGTCGACGAGCGGCTTGCCCGTCTCGGCGTCGACCTGGCGCAGCACTTCGGCGGTGATCTCGATGAGATACGACTCGAGTTCGCCGGCATTCCATTCGGCGAAGATGTCGGCGATCTCGGCCGGGGTCTTGCCGGTGCCGCGGCGGATGAGGTCGTAGGCCTCGGCGATGAGCTGCATGTCGGCGTATTCGATGCCGTTGTGGATCATCTTCACGAAGTGGCCGGCGCCGTCGTGCCCGACGTGGGTGACGCACGGCTCGCCTTCGGCGATCGCGGCGATGGACTTGAGGATGGGGCCGAGCGTGACCCAGGACTCGTCGGATCCGCCGGGCATGATCGACGGGCCGTTGAGCGCGCCCTCTTCGCCGCCCGAGATGCCGGCGCCGACGAAGTTGATGCCGGTGGCGCGCACGGCGGCCTCGCGGCGGATGGTGTCGGTGAACAACGCGTTGCCGCCGTCGACGATGATGTCGCCCGGCTCGAACACCTTCACGAGCTCGTCGATGACGGCATCCGTACCCTTGCCGGCCTGCACCATGATGAGCGCCGCCCGCGGCTTCTGCAGCGCCGCCGCGAACTCGGCGTACGACTTCGTCGCGACGAAGTTCGCCTCGGGGTGCTCGGCGACGAGCGTGTCGGTCTTCTCCGGCGAGCGGTTGAAGATGGCGACCGTATTGCCCTCGCGACTGGCGAGGTTGCGGGCGAGGTTGGAGCCCATGACGGCGAGGCCGACGACTCCGATGTTGGCGGTGGCAGAAGACGGGGAATTCACCGCATCAGGCTACCGTTGACTGGATGTCTCTCCGCCGCGTCATCGTCGTCATGGGTGTCTCGGGCACCGGCAAGTCCACGATCGGGCGCGCCCTCGCAGAGACGCTGGGCCTGCCGTTCGTCGAAGGCGACGACCTGCACCCCGAGTCCAACGTCGCCAAGATGGGGGCAGGCATCCCGCTGACCGACGCCGATCGCGGGCCGTGGCTCGACCTCATCGCCGCCGAACTCGACCGGCCCGTCGTCATCACGTGCTCCGCGCTGAAACGCGCGTACCGCGATCGGCTGCGGCTCGCCGCCCCCGACCTGGTGCTCGTCTACCTGCACGGCGCGCCCGAGCTGCTCGCGTCGCGGATGGCCCAGCGCGACGGTCACTTCATGCCGACCGCGCTGCTGGAGTCGCAGCTGGCGACGCTCGAGGAACCCGCCGGCGACGAGAACGTGATTCCGGTGGATGTGATGCTCCGACCCGATGAGATCGTCGAATTGGTGACGGATCGCCTCCGGCAGTCGGAGTGACCGCGGGTAGGCTGACGCCGTGTTCCGGCCCTTCGTCAGCCTCCTCGTGGCGGGTCTCGCCACCGTGGCCGGGTTGGGCCTCAGCTGGGTCGGTGCTGCCGCTCACGCCGCCCTCGTGGCGCGGTCGGAACCCGACCCGGGCGGTCTCGCCCTCGGCTTGGGCGGCGCCCTGCTGCTCGCGGCCGCGGCCTTCTCGCTCGCCATCCACTGGGTGGGCGCGCTCGTCGTCGGAGCCATCCACGGGCTGCTCGGGTTGCTGGCCCTCGTCGTGCCGTTCGGCAACGCTTTCGCCGGCGGCATCTTCAGCCCGGTGTTCCAGATCACGCGGATGCTGTCGAAGCTCGATCCGGCGGTCGGTGACGGCGCGACGATCTTCTACTTCTCGGGCACCGCGCTTGTGGTGGGCACCTTCCTCGCCGGAGCCGCCCTCGGGATCCGCTCGCGCCATCTCGCAGGGCCGTCGAGCGCGAAGGCGGTCGCGGTGTCGTCGTCGCTGAGCGCGGTCGCGCTGCTCGGTGCGTCGGCGCTGCTTCTGGTCGCCGGGGGAGCCTTCGTGCAGCAGATCGTCGTGTTGCTGCGCCACGACAGCATCTCGGCCTCGATCGTCGTGGTGGCCGGAGCCCTCGCGGGTCTGGCCGGCCTGTTGCTGCGCTGGTCGTCGTTCGGCGTGATCCTGCCGGCGACGATCGTGTTCGTCGCGGGTGTGGCGCTCTTCGTCGCGGTGTTCCCTTTGCCTCCCTGGTTCCCCGGGCGCCTTCCGGCCACCTACGGTCTGGTGATGGTGGCGGGCGCCACCTTCCTCGCTGCCGCGATCGCCGGAGCGGTGCGGTGGCGGTGGGATGTTCCCGACGACTCCGACGCCCTGTAACATGGGCCACTGAACTTCGGCGAGGGCTCCGTCAGCGGGGCCGTGATCGACGCGGTGGGCGAGCCTTTACGTCTTCCTCGCGCTTTCGTGCGTTCGAGTTGAAACCGACAAGTGGGGCTGACGCCCCGGAATCCAGGAGTAAAGCCATGGCTACCGCCAAGGAAAACAAGGCCGCGAACGACAAGAGCCACGCGGACGACAACAAGCTCACCGTCGAGGTGCGCACCGAATTCGGCAAGGGCTTCGCCCGTCGCCTGCGCGCCGCCGGCAAGATCCCCGCCGTCATCTACGGGCACGGCACCGAGCCGCAGCACGTCGCGCTGCCGGGTCACGAGACGGCGCTCATCATCCGCAAGGCGAACCAGGTGCTCGACCTGCAGATCGGCGGCAAGAGCCAGCTCGCGCTCGTCAAGGATGTGCAGAAGGACCCGGTGCACCAGGTCATCGAGCACCTCGACCTCATCGTGGTGCGTGCGGGCGAGAAGGTCGTCGTCGACGTGCCCGTGCACCTCGAGGGGGAGTCGGCGCCCGAGACGAGCGTCAACCAGGACTCGAACACGATCTCGCTCGAGGTGGAGGCGACGCACATCCCCGAGAGCGTCACCGTCAGCATCGAAGGCCTCACGGAGGGCAGCCACATCCTCGCGAAGGACGTCAAGCTCCCCGCCGGCGCGACGCTCGTGACCGACCCCGAGGTGCTCATCGTCGGCATCACCGGCGAGACCCAGGTCGATCTGGGCGAGACCGAAGAGGTCGAGGGCGCCGAGGGCGAAGCCGCCGAGGGTGAGGCCGCAGAGGCTGCCGAGGGTGACGCCCCGGCCGCCGACGCTGCGGAGTAACCCCACCTCGCATGGCCGACGATCGCTGGCTTGTGGTCGGGCTCGGGAATCCCGGGCCCGGCTACGCCGGTCATCGTCACAACGTGGGGCAGATGGTGGTCGCCGAGTTGGCGTCGCGGCTCGGCACCACGCTCAAAGCACACAAGGCCGGCGCGATGGTCGGCGAGACCCGGGTGCGTCCGGGGGGCGACCGCATCGCACTCGCGGTGCCGTCGACGTTCATGAACGTGTCGGGTCGCCCCGTCGCCGGCCTGCTCAAGTTCTATTCGCTCGACGCGTCGAAACTGATCGTCATCCACGACGAGCTCGATCTGCCGTTCGACACCGTGCGTCTGAAGTCCGGCGGGGGTCCCGGCGGCCACAACGGGGTGCGCGACATCATCGCCGTCGCCGGGCCCGACTTCGTGCGCGTGCGGGTCGGCATCGGTCGACCGCCGGGACGCCAGGACCCCGCCGACTACGTGTTGTCGCCGTTCGCGAAGGCGGAGCAGGAGACATTGCCCAACCTCATCGTCGAGGCTGCGGATGCCACCGAGCTCGTGCTGACCGACGGGCTTCTCACGGCGCAACAGCGCGTGCACGCCCCGAAGGACTGATCTTCTTCGCGGGCGAGTGCCGGTCGCGCAGCGGCCGGTGTATCGAGACCTCCTGTCGGGTTACCCGGGTCGGGTTTCGATACACCCGCCTGCGGCGGGCACTCAACCCGCGAGTGACGGTTCGCGCCGGTAGGCTCGAACGAGTGGGTCTGCACGCGTTGATTCCGGGGTTGGCGCACGCCCGCGCGCTCGAAACCGCGCTGAAGCTGAGCACGAAGGATGCCGACTTCTCGCTCGTCGAGGGGCTGCGGGTGCCCGTCATCGCCGCGCTGCTCGACGCCCGCGGCCCCGCGCAGGCGGTGTTCGCCGTGACGGCGACGAGCCGCGAGGCCGAGGCGGTCACCGGGTCTTTACTCGCCTACCTGCCCGACGCGACCGTGCTCGACTTCCCGGCGTGGGAGACCCTTCCGCACGAACGGCTCAGCCCGAGCGCCGAGACGGTCGGTCGCCGCCTGCGCACCCTGCGCGAGATCGCCCGCTGGAACGTCGATCGTCGCGGCCACCTCGTCGTCGTCGCGAGCGTGCGGGCTGCCCTGCAGCCCGTCGTGCCGGGCCTGGCGACCGTCGAGTCCCTCGACCTCACCCGCGGCGCGCGCGGCTACGACCTCGCGGGGCTCGCGCTTCAGCTCGCCGAGCTCGCGTACGCCCGCGTCGACCTCGTCACCCGACGCGGAGAGTTCGCCGTGCGCGGCGGCATCCTCGACGTCTTCCCACCGGACGCCGAACACCCGGTGCGCGCCGACTTCTTCGGCGACGAGCTCGAGCAGTTGCGCTTCTTCTCGGTCGCCGACCAGCGCTCGCTCGACGGTGATCTCGACCGCGTCGACCTGCTGCCGAGCCGCGAGTTGCTGCTCACCGACGCCGTGCGGCAGCGGGCCCGCGAGATGGAGCGCGAGTTCCCGAGCCTCGAAGGGATGCTGGCGAAGATCGCCGAGGGCATCCCGGTCGAGGGGATGGAGTCGCTCGCCCCCGCCCTCGTGGGCGACTTGGTGCCGGTCACCGACCTGCTGCCCGAGGATGCCGCGGTCGCGATCCTCAGCCCTGAGCGAGTCGCGACGCGCGCGCTCAGCCTGGCCGAGACCAACCGCGAGTTCCTCGACGCGGCGTGGAGTGCGGCGACCGCGGGGGCGAAAGCGCCGATCAGCCTGGATCGCGGCGACTTCCTCACCGTGTCGCAACTGCGCAAGGCGGCAAGCCCACGCACCTGGTGGACGTTCAGCCCGTTCGACTCCGACGCCGACGAGGTGGTGCGCATTCCCGGCACCGTCATCCCGAGCTTCGCCGGTCAGGTCGAGGGCGCGGTCGACTACGTCGCCGGGCTGGTGCGCGACGGCTGGAACGTCACGGTGACCGCCGCCGGCACCGGGATGGTCGAGCGCGCCCGCGACGTGTTGGCCGAGGCCGGGGTGGCACCCACGCTCGAGCAGGCTGCGATCGAGGCGGGGTTCGCGCTGCCCGACGCGAAGATCGCGGTGCTCTCCGAGGCCGAGTTCTACGGCCGGGCGGCGTCGATCGACGCGCGCGGTGCCCGGCGACTCGCGAGCCGTCGCAAGAACGTCGTCGACCCGTTGCAGCTCAAGGCGGGCGACTACGTCGTGCACGAGACCCACGGCATCGGCCGGTTCGTCGAACTCATCCAGCGCGAGGTCGCTTCGGGGGAGCGCACCGCGCGCGGACCGCTCGGCACGCAGCACGCCCGGGTGGTGCGCGAGTACCTCGTCATCGAGTACGCGCCGAGCAAGCGCGGCGGCCCGCCCGACCGGCTCAGCGTGCCCACCGACCAGCTCGACCTGCTCTCGCGCTACGTCGGGGGCGAGGCACCGGCACTGTCGAAGATGGGCGGATCCGACTGGGCCGCAGCAAAGGGCAAGGCGCGCAAGGCGGTGCGTGACATCGCGGTCGAGCTCGTGAAGCTCTACTCCGCGCGGATGGCGAGCGTCGGCCACGCCTTCCCGCCTGACACCCCGTGGCAACGCGAGCTCGAGGAGGCGTTCGCCTTCGCCGAGACGCCCGACCAGCTCAGCACGATCGACGACGTGAAGGCCGACATGGAGCGACCCATCCCGATGGACCGGCTCATCTCGGGCGACGTCGGCTACGGCAAGACCGAGATCGCGGTGCGCGCCGCCTTCAAGGCCGTGCAAGACGGCAAGCAGGTCGCGATGCTCGTACCGACCACGCTGCTCGTGCGGCAGCACACGGAGACCTTCGCCGAGCGCTTCGCCGGGTTCCCGGTGCACCTGCGGGCGCTCAGCCGGTTCCAGACCGACAAAGAGTCGAAGGAGACAGTCGAGGGGCTCGCCGACGGTTCGGTGGATGTCGTCATCGGCACGCACCGACTGCTCAGCGACGGCATCCGCTTCAAGGACCTCGGCCTGGTGATCATCGACGAAGAACAACGGTTCGGGGTCGAGCACAAGGACGCGCTGAAGAAGCTGAAGACCAACGTCGACATCCTGGCGATGTCGGCGACCCCGATTCCGCGCACGCTCGAGATGGCGGTCACCGGCATCCGCGAGATGTCGACCCTCGCGACGCCACCGGAAGACCGGCATCCGATTCTTACTTTCGTCGGCCCGTACAACGAGAAGCAGGTCGCCGCCGCCATCCGGCGCGAGCTGCTGCGCGAGGGTCAGGTGTTCTTCGTGCACAACCGCGTGTCGTCGATCAACCGGGTTGCTGCGCAGCTCGCCGACCTCGTGCCCGAAGCGCGCATCGCGGTCGCCCACGGGCAGCTCAGCGAGAGCGTGCTCGAACAGGTGATCGTCGACTTCTGGGAACGCAAGTTCGACGTGCTCGTCTCGACGACGATCATCGAGACCGGCATCGACATCACCAACGCGAACACGCTCATCATCGACCAGGCCGACAAGTACGGGCTGTCGCAGTTGCACCAGATCCGTGGCCGAGTCGGTCGCGGGCGGGAGCGGGCTTACGCGTACTTCCTTTACGACGACGGCAAGCCGCTCGGCGAGGTCGCGCAGGACCGGCTCGAGACCATCGCGGCGAACACCGAACTCGGGTCGGGCATGCAGGTCGCGCTCAAGGACCTCGAGATCCGCGGGGCCGGCAACCTGCTCGGCGGAGAGCAGTCGGGCCACATCGCCGGGGTCGGATTCGACCTGTACCTGCGCATGATCGGTGAGGCCGTCGCGACCTTCCGCGGCGACGTCGCCGAAGGCCAGACCGAGTTGCGCCTCGAACTGCCGGTGGATGCGCGCATCCCCGAGGAGTACCTCGAAAGCGAGCGGCTGCGGCTTGAGGCGTACCAGAAGCTCTCCACGGCGGCCGCGCCGGCATCCACCGACGATGCGATCGACGCGGTCGCCGAGGAGCTCACCGACCGCTACGGCGACCTGCCGGATGCCGTGCAGAACCTGGTCGCGATCTCCCGTCTGCGTCGGGCGGCGATCAAGGCGGGTCTCTCGGAGGTCGTCGCGGTCGGCGGCAACCTGCGCATCGCCCCCGCCGAACTGCCCGACTCCCGCCAGTTGCGACTACAGCGCCTCTACCCCGGCGCGCGTGAGTTCCGCGCCGCGAAGGCGCTGGCCATCCCACTGCCGCAGGCCACCGACGCCGACCTCATCGCCTGGGTCGACGGAGTACTGACGGCCTTGTTTGCGGAGGGTCCGTCTCCCGCTGGTTGAGGAGCGCCGCCCGAAGGGCGACGCGTCTCGAAACCGGGAGCGCAGGCGTGTGGGTTTCGAGACGCGTACCGCTGGCGGATTCAGGCGGTGCGCTCCTCAACCCGCGGAGTGGCGGCTCACTCGCTGAGGATCGACAGAACATTGCCCGCGGGGTCGGTGAACCACGCGATGTCGGGCCCCATCCCCGCCGCCTTTCCGCGCATGATGCGCTTCTCGTCTTGCGGCATCCCGGGGTAGCGCTCCAGCTCGACGCCTGACTCAGCGAGTTGCGCGGCGGCCGCGTCGATGTCGGCGACCTGGAAGTTGAGCACGGTGAACGTCGCGGGCACGTGGTCGTCTTTGGCATAGATGAAGACCGAACCGCCGGGCAGCCGCAGGCGGAGCCCCATCCCGGTGTCGTCGACCTCGACGCCGAGGGAGTCGCGGTAGAAACTGAGCGCCGCCGCTTCGTCGTCGACCGAGAAGCCGCTGAATGATCCGTCGTACGTCAACATGGCGCCAGCTTTCCACCCGCCGCCGACGCTCAGGGCTTTTCCCAGGCCCTGCCCAGCGCGATCGGGATGAGCACCATCGAGCGCAGGTCGATGATCGCGTGCAGCACGATCGGCACGACGATCGACCCGGTGATCAGGTAGAGCGCGACGAACACCGCACCGAGCACGACCGAGAACAGGATGCCGAGGGCACCCTGGTACAGATGCAGCACGCCGAAGAGCAGCGTCGCTCCGAGGAAGGCGACGAGCGCATCGCCGGTCACCGCGAAGGCGAGAGCGGGAAACCCGAGGCGGAACAGCAGCTCTTCGAACACGCCGGCGTTCACCGACAGCGCCGCTCCGTAAGGCAACTCGCCGCGAGCGCGCGGGAGCAGGGCCCGGATGTCACCGATCGCCGGAGCCTCTTCGAGCGAATTGCGCAGGAACACGATCGGCAGCACCAGGCCGGCGAGCACCACGACGGCGATCGCGATGGCGACCGGGATGCCGGCATCCGTCGCGAGGAACGCCCGCGCGGCGGCGATCGGCTCCCACTGCTGCGCCGCGGTGAGGGCGAGCGGAATCTGCGCCCAGGCACCGACGATGGTCGCGAGCGACAAACCGCTGAGAACGATCGCGCCCTCGATGAGCCACCGGCGGTAGACCCGCTGCCGGGCGACGGTGGAGCGCAGGCGTTTGAACCGCACGTACTCGCGGCGTTCGCGAGTGAGTGCTCGCCACAGCAGCACCCCGACGACGACGCCGAGCAGGGCGAGAGCTGCGAGATCCACCCGCTCATCATCCACGAAACCACCAGCGCGACCGTGCATCGAGATGGTTGGCTAGGGCGAGTGAGCACTGCCGTCGGTTTCCGTTCTGAGCGCGGACCCCTTCTTCTGGCGATGATGCTCGCCACCGGCCTCGTCGCCATCGACAGCACCGCGCTCGCGACCGCCGTGCCATCGATCGTCGCCGAGATCGGCGGCTTCGCCTCGTTCCCCTGGCTGTTCTCGATCTATCTGCTCACGTCAGCGGTCACCGTGCCGGTGTACGCCAAACTGGCCGACCTGTTCGGGCGCAAGCCGCTCATCCTGTGGGGCATCGGCGTGTTCCTGCTCGGCTCGATCCTCTGCGGCCTCGCCTGGGACATGCCGAGCCTGATCGTCTTCCGCGCGGTGCAGGGCATCGGGGCCGGGGCGATCCTGCCGATCGTCATCACGATGGTCGGCGACATCTACACCCTGAAAGAGCGCGCCAAGGTGCAGGGCTACATGGCCAGCGTCTGGGCGATCGCCGCCGTCGTCGGCCCCACGCTCGGCGGGGTCTTCGCGCAGTTCGACCTCTGGCGCGGCATCTTCCTGATCAACATCCCGCTGTGTCTTCTCGCCGGGTGGATGATCTGGTCGCGCTTCACCGAGAAGGTGGAACGCCGGGAACATCGCATCGACTATGCGGGGGCCGCGCTGTTCAGCGTCTCGGTGTCGCTGCTCATTCTCGGGGTGCTGCAAGGCGGAACCGGGTGGGCCTGGAACTCGCCGCAGAGCTTCGCGGTGCTGGGGGCGGGGGCGCTCCTTCTGGTCGCGTTCGTGCTGGTCGAGCGCAGAGCGGCGGAACCGATCCTGCCGCTCTGGGCCCTGACGCGTCGCCTCTTGTGGCCGACGAACCTGCTGGGGTTCTGCGTCGGAGCGGTTCTCATCGGCCTCACCGCGTACGTTCCCACCTTCCTCACCGTGACCACCGATGCGGCGCCGATCGCCGCGGGCCTGGCGCTCGGCGCGATGACGATCGGTTGGCCGGTCGCCGCAGCCGTCTCCGGCCGGCTCTACCTGCGGTTCGGGTTCCGCTCGACGACGATCCTGGGGGCGGGGATCCTGCTGATCGGCACCGGCCTGTTGACCTGGTCGGCCGCGAGCCCGTCGATCTGGGTGGTCGCGGGCCTCTGCTTCGTGATCGGTGTCGGCTTCGGATTCGCGTCGGTGCCCAGCCTGGTCGCCGCGCAGGCGAGCGTCGAGTGGAGCGAGCGCGGGGTCGTGACCGGAACCCAGTTGTTCTCCCGCTCGATCGGCCAGTCGATCGGAGCCGCCGCGTTCGGCGCCGTCGCCAACGCCGTCATCCTGGCGAACGGCGGCGACGAGACCATTTCGTCGACGATGGAGGCCGCTGCGGGTGCCGTGTTCCTCGGCGGGGCGATCGTCGCCGTCGTGCTGCTGATCGCGGCGATCGCCATGCCGCGGGTTCCGCTGCCGGCGGCGGAGGCTGCCCAGGAAGCGTCCGCCGAGGCGTCGCCCGCCTGACCCGCCGGGATGTGAGGATGGCGGAGTGACCGACGCCCCGCATCCTCGCCTCGACGAGCTGATCGCGACGCTCGAACGCCTGCGCGCGCCCGGCGGGTGCGCCTGGGACCGCGACCAGACCCACGCCTCGCTCGTGCAGTACCTCGTCGAGGAGAGCGCCGAGCTGGTCGAGGCGATCGAGTCGGGCGACGACGCCGAACTGGTCGAGGAGCTCGGGGATGTGCTCTACCAGGTGCTGTTCCACGCCGACATCGCCGCGGAGGCCGGGCGCTTCACGCTGGAGGACGTCGCCGCGCACATGACGCAGAAGATGGTGGGGCGGCATCCGCACGTCTTCGGTGACGTCGTCGCCGAGACCCCGGAGGCCGTCGTCGCCACCTGGGATGCGATCAAGGCGGTCGAGAAGGCCCATCGCACGAGCGTGCTCGAGGGGATCCCCGCCGGGATGCCGGGGCTCGCGCTCGCCGACAAGATGCTCGGTCGCGCGTCGCGCGTCGGCATCGACGTGACGCCCGCGCCCGTGCCGTCCACCGAGGACGAGCTCGGCGCGCAGTTGCTCGCCCTCGTCGCCGGTGCCCGCGAGCAGGGGCTGGATGCCGAACGAGCTCTCCGCGGCGCGTTGCGTTCGCTGCGCGGTCGGGTCGAGGCCGAAGAGTCCGACTGAGGGCGTCAGGCGATCCGGCTGCCCGGACTCAGCCGACGCGCCGGCGTGCGGGTCGCTGAGATCGCGCCCACCAGTAGCGCGCCACCGAGCCCGAGGTGGATGGCGAGCCCGACGAACCAGCTCGGCGTCGAATCCCCGATGAGGTCGCGCGCCGACGGGCCTTGGCCGCTCCAGTTCGCCGGGTCGCACTCGTCCCAGCGGGGCTTCAGGTCGGGCGGCTGCTGGGCTCCGCGCACACTCAACTTGATGAACCCAAAGGCATCGACCGGGTTGTCGTAGGCGTCATAACTGGTCGGAGCCGCGTCCGCCATCACGACGTACGGGTTCGCGGCGAGCAGCCACCACACGTAGTCGAAGCGCGGCGCGTTGAACTCGTAGGTCGAGACGAGGGTGCACTCGGCATCGCGGGGCAGCCCGGTGTCGGGGTCGTACTCGACCTCCTCGCCCTCGTACTGGCTCCAGTCGATCGAACGGTTCTCGGCGGTGACGGGCGTCTGAATCGCGGTGCCGGCGATACCGAAGGCGATGAGAGTTCCGACGCTCAGCAGCGCGACGACGAGGTAGGTGACGACGACCGAAAACAACGGCCGCCGCACGAGGCCCGACAGGCCCACGCCGATCGCCGACACGACGGCCAGTTCGGCGACGAGCACGGCGAGCGACGTCGCAACGGTGAGCGGCGGAACCTCGCTCAGCACGAACGAGTACACGATGAACGGCACCGCGGCGACGAGGAACGCGAGCGACGACAGCCACGCGGCGAGGAACTTGCCGAGCACGATCTGCGTCGTCGACACCAGGGTGACCTGCGTCGTGGCGAGGGTGCCGGCATCCCGATCGCCGTTGACGGCGTTGCCCGAGAGCGCGGGCGTCACCAGTGTCACGAGCAGCAGCACGAAGTAGACGACGATCGAGTAGAGCGCGCTGCCGGGCTCGGGGGCGTAGCTGAGCGACAGAGTCGCACCGATCGTGACGGCGAGCGTCAGCATCACGAACACGCCAAGCAGCACGTACCAGGCCGACCCGCGCACCCGCTGCCGCAGCTCGATCGACGCGATCGTCCAGATTCCCGAGAGCGCGGTCACGATGGCGTCTCCGTCGACAACCCCAAGAAGGTTTGTTCGAGGTCGCCCACCGCGGGTGCGAATGCGATCACCGGAACACCATCGGCGACGAGTCGAGCCAGAAGTCCGGCGGCGGCCCGGTCGTCTTTCGGAGCGACGATCGCATCTGCTCCGTCCCAGCGAGCCGCCTCCGCCCCGAGCGCCGTGCGCAGCGCCTCGGCGTCGAGCGAGCGGATGCGCCACTCGCGTCCCGCGGCGCGTGCGGCCGCGATCCGCTCGGCGCTCGCCGTGGTGCCCTCCTCAAGGTAGACCGCGGCATCCGCCATCTCCTCCAGTTCGGCGAGCACGTGACTGGAGACCAGAATCGTGCGACCGCCGTCGGCGAGCTGGCGCAGCAGTTTGCGGAGTGCGACGCGCGCGGCCGGGTCGAGCCCCGACGCGGGTTCGTCGAGCAGCAGCACCTCGGGAGCGTGCACGAGAGCGCGGGCCAGGCTGAGACGCTGCTTCTGCCCGCGCGACAGCACACGGGTCGGGCGGTCGGCCAGGGGCACGAGGTCGACGAGTTCGATCAGCTCGGCGGCACGGTCGGCGGCTGCGGCCTTCGGGATGCCGTAGAGCCGACCGGTCAGTTCGAGCGTCGCCCGCACCGTGAGGGCCGCCCACGCACCGAGCACGTCCGGCATCCAACCGATGACCCGCCGTACGGCCAGCGGATCGGACACCGGGTCGTGGCCGGCGATGCGGATCTCGCCGTGCTCTGGCTCGAGAAGGGTCGCGAGCATGAGCAGCAGCGTCGTCTTGCCGGAACCGTTCGGCCCGATCAGCGCCGTGATCTCGCCGGGGCGGGCTTCGAACGACACATCGCGCACCGCCTGCACGGGCCCGAACGACCGCGCGAGCCCGGTCGCGACGATTCCCGATCCTGAGGACCCCTCGGCCATGCCTGACCCTAACACCGGCCGCCCGGACCGCAACGCTTGCCGCCCCGGTCGCCGACGCGATAGTAATGGGCCTGATGCCCCCGACGTTCGACCTCCCCGACTGGCGCACCCTCGGTGCAGTCTCGTGACCGCTATCCCCGCGCCCCTGCTCAGTCGCCAGGTCGGCGTCTTCGTCGTCGTGCTCTCGGTGCTCACCGCGGTCGCACTCACGGTGCTGCTTCCACTCGGCTTCTGGCCGTTCGTCGGCACCGTCGTTCTCGCCGCGATCCACAGCGCCTTCCTGGCCCTTGCGGTGCTGCTCATCGGTCGCACTGGACTCGCGGGCCGTCACTCGTTCGCACCGGTCGCCGCCACGTTCGGCAGCGCCTCAGTGCTGCTGCTCGTCGCGCTCGCTGAAATCGCGCTCGTCGTCGTCGCGGGGGTCGTGCCCGGTCCTCCGCCGGCCTGGTTCGGGTCTGCGGCAGGTGCCCTCGCCGCAGCCACAGGCCTGACGCTCGCCCTCTTCGGGATTGCTGTCGCGCGGGCCGCCGTGGTGCGGCCGGGCGCGCGCATCCTGCCGCTCGTCGGGGGGCTCGCGGTGCTCGTCGCCGCGGTCGCGCTGTTCCTTTATCCCGACGGCGCCGGGCGGCTCGCGATCGCCGTCGCCTCCCTGCTGCTCGGTGGGATCGGCGTGACGCTGTTCACGCCGCGCACGCTGCGGTAGCCCACGGCGTGGGGCGTCGGCGTAGAGTCGGCGCATGCTGGTGGAGCACCTCGGACAGAGCCCGCGCATCCATCCCGAGGCCGTCGTCGCACCCGGTGCCGTGGTCAGCGGAGACGTGACGATCGGCGCCGACTGTCAGGTGCTGCACGGTGCCGTCATCAGCGCCGAAGGCGGGCCGATCGTGCTCGGGGAGCACGTCATCGTGATGGAGAACGCGGTGCTGCGCGCGTCGTCCTCCGACCCGCTCCGCATCGGCGACCACTGCCTCGTCGGGCCGCTCGCCTCCATCTCGGGCGCCCGCGTCGGCGACGAGGTGTTCATCGCGACCGGCGCCCGCATCTTCAACGGCGCCGTGATCGGTGACCGCAGCGAGGTGCGCATCAACGCCGTCGTGCACCTGCGCACCGAGCTGCCGCCCGAGTCGGTCGTGCCGATCGGCTGGGTGGCCGTCGGGTCGCCGGTCGAGATGTTCTCGCCCGACAAGCACGAAGAGATCTGGGCGCGGCAGCTGCAACTCGACTTCCCCGGCTACGTGTTCGGGCTCGACCGCGACACCCCCGACCTCATGGTGCAACTCACCGAGCGTTACGCGAGACACCTCTCCCGGCACGCGGACGACCGACCCGCCAACCCGGAGTCAGGCCCGGATGACAGCGGGGCCGCCTAGGTCTTCCAGCTGGGTGAAGTCGGCATCCTGTGTCACGATCGGCAGCCCGTTGGCCAGAGCAATGGCTGCGATCCACAGGTCGTTGACATTGATCCGTCGTTGCGCTTCGGCGACCCGGTAGCGCAGTCGGGACCATTCCGTGGCGGCGTCGGCATTGATGGGAAGCAGATCGAAGCCGCTGATCCCGTCAAGAGTCGCCATTCGGCGGGCACGGGTTTCGGTGTCACGGGCGGCGTAAACGCCGAGTTGGAGTTCCGCGAGGGTCACGACGCTCACCGACACCTCATCGGGCAGCGCGGTGCTGCTCTCGAGCCTGTGTTGCTGGCGAGCGATCAGCACACTCGTATCGAGTAGGCCATACGTCGTCACGGGAGCGGGTCCAGGTCGTCGGTGGTGTCACCAGCGAGACGCGCCAGATCGTCGCGCAGTCCCGGGTCGCTCAGCCGCACCCCGCGCAAGAACTCCTGCGTGGGGATCGAGCGGCGGCGTCCGCGTCGGAGGGGACTGAGGGTGGCGACCTCGACGCCGTTCACGGTGATCGTGACCCGCTCCCCGCCCTCGACGCGACGCAGCACCTCGGCGGTGCGGTTGCGAAGGTCGCGCACCGGAATCGTCGTCATGTCCTCGATTGTAGCCATGCGTAGCCATGCGTAGCCGAACGTCGCGGTTGTGGCTCGGAATCGCCTGCGCGCCCGGTCGAGTGACGCGCGGGTGAAGATGGGCAGATGACCCTGCCCGCCTTCATCGCGCCGCCCCGCCGCATCCCGCTGCCGCTGCGGCTCGGACTCTGGATCGCGAAGCGCGCGTCGGGCGAGGACACCTTGGTTGCGCGACTGCTCACCTGGTACCCGAAGGCGGCTGTCGGTGCGGGTGTGATGGAGGCGCTCGTCGCCCACGACGTCGGACGGGTCGACGAGCGGATGCTCAAACTCGTGCGCACGACGGTGTCGTCGGTCGTCGACTGCCCGTTCTGTGTCGGGTTCAACGGGCACGACTGGCAGAAGCACCTCACCGGCGAGGAGCTCGAGGTGGTGCAGGGTCGGCGGGAGGCCTCCGACGTCGCGAGCTTTGACGACGCCGAGCGACTCGCCATCGAGTACGCCCGCGTGCTCTCGGCCACCCCGATCGCCGTGCCGCGCGAGATGGGGGAGCGGCTCACGGAGCACTTCACCGAGCGGGAGATCGTGGTGCTCGCGACGACGGTCGCTCAGGTCGGGTACTGGGCGCGAGTGGCGCAGGGCCTCGGCTGCCCGGCCCTCGGCTGACTCCCCGGTGACGCGGAGACTGGCAGACTGGGTGCCCGTGGCACAGCAGGTCAATCCTCCGCGCGGGATGCGCGACTTCCTCCCCGCCGAGAAGGCGCGCCGGGAGCGGATCCTCGCCGCCATCCGCGACGTGTACCGCACGCACGGCTTCGACGAGATCGAGACCCCCGTCGCCGAAGACAGCGACCGGCTGTTCGCCGGCCTCGGCGGCGACAACGAGAAGCTCGCCTACAGCCTCCTGAAGCGCGGGCTCACCCGGGATGATCTCCAGGCGGCGCAGGAGCCGCTCGACCTCTCCGACCTCGGCCTGCGCTTCGACCTCACGGTGCCGCTCGCCCGCTTCTACGCGACCCACCGCGCTGAGCTGCCGACGGTGTTCCGCAGCATCCAGATCGCCCCGGTGTGGCGGGCCGAGCGTCCGCAGAAGGGTCGTTACCGGCAGTTCGTGCAGTGCGACATCGACGTGCTCGGTGAGCCCGGTCCGCGCGCCGAGGCCGAGCTTCTCGTCGCCACGCTCGACGCTCTCGATGCCCTCGGTCTCGAGGACGGCTTCATCCGGGTCAACGACCGCCGGCTGTTGACCGGGATGCTCGCGACCCTCGGCTTTGCCGCCCACGAGTATGACGGCGCGCTCATCACGATCGACAAGCTCGACAAGATCGCCCAGGATGGCGTGCTCGCCGAACTGCGCAAGCGCGGCTACACGGCAGCGGCGGTGGATGCGCTCGAGGCGTTATTCCGGCGCCCGACGGTCCTGCCGTTCGGTGAGGCCGCCATCCGTCGGGCGCTGCCCGAGAACCCGGATGCCGACGCGCTCGCGGGGCTCGTCGCGATCGGCGAGGCGGTGGCAGCCGCTCGGGCATCTGACACCGAGGTGCTACGGTTCGACCCGTTCCTCGTGCGCGGCATGGGGTACTACACCGGCCCGATCTTCGAGCTCGCGCACCCGAGCGTCGAGTACTCGCTCGGCGGCGGCGGTCGCTACGACGGGATGATCGGGCGTTTCCTCGGCACCGATGTGCCGGCGACCGGCTTCTCGCTCGGCTTCGAGCGGCTCGTCGAACTCGTCGACCTGCCGGTGGGGGAGGGATCGGAGGCGATCGCGCTGCTGCACGACGCCGACGTCGACCTCGCTCAGCTGCTGACCCTCAAAGCCGAACTCATCGCGACCGGGGCGCGCGTGCGGCTCGTCGCGCGCCCGAAGAACGTCAAGCCGACTCTCGACGCGCTCGCGGCCGAAGGCTTCACAAGTTTCGCGTTCGTCGACGCCTCGACGACCCTGGCATCCCTCTCACTGCGTTCTCTCACCGAATCCGCGTCGTCCTAAGCTCGACTCAGGGGCTACGCCACCAGACCCCACACCCTGATCAAAGGAAAACCATGTCTGCCATCGAAGCCGTCGGCGCCCGCGAAATCCTCGACTCCCGGGGCAACCCGACGGTCGAGGTCGAGGTGCTGCTCGACGACGGAACCGTCTCGCGCGCCGCCGTTCCCTCGGGGGCGTCGACCGGAGCGTTCGAGGCGTACGAGCTGCGCGACGGCGACGAGAACCGCTACGGCGGCAAGGGCGTGCTCAAGGCCGTCGCCGGGGTGCTCGACGTGCTCGGCCCGGCCATCGAAGGCTTCGACGCCGCCGACCAGCGGCTCGTGGATGCCGAACTGATCGCCGCCGACGGCACCGACAACAAGAGCAAGGTCGGGGCGAACGCCATCCTCGGTGTCTCGCTCGCGGTCGCGAAGGCCGCCGCCGACTCGGCCGACCTGCCGCTGTTCCGCTACCTCGGCGGACCCAACGCGCACACCCTGCCGGTGCCGCTGATGAACATCATCAACGGTGGCGCGCACGCCGACACCGCGCTCGACATCCAGGAGTTCATGGTGCTGCCGGTGGGCGCCGACACCTTCGCGGATGCCCTCCGCTGGGGCGCCGAGGTCTACCACGCGCTCAAGTCGGGCCTGAAGAAGAAGGGCCAGTCGACCGGCCTCGGCGACGAGGGCGGCTTTGCCCCCGACCTGCCTGGTGCTCGTGCCGCGCTCGACTTCATCCTCGAAGCCATCGGAACCGCCGGCTTCTCGGCGGGTAAGGACTTCCTTCTCGGGCTCGACGTCGCCGCGACCGAGTTCTTCGCCGACGGCGTCTACTCCTTCGAGAAGCAGAAGTTGTCGGGCGAGCAGCTCACCGAGTTCTGGGCCGGGCTCGTCGCCGACTACCCGCTCGCGTCGATCGAAGACCCGCTGGCCGAAGACGACTGGGACGGCTACGTGCACCTCACGCAGGCCCTCGGCGACAAGGTGCAGATCGTCGGCGACGACCTGTTCGTCACCAACCCGGTGCGCCTGCAGAAGGGCCTCGACCTCGGTGTCGCCAACTCGATCCTGGTCAAGGTCAACCAGATCGGAACCCTCACCGAGACCCTGGATGCCGTGTCGCTCGCCCAGCGCGCGGGCTACACCGCCATCCTCTCCCACCGTTCGGGCGAGACCGAAGACACCACGATCGCCGACCTGGCTGTGGCGACCGACTCGGGTCAGATCAAGACCGGAGCCCCGGCCCGCTCCGACCGCGTGGCGAAGTACAACCAGTTGCTGCGCATCGAGGAAGAACTGGGCGACGCCGCCGTCTACGCCGGCCGCTCGGCCTTCCCCCGCGCGAAGTAGTCCCCATCTCGGCGGTCGAGTAGCGCCCGCAGGGCGCGTGTCGAGACCCGTGTCGAGACGCCCGCCCTGGTCTCGACACGCCGCTGCGCGGCTACTCGACCACCGAGACGCTTAACCTGGACGCATGGCCCGAGCACAGCGACCCATCCGGGAGCGCACGCGCACGGTGCCGGTGGCGATGGCTGAGGAGCCGCGCGCGGCCGCGTGGCTGCGTGACTTCCGGCTGTCGGGGTTCACCTTGTCGATGCTGCTGCTCATCGTGGCGGCGCTCGTCGTGCTGGCGCCGAGCCTCAAGACCTTCGTCGAGCAGCGGCAGCAGATCGCCGCGCTCGAGCAGCAGGTCGCTGACGCCCAGGCGGATGTCGACGACATCACGGCCGAGATCGACCGGTGGAGCGACCCGGCGTACATCGAGGCGCAGGCGCGCGACCGCCTCTACTACGTGTATCCGGGCGACATCACCTTCCTGGTGATCGGCAACGACGACGCCGGCCTCGACGAGGGTGGGCTGCCGATCAGCGACGAGATCCAGACGACCCAGGTCGACTGGGTGCGTGCGCTGCTCTCCACCGTCTACCAGGCGGGGCTGACGGATGCGACTCCCGACCAGCTCGAGAGCCCGCAGCAGGGCGGCTGATGCGTCGGCCATTCACCGAGCCGACCGCCGCCGAGATCGCCGTCGTCTCCACGCAGATCGGTCGCCCCGCCCGCGGGGTGATCGGCATCGCCGCTCGCTGCGTGTGCGGTAACCCGACGGTCGTGGCGACCGCCCCGCGACTTCCCGACGGTACGCCGTTCCCGACCCTCTATTACCTCACGCATCCGGCGGCGACGGCCGCGATCTCCACCCTCGAAGCCACCGGGGTGATGGCCGAGCTGGCGGCCGATCTTCACGACGAGGCGGTGGCCGCCGCCTACCGTGAGGCCCACCTGAGCTACCTCACCGACCGCGACACGATCGAGGTCGTCGACGAGATCGCCGGCTTCTCGGCGGGCGGGATGCCGGACCGGGTGAAATGCCTGCACGCTCTCGCCGGGCACTCGCTCGCGGCGGGCCCCGGGGTCAACCCCATCGGCGACCGCGCTCTCGAACGGTGCGCCTGGTCGCCGACGCGCTGCGAATGCGCGGAACCGGGAGCCGCGGCCGGATGAGGCGGGCGGTCGCACTCCTGCTGGGCGCGGCCGCCGTGTTCGCGTTCGCTCCGCCCGCGCAAGGCGCACCGCAGGATGCCGTGCGCGATCGCGAGTACTGGCTCGACGACTACGGCATCCGCGACGCGTGGGCGGTGACGCGGGGCGCCGGCGTGACGATCGCGATCATCGACACCGGGGTCGCGGGCGACGTGGCCGATCTCGCCGGCGCCGTGGTCGGGGGAGCGGACTTCTCCGGCATCGGCTCACCTGACGGACAGCGCCCGATCGGCGACAATCCTCAGCACGGCACCCTGGTCGCGTCACTCGCCGCCGGTCGCGGCACGGGCCCGACATCCGGGGTGATCGGGTCGGCGCCGGAGGCATCGATTCTCAGCCTCTCGGTCGGGTTCGGCGGCGGCTCCGACGCCCAGATCGCCGAGGCGGTCACCTGGGCGGTCGACAACGGGGCGGATGTCATCAACATGTCGCTGACCCGCAACACCCTCGATTGGCCGGAGAGCTGGGATGACGCCTTCCTGCACGCCGCCGAGCACGACGTCGTGATCGTCGCAGCGGCCGGCAACCGCGCCAGCGGAACGGTCGAGGTCGGCGCACCCGCGACGATGCCGGGGGTGCTGACCGTTGGTGGTGTCGACGAGAGCGGTCAGGCATCCTGGGACGCATCCTCCCAAGGCATCACGATCGGGGTCGCCGCGCCGAGTGAGCGCCTCGTCGGCGTCACGCCGGCGGGACGGTACATCACCTGGGCGGGCACGAGCGGTGCGACCCCGATCGTCGCCGGAGTGGTCGCGCTGGTGCGGGCGGCGCATCCCGACCTGGATGCCGCCAACGTGATCAACCGCATCGTCGCGACCGCTCGGGATGCCGGACCGGCCGGCGCCGACTACACCTACGGATTCGGATACCTCGATGCGGCGGCCGCCGTGTCGAGCGACGTGCCACAGGTGTCGGCGAACCCGATGGGCGACCTCGCGGAGTGGGTGCGGGTCAATCGCCGAGCCGACGCTACGCCGCAGGCCGTTGATCCCATCGTGGCTGTGCCGGAAGCGCCCGAAGCGCCTGGCGAACCCGGCACAGCGGACCCGACGGGCGTTCTGCTGCCGAGTCTCGTCGCTCTGCAACTCGTGGGCGCCCCGGTGCTGGCTGTGGCTCTGATGCTGTTCGTCGTCGGCGGCCTCGTTGTCGGGGCGCTCCGGGGAATTCGGCCCCCGCGTTCGCGGTAGATTGGGTGGCAATCCAGCGAGGAGTTTCATCAACGTGCGCAAAATCCTGATCGTCGGCGGTGGCTACGCCGGCTTCTACACGGCCAAGAAGCTGCAGAAGCACCTGGCCCGCGGAGAGGCCCAGGTCACGGTCGTCGACCCGCTGCCGTACATGACCTACCAGCCGTTCCTCCCCGAGGTCGCTGCCGGAACCGTCGAGCCGCGCCACGCGGTGGTCTCACACCGCCGTCATCTCAAGAAGACCACCGTGATCACGGCGAGCGTCAGCAAGATCGACCACGCCGCCAAGAAGGTCACGGTCACTCCGGCCGCGGGCGACCCGTGGGAGGTCGACTACGACACGATCGTCGTCACCGCCGGAGCCGTCACCCGCACGTTCCCCATCCCCGGGCTCGCCGATGAGGCGATCGGCCTGAAGAACATCGAAGAGGCCGTCGCGATCCGCGACCGCGTCGCCGACTGCTTCGCCAAGGCATCCAACCTGCCCGCCGGCCCCGAGCGCGACCGCCTGCTGACCTTCGTCGTCGTCGGTGGTGGCTTCGCCGGCATCGAGCTGTTCGGCGAACTGCGGTCGTACGCGAGCGCCCTGCTGCGCCAGTACAAGAACCTCACGATCGACGACACCCACTTCCACCTCATCGAGGCGATGGGCCGCATCATGCCCGAAGTTTCGCTGAAGACCAGCCACTGGGTGATCAAGAACCTCGAGGAACGCGCCGCGACCGTGCACCTCGACACCCAGCTCGCGAGCGCCGTCGGCGGCGTGGTCGAGCTCTCGACGGGCGAGTCGTTCGAGTCCGACACCATCATGTGGACCGCCGGCGTCATGGCGAATCCGATGCTGCGCAACACCGACCTCCCCGCCGAAGAGCGTGGCCGTCTGCGCGTGGGCGCCGACCTGCGGGTGATCTCCGACGCCGGCATCGTTCCGGATGCCTGGGGCGCGGGTGACGTCGCCGCGGTTCCCGACCTCATTCCGAACCAGGGCGTCGGCGGGTTCACGGTGCCGAACGCCCAGCACGCCGTGCGGCAGGGCAAGCTGCTCGCGAAGAACCTGGTGGCCGACATCCGCGGCGAGCAGCCGCGCGAGTACCGCCACAAGAACGCGGGCGCGGTGGCCGGCATCGGCCTCTACTACGGCGTCTTCCAGTCGGGCCCGATCGCCCTCAAGGGCTTCGTCGCCTGGCTCGCGCATCGCGGCTACCACGGCTTCGCGATGCCGATGTGGGAGCGCAAGGCGCGCGTGTTCGGCAACTGGATCATCAACTTCCTGTTCCGCCGCGACCTGGTCGGCATCCCGGCCCGCGACACCCCCCGCACCGCGTTCGAGCAGTTCGCCGTCCGTCCGAAGGTCTAGTACCGCCGCATAGAGGGTTCTTTGGCGTGAAAGAACCCTGCGCGCGGGGTTCTACGGCGACGCGACACCCTCCGTCGCTCCGCGTACTCTCGAATCCGCGCCCTCGTAGCCCAATCGGCAGAGGCAGGCGACTTAAAATCGCTTCAGTCTGGGTTCGAATCCCAGCGAGGGCACGCCGATAGCCGGGTGGATGTGGTGGTCACCCTGTCCCGGGACGAATCGCGCCGCATCGCCCTGCGGGCGTGCACGAGCTACTGCCGTTCGACCCGGTGGAGGCGGAGATCATCGACCTTGAGATCGACGCTCGCCGAATCGCTGGCCGTCTGCCGCGTAGCGTAGGGGACGTGACCCTGCGCATCGCCGTCCTGTCTGCCGAAGGCCGCACGGCAAAGTCGACGGTCGCCGTGGGGTTGCTCGACGCCCTGACCCGCGACACGGGCGACGCACGCGTCGGGGTGTTCCGTCCGGTCGCCCGGTCACTCGAGGAGCCGGATCCGGTGCTCGACGCGCTCGCGGCGCACGGCGCCACCGCGACCGGCGTCGGGGTCGACGACGAGTACGTGCATGCCGATCCCGAGGTCGCCGTGCGCCGCATCGTGGCCCAGGCGGCGAAGCTCGATGAGTCGTGCGACGTGGTGCTGGTACTCGGCAGTGATTACACCGGGGTGGGGGCGCCGACGGAGCTGTCGATGAACGGCCGCATCGCCGCCGACCTCGGTGCCGCGGTCGTGCTCGTCCTCAACGGGCTCCGCCCGGGTGCCTCCGGATTCCGCTCCCCGGAAGAGCTGGCGGATGCCGCTCGGGTCGCCGTTGCGGAGCTGCGCAACGATCACGCCGGCCCAGCCGCGATCGTCGTGAACCGCGCCGACCCCGACAACCGAGCGTCGCTGGCATCCGCCGTCGAAGCGGCCGTCGGTGGACCGGTGCACGTCATCCCCGAAGATCCGCTGCTCGATGCCCCGTCGCTGCGGCGGCTCGCCGAGAGTCTCGAGGCGACTCTCGTGAAGGGCCGCGACGACCACCTCGAGCGGCCCGTGCTCGGCACGGTCGTCGCGGGGATGTCGGTCGAGAACCTGCTGCCGCGCCTGATCGAGGGCGGGGTCGTCGTCGTGCCCGCCGACCGTGCCGACGCGTTGCTCGGCGTCGTGCTGGCGGAGCGGTCGGCGGCGTTCCCCACCCCGGCCGCGGTCGTGCTCAACGGCGGCCTGCCGATGGCGCCCGCCGTCGAACAGCTCATCGACGGCCTCGACGAGGCGCTGCCGTTCCTGGCGTGCGAGTGGGGCACCTTCGAGACGGCGAAGCGCATCGACGCGACCCGCAGCCTGCTGGCCGCCGAGTCCGAGGAGAAGTATCAGCGGGCGCTCGGCCTGTTCCGCGACAACGTCGACGGCGCGGCGATCGTGCGCAGCATCCGCGAGGCCCCGCCCGGGCCGATGACGCCCAACCGGTTCGAGTACGAGCTGCTGGAGCGCGCCCGGCACGATCGCCGGCACATCGTGCTGCCCGAGGGCGACGACGACCGCGTGCTCGAGGCCGCCGCGGCGGTGCTGCGCGACGGCGTCGCCGACCTCACGATCCTCGGCGACGAGTCGGTGGTGCGCGCCCGCGCCGCCGAGCTGGGCTTCGACCTCGACGCCGCGACGATCACGAGCGTCGACGACCCCGAGTTGCACGAGCGCTTCGCCGCCGAGTACCACCGACTGCGCGCGCACAAGGGCATCGATGCCGCGACGGCGGCCCAGACCGTGCGCGACGTGTCGTTCTTCGGCACGATGATGGTGCATCTCGGGCTCGCCGACGGCATGGTGTCGGGGGCCCGGCACACGACGGCCCACACGATCACGCCGTCGTTCCAGATCATCAAGACCAAGCCCGGCATCTCGGTGGTGTCGAGCGTGTTCCTCATGGTGCTCGCCGATCGGGTGCTCGTCTACGGCGACTGCGCCGTCATCCCGGAGCCCACCCGCGACCAGCTCGCCGACATCGCGATCGCCTCTGCCGCCACGGCCCGCCAGTTCGGCATCGAGCCGCGCGTCGCGATGCTGTCGTACTCGACGGGGGAGTCGGGCAGCGGCGGCGACGTGGATGACGTGCGCGCGGCGACGGCGCTGGTCAAGGAGCGCGCCCCCGACCTTCCCGTCGCGGGCCCGATCCAGTACGACGCGGCGGCTGACCCGACGGTGGGCGACGCGAAGCTTCCCGGATCCGACGTCGCGGGGCGGGCGACCGTGTTCGTCTTCCCCGACCTCAACACCGGCAACAACACCTACAAGGCCGTGCAACGCAGCGCCGGGGCGCTCGCGATCGGACCGGTGCTCCAGGGGCTCAACAAGCCGGTCAACGACCTCTCCCGCGGGGCGCTCGTGCGCGACATCATCAACACGATCGCGGTCACGGCGATCCAGGCGCAGGACGCCTCGTGACCCGCATCCTCGTGCTCAACGCCGGGTCGTCGAGCCTCAAGTACGAGGTCATCGACCTCGCGGCGCCCGATGAGCGGGTCGGCGGGATCGTCGAACGCATCGGTGAGCCGGGGTCGGGCGTGCCCGACCATGCGGCGGCGGCGCGGCGCGTGCTCGACACCCTGGGCGACACCCGCCCGGATGCCGTCGGGCACCGCATCGTGCACGGCGGCACCCGTTTCGTCGAACCGACCCTCATCGACGACGACGTCGAGGCGGGCATCGAGGCGCTCGTCGACCTCGCCCCGCTGCACAACCCACCCGGGCTCGCCGGCATCCGGGCCGCTCGCGCGGTGCTGCCCCACGTTCCGCACGTGGCGGTCTTCGACACGGCGTTCCACGCGACGCTTCCCGACCACGCCGCGGCCTACGCGATCGACCCCGCCGTCGCCGCGGAGGCCGGCATCCGGCGCTACGGGTTCCACGGCACATCTTTCGCTTTCGTGTCCCGCGCGACCGCTCAGTTTCTCGATCGTCCGATCGAGGAGCTGCGACTGATCGTGCTGCACCTCGGCAACGGCGCCTCGGCGTGTGCGATCTCGGGTGGCGTGTCGATCGACACGACGATGGGACTCACCCCGCTCGAGGGGCTCGTCATGGGAACCCGTTCCGGCGACATCGACCCCGGCGTGCTGCTCCACCTCGCGCGCCTCGGCCGCTCGGTTGACGAGATCGACGACCTGCTCAACCGCCGGTCCGGCCTGTTCGGCATGGCCGGCTCCAACGATCTGCGCGACGTGGCGTCGGCCGCCGAAGCCGGGGATCCCTCCGCCGGCCTGGCGATCGAGGTCATGCTGCACCGCCTGCGCAAGTACCTCGGGGCGTATGCGGGAGAAATCGGGGGAGTGGATGCCGTGGTGTTCACCGCCGGCATCGGCGAGAACGCGGGATGGTTGCGGGCGCGTGCCGTCGAGCGGCTCGGGTTCCTCGGAATCGCGGTGGATGCGGAGCGCAACGGCCGGGGCGACGGCGCCCGCCGCATCTCGCCCGACGGGTCGCCGGTCGAGGTGTTGGTGATCCCCACCGATGAGGAGCTGGAGATCGCTGAGCAGACCGCGAAGGTCGCGTTCGCGGACTAGCTCGGGTCCTCTCAGCCTGCCAGACCCAGGAAGACGATCGCGCGGCGCTCGAACTCGGTGAGCTGAACGGCACTGAGGCGACCGACGTGCTCTGTCACGTTCACTCTGCGCACCGTGGTCAGCTTGTCGATCATCACGAAGCTGGGGTGGTGGATGCCGGACGTGGCGTCGGCCGGAATCGGCAGGCGCAAGAGCGGCGCGTCGACCGGCGTCGTCGTGAACGGGCAGACCGTCACCGAGTCGGTGTCGAAGCGGTCGTCTTGAACGATGAGCGCCGGTCGCGGCTTTGAGGCGTACACGCCGCCCGCGACGAGCCAGATCTCTCCGCGCTTCACTCGTCCCAATCCGTAGAGACCGCCTCGATGAAGGACTGGTCGTCCGACGTGGCGTCCGCGGCGGCGACGAGCCGGGACTGCCGGTGTGCTTCTGTCACGAAACGCTCCGAGCGCACATCCGGAACCCAGATCTGGATGGGCCGGAGCCCTTGTTCGCGGAGGCGCGCGCGGTGCGCTGTGACCCGGTCTCGAACTGCCATCTTCCGATGTTACATGTAACACACCCCACACGTCACTTGACGTTCGGGACATCCGTCTGGGACGCTTGACCAACTTTGCGGTCGGGTGACGGGAGGCGGTTGGACATGGCGCGCATGGCGGCGACGGAACGTCGCGAGGTGCTGGCTCGCGCTGCGCTCGCGGTGATCGCCCGCGACGGAGTTCACGCGGCGACGACGCGGGCGATTGTGGCTGAGGCCGGGATGCCGCTCGCGTCGTTCCACTACGCCGTCGCGTCCCGCGACGAGCTGATGCGCGACGTCGTCGAACTCGTGGTCAGCAGTCAGGGTTCGGCTGCCTTCGGCACCCTCGAACTCGACGCCCCCGACATCCGCACCGCTATCCGCGGCGTGTTCGGGTCGAACCTCGACATCCTGCGAGCCGACCCCGCGCGTCAGCAGGCGATGTTCGAACTCACGCAGTACGCGCTGCGCACGCCCGCCCTCGATGGTTTTCCCGACGAGCAGTACGACGTCTACCGCGCTCTCGCCGGCCGCTTGCTCGAAGCGGGGGCTGTTCGCTACCGCGTGCACTGGGACGTGCCGATTCCCGACCTCGCGGCTCTCGCCGTTGCCCTCAGCGAGGGGGCCACCCTCACCTGGCTCGCCACCCGCGACGACGGCGCCACCGAACGTCTTCTCGATCTCGCCGCCGACGCGATCGCCGCGCACGCCACCCCGCTATCCGAGGAGACCCGATGACCGACACCCTGCGGCCGCTCGACGAGCCGACGCTGCGCGTTCCGGGGCGGTGGATGGCGGCGTTCGCGACCGCCTGGCTCGGCATCTGGATGGCGCAGCTCGCACCGGTTCAACTGTTGCTGCCGCTGCAGATCGAGTCGATGCGCGCGACGACCGACTGGGTCGACAGCGTCGTGTCGTTCGGCATCATCTCCGGCATCGCGGGCATGTTCGCCCTGATCGCGTACCCGGTCGCGGGCGCACTCTCGGATCGAACGACGGGCCGTTTCGGCCGCCGGCGCCCCTGGATCCTCGGGGGCACGCTGCTCTTCGCCGCGTCACTCGTGGTGCTCGGCCTGCAGTCGACGCTGATGGGCGTCGGCGTGTTCTGGTCGCTGGCCATCATCGGGTTCTGCGTGCTCACTGCCGCCCTCACCGCGACGATCTCCGACCAGGTACCCGTCGGCCAGCGCGGGGTGATCTCCGGCTTGATCGCCGCGCCGCAGGCGATCGGAACGGTTCTCGGCCTGCTCATCGTCGAAGAGCTCGCGCTCGGCATCGTCGTCGGCTACCTCGTGATGGCGCTCGTCGTGGTGGCGACCGTCATCCCCTTCCTCGTCGTCGCCCGCGACGTGCCGCTCGCCGCCGCCGACAGTCCTACGCTCACCGGGCGCGCGCTGCTTGCCGGCTTCTGGATCAGCCCCCGTCAGCACCCCGACTTCGGCTGGACGCTCCTCGGCCGCATCCTGGTGAACGTCGGCAACGCCCTGGGAACCACCCTTCTTCTGTACTTCCTGTTGTTCGGGCTCGAACGCGAAGATGCTGCGGGCGATCTCATCCTGCTGAGCCTTGTCTACGTGGTCTTCATCGTGCTGTCGTCGCTGCTACTCGGCCGCTGGTCCGACAGGGTCGGGCGACGCAAGCCGTTCGTCATGGCGGCGGCACTGTTCCAGGCGGTCGCCGCCGGCCTGCTCGCCTTCGTGCCGGACTTCACCGTGGCGATCGTCGCGGCCGGTCTGCTCGGCATCGGATACGGCGCTTTCCTGTCCGTCGATCAGGCGCTCGCTACCCAGGTTCTGCCGAACGCTCTCACTCGCGGCAAGGATCTGGGCATCATGAACATCGCGACCACGGTGCCGCAGGCCCTTGGTCCGCTGCTCGGCGCCTGGCTCGTCGCGGTCGTCGCCGGGTTCACCGGACTGTTCCTGATCGCCGCGATCGCCTCAGTGCTGGGAGCTCTCGCCGTCCTGCCGGTGAAGGGCGTGCGATGACGCTGAAACTGACGCGCCCGACCTCCGCCCCCTGGGACGATCCGGCGAACTGGTGGCCCGCTCTCACCGCGGCCACGCACGACCTCGACGCGCCGGTCGGCGTGCTCGCCGTCGAGGCGCTCGCGGCGAACGCGTTCGACATGCTCGACCGCGCCGCGGGTCTGCCCATCCGGGTGGCGAGCAAGTCGGTGCGGGTGCGGGGGGTGCTGGATGCCGTGCTCGCGCTGCCGGGGTACCGCGGCATCCTCGCGTACTCCCTCGCCGAGGCGCTCTGGCTCGCCGCCGATTCGCCGGAGCGGGAGGGGCACGACGACATCGTGGTGGGCTATCCGAGCGCCGATCGGGGCGCGATCGCCCGGCTCGCCGCTGACGAGAAGCTCGCGTCCCGGGTGACGCTCATGGTCGACGACGTCGCCCAGCTCGATCTGGTGGATGCCGTGGTCGCGCCGAACAAGCGGGCCGTCATCCGGGTCGCCATCGAACTCGATGCCTCCTTCCGTTCGCGCGCCCTCGGGCATGTCGGGGTGCGACGGTCTCCCGTCTACTCGCCCGCGGACGCGGAGGCGCTCGCCGAGGCCGTCGTCGCACGGCGCGGCTTCCGGCTCGTCGGAATGATGGCGTACGAAGCCCAGATCGCGGGGGTGACCAATGCAGGGCCCCGCAAGGCGGCGATCCGCGCGATGCAACGCGCGTCGGCCAAAGAGCTGGCGCGCCGTCGCGGCGAAGCCGTGCGCCGGGTGCGGGCGGTCGCCGACCTCGAGTTCGTCAACGGTGGCGGCACCGGATCGATCGAGTCGACGCATGCCGACCCGTCGGTCACCGAAGTCGCCGCGGGCTCCGGCCTGTTCGGCCCGCACCTCTTCGACCGCTACGTGCACTTCACCCCTGCCCCCGCGGCCGCCTTCGCACTCGACGTCGTGCGGCGGCCCACCGCCGACATCGCGACCGTGCTCGGCGGCGGCTGGACGGCATCCGGGCCGCCCGCACCCGACCGGGTTCCGAAGGTCGTGTGGCCGACGGGCCTGAAGATGCTGTCCCGCGAGTCGGCCGGCGAGGTGCAGACGCCCCTGCAAGGTGCCGCGGCGCGCGACCTCGCGATCGGCGACCGCGTCTGGCTGCGGCACACCAAGGCCGGCGAACTGAGCGAGCACCTCGGTGCCTTCGCGCTCGTGCACAACGGCGCCCTGATGGGGGAGTTGCTCACTTACCGCGGCGAGGGGAGGGTGTTCTTGTGACACCGACTCCGGGCGCCGACCTGTTGCAGCCGAGTTCCCGGTGGCGCAACTGGGGTCGCTCCGCGGCGGCCGAGCCGGTTCACCTCGCCCGGCCCTCGAGCGTCGACGACGTCGTCGCCATCGTTCGCGCCGCCGCCGAGCGTGGGCTCGCCGTCAAGGCCGTCGGCGCCGGCCACAGCTTCACCGACATCGCCGCGACCCCCGGCGTGCTGATCGAACTCGACGGGTTGCAGGGAGTGCTCGGCGTCGACGCGGCGCGCAAGCGGGTGCGGGTCGCCGCAGGCACGCGGTTGTGGCGACTCGGTCCGGCCCTGCGAGCGCACGGCCTCGCCCTGGAGAACATGGGCGACATCGACCGTCAGTCGATCGCGGGGGCGACCTCCACCGGCACCCACGGCACCGGCCGGCGGTTCGGCGGGCTCGCGACCCAGATCACCGCGGCGACCCTCGTCACCGGTCGCGGCGAGGTGCTGCGGGTCGACGACGCGCACCGGCCTGAGCTGCTGCCGGCCGTGCGTCTCGGACTCGGCGCTCTCGGCATCCTCGTCGAGGTCGAACTGCAGTGCGTCGACGCGTTCCTGCTGCGTTCGGTCGACCATCCCGCCCCGTTCGACGAGGTGCTCGACGGATGGGACGAGCGCACCCGCGAAGCCGACCACTTCGAGTTCTATTGGTGGCCGCACACCGACCTGGCGATGACCCAGACCAAGACGAGGCTGCCGATCGACACTCCGCACCGCCCGCCGGGACGGCTCGCTCTATGGGCCGAGCGTCGACTGCTCGAAAACGACGCGTTGCGGTTGCAGCAGGCGGTGGGGCACAGCATCCCCGCCCTCGTGCCGCCCCTCAGCCGGCTCGCGACGAACGTCTACGGCGACGGGGAGCGCACGAGCGTCTCCTACGAGATCTATGCCAGCCCGCGGCTGGTGCGCTTCCGGGAGAGCGAGTACGCGATCCCGCTCGACGCTCTGCCGCAGGCACTGCGTGATGTGCGCGGCCTCGTCGAACGCAACGGCTGGCGCATCTCGTTCCCGGTCGAGGTGCGCGCGGCCGCGCCCGACGAGAACTGGATGTCGACCGCCTACCAGCGCCCGAGCGCCTACATCGCGGTGCACCGCTACTTCCGCGACGACCCGTCCGCGTACTTCCGGGCGTTCGACGCGCTGATGCGCACGTACGACGGGCGTCCGCACTGGGGCAAGATGCACGACCGCACCGCCGACGACCTCCGGCCCGCCTACCCGCGCTTCGACGACTTCCTCGCGGTGCGCCGCGAACTCGACCCCGACCGCCGCTTCGCGAATCGCTACCTCGACCGGGTTCTCGGCCCGTGATGGTCACCGCTCGGTGGTCGAGTAGCGCCCGAAGGGCGCGTGTCGAGACCTTCGGTGCGGGCTTCTCGGGGCTGGGTCTCGACACGCGTCGCCCTGCGGGCGCCGCTACTCGACCACCGAAAGCCTCACCATGACGCCCGAGGAGGTTGCCGCGCTGATGCGACCGGACTTCGTGTTCGGGGTGGCGTCGGCGGCGGCTCAGATCGAAGGGGCCGCCGACGAAGACGGACGCACCCCGTCGACCTGGGATGTCTTCGCCGCCCAGCCCGGAACCATCAGCGACGGGTCGACGCCCGCGGTGACGACGGATGCCTACCACCGCTTCGACGACGACCTCGCGCTGATGCGTGACGTGGGCGTCGACGCCTCCCGGTTCTCGCTGTCGTGGTCGCGACTCATGCCGGATGGTCGCGGGCCGGTGAACCCGAAAGGCGTCGCCTACTACGACCGGGTCATCGACGGCCTGCTCGAGGCGGGCATCCGCCCCGTCGTGACGCTGTTCCATTGGGATACCCCGGCCTCGCTCGAGGAGCGAGGCGGCTGGCTGCGCCGCGACACCGCCTACCGGTTCGCCGAGTTCGCCTCGGCCGCGGGGCACGCGTTCGGGGATCGCGTCGCCGACTGGATCACCCTCAACGAACCGACGACGGTCATGCTCGACGGCTACGCACTCGGGGTGCATGCGCCGGGTCGCGCGAAACTGTTCGGCGCGATCCGGGCGGTGCGCACCATCCTGCTCGCCCACGGGCTCGCCGTCGATGCCTTGCGCGCGGTTCCGGTCACGGGTCGCATCGGCATCACGAACGTGCACACGCCTGTCGAGTCGGCAAGCGCTGCCCGCGAAGATCACGACGCGGCCGACCTCTTCGACTTCGTGCACAACCGGCTGTTCGCCGATCCGGTGCTGTTGGGGCGGGATGCCGAGCTGCCGCGTGGCGCGCAGGGCATCGACCGGCTGGGGCTGCACATCCTCTCCCGCCTGGGGCGCGACCGTGCGGTCATCTCGCGCCCGCTCGACTTCTACGGGCTCAACTACTACTTCCCGACCCGGATCGCGGCCGGCGCCGACCCGGAGGGCCGCACCCCCGACGGCGCGACCGAGGCGATGAAAGACGTGCCGTTCCGGCTGGAGCGGTTTCCCGAGCATCCCGTCACCGGGTTCGACTGGCCGATCGACCCGTGCTCGCTCGGAGTCGTCATCGACCGTATGGTCGAACGCTACGGCGACCGGCTCCCTCGCATTCTGATCACCGAGGGGGGCGCGAGCTTCCCCGACGAGATCGCGCCCGACGGCACCGTCGACGATTCCGCCCGGGTCGACTATCTCGCCCGCCACGTGGCGATCGCGGCGGCGCGGCCCGAGGTCGATGGCTACTTCGTCTGGACCTTCGTCGACAACTGGGAATGGGCGGCCGGGTTCACCCAACGCTTCGGGATGGTGCACCTCGACACCGAGACCCTGGTGCGCACGCCGAAGAGTTCGTATCACTGGTTCCGCGCCGTGCAGCAAGCGCGAAGCCGCGAGGCACCAAGCTAGTGACATGACACCCGAAGAGCTGGCGGCGAAGCTGCCGCCGGGCTTCGTGCTGGGAGTGAGCACCTCGGCGTACCAGATCGAAGGCGGCGCCGACGAGCGCGGCCCCGCCGGGTGGGATCGCTTCGCGGCCGACCCCGGCGTCGTGCTCGACGGGTCGAACGCCTTGGTGGCGGCCGACCATTACAACCGGATGCCGGAAGACGTCGCGCTGATGAAAGACCTCGGGGTCGACGCCTACCGGTATTCGATCTCCTGGCCGCGCGTGCAACCGGGCGGCAAGGGACCGGCCAACCCCGAAGGCGTCGCCTTCTACGACCGGTTGCTCGACGAGTTGCTCGCCGCCGGCATCCGCCCGATGGCGACCATCTACCACTGGGACACGCCCCTCGAGATCGATGAGGCGGGGGGCTGGGTCAAGCGCGACACCGCGTACCGCTACGCCGAGTACGCGCGGCTGTGCGGCGAGGCGTTCGGCGATCGGGTCGCCGACTGGGTGACGATCAACGAACCGGCGACTCTCGCCCTGGAGGGGTACACGCTCGACGTGCACTCGCCAGGCACGGCGCTCTGGGTCGCCGGAGCCCGTGCCGCCCACCACATGCTGCTCGGTCACGGCCTCGCCGTGCGCGCGCTGCGCGAGGTTCCGGTGAAGGGCCGCATCGGCATCTCGAACGCCCACACTCCCGTGTTCGCGGCGACCTCCAAATGGCGCGACCGGTTCGCGGCGCGCAACTTCGACATCCTCTGCAACCGGGTCTTCGCCGACCCGGTGCTGCTCGGCAAGCGCCCACCGGGCCTCGTGGGGCTCGGGGTCCGGCTGGCGGCGTTACCGCACTGGGGCGACCGCAAGATCATGCGCGAGCCGATCGACTTCTACGGGGTGCAGTACTACTTTCCGAGCAAGGTGGCCGCCGGGCCTCCGCACGTCAAGGTCGGCACCCACGACGGTCACTCGAAGGCGATGGTCGACCTGCCGTTGCGGCTGGAGCCCTGGCCGGAGTACGGGGTGACCGGTTTCGGGTGGCCCGACTCGCCCGACCTGCTGCCGGTGCTGCTCGGGCAGTTCGCCGACCGTTATGGCGGGCGCCTGCCCCCGCTGATCTTCACCGAAGGCGGTGCGAGCTACCCCGATCGCCCGCAGCCCGACGGCAGCGTCGACGACGACCATCGCATCGAATACCTCGAGAGCCACATCAGCGCGGCAGTCGACCACGTGCCCGGAGTCGAGGTCGAGGGCTACTTCGTGTGGTCGTTGCTCGACAACTTCGAGTGGGCCGCCGGCTACACCCAGAAGTTCGGTCTCATCGCCGTCGACCCCGAGACGCAGGAGCGCCGCCCGAAGTCGTCGTTCGACTGGTATCGCAGCGTTCTCGCTGCACGTGAGCGTTGATCGGGGCCTATGATGGCGGGCATGGAGATCCTCATCGTCGTCGCAGTCATCGTGCTGCTCGTCGTCATCGTCGGCGGCTACCTCTGGGCGACCTACAACGGCCTCGTCCGGCTCAACGTCCGCGTCGATGAGGCGTGGAGCGACATCACGGTGCAGCTCAAGCGGCGCGCCGACCTCATCCCGAACCTGATCGAAGCGGTCAAGGGCTACGCCGCCCACGAGAAGCAGGTCTTCGAGAACGTCACCAAGGCGCGAGCGGCAACTGTCAGCGCTCAGACCCCGGCCGAGGCCGGTGCGGCCGAGAACATGTTCCAGCAGGCGCTCAAGAGCCTGTTCGCGGTCGCCGAGGCGTACCCGCAACTGCAGGCCAGCCAGAACTTCCTCCAGCTGCAGGGTGAACTGGTCGACACCGAAGACAAGATCCAGGCCTCGCGCCGGTTCTACAACGGCGGCGTGCGCGAGCTGAACACCAAGATCAAGGTGTTCCCGAACACGCTGTTCGTGCGCAGCCTCGGCTTCACCGAGCGCGAGTTCTTCGAGGTCGACGAGCCGTCGGCGATCGCCGAGCCGCCGAAGGTGCAATTCTGATTCGAGTTGACACGAGCGGGCGCCCCCAAGGGGCGCACGCACGCGTCAAGGTCGAGTAGCGCCCGGCGAATGCCGGACGCGTGCCGAGACCCCCCGAACCCATGAAGAACTGAAGCCCGACCCATGTACTCCGCAATCGCGAAGAATAAGCGCAACACGATCCTGATCATCATCCTGTTCATGGTGATCATCGCCGCGCTCAGCGCCATCCCCGCCTACATCTACGGCGACTGGTCGATCTCGATCATCACCGTGGTCATCGCGGCGGCGTACGCGCTCTTCCAGTACTTCATGGCGACCCGGCAGACGCTTGCCCTCGCCGGCGCTCACCAGATCGAGAAGCGCGACGAGCCGCGGCTGTACCGCATCGTCGAGAACCTCGCGATCACCGAAGGCATGCCGATGCCGAAGGTGTACGTCATCAACGACCCGGCGCCGAACGCGTTCGCCACGGGCCGTGACCCCGACCACGCCGTCGTCGCGGCGACCACCGGGCTGCTCGAGATCATGACCGACTCCGAGCTCGAAGGCGTCATGGCGCACGAGATGGGTCACGTCAAGAACTACGACATCCGCGTCTCGCTCATCGTGTTCGGTCTGGTGATCGCGATCGGTCTCATCGCCGACATCATCTTCCGCATGATCTTCTGGGGCGGGCGCGGTCGCAACAGCAACATCGGCGGCCCGGCCGCTCTGGTCGTGCTCGCGATCGGCATCGTCGCGGCCATCCTCGCCCCGATCGTCGCGGGGGTCGTGCAGGCGGCGGTGTCGCGCCAGCGTGAGTACCTCGCGGATGCCACCGGCGCCCTGACGACCCGGCATCCGGAAGCGCTCGCCTCCGCGCTCGAGAAGCTCGCCGCCTACGGGCGTCCGGTCGCGCGCACCAACACGTCGATGTCGCACCTCTGGATCTCCGACCCGAACCGCCCCGGCTTCCTCTCGCGGATGTTCGCGACCCACCCGCCGATCCCCGACCGGGTCGCCCGCCTCCGCGGAAACGCCACGCGCTTTTAGCCGCGCCGCCGCTCCTGCGGCGCGGGCCGCTCCGCGGTACGAGCGCGGTCGCACCGCTTCGCGGGGTTCCACCCGCCGTCACCTCGGTGGGCGAGTAGGCCGCGAAGCGGCCGTGCCGAGACCCCCGCCGCCTGGTCGCGACATGCGCCTTCGGCGCTACTCGACCATCGAGAGCGGGGTGTGCAGGGCGGCCGCGAGATTGTGCGCGAGATCGCCGCGGTCGACCACGAGGATGTCGCCGAGCCCCTGCCATTCCGCGAGTTCTCGTAACACGGGCACCAGTCGCTCCTCGACACCACGGGGGACGTCGGCTTCCCGCCACGCCGACTGCACGCGCAGCACGCCCGCCTGCCGGTCGCTCTTGAGGTCGATGCGGCCGACGATCTGGTCGTCGACGAGCGCGGGAAGCGTGTAGTAGCCGTAGATGCGCTTCGGGGCGGGGGTGTAGATCTCGATGCGGTAGCGGAAGCCGAACATCCGCTCGGTGCGCTCGCGTTCCCACACGACCGGGTCGAACGGCGACAACAGCGCGGCCGTTTCGATGCGACGAGGGATGCGGGCACCGGTCGCGAGAAACGCCGGAGCCTTCCAGCCCTCGACGTCCACCCGCTGTACTTCGCCGGCATCCGCCAACTCGTTCAGAAACCGGGTCGCGGTCGCCACGTAGAGCCGGTAGTAGTCGGCGACGTCTTTCGCCGTGCCGATGCCGTGGGCGTGGATCGCCCGACGCACGAGTTCGCGGTGGGCGTCGTCGATCGGCACCTCCGCGTCGAGCAGTGCCGGCGGCAGGATCTGCTCGGGCAGCGCGTACACCCGCTCGAAGCCCTTGCGTCCCGCGGTCACGACGTCACCGAAGACGAACAGGAGCTCGAGCGCCTCCTTGATGTCGGAGAGCCCCCACCACGGGCCGCGGCGCACGTTCTCGTCGTGTTCGATGTCGCTCGCCGCCATCGGGCCGTTGGTGCGCAGCTCGTCCAGCACGAAACGCATCATCTGCGGATGCTCGGCGACCCAGCTGCCGGGCTTGGTGTACTTCTCGCGCATCCGCGCCATCCGCCACTTCCACAAACCCCAGTCGTCGCGCGGGACGAACGTCGCGACGTGCGCCCAGTACTCGAGATAGGGCGCCTTGGGCCGCAGTGTCAGCCGGTCGAGCAGCGCTTTGTCGTACGGCCCGAGGCGCGCGACGACGGGCAGATAGTGGCTGCGCTCGAACACGTTGACCGAGTCGATCTGCAGCGTACCGAGGCGCTGCAGGAGCAGGTTGAGCTGGCGGGTACCGACCGTGGACGGGCGCGGGATGCCGAAGCCTTGAGCCGCGAGGGCGATGCGGCGAGCACTTGCCGCCGAGATGGTCTCCGGCACGCTTCGACCCTAGTGACCGCCCCAGACATCGCCTCCAAGGGGCCCGCCGGCCGCCCTGCCGCGAATGCCTAGACTGAGCGGGTGGCCCGAGCCGACGACACCGCTGAGCGCCCTGCGCCGCGCAAGCGTTCCCACCGGGCGGCGCCCGTTGCGGATGCACCCGGCCCGGCGAATCCAGACGATCTCGTCCCCCCGGCGATGCGCATCGCCGCAGCTTGGTCGTGGCGCATCCTCGTCGTCGCGGGAGTGGTCGGCCTCGTCGGCTTCCTCATCGTGCAACTGCGGCTCGTCGCCATCCCGTTCTTCGTCGCACTGCTGCTCGCCGCGCTGTTGGTGCCGTTCTCGGCCTGGCTTCAGCGCAAGGGCTGGCCGAAGTGGCTCGCCGTCGCCGTCAACGAACTCGCCGTCATCGCGGTGGTCGCGGGGCTGATCACGGTCGTCGTCATCCAGGTGCGCAGCGGGTTCCCCGATCTGCAACGGCAAACGCTCGAGAAGTACGAGGATTTCAAGGACTTCCTGCTCGCGTCGCCGCTTCACCTCACGGAATCCGACATCGAGGGGTATTTCGAGGGTCTGATCACCTCGATCAGCGACGACACGACTGCCCTCGTCGAGCAGGGTCTCGACCTGGCGTCGGTGGGCGGTCACATCCTCGCCGGCACGCTGCTCGCGCTGTTCGTGACCCTGTTCATCCTGATCGACGGTCGCGGCATCTGGAACTGGGTTGTGAAAGTGTTCCCGCAGCGGGCGCGGCCCGCGATCATCGGGGCAGGTGAAGCCGGTTGGCTGACCCTCTCGGTGTTCGTGCGCGTGCAGATCTTCGTCGCCGCGATCGACGCAGTCGGCATCGGCCTCGGGGCCTTCATCCTCGGTCTGTTCTACGGCGGCTTCCCGCTCGTCATCCCGATCGCGATCGCTGTCTTCCTCGCGTCGTTCATCCCCGTCGTCGGCGCCGTCGTCTCCGGCGGCCTCGCCGTGTTCGTCGCCCTCGTCTACCTCGGGCCGGTGCCGGCCCTCATCATGCTCGGCATCGTGATCTTGGTGCAGCAGCTCGAGGGCCACGTGTTGCAGCCTCTCCTCGTGGGAGCCGCCGTCAAGGTGCACCCGGTCGCGGTGGTGCTGGCCGTCGCCACGGGTGGATTCGTCGCCGGCATCCCGGGCGCGTTGTTCGCGGTGCCGCTCGTCGCCGTGCTCAACGTCATGATCGGCTACATCGCCCGCGAAGACTGGCGCACCAACCCACATCCGAGTGTCGCCGACGTGACGTCGCCGATTACCATTCCGAGGCGGCGTCGTGAGGGCTGAACTGGATCGGTCGACCCTGCCGGGGCCGACCCTTGAGGAGTTCGTCGCGGCGCGGGAACGCGTGTCGGCGGTCGTGCAGACGACGCCGATGGAGGTGTCGCGGTTCCTCTCCGAGATCGCCGGCGTCCCGGTGTTTCTCAAGGCCGAGAACCTGCAACGCACCGGGTCGTACAAGATCCGTGGCGCTTACAACCGGCTCTCGCAGCTCAGCGACGACGAACGCGCCCGCGGTGTCGTCGCGGCATCTGCCGGCAACCACGCGCAGGGCGTCGCCCTCGCCGCGCGCGAACTCGGAATTGCCGCGACCATCTACATGCCCACCGGGGTCGCCCTGCCGAAGCTGCAGGCCACCCGTGGGTATGGCGCCGACGTCGTGCTCGAGGGCGACATCTTCGACGACACCAACGCGGCCGCGCAGGCGTTCGCCGCGACCACCGGGGCGACGTTCATCCCGCCGTTCGACCACCATGACGTGATCGCCGGGCAGGGCACGCTCGGGCTTGAGATCCTCGACCAGCTGCCCGATGTCG
This sequence comes from Pseudolysinimonas sp., assembly GCF_049651805.1. GTDB lineage: Bacteria > Actinomycetota > Actinomycetes > Actinomycetales > Microbacteriaceae > Pseudolysinimonas_A. Next base: position 79,764 of record NZ_JBASCU010000048.1, read on the forward strand.
GTACGATCATCGTTCCGATCGGCGGTGGCGGTCTGATCTCCGGTCTCGCCTCGGCGATCGCCCAGGCGGCGCCGGAGCGCAACATCCGCATCCTCGGGGTGCAGGCCCACAACGCCGCACCCTACGTGCCGTCACTCGCCGCCGACGAGATCATCCCCGTCACCCTGGGCCCGACGATCGCCGACGGCATCGCGGTCGCGCGTCCGGGAACCCTCAACTTCGAGATCATCCGCCTGACGGTCGACGATGTCGCCACCGTGAGCGACGACGACATCGCCCGCGCGCTCGTCGTGCTGCTCGAGCGCGCGAAACTCGTCGTCGAGCCGGCGGGAGCCGCCGGGGTCGCCGCGCTTCTCGCCGACGCCGTCGAGCTCGAGGGACCCACCGTGGTGGTGCTCTCCGGCGGCAACATCGACCCCATGGTGATGGAACGCGTCATCGGCCGCGGCCTCGCCGCCGACCAGCGCTACCTCAAGGTCGACATCCCGCTGCCTGACCGGCCCGGTCAGCTCGCGCGCATCGCCGAGATCATCTCGGAAGCCAACGCGAACGTCGTCGAGGTACTGCACACCCGCCACGGCTCGGGTCTCATGATCAGTGAAGTCGGCATCGAGATCCACATGGAGACCCGCGGGCCGAAGCACGCCGAACTCGTTCTCGCGCACCTGCGCGACGCGGGGTACCGTCCGCGCGTCACGACCTAGCCGGCGCGGGACCTGAGTAGACCGCGGAGCGGGCGTGTCGAAGGGTCAGCCGCGGTAAGTCTCGACCTTGGTGACCTCGACGGCGATCTCTTTGCCATTGGGTGCCGTGTAGCTGGTCTTCTCGCCGACCTTCAGACCCAGAATCGACTCGCCGAGTGCACTCGTCGCCGGGTAGACGTCGATGTCGCTGGAGTCGTCGGCGATCTCGCGGCTGCCGAGCAGGAAGGTGGTCGCATCGCCCGCGATCGTCGCGGTGACGACGGTGCCGACCTCGACGACACCCGATGCCGCGGGCGGCTCGCCGACGGTGGCCTCGCGCAGCAGCTGGGTGAGCTGGCGGATGCGCGCCTCGATCTTGCCTTGCTCGTCTTTCGCGGCGTGGTAGCCGCCGTTCTCTTTGAGGTCGCCCTCTTCGCGCGCCATCTCGATCTTCTTGGCGATGTCGAGGCGGGCGGGACCTTCCAGCTCGGCGAGCTCAGCGCTCAGCCGGTCGTAGGACTCCTGCGTGAGCCACGTGGTGGCAGCGGTGTCAGACATCGGGTGCTCCTTGCGGGATGGGTGGCGGGGGCAGCGCCTATTCGAAGCGAGCCCCCGACCAAAGCGACAGCCCGGCCGAAGCCGGGCAGTCGGACCATGCTAGGTCAGCCAGCAACGGTAGATCAACCCGGTGACAGCGGGCTCGGTGACCCGAACGTTCTCGACGAACGCTCGTGTGCGGTCGGCCCCGGGGGGCAAGGCGACGATCTTCCACCCGACGATCGCGAACTGGTCGTTGAGCGCTTGAAGCGCGCACGAGACTGGACGGCCGGGGTCGGTGGTGACCTGGAAACGGATGTCGACGGACTCGGCGTATGCCGTGTATCCGGTGTCGCGGGACTCGAGGTTGGGGGCGGGGCTGAACAACCCGACCCAGACCACCCACGCGACGACGGCGGCGAGCAGTGCTACGGCGCCGATGATCGCGATCGTGAAGCGCCGCCGCCGGTCGGCCGGGGTTCGCCCGTAACGCTCCGCGACCGCATGGTCCGTCATCTCGCCTCCATTACTCTGGAACCCAGGCTATTCAACACAGGAGGCCCGTGTGTTCCATCTGATCGCGATATCGACTCCGGGTCCCGACGGGGGTGTCGACCCCAACACAGTCACGCCCGGCGTCGCTGGGTTCGTTGTCACGATCCTGTTCGCGGCGGCCGTGATCGTGCTCGTGATCTCGATGGCGCGCCGCACCCGCCGCGTCATCCATCGTGCGGCCGCCAACGAGCGACTGGATGCCGAAGAGGCCGCCGGGGAGTCCCGCGAGGCCTGAACCCCTCACCTATCCGTGACTTTTCGCGCGGATCGACAAAGAGCGTCGGCGGCGAACGTCACCACCCGAGCGGGTCGAGCAGGATGAGCAGGATCGCGGTCCAGTGGCTCAAGAACGCGATCACGGTACACGTGTGGAACAACTCGTGGAAGCCGAACCGCCCGGGCCACGGGTTGGGGCGTTTGAACCCGTAGAACAACGCCCCCGCGGTGTATGACAGGCCGCCGATGAGCACGAGCAGCATCGCGACGGCGTTGAACTGCACCAGGTCGACCGCATAGAATACCGCCGCCCAGCCGAGCCCGAGGTAGAGCGGCACGTACGACCAGCGGGGCGCGTGCACCCAGAACACGCGGAAGATGATGCCGAGCAGCGCACCCGCCCACACCGCGATGAGCAACACGATTCCCTTGTCGAACGGCAACGCGCTGACCGCAAGCGGGGTGTAGGTGCCGGCGATCAGCACGAAGATGTTCGCGTGGTCGAGCCGGCGGAACACGGCCTTGACCTGCGGGCTCCAGTTGAACCGGTGGTAGACGGCCGACACTCCGAACAGCAGGATCGACGACGCCATGAAGACCGCCGCACCCGCCTTCGCAGGCCCGCCGTCGGCGAGCACGATGAGCACGATCCCGGCGGCCACAGCGAGCGGGGCGGTGACAGCGTGGATCCAGCCCCGCCACGTCGGCTTGCCCTCCACATCCGGGTGGGCGATCGCGTCGTCGAGCAGCGGGATGTTGGGGATGTCGTCCTCGGTCTCGGAACGCGGCGCACTCATGCCGGGAGTTTATGACGGCTCCGGACGGAGACCCTGGGAGGGTCGACTACCTTAGTCAGGTGCCACAACGGAACGGGTCATCCGGCAAGGGCCTCTTGTATGGGCTCTACTCGGCCCGACTGCGCAAGGAACTCAGCGACCTGCCGCGACCCCACCACGTCGGCATGATCATCGACGGCAACCGTCGCTGGGCGCGGGAGCAGGCGCTCGAAACCGCCGCCCACGGGCATCGCGCGGGGGCGGCGAAGATGCGCGAGTTCCTCGGCTGGTGCGACTCGCTCGGCATTCGTATGGTCACCATCTACTTGCTCTCCACCGACAACCTCACGGGGCGCGACCCCGACGAGTTGGATCAGCTCTTCGAGATCATCGCCGACCTCGCCGACGACCTCTCGCGGGCGGCGGATTGGCGGATTCAGCACGTCGGCACGACCGAGGGCTTGCCGCAGCAGCTCATCGAGGTGTTGCGTGGCGCCGAAGATCGCACCGCCGCCAACGGCGGCCTGCACGTCAACCTGGCGATCGGCTACGGCGGCCGGCGAGAGATCGCGGATGCCATGCGCAGCATCGTGCGCACCCACGGCAAGGGCGGGGGCACGATCGACGACCTCGCCGAGATCCTCACCCCGGAACTCATCGCCGACCACCTGTACACCCAGGGCCAGCCCGACCCCGACCTCATCATCCGCACCTCGGGTGAGCAGCGACTCTCGGATTTCATGATCTGGCAAAGCGCCCACAGCGAGTTCTACTTTCTCGAGTCGCTCGGCCCCGACCTGCGCGAGGTCGACTTCCTGCGCGCGCTGCGTGCCTACGCCAGGCGGGATCGGCGGTTCGGCGCATGAGTGTCGGCAAGCTCAGCCTCGTCGAGTTCCGGGAACGCTTCGACGAGGAGCCGGGCTACCTCGACTACGCCCGCATCGCGCCCATGGGCCGCACGGCGCTCGAGGAGCAGACGGCGCTGAGCAGCGGGCTGGAGCACGCCCGGTTCGGGTCACTGGCGGCGCTGCTCTCCCAGCACGATCGCATGAAGGATGCCGTGGCGCGGCTGGGCGGTTTCCGGCCCGACCAGGTGGTGTTCCAGCCGAGCACCTCGCAGGGGCTCATGCACACGATGTTCGGTGTCACCGGTGGCGTCGCCCTCGCGCCGACCGAGTTCCCGTCGCTGACCTTCGCGGCGACCCGCGCCGCCGCCTCCCTCGGGGTGCTCGCTCCGCTCTGGCTCGAGACCGAGAACGGCCGAGTCACCCCGGGCAACCTGCGCGACCAGTTGACCTCATCCGCCGTCGCCGTCGCCGTGAGCCTCGTCGACTACCGCACCGGATATCTCGTCGACCTCGACGGCATCCGTCAGGTGATCGGCGACCGGTTGCTGATCGTGGATGCCGCCCAAGCGTTCGGCGTCGTCGACGCACCCTTCGAGGTGGCTGATGTCGTCGCCTCCGGTGGGCAGAAGTGGGCGCGGGCGGGGATCGGCACCGGGTTCCTGGCCATCAGCGACCGGGCGCGCGATCATCTCACTCCCGTGTGGTCGGGCTACCCGGGCGCCGAAGACGGCTTCTACGACGCGGTCACCGACCCGCTGCCCGGCGCGGCGGCGTTCCAGATCAGCCACGCCGACCCGATCGCCGCGGGACGGTTCGCGGCGGCCCTCGAAGAGATCGCGGAGGTCGGCATCCCGACCCTCAACGCCGAGATCGCCCGCAACGTCTCGCGCATCATCGACCTCGCTGACGAGTTCGCCATCCCGGTGACGTCGCCGCGCGCCGAAGGGGAGCGTGCCGGCATCGTCGTGCTCGAGCCGCTGCCCGAGCAGCTCACCGTGCTCGCCGCATCCCTGCACAACCACGGCATCACCGCGACGGTGCGCGACACCGCCGTGCGCCTCTCGGCCCATGCCACCGTCGACGAGGAGACCTTCGCGATGCTGCGCGCTGCCCTCGTCTCCTTCTCGACGACGATCTGACGTTCGGGTAGCTTTCCGTTTTCAGGAAAGTGTGGGGGCGAAGTGGGGGAAGTGCAGGATCTCGGGCCGGATGATTGACTCCAGAAACTTCTGCCACACCGATTCCTGAAAACGGAAAGCCGACGTCACATTCGACCGCCCTGCTGACAGGTACAGGGTGAACGGGAGGACGCGATGAACGACGAGGAACTGGATCGGCGCCTGGGGGCCGCCGACCGCATGGCGGGGGTGCGACTCTCTGAGCCGCTGCTTGATCGGGTGCACGCCGATGCGCGGGCTGCGTCGACGAGAACGTTGCGGCGACGGGCGCTGGGAGTGGCTGGGATCGGGGTGCTCGCACTCGGCGGGTTGGCGACGGCGCCAGCAGCAGCAGACGCGTTTCAGGACTGGCTCGCGATCGCCGAATGGCAGCCAGAGGCGGGCGGCGAGATCCTCCCAGACAGCGACATGATCGACTTGTCGGCCCCCGACCTGCCCGAGTACATCGCCGCGAGGTTTCCGGAGTGGTTGCCCATCCCGCCCGGAACCACTCGCGACCGGATGATCGACGACGTCGTCGACTTGTGGCAGGGAAAGCCAGATGTGGGCTTTACGCAGGAGATCGGCTTCCGCTACGACTTCGAACGAATCGCCTACTGCGGGTGGATCGACGCGTGGCTGACCTCGGACGACCCCGCGACTGTGGCACGAGCGACGCAGATCATCCGCGAGGCGATCGGCTGGCCCGCCTTCAACGCCACGGACGGCGACGGGGGCGTCGTCGCCTTCCTCACCGCCTACGCGTCAGCCGCTGAGCGGGGAGACCGTGACGGCATCCAGTTCGCCGCCTGGCAGCACGGATGCTCAGCCTGGGACGGCGACCACCGGTCGTGGTGGGTCGAGCCGAACGTGCAGCCGTGGTGACCGCGACCTCTGCCCAGCGAGCTTTCGACGCCAGAGTGCGCGACCTCGTGCCCGACCTGCTCGCCTACTTCGGGCGGCGACTGGACAGCCCCGATGACGCGGCTGACGCTCTCGGCGAGACGCTCCTCGTGTTGTGGCGCCGTCGCCGTTCAGTTCCCGAGGGAGCCGAGTCGTCTCGTCAGTACGCATTCGGGATCGCGCGAAACGTGCTTGCCGCTGCGCGTCGCGGCCGGATCCGCAGACGCGAACTTGCTGATCGGATCGCTGAGGAGCTCACCGTCGCACGCATCGAGTCGCCGACGCCCGTCGATTTCGACCTGGAGGCAGCGCTCACGGAGCTACCTGAGCGCGACCGAGAGCTCGTGCTGCTCGTCGCTTGGGAGGGCTTCGGAGTGGCCGACGCCGGGGCGGTGCTCGGCCAGCGCCCCGACGCGGCGCGGCAGCGCTACTCCCGGGCGCGCGCTCGCCTGCGCGACCGGCTCACGGCATCCTCGAAGATTCACGCGACCGAAACGCGCGCGGGGCGTGTCGGAGCGCGGGAGTCAACCGCCCAGGGTTAGCGTCGAGACATCAGGCACGGCGCCTGGTCAGAGCGGCCACGTAAGTTCGTTCCGAGTTGAAGTGGCCGAACCGTTGCAGAGCCGGGGGAGACATCCCCGGGGATGGAGTGGGAGTGCCCGCACTCGACAAGCCCCAGCAGAAGTCCACCAACGCGAAGAGCGGAGGTGGGAAACCGAAGCAGGGGGAGCGGACATTCGTTCTCGATACCTCGGTGCTGCTGAGCGATCCGAAGGCGATCTTCCGGTTTGCGGAACACGCCGTCGTGCTGCCCGTCGTCGTCGTCACGGAGCTCGAAGCCAAGCGCAACGATCCGGAGATCGGATACTTCGCGAGGCAGGCGCTCCGCAATCTGGATGAGTTGCGCCGCCAGCACGAGCGCCTCGACTTCCCGATCGCCGTCGGCGACAACGGATCGCTGCGCGTCGAGCTGAACCACTCGAACCAGTCGGTGCTGCCGTCGGGGCTGCAACTGGGCGACAACGACTCCCGCATCCTCGCCGTCGCGATGAACCTCGCCAACGACGGCCTGGCCGTCACCGTCGTCTCGAAGGACCTGCCCATGCGGGTGAAGGCGGCATCCATCGGCCTCACCGCCGAGGAGTACAAGGCCGAACTCGCGGTCGACTCCGGCTACACCGGACTCGCCGAGGTCGACCTCTCGGCCGAGCAGATGGCTGACCTGTACGAGAACGAGACGATCTCGTCGCGGCAGGTTGCCGACCTTCCGATCAACACGAGCCTCGTCGTGCACTCGGAGCGCGGGTCGGCGCTCGGGCGGGTGAGCGGCAAGGGCGAGTTCCGCGTCGTGCGCGGCGATCGGGATGTCTTCGGACTCCACGGTCGCAGCGCCGAGCAACGCCTTGCGATCGACCTGCTGCTCGACCCCGAGATCGGCATCGTGTCGCTCGGCGGCCGAGCGGGCACGGGTAAGTCGGCGCTCGCGCTCTGCGCCGGCCTGGAAGCCGTGCTCGAGAAGCAGCAGCATCGCAAGATCATGGTGTTCCGGCCGCTGTACGCGGTCGGCGGTCAGGAGCTCGGCTACCTGCCGGGCGACAAGGACGAGAAGATGAACCCCTGGGGTCAGGCGGTCTTCGACACCCTCGGCGCCTTGGTCAGCGAGAACGTGCTCGAAGAGGTCGTCGAGCGCGGCATCCTCGAGGTGCTGCCGCTCACCCACATCCGCGGTCGTTCGCTGCACGACGCGTTCGTGATCGTCGATGAGGCGCAATCGCTCGAGCGGAACGTGTTGCTCACGGTGCTCAGCCGCATCGGCCAGAACTCCCGGGTCGTGCTCACCCACGACGTCGCCCAACGTGACAACCTCCGGGTCGGCCGCCACGACGGGGTGGCTTCGGTGATCGAAACGTTGAAGGGGCATCCGCTGTTCGCGCACATCACGCTCACCCGCTCCGAAAGGTCAGCCATCGCCGCCCTCGTCACGGAGATGCTCGAGGGCAACGAGCTGGCGTAGCGCGTTCGCGTCTGCGTCGAGGGTCGGGCACCGCGTCGCCGGGAAGTGCGGCGCGGGCCCGTCCCGTCCAACCCCACGCACGGGTGTTCAGAAATCAGGCTCAGACGATGCTTTGGCGCCGAAACTCGACGGGATGGCCCGAGTGGCCTGAATTCTGAACACCATGCGGCGACCACCGGCAGTCGAACGGCTCGAGGCGTCGACGGGCTAGCACGCGCCTAACTTTCGGAAGCCCGGGGGTCAGTCGACGAGACGTCGATGAATCCCTCTGATTCCGAGAGTTGGGTGCGCAGACCGATCACGATCTCGGCCCACCGGAGCAAGAAGCCCGGCTCGTCGAGCCGCTTGCGTCGCAGCCAACCCGTGACTTCGTCGTTGCTCTTGCTCGCGTTGCACGACCGGCAGGCGGGCACGACGTTCTCGAGCGTGTAACGCCCACCGCGGGAGAGGGGCAGCACGCAGTCCTTCTGCAGCGCCTCATCCGGCCCGCCGCAGTACGCGCACTGGCCCCACGCGGAACGGATGGCCGCCCACTGTGCCGGCGTCAGGTCGTTGTCGGCGGCGAGGAACCGGCGTCGGCGCTTGCGCGCCGCGCGGGCGCGCCGGGACCGATCGAGCGTCATGCCGCGAGTGTGCCATTGGCGCCCCCGGCCTCGTGCTCAGCACGCGGGCCACGAGGGATTGACTCCTATCTCTATATAGATAGAGTTGCGGGATGGAACCGCTCAGCCGCATCACGCCGGCCACGCTCGACGTGCTCTCCGCTCTGGTCGGGGAGCCCGACCGCATCTGGGGCCTGCGCATCGTCGGCCTCACCGGCCGGCCGGCAGGCAGCGTCTATCCCATCCTCGAGCGCCTGGAACGGGCGGGCTGGGTCGACTCCGTATGGGAGGACGATCCGGCACGCAGCGGACCCCGGCGGCGGCTCTACCGTCTGACGGCCGACGGCGCGGAGGCGGCCCGGGCGACCACCGCCCGCGCGCGGGCACCGCAGGCGACTTTCCGGCCGACGGCGGCAGGAGCATGACCTCCGTCGCGGAACGACTCGTGCGGATTGCGGCGTCGCTTCTGCCACCCCTCGCGCGCGACCGGTATCGCGAGGAATGGCTCGCCGATCTCGCCGGCGCGGACGAAGCCGGGGTGGCACCCAGCGGCGTCGTCGTCGGCGCCTTCGCGACGGCCGCGACGATGTCGCGGACCGCGCCCGAGCTCAGCGGCCTCACCCTCGATCGGCTGTTCGCCCACCGCCTCAGGATCGCGGGCGCGCTGCTCGGAGGAGCCGCCGTGTTGGCGACCGGCTACTCCGCCTACGGGGGCTATCGGCAGCCATCGATGGATGGGGCCGCCGTGGTGGCCGTGATCGGCGGGATCGCGCTGGCCGTCGCCATCGTTCTCGGGCTCGCCGGACTCATGGCCCTCGGCGGAGCGCTCGCGGTGGCGCTCGAGGCGCGCCGCTACGGCATCGTCGGGATGCTCGTGGCGACGCTGCTCCTCGTCATCGTGGTGCTCGTCGCCATGCCCTTCGTGCTCGCCGTGACCGCGGTACTGGCCGGCCCGTTCGTGCTCATCACCGTCGCCGTGCTGATCGTGCTCTTCTCGGCCGGCCGCAGAATCGACTCCGTCGGCACGCGGGTCGCCCTCGCCGCCGCTTTCGGTCTCCTCGCGGCGGCAGCATGTGGGATCGGCATCCTGCACATCGCGATCTGGAACCCTCTCGCGCCGGTTCCCGGCCTCACGCTGGACGAGATCTACGCGGGACTCGCCGCCGCGAATGAGGCCCCGGGTTTCGGTGCCTGGCTCGTCGCGTGGGCGGTGATCGTCGGCGTCCTCGCCGTCGGCTTCGTCGTCGTTGCCGTGGTGTGGCGTGGGGCGACGACTCGGCGACTCGTCGCGGGCGGGTTTCTGCTGCTCGCCGGCACCACGGCGATCGGCTACCTTCCCGCGTTCAGCATGGGCATGGGTCTCGCCGACACCTTCATGACGACTGGAGGCGACGCCGCCGCAACGGGGCCGCTGCTCGGAATCCTGGGGCAGGTGGCTCTCGTGGGTTCGCTGCTCGTCGCATTCGTGCGCCCGCCGCTGCGGCAGAGGGTGCCTCTCGTCGTCGCCCGCACCTGACGGCAGCGGAAGGGCGGGGCTCAGCCCGGGCGGGTCATCGACAGCACGTCGAGGGCGCTGTCGAGCTGCTCGAGGGTGATCTCGCCGCGCTCGACGAAGCCGAGGTCGATCGTCGCCTCACGCACCGTCAGGCCGTTCTTCACCGAGTGCTTGGCGATCTTCGCGGCGTTCTCGTAGCCGATGAACTTGTTGAGCGGCGTGACGATCGACGGCGACGACTCAGCCATCGCCCGAGCGCGCTCGACGTTGGCTTCGAGGCCGTCGACGGTCTTGTCGGCCAGCAGCACCGACGAGTTCGCGAGCAGCCGGATCGACTCCAGCAGCGCCGTGCCCATCACCGGGATGGCGACGTTCAGCTCGAAGTTGCCCGTCGCGCCGGCCCAGGCGATCGTGGCGTCGTTGCCGACGACCCGCGCGCCGACCATGATGACCGCTTCGGGGATGACGGGGTTGACCTTGCCGGGCATGATCGACGACCCCGGCTGCAGGTCGGGGATCGACAGTTCCGCGAGCCCGGTGTTCGGACCCGAGCCCATCCAGCGCAGGTCGTTGCAGATCTTGGTGAGCGACACGGCGATGACCCGCAGCGCGCCGGATGCCTCGACGAGCCCGTCGCGCGCGCCTTGGGCCTCGAAGTGGTCGAGCGCTTCGGTGATCGGCAGGCCCGACGTCTCGGCAACGACCGAGATCACGCGAGCCGAGAAGCCCGTCGGGGTGTTGATCCCCGTTCCGGTCGCTGTGCCGCCGAGCGGAACCTCGGCGACGCGGGGGAGCGCGGCCTGGATGCGCTCGATGCCGAGTCGCACCTGACGCGCGTAGCCGCCGAACTCCTGCCCGAGGGTGACGGGGGTGGCATCCATCAGGTGGGTGCGGCCCGACTTCACGACGCCCTTCCACAGGTCGGCCTTCTTCTCCAGGGCGACGGCGAGGTGGTCGAGGGCAGGCACGAGGTCGTTCACCAACGCGCCGGTGACGGCGACGTGCACCGACGTCGGGAACACGTCGTTCGACGACTGCGACATGTTGACGTGATCGTTCGGGTGCACGGGGGCGCCGAGCTTCGTCGTGGCGAGGGTCGCGAGCACCTCGTTCATGTTCATGTTCGACGACGTGCCCGACCCGGTCTGGTAGGTGTCGACCGGGAACTGGTCGTGATGCGCGCCCCCGATGATGTCGTCGGCGGCGGCGACGATCGCGCCGGCGATCGCGGCATCCAAGATGCCGAGCTCCTTGTTGACCAGGGCGGCGGCGCGCTTGATGCGAGCGAGCGCGACGATCTGGCCGGCCTCGAGCCCCGAGCCGGAAATCGGGAAGTTCTCGACGGCGCGCTGCGTCTGGGCGCTGTAGAGGGCGGATGCGGGCACCCGCACCTCGCCCATGGTGTCGTGCTCGATACGGAACGCGTCTTGCGTGCTCACGGCGACGTGGCCTTTCGGTTTGAAGCGGGCGGGAAGCGGTGGCGTGGTGGCGGGTCGAATCAGGACTTCAGGAGTCGATCGCGCCGAGGACGACATCCGGAACCACGCGGCCCTCGAGGAGCCGGTAGTTCGCGCCGACGACAGCCAGCGTACCCGCGGCGATGGCGGCGCCGATGAGTTCCGAGCTCTCCAGCAACTCCGCGACGGTGTCGCGCAGGTGCTCGCGACCGACCTCGAGGATGTCGGGGCCGTCAGTGCCGCTCGGCACCCGCTTCACGGCGGGCCGGATCGGCGCGATGAGGTTCGCGATGTGCGGCGGGAGGGGGGTGGCGTCGGGCCTCTCGGAGTCGATCGCCGCCCGCACCGCCCCGCACTCGTCGTGGCCGAGCACGACGATGAGCGGCACGTCGAGCACCGCGACCGCGTACTCCAGCGACCCGACGACGGAGTCGGAGATCACCTGGCCGGCGTTGCGCACGACGAACAGATCGCCGAGGCCCTTGTCGAAGATGATCTCGGCCGCGAGCCGCGAGTCACTGCAGCCGAACAAGGCCGCGTGCGGAGCCTGGAACCCGGCGAGTTCGGTGCGGCGCTCGACATCCTGGCGGGGATGCTGCGGCTCGCCCGCCATGAAGCGTTCGTTGCCGCGTTCCATTTCGCGCCACACCTGGGCGGGAGTACGTCGGGCGCTCATGACAGCTCCTTCGCGATTGCGGCGGCCAGAACCGCGAACTCCTCATCGGATGCCGTGCCGCCGAGCACGATCGTGGAAGCTCCCGAGGTGGTCACCAGGGCGTATTCGACGTTGCCAGGGTCGTCGACATCCCGGCGGTCGTAGGCCGCCCAGGTGAGCCCGCCGATGCGTTCGGTGCCGGCCGCGGGAGCGGAGCGCACCTGATCGGCGACCCAGGACGGGTTGGCGTCCACGCCCTGCACGAGCCCGATGTATTCGCCGTCCGGCGTCAGGAACCCGATCTCCCAACGCACGACCCCGTCGGCCGGGTCGGCGACGAGTTCGGCGCGGTTCGCCGTCCACTCCGCAGGCAGGTCGGGCGCCGCGAGCGGCTCGTCGACGCCGGACTGCGCATCGACACCGACCTGCTGGTAGTCGACGGTCTTCGGCTCCATATCGGGTCGCACGACGACGACGACCAGGAACAGCACGATGCCGAGCGACGCGAGCAGGGCCAGCACGAGGTTGAAGGTCGTCTGATTCGCGCGACGCGCAGCACGGCGCTCGGCGACGGTCGGGGCCGCCTCCTGGTCGGGCATCGTCATGCGGGGCCGTCGGCAGGCTTCTCAGCGGAACTGCGGGCAGCATCCAGCCGAGCCTTCGCTCCGATGAGCCACTCCTCGCAGCGCTTCGCGAGCGCCTCGCCGCGTTCCCATAGGGCGAGCGACTCTTCGAGCGTCGACCCGCCCTGCTCGAGTTGCCCGACGACCTTCACGAGTTCGTCGCGGGCCTGCTCATAGCTCAGCTCGGCGATCTCAGACACGGCCCCCACTTTACCCGCGGCCCTCGACGGTCGCCGCGATCTCTCCCTCGGCCAGGGTCAGCCGCACCCGGTCGCCGGCCGTCGCCTCGTCGGCACGCCGCAATACGGCTCCCGAGTCGAGCCGGGCGATCGCGTACCCGCGTTCGAGCGTGGCCTTCGGCGACAGGGCCCGCAGCTGCGCGCGAAGCTCGGCGACGCGCTGGCCGGCCCGTTCGACGGTGTAGTCGATGAGCTCCGACCCGCGGGCCACCCAGCGGGTGAGTTCTTCGGCGCGGTCGCTCACGATGCGGTCGGGTTGCGCGAGCACGGGGCGAGAGCGGATGTGGCCGATGCGGTCGATCTCGCCCGTCACCAGGCCGGTGACACGCGCGAGCATCCGGCTGCGAGCCTGGCGCACGCGGGCGAGCTCGTCGGCGATGTCGGGCACGACCCGCTTCGCGGCATCCGTCGGCGTCGATGCGCGCAGGTCGGCGACGTCGTCGAGCAGCGGCCGGTCGGCCTCGTGCCCGATGGCGCTGACCACCGGCGTGCGGCATTCGGCGACGGCGCGGATGAGTCGTTCGTCGCTGAACGGCAGCAGGTTCTGGAAGTCGCCGCCACCGCGGGCGACGATGATGACGTCCACCTCGGGGTCGGTGTCGAGCGACGTGATCGCGCCCATCACGTCGGAGACGGCGCGTTCACCCTGCACGGCGGCATACCGGATGCGGAACTGCACGGCCGGCCAGCGCAACTGGGCGTTGCGCAGCACGTCCTTCTCGGCATCCGAGTCCTTACCCGTCACGAGCCCGATGCACCGCGGAAGGAACGGCAGCCGCTGCTTGCGCTCGGGCGCGAACAACCCCTCGTCGCTCAGCTTGCGACGCAGCGCCTCGAGTTTGGCGAGCAGGTCACCGATGCCGACATGACGGATGTCGTAGACCTGCATCGTGAGGGTGCCGCCCTTGGGCCACCACTCCGACTTCACCAGCGCGACGACGCGGTCGCCCTGCTTGAACTCCTCCTTGAGCTTCTGCAGCGTCGTCGACCAGACCCGGAACGAGAGCGTCACATCCTGCTGAAGGTCTTTGAGCTTGCCGTACGCGTTGCCGCCCGAGAGCCCCCACTGCGTGACCTCGCCCTCGACCCACACGGTGCCGAGGCGGTCGATGTACTCCTTGAGCTTCCCCGACATGACCGCGACGGGCCACGGCGCCTCGGGCGAGGAGCGCTCGGGGGGTGCTACGTCGGCCATGCGGTCGAGGCTAGCCGAGCCCACCGGCCTCCCAGCCGCGTATCCGCAGTCTCCGTAGACTCGGGGGGTGGCCGGCATCACGAACGGCGCGGTCGTACTGACCCCGCCCCGCGTCCCCGCGGTTCGCGGGCTTCTCGTCGATCGTCCGGTCGCCGGTGAGAAGCGCGTGCTGCTCGCCGCCCCGCGCGGGTACTGCGCCGGCGTCGACCGCGCGGTGATCGCGGTCGAGAAGGCTCTCGAGAACTTCGGCGCTCCCGTGTACGTGCGCAAACAGATCGTGCACAACGTTCACGTGGTGAGCGAGCTCGAGAAGCGCGGCGCCATCTTCGTTGACGACGTCGCCGAAGTGCCCACGGGATCGCACATCGTATTCAGCGCGCACGGCGTCTCGCCGGCCGTCGTGCAGGGTGCCGCCGACCGCGGTCTCGACGCGATCGACGCCACCTGCCCGCTCGTGACGAAGGTGCATCGCGAGGCGACCCGCTTCTCGAAGCAGGGCCTCGACATCCTCTTGATCGGTCACACCGGCCACGAAGAGGTCGAGGGCACGATGGGTCACGCGCCCGAGCGCACCACCCTCGTCACCGGCCCCGAGGATGTCGCCGGGCTCGAGGTGCGCGACCCCGAGAATCTGGTCTGGATCTCGCAGACCACGCTCAGCGTCGACGAGACCATGGAGACCGTGCGGCGGCTGCGCGAGCGGTTCCCCAACCTGCAGGATCCGCCGAGCGACGACATCTGTTACGCCACCCAGAACCGGCAGGTGGCGATCAAGAAGGTCGCCCCGGCTGCCGATCTGGTCATCGTCGTCGGCTCGGCGAACAGCTCCAACACGGTGCGGCTCGTCGACGTTGCGCTCGAGCACGGCGCCAAAGCCGCGCACCGGGTCGACTACGCCGCCGAGATCCGGCAGGAGTGGCTCGACGGCGTCGCGACCGTCGGGGTCACCAGTGGCGCCTCCGTGCCCGAGGTGCTCGTGCAGGAGGTGCTCGCCGAGCTGGCGGATGCCGGCTATCGCGACGTCGAGACGGTCGTCACCGCCGAGGAAGACCTCATGTTCTCGCTGCCGAAGGAACTGCGCACCGACGCGCAGGGCAACCCCGACGAGCGCGGACTCGGCGGACGCAATCGGCGTCTCGACTGGCAGGGCTGATCCGGATGTCGGACCCGCGCCCGGCGCCGCAGTACGGGGAGTACGCGACCCCCGAGGAGGTCGCAGCACTTCGGGGCACGGTCGCCGACCCGCCCGCGGCTCCCGCGCCGACTCCCGCCCCGGTGGCGCGAACCTCAGGAGCGAGTGGCGCTCCGCGCGGCTCGACGTTGCGGCGGATGGACCGACCGCTCACCATCGCACTCATCGCTTTCGGGGTGCTCAACCTCATCCAGTACGCCGGGCCCCTGCTCGATTTCGAGTACTTCCTCGAGGTCGCGACGCAGGGCACCTTCGCCGACGCGATCGACTTCGGCGATGCCGCTCGGATCGGCGGCGTCGTGCTCTTCGTGGTGTGCCTCGGGCTGTTGCTGGCATCCAGTGCGATCGCGGTCCTTCGGCTGAGACGCGGCCGGCTCGCGTTCTGGGTCCCGCTGGTGGCGGGCGCGTTCTCGGTGCTCGCCTGGGTCGCGGTGCTCGTCGTGATCGTCTTGCAGACGCCGGGCGCCGTCGCGACGTCGGGTTTCTGATCGGTGCGCGTCCGAATCCTGCCCCGGGAGACGGCCGCCGCTGTCATCACAGGCTCCGTGTCGGCTGCGGGCTGGGCGGTCGCCGCCGCCACGATCCTGTTGACGGCCCCGGTTCTCGTCGAGACGCTCGTCCTCCGGGGACGGAGCGCCGACATCCCGCTCACTCTGATTCTGCTGGGCGTCGTACTCGGGGGGATCCTGGCTGTCGTGTTGCGGCCGCGCCGCTGGGTCGTGATGGCGTATCTCGCCGGCGCCGGCCTGGCGACCCTGGGGTACGGGGCCGTGCTGCTGAGCGGCGATCCCGGAATCGTCGAGCACTCGCCGTACCTGGTCAACCGGCCGGCGCTCGCGCTGGTGCTGGTCGGCATCCCCGCGACGCGCGCGCTCGTGGGGATCGCGTGGTCGCTGCTCGGTTTCGTCGTGGCCGTCATCGCGGGTGTCGGGGCGTTCGCCATCGCAGGGTTGACCTTCCGGCCCGGGTTCGGACCGCTCATGGTGCTCGCGCTGACGGCCGTCGCGTACCTGACACTCGCCGCGATCCAGGCGCGAATTCGCAGCCGGGTTCCGAACTTCGACGAACTCGAGGCCGAGACCCAGGCGCTCGCGCACGGCGAAGACCTGGCCCGGCGCACGACAGCGGTCGTGCACGACACCCTGCTCAACGACCTCGCCGTGGTCATGAACGCCCCCGACCGTATCGACCGGCGCACTCGAGATCGGCTGCTCGCCGATCTCGAGACGTTGCGCGGTGCCGACTGGATCAGCGCGTCGGCCGCCGTCGACCTCCCGGCCGAAGACGCCGGGCTGCGCAACGAACTCGCTCGACTCGCGAGCGAGTTCCAGTGGCGGGGGCTGAGCCTCCACCTGACCGGGTCGCCTCTCGCCCACCACGTGCTCGCCCCCGAGGTTGCGACAGCGCTGCTCGGCGCGCTACGCGCCGCCCTCGAGAATGTGATCCGGCACTCCGGGGTCACGACGGCAGAGGTCGAAGTGATCGCGGATGCCGACAACGTGACCGTCATGGTCACCGACCGCGGCCAGGGTTTCGACCCGAAGGCGGTGGCGGGCGACCGGTTGGGTATTCGCACCTCGGTGATCGAGCGGATGACGACCGTCGGCGGTGAGGCCCGAGTCTGGTCGGCACCGGGCGAAGGCACCTCGGTGATCATCTCCGCCCCGATCGATCGGCGCCTCCCGTGAGGGCCCCGAGGGTCGACCGCCGGTGGCTGCGGCTCTCGGCGCAGGACGCGGATCCACTGAGCTGGTTCACCGGGCCGCTCGTGCCGCTGGTCTTCGCCGCGCTCAACCTGCTGTACGGCGGCACATTCGCCGCTCTCACCTGGGGAGCATCGCGCGAACCTCTCCTGCAGGTCGTCGGGGTCGGCCTCTGTTCGATCGCGTGCGTCGTGGTGCACGTGCTCACCCGGCCGATGCGCCGGCGCCTCGGCTGGGCCGCGGCCGGCTTCGCCGTGGCGATCGGGATCACGGGATTCGCGCTGTCGGCGTTCGGCTACGCCGAGAGCGCGCTCTCGATCGAGCTCTGGTGGGCGCCGTTCGGGCTCGCCCTGGTTCTCGCCTCGCTCGGACCCTACCTTCCGGCGCGGGCGATCACTCTGCTCGGCGGGGCGGCGACCGTCATCGCCGTAACGATCGCGGAAGTCGTCATCCAGCCGCAGGCCACCGCCTGGGGGCCGGCGGCGACCGGCGTCATCATCGCATCGCCCATCATCAGCGGCATCGTGGCAACGGCGGCATTCTCCATCGCGGTCGTGGCTCGCACGCTCCCGCTCATCGAGCGGCGCAGCCAGACGATGCTCTCGCTCGACGCGCCGCGAGGGGCCAAGAACGAGCGGCTCGAGCGCGACCGGCTGGCGCGGCTGATCTCACGGGCGGCACCCTTCATCGAAGGACTCGCCCGCTCGGGAAGGATCACGGCGGCCGACCGCACACTGGCCGGCAACCTCGCACGCCGGCTGCGCGACGACCTCGTCACTCAATCCAACCTGAGCTGGCTCGACTCGGTCGCGCAGGACCGACTCGTCGTCGTCGACCCCGACCGGCAGGCGAACCGGATGCGGGCCTCCCAGCGCACCGCGCTGCGCGCTTTCCTCCGCGCGATCCTCGACACGCCCGGCACGGACGCCGGGTCCCTGCTCATCGAACTGCGTGCGCATCCCGACGGCTCGACGGCGGTCGGCGTGAGTCTCGACTTCGAACTCCCCGAAGGTCGCCGGGTGATGCAGCTCGCGCCCTACTACCTCGCGCTGCGCGGCAGTGTCGACGATCTGGAGTGGAAAGACGACAAGTTCCTGCGGTTGACCTTCAACCTGCCACCCAACTCGGTGGTCGAGTAGCCCGCGTAGCGGGCGTGTCGAGACCTACTTCGAGCTGATCGACTTGCCGGCGCTGCCGAGCTGGTGCGTCGCGCTCGTCACACGAGCGGCCATCGCGGTCTCGGCGAGCTTGCCCCAGGCGCGCGGGTCGTAGATCTTCTTGTTGCCCACCTCGCCGTCGACCTTGAGCACCCCGTCGTAGTTCTTGAACATGGTGTCGGCGATGGAACGAGTGAAGGCGTACTGGGTGTCGGTGTCGATGTTCATCTTGATGACGCCGTTCGCGACGGCCTCGGCGATCTCGGCATCCGTCGAGCCGGATCCGCCGTGGAAGACGAGGTCGAGCGGCTTCGCGGCGGTGCCGTACTTCGCCGCGATACCGGCCTGGATCTCACCGAGCAGCTCCGGACGCAGCTTCACATTGCCCGGCTTGTAGACGCCGTGCACGTTGCCGAAGGTGAGCGCCGCGATGTACCGGCCCTGTTCGCCGAGACCGAGGGCTTCGACGGCCGCGGTCACGTCGCCGAGCGTCGTGTAGAGGGCCTCGTTGCTGCCCTCATGCTGCACGCCATCTTCTTCGCCGCCGACGACGCCGATCTCCACCTCGAGAATCGCGTTGATCGCCTTCATGCGCGGCAACAGGTCTTTCGCGATCTCAAGGTTCTCGGCCAGCGGCACCGCCGAGCCGTCCCACATGTGCGACTGGAAGATCGGGTTGCCACGGGCCTTCACCTGGGCCTCGGACGCCGCGATGAGCGGCTCGACGAAGCCGCCGAGGGCGTCCTTCGGGCAGTGGTCGGTGTGCAGCGCCACCGTGATGGGGTAGTTCTTGGCCACCTCGGTGGCGAACGCGGCGAACGCGAGCGCGCCCGCCGCGCGGGCCTTGACGGTCTGGCCGGCGAAATAGTCGGCGCCGCCGGTGGTGACCTGGATGATGCCGTCGGACCCGGCGTCGGTCAGACCCTGCAGCACCGCGTTGATCGTCTGCGACGACGAGACGTTGATCGCCGGAAACGCGAACCCCGTCTTCTTGGCGGTGTCGAGCATCTGGGCGTACTGATCCGGGGTTGCGATAGGCATGCGTCGAGCCTACCGACGCTCGATAGGCTGGCTCCACGCCCTCTTCCGCCACCGGGGGCCACCCACCCCTCCGATTCGAGTTTGAGGACACCCCTATGGCGGACGACGACCCCGGCATCCTGTTCACCCAGCCTGACCGCAACCTCGCGATGGAGCTGGTGCGGGCGACCGAGGCCGCCGCCATCCGGGCGTTCCCGTACATCGGGCGCGGCGACAAGAACGGCGCCGACGGTGCAGCCGTGGATGCGATGCGCAAGTTCCTCGGCACCGTCGATTTCGCGGGCACGGTCGTCATCGGTGAGGGCGAGAAAGACGAGGCGCCGATGCTGTTCAACGGCGAGGTCGTCGGCAACGGCAACGGCCCGGCGTGCGACATCGCGGTCGACCCGATCGACGGCACCTCGTTGACGGCCGCCGGGCGCAGCCACGCGATCTCGATGATCGCCGCCGCCGACCGGGGTTCGATGCTCGACGCCTCGAGCGTGTTCTACATGGACAAGCTCGTCACCGACGCGACCGGCATCGGGGTCGTCGACATCCGGAATCCGATCGGCGAGAACATCCGGGCTCTGGCGAAGGCGAAGGGCAAGGCGCTCGACGAGATGCTCATCGGCGTGCTCGACCGGCCCCGGCACGAGCAACTGATCGACGACATCCGGGCGGCCGGCGCGGGCACCCGGCTGCTGCTCGACGGCGACGTCGCCGGCGGAATCAACGCGGCGCGCTACGACAGCCGCCTCGACATGTGCGTCGGCATCGGCGGCAGCCCCGAGGGCGTCGCGACGGCGTGCGCGATCAAGGCATTGGGTGGCTTCATCCAAACGGTGCTCGCCCCGCAGACGGATGCCGAACGCGAGAAGGGGGCGGCCGCCGGGTTGCGCTTCGGTGAGGTCTACGAAGCCGACGACCTGGTGAAGGGCGACAACACGTTTTTCGTCGCGACCGGGGTCACCGACGGGGCGCTCGTGCGCGGCGTCGAGCGTAAGGGTCCGATCATCCGCACCGAGAGCATCGTGCTGCGGGCCCGCTCCGGCACCATCCGGCGCGTCACCGCCGACCACCTCGTGCAAAAGTGGCTCGGCGAAGACTGACGATTCACGCATCGAATCGGTCGTAAGGCAAGGGGCTCCCGGCCCCGGCTGTGCGCTGCCACTGTGTGGACATGAGCGCGAACGCACGATCGGCTGCGGCCCACGCGCAGCGGCCCCAGGCGGCGCAGATCGCGGCTCGGCTCGGGTACGCCGTCAACGGGCTGCTCAACGCCACGATCGGCGCACTCGCGTTGGGGATCGTCGGTGTGGCTTCGGGCGGCGAGGCCGATCCGAACGGTGCGCTCACCAGCCTTGCGCGTGGTCCGGGCGGACTGGTGTTGATCTGGATCATCGTCGTGGGAATGCTCGCGCTCGGCCTCTGGTATCTCGCGTCCGCCATCCGGGAGAACGGGACTAACCCGCGCCGTCGGCGACTTGCGAGGGCGAGCCTGATCGCCAAAGGTGTCGCCTATCTCGTCATCGCCGCCTTGGCTTGCGGGGTCGCGATCGGCGGCGGCGGGGGCGGCGAGTCGGAGGAAGATTTCACGGCGGGGCCACTCGGAACCCCCGGGGGCGTGGTGCTGGTGGTCGTGGTCGGACTCGCGGCGCTCGCCGTCGGCGGCTACCTGATCGCCAAGGGGCTCAGGCGCACCTTCCTCGACGACCTGAACCTTCCCGCGGGCGCGGTGGAAACCGCGACAACCTTGCTCGGGGTGGTCGGCTACGTCGCGCGGGGCATTGCGATCGGGGTGGTCGGCATCCTGTTCATCGCGGCCGCCGTTACCGCCGACGCATCGCACGCGGGCGGGCTCGACAAGGCGCTCGCGCGTCTTGCCGCTCTTCCGTATGGTCAGGTCGCGCTCGTGGCGATCGGGGTGGGCTTCATCGCCTACGGCGTCTACGGTGTGGCGCGCGCACGGTTTGCGAGACTCTGAGTCGGGTGACTCTGAGTCAGGTGACTCTGCGCACCACGACCGCCGTCACAGGAGGTTTGGGATCTTCTGCTCGGCGGCGAGATTCGCGCGCCGGAACACGAAGGTCACGAACGTCGAGATGATGACGATGAACAGCGAGTAGAGCGCCGGCACCAGCAGCAGCAACCCGAGCTGCGGGCTGCCCTGGAAGCTGAGCGCGAGGATCGCGATCGCCAGAGGCCCGTTCTGGATGCCGGTCTCGAGCCCGATCGTGCGGGCGTTCGCGGGATGGATCCGGAGCGCCCGCGCGATGAAGTAGGCGACCACGATTCCGACCAGGCCCAGCGCGATCGCCACCGCGAACACCTGCCACGGCGTCGCCACCAACAGGATCCAGTTGCGCGGAACCCACGTTGCCATGAGGAAGACGATGAAGAACACGCCCATCAGGCCGCCCATGAGCTCGAGGATCGCGCCGATGTTCGCGCTGTAGCGCCGGATCAGCATGCCGAAGATCACCGGCACGAGCAGGATCGCAAGGGTCACCACGATGTTCAGAATCGGGATCTGGAGGTCTGAGTCAGCGGGGAGCACCTGGCTGCCGTAGGCGACGAGCAGCAGGGGCGTCATCAAGATGGCCCACAGTGTCGAGTTCGTCGTCATGATCACGCTGAGGGCGAGGTTGCCCTTCGAGAAGTACGTGAAGATGTTCGACGTCGTTCCGGCCGGCACGCATCCCATGAGCAGGGCGCCGACCGCGACGGGCAGCGCATACTCCTGCGGCAACTGCAGGATGAGAGTCACGACCAGCACGTAGGCCAGAAGCGGCATGATGCCGAACTGGGTGATGAAGGCGATCAACAGCCCCCACGGGCGGCGGAGCGCCGAGCGGAAGTCGCGCGGGGTCAGCCCCGCCCCGAGGCCGAACATGATCACGAAGACGAGGCCGACGAGCAGGTTCTGCTCGAACGCCGTCACGACCTCGTGGTCGGCGGGCGGCCCCTCCAGAAGCGGGAGCATCAGGGGTGCGAGGGTCATGATGCGTCCTTCCGCGAGGTGGTGGCTGATTCGGTGAGGGTGCGTAGCTCGCGCCGCAGGATCTTGCCGATGGGGCTCTTGGGCAGTTCGTCGACGAAGACGACGCTGCGGGGCACCTTGTACGCGGCGAGGTGTTCGCGGCAGTACGCGAGGATGTCGGCCTCCGTCGTGGCGGGGGATCCGGCGACGACGTAGGCGCGCACCGCCTCGCCCGTCTTGTCGTCGGGCACCCCGATGACGCCGACCTCGGTCACGCCGGGCACTGCGGCGATCTGCTCCTCGACCTCGTTCGGGTAGACGTTGAAGCCGCTGACCAGCACCATGTCTTTCTTGCGGTCGACGATCGTGAAGTAGCCGTCGGCATCCATGACGCCGATGTCGCCGGTGTGCAGCCAGCCGCCCTTCAGCGTGTCCTTCGAGTCGGCGTCGCGCTGCCAATAGCCCTGCATGATCTGCGGGCCGCGGGCGATGATCTCGCCCGGTTCGCCGACGGCGACCGGCTTGTCATCGTCGCCGACGCACCGCAGGTCGGTAGACGGCACCGGGATGCCGAAGGTGCCGTCTTTGACGGTGCCGCCGAGCGGGTTGAAGCTCAGCACCGGCGACGACTCCGTCAGCCCGTAGCCTTCGACGATCGGGGTGCCGGTGACGGTGCGCCACTTCTCGGCCACCGACTGGTGGAGCGCCATGCCGCCGGCCGCCGACGCCACGAGGTGGCGGGGCGGTGTCTCGCTGAACCAGCGCTCGTTGAGCAGGGCGTTGAAGAGCGTGTTGACCCCGGTGAGCCAGGTGATCTTGTAGTTCTCGAACGCGCGTTTGAGGTTGCTCGGTGGACGCGGCGAGGGGATCAGGATGTTGCGCGCACCCCGGTCGTAGAAGCCGAGCAGATTCACCGTGAAGGCGAAGATGTGGTACAGCGGCAGAGCCGTGAGCACGACCTCTTTGCCCTCGCGGATGAACGCGTCGCACATCGCCAGCATCTGCATCGTGTTCGAGACGAGGTTGCCGTGCGAGAGCATCGCTCCCTTCGACACCCCGGTGGTGCCGCCCGTGTACTGGAGCGCGGCCAACGAGTCGGGTCCGATTCCCTCGAGGTAGGCGTCGGAACCGGCGTCGGTGCGACGTTCACGGCCCTGCGTCAGCGCTGCCCGGAACTTCGTGTGTTCGAACGCGATCTTCGGCAGCGACCGGTTCCAGACCTTCTGCACGAGGCGGATGACGCCGGCGACGACCGGCGGGAAGAACTCCGAAATCTTGACGGTGACGACCGTGGTGATCGACGTCGCGGCGAGCACCTCGGGCACCCGGTCGGCGAACATGTCGATGACGACGAGTACCTTGGCGCCGGAGTCGGAGAACTGGTGGATCATCTCCGACGGGGTGTACATCGGGTTGGTGTTCACCAGCACGCAGCCGGCCTTGAGCACCCCGAATGCGACGATCGGATAGCTCAGGCAGTTGGGCATCTGCACGGCGACGCGGTCGCCCGCCTTGAGGCCGACGACCTCGCGCAGGTACGCGGCAAACGCGTCCGCGTGAGCGTCGACATCGCGATAGCGCAGCGACCCGTTCATGCCGTTGGGCATGCACTGGGTGAACGCGATCGCGTCGGCGTGCGCCGTGGATGCCCGGTGCAACAGCTCGGGAAGGTTGCGGTACGGCACAGCCTCGAGTTCGGGCGAGACGCCCGTCGGGTAATGCGCGAGCCAGGGGCGGTCGATCATCGTTGATCCTCACCGTCATCGGGGTCGCCGAAGGCGGAAGCCGACGGCGTTGTCACGCCAGAGCCTAGCCAGGCGGGGTGCCTGGACACGAGGAGTTTTCGCAGCCGAATCCTCAGTCGGTCGCGGCCGCCTCCCGTGCGACGTGGCTGCGAGCGTGGGCGATCGCGGCCGGGAGGTCGTCGAACAGGTGCCGGTGGTCGCGCAGCGCCGCGAGCACGCCGACCGCGCGGAACAACTCGGTGTGCCCTTCCCGCACGCCCTTGATGAGCACCGTGACCCCGCGCCCTTCGAGCCGGTGCACGATCTCGCTCAGGATGTGCGCTCCCGTGGCATCGACGAGTTCGAGCTGCGACATCCGCAGAACCACCACCGATACCCCGTCGAGCGCCGTGACGGCGTCGAGCACCCGGTCGGAGGCGGCGAAGAACAGCGGTCCGTCGAGCCGGATGATCGCGATGCGTTCGTCGCCCGGGTGCGGGTCGCCGACGATCGGCTCACGCTGCACCCCGGTGGCGCGGGCGAGGCTGCGCAGCGCGAACACGCCGGCGGCGAGCATCCCGATCACGACGGCGACGATCAGGTCGACCGAGACGGTGACGATGGCGGTCAGCACGAAGGCGAAGGCATCCGCCCGGGTCGAGCGCAGGATCGAACGCACCGTGGCTGCGTGCACCATCCGGATCGCTGTGACCATGAGCACCCCCGAGAGTGCGGCAAGCGGGATGGTGCCGACTGGTCCGGCGACCACGAGCACGACGAGCAGCAGCACCGCGGAATGCGTGATCGCCGCGAGCCGGGTCGCCGCTCCCGACCGAACATTGACGGCGGTGCGGGCGATGGCACCCGTCGCTGGCATCCCTCCGAACAGTCCCGCCGCGACGGAGGCGAGGCCCTGCCCGACGAGTTCACGGTCGGGGTCGTAGGGGCCGGTGTCGGCCAGTCCGGCGGCGACGCGGGCCGAGAGCAGCGACTCGATGGCGGCGAGGGCGGCGACGGTGAGCGCGGGGAGGAGCAGGCTGCTCAGGGTCGCCGCGTCGAAGTCGGGAAGCGTGGGGGCAGCAAGGCTGTGGGGCAGCGTTCCGATGACGGCCAGTGGGTCGGATACGACCAGGGCCAGCGCGGTGACGACGCCGACGCCGACGAGCGAGCCCGGGATTGCCGGATGCAGGCGGGGGAGCAGCAGCATGCACGCCGCGACGATCGCGACGGCGGCCAACGACCAGAGCAGGTAGCCCGGGTCTGCGGAGGTCAGCGCCGAGAGCGCTGTCACGACCACGTTGCCGTGTGCGACCCCGGTCGCGCCCGAGCCGGTGAGCGCCGGCACCTGCTGCAGGAAGATGATCACCGCGATGCCGAGCGTGAACCCTTCAATCACCGGCCAGGGGATGAACGACACCGCGCGGCCGAGGCGCAGCACGCCGGCGACGAGAACGATGACGCCCGCCATCATGCTGACCAGGGCCACGGCGCCGAGTCCGTGCGACGCGACGATCGGCGCGAGCACCACCACCATCGCGCCCGTCGGGCCCGAAACCTGCACGTTCGACCCGCCGAAGACGGCCGCGACGACCCCGGCGACGATCGCCGTGATCAGCCCGGCTTCGGCACCCGCGCCCGACGAGATGCCGAATCCGAGCGCGAGCGGCAGAGCGACGATGCCGACCGTGAGACCGGCAAGGAGGTCGCGCCGCCACGACCGACGCAAGCCCGCGTAGTCGCGCGGGCTCGGCAGCAGCCGGCGTGCGGCGGCGAGGAACCGGTTCATGGCGTGGCGATGTCGGGGAGGGCGGCAATGCGTTCGAGGTGGTCGGCGTCGGAGGTGAGCACGACGGTCAGTAGGCGCCGGGCCACGGTCAGGAGTTCAGCGACGTCGGGTCCGGTGATGCGATAGAAGACGTTGCTGGCGCGACGGTCGGAGGCGACGAGCCGGTGGCGGCGGAGCACGGCGAGGTGTTGAGAGAGGTGCGACGGCTCGAGACCGGTGTCGCGCTGCAGCTCGGCGACGCTGTGCTCGGCGCCGTCGGCGAGCAGCTCGAGCAGCCGGATGCGCAGCGGATGCGCGAGCCCTTTGAACAGGCCGGCCTTCACTTCGTAGAGGGGCCGCTCGCTGTGGGTGAGTGACATGATGAAACCATCATACCGAGTCGCAGCGGACGGGGTAATGGTGGCGGCATGTGCGGGATGCCTGGGAAGGCACCCGCCCCTAGGCCGTCTTCGGCTTCTTGATCGGGGTGACGCCGTCGGCGGCGAGTCCGAGGTCGAGTTCAGGCCGAGCGATGCCCGTCTCATCCAGCGCAGCCAGTTCGTCGACGACACGCTCGTCGAGTACCGCAGTGAGATCGGATGCCGTCAGCTCGCGCGGCAGCTCGTCGATCTCGACCAGCGGCGGCAGCAGCTTCGAGCTGTCGAGCTGGCTGATGCGGCGGGCCGACGGCAGCACTTGGCGTTCGAACGAGCCGACGAACGCGTTGTAGTCCTTGACGCTGCGTTCGATCGTGCGGCCGAGCTTGTCGACGTGCCCCGCCAGCTTGGTGAGCCGGCCGTACAGCTCGCGGCTGACGTCGAACAGACTCTTCGCCTCCTGCGTCACGACCTCGTGCCGCCAGCTCACGGCGACGGCCTTCAGCACCGAGAAGAGGGTCACGGGCGAGGCGAGGGCGACGTGCTTGCTGAACGCGAACTCCATGACCGACGGGTCGGCTTCGAGGGCAGCCGAGAGCAGCGACTCGCTCGGGATGAACGCGATCACCATCTCGGGGCTTGAATCGAGCCCGTCCCAGTACGACCGCGAGCCGAGGGCGACGATGTGGTCGCGTACCGCCTTGACGTGCTGCTTCATGAGCTGCTCGCGGCGCGCGAGTTCGGCGTCGTTCGCGGTCGGCAGGATCGCGGCGGCGTCGAGGTACGCGTTGAAAGGCACCTTCGCGTCGACCGCGATGCTCTTGCCGCCGGGAAGGGTGACGACCATGTCGGGCCGGGAGGTGCGGCTGTCGATCTTGATGCTCGACTGCACGTCGAAGTTGACGTGCTCCATCATTCCGGCCGACTCCACGACGGCACGGAGCTGGGTCTCGCCCCAGACACCGCGGGTGGCGTTGTTCTTCAGCGCCGACGCGAGCGACTCGGCCGTCGTGCGCAGGCGCTCCTCGGATTCGACGGCGCTCTTGAGCTGCTGGGCGAGCTCGCCGTGCTGCACGCTGCGCTGCTGCTCGAGCTCGGTGACCTTCTGCTGCATCGACGACAGCGACTCCTTGACGGGGGCGAGGGCCTGCAGCACCTTGCTCTCAGCCCGCTCGGCCTCGGCGCGCTGCTCGGTCTCTCGGCGGGTGCGCTCCATCAGGTCGCGGTACTGCTCTTGGGCGCTGCCGAGCTGTTCGCGCAGGCCGGCGAGAGTCGCCTGGGCGGCCGCGAGTTCGCTGCCCAGTTCGGCCCGCACGGCGGCGAGCCGCGACTCGTGCTGCGCCGCGAGCAGCGCGGGGTCGGCGCCCGCGACAGCCTCGGTGCGGCGGGCACGACCGACGAGCACGCCGACGACTGCGCCGAGGGCGAGTCCGACCGCGAGGCCGATGATCAGGGTGAGCGTCGCATCCATGCCTGAAGTGTCCCAAGGGCGACCGACATCCCGGCGTTGCACCCACCGAAAAGCCAAAATGTTCGGGAAATGTCTGGGAGCTAGCCTGTCGGCATGGCTACGACTGTGCTCGATCACTGGGTTTCGGGGGCCGCCTTCACGGGCGCCTCGACCCGCACCGCTCCCGTCTACGACCCCGCCCGCGGCATCGTGCAGCGCGAGGTGCGGCTCGCCTCGGTCGCGGATGTCGACACCGCGGTGCAGGCGGCAACGGCGGCCTTCCCCGCGTGGAGCGAGGCGTCGTGGAACAAGCGCCAGGCGGTGCTGTTCTCGTTCCGTGAGATCCTCAACGCCCGCAAAGAAGAGCTCGCCGCGATCCTGACGAGCGAGCACGGCAAGGTCACCCCCGACGCCCTCGGCGAGATCGCCCGCGGCATCGAGGTCGTCGAGTTCGCCTGCGGCATCCCGCACCTGGCGAAGGGCGAGTACAGCGAGAACGTGTCGACCGGCGTCGACGTCTACTCGGTGCGCCAGGCGCTCGGCGTCGTGGGCATCATCTCACCGTTCAACTTTCCGGCGATGGTGCCGATGTGGTTCTTCCCCATCGCGATCGCGCTGGGCAACACGGTCGTACTGAAGCCTTCCGAGAAGGACCCGTCGGCGGCGATCTGGATGGCGCAGGCGATGAAGGAGGCCGGCCTTCCCGACGGCGTCTTCAACGTCGTGCACGGCGACAAGGAAGCGGTGGATGCGATCCTCACGCACCCTGACGTCGCATCCATCTCGTTCGTCGGCTCGACCCCGATCGCTCGCTACGTGTATGAAACCGGCACGGCTGCGGGCAAGCGCGTGCAGGCCCTCGGGGGAGCGAAGAACCACATGCTGGTGCTGCCCGACGCCGACCTCGACCTCGTCGCCGACTCGGCGGTCAACGCGGGCTTCGGCTCGGCGGGGGAGCGTTGCATGGCGATCTCGGTCGTCGTGGCGGTGGGCGACATCGCCGATGACCTCATCCCGAAGATCGTCGAGCGGATGTCGGGGCTCAAGGTCGGCGACGGCACCCGCGGGTGCGACATGGGCCCGCTCATCACGAAGGAGCACCGCGACAAGGTCGCCGGCTACCTCGACGTCGCCGTCACAGACGGCGCTGAGATCGTCGTCGACGGGCGCGGTATCGAGGTCGATGGCGAGGCCGACGGGTTCTGGCTCGGGCCGACCCTGATCGACAAGGTGCCGACCACGTCGGACGTCTACCTCCACGAGATCTTCGGCCCCGTCTTGTCGGTCGTGCGCGTCGCCACCTACGAAGAGGGTCTGGCCCTGATCAACGGCTCCCCGTACGGCAACGGCACCGCGATCTTCACCAACGACGGTGGTGCTGCCCGGCGCTTCCAGCGCGAGGCGACGGTCGGCATGATCGGCATCAACGTGCCCATCCCCGTGCCCGTCGGCTACTACTCCTTTGGCGGCTGGAAGGACTCCCTCTTCGGCGACACGAAGGCCTACGGCCCCGACGCCATCCACTTCTTCACCCGCCAGAAGGCCATCACCTCCCGCTGGCTCGACCCCTCCCACGGCGGCATCAACCTGGGCTTCCCGACCAACTGACGTGACACCGACTCCCGCCGCGAGCGCTGTCATCGTTGTGGCGGTGGCGAAGCTGCGGGATGCCGGGGTGCCGACCGAAACCCGCGTCGCGACCCTGCGCGGCGCGTTCGGTCGCACGAAGTACCGTGCCGCGGGGGAGGTGTGGCGGGTCGGAGCGCTGTGCCTCGCCGACGACGGGGCCGTGTTCGCCACCGGTGACGTGCTCATCGTGACGGAGCCCACGCATCCGAATCACCGTAACGCGCTCGCCGTCGAGCGCAACGATCGGCGTGCCCAGCTGCGCCGCGCGGGGATCGCGGCCGGCACGACGGTCGTGGTGGACGCGCGGCCCCTTGATCTCGATGCCCCCGAGCCACCATTGGTCGCGACCGCCGACGGCCTCGGCGTGTTCTGGGCGGTGGGGGCGACCCCCGTTCCGCTCGACGCATACCTCGCAGAACGCGTCGAGTTGCTCGTGCACCCCCACCCGCCGTAGACCAAGTGGCTTTAGGCCCTACTCGGGGCGGCGTGGCCTCCGTAGCCTCGGCCCATCCGCACGAGGAGGGCTCGCATGCAGCACGTCATCGATTTCACCGAGATCGGGCTTGTCGACATCCCGGAGGTCGGAGGCAAGAACGCCTCGCTCGGCGAGATGATCCGCGAACTCGGATCGCAGGGGGTGAGCGTGCCGGGGGGTTTCGCGACCACGAGCGCCGCCTTCCGCGCCTTCATCGACGCCAACGATCTGCGCGCGGGGATCGCGTCGGCGCTCGACCGCTACCACGCGGGCGAGACGACCCTTCAGGTCGCCGGTCTCACCATCCGCGACGCCATCCTCGGCGGCAGTTTCTCCGATGCGACGGCCGACGCCATCCGCAGCGCCTATCGCGACCTCGCCGGGGGCAAGCATCCCGTTCCCGTTGCCGTGCGCAGCAGCGCGACGGCCGAAGACCTGCCCGACGCCAGTTTCGCCGGCCAGCAGGAGACCTACCTCAACGTCGTCGGCGAGCACGACCTGCTCGATGCCTGCCTGCGCTGCTACGCGTCGCTCTTCACCGACCGCGCCATCAGCTACCGCGACCTCAACGGCATCGACCAGCTGGATGTCGCGCTCTCGATCGGCGTGCAGCGCATGGTGCGCTCGGATTCCGGCGGCTCCGGCGTGATGTTCTCGATCGACACCGACAGCGGCTTTCCGGATGTCGTGGTGATCAGCGCGGCCTGGGGCCTCGGCGAGACAGTCGTTCAGGGCATCGTCGATCCCGACAAGTACGTCGTCTTCAAGCCGTTCCTCGATGACCCCACGCTGTCGCCGATCATCGAGAAGACGGTGGGCGAGAAGGCGACCAAGATGGTGCTCGGCACCGGCGGAACGGTGCGCACCCGCATCAAGGAGACGACCGCCACCGAACGCGCCCGCCTGGTGCTGAGCGATGAGGAGATTCTCGCCCTCGCCCGCTGGGCGGTCACCATCGAGCGGCACTACGAGCGCCCGATGGACATGGAGTGGGCCAAGGACGGCGTGACCGGCGAGCTCTTCATCGTGCAGGCCCGGCCCGAGACCGTGCAGTCGCGGCGCAGTGCAACCAAGTTCACGGTGCACCGGCTGACCGGCACGGGCGACGTGCTCGTCACGGGTGCGGCGATCGGGGACGCGATCGCCACCGGAACCGCCTGCGTGATCAAGAGTGCAGCCGACATCGAGAAGTTCGTCGACGGCGCGATCCTGGTCACCGAGATGACCGACCCCGACTGGGTGCCGATCATGGCGCGTGCGGCCGGCATCGTGACCGACCACGGCGGTTCGACGAGTCACGCGGCGATCGTGAGTCGCGAGCTCGGCATCCCCGCGATCGTCGGCACCGGATCGGCGACCCGTGACATCCCCGACGGGGCGACGGTGACGCTGTCGTGCGCCGACGGCGATCAGGGGCAGGTGTATGCCGGGGCGTTGCCGTTCGAGACCGAGGAGATCGACCTCGGCGCGCTGCCGGAGACGCGCACCAAGGTGCTCGTGAACGTCGCCACGCCAGCCGCGGCGTTCCAGTGGTGGCGGCTGCCGGTGAGCGGGGTCGGCCTCGCGCGCATGGAGTTCATCATCAACAACCTCATCACCGTGCATCCGATGGCGCTCATCCATCCCGAGCAGGTGACCGATGCCGGCGATCGCAAACGCATCGCCCACCTCACCCGCGGCTACGCCGACCCGCGCGACTACTTCGTCGAGACGTTGGCTCTCGGCATCGCGAAACTCGCGGCTCCGCATCACCCCAATCCGGTGATCGTGCGGATGAGCGACTTCAAGACCAACGAGTACGCCCACCTGCTCGGGGGCGCCGCGTTCGAAGGCTTGGAGGAGAACCCGATGATCGGCTTCCGGGGTGCCTCGCGGTACTACGACCCGCGCTACCGGGAGGGGTTCGAGCTGGAGTGCCGTGCCATCCGCCGGGTGCGCGAGCAGATCGGATTCCGCAACGTGGTCGTCATGATCCCGTTCTGCCGCACCGTTGACGAGGCCGACCGCGTGCTCGAGGTGATGGCGGCGAACGGTCTGTTGCGCGGCGAGAACGGACTCGAGGTGTACATGATGTGCGAGGTGCCCTCGAACGTCGTGCTCGCCGAACATTTCGCGACGCGGTTCGATGGCTTCTCGATCGGGTCGAACGACCTGACGCAGCTCACGCTCGGGGTCGACCGGGATTCGGGGTCGCTCGCGGCCCTCTTCGACGAGCGCGACCCCGCCGTCATCTGGATGATCGCCGAAGCGATCCGCAAGGCCCACGCCGCCGGGATCAAGATCGGCATCTGCGGGCAGGGCCCGAGCGACCACGCCGACTTCGCCGAATTTCTCGTGCGTGAGGGCATCGACTCGATCTCGCTCAACCCCGACAGCGTGTTGAAGACCCTGCCGCGCATCGCGGCGGCGGAAGGGTTGCTCGCGAAGCTCTAGGCGATCGCCGCGGCGGGCGGCTGCACGATCGTGGAGATGCGCACGCCGGAGCGTTCGGTGAGTTCTGCCACATCGATCGCGCCGTAGCGCTCGGCCGCGTGGATGATGATCGCGGCGCAGGCCTCGGCATCCGCGACGGCGTCGTGGTGGGGGAAATCCTCGAACCCGACCGCGAGCGCTACCGACGGCAGCTTGTAGGAGTCGAGCGTGTAGGTGTTGCGGGCGATCTGCAGACTGCAGAAGTAGGAGTACGAGGGCACCGCGAGTCTGGTCGCCGCACACGCCGCCTTGATGACGCCCATGTCGAAGCCCGCGTTGTGGGCGACCAGGTGGTCGTCGCCGGTGAACGCGAGCAGGTCGGCCATCTGGTCCAGCCAGGAGGGGGCATCCATCACCATCTCGGCGGTGATGCCGTGGATGCGGGTGTTCCAGTCGATGAAGTGGTCGTGCCCGAGCGGCGGCCGGATGAACCACCCGATGCGGTCGACGATCTGACCGTCGCGCACCTTCACGAGCCCGACGGAGCAGGCACTTGCCATCGAGGAGTTCGCCGTCTCGAAGTCGATGGCGGTGAAGTCGAGCGGCACATGTTGACTCTCGCACGGGCCTCCGACGCCGCCGGTCGGGCACGCCGCAGGCCGACGGATAGGCTCGTTCCCCGTGGCACTCACCATCGGCATCGTCGGACTCCCCAACGTCGGCAAGAGCACGCTGTTCAACGCGCTCACCAAGAACGACGTACTCGCGGCGAACTACCCGTTCGCGACGATCGAGCCGAACGTGGGCGTGGTGAACCTCCCCGACCCGCGCCTGGAGGTGCTCGCCGAGATCTTCGGCAGCGAGCGCATCCTGCCGGCGACGGTGTCGTTCGTCGACATCGCCGGCATCGTCGCGGGCGCCAGCGAGGGGGAGGGGCTGGGCAACCAGTTCCTCGCCAACATCCGCGAGGCCGACGCGATCGCCCAGGTGGTGCGCGGCTTCGACGACCCGGACGTCGTGCACGTCGCCGGAGTCGTCGACGCGAAGAGCGACCTCGAGGTCATCACGACCGAGCTGGCGCTCGCCGACCTGCAGACCCTCGAGAAGGCGATCCCGCGCTTCGAGAAGGAGGTGCGCGGCAAGAAGCTCGAGCCCGCAGTTCTGGATGCCGCGCTCGCCGCCCAGAAAGCACTTGAGCAAAGCACGCCGCTGTCCCGCGCCGCGGGCGTGGATCTCGCCGCGATCCGCGAACTCGGGCTGCTCACCGCGAAGCCGATCATCTACGTGTTCAACGTCGATGAGGCAGTGCTGGGGGATGCCGCCAAGCTCGCCACGCTCGCGGAGCTGGTTGCCCCGGCGAAAGCCGTCTTCCTCGACGCGAAGCTCGAGTCGGAACTCATCGACCTCTCGCCGGAAGACGCCGCCGAACTGCTCGAGTCGACCGGCCAGACCGAGTCAGGGCTCGACCAGCTCGCCCGCATCGGCTTCGACACCCTCGGCCTCCAGACCTACCTCACCGCCGGCCCCAAGGAGGCGCGCGCCTGGACCATCCACAAGGGCGACAAGGCCCCGGCGGCGGCGGGCGTCATCCACACCGACTTCGAGAAGGGCTTCATCAAGGCGGAGGTCATCTCGTTCGACGACCTCGTCGCGACCGGCTCGATCGCCGAAGCCCGCGCGAAGGGCAAGGCGCGCATCGAAGGGAAGGACTACGTCATGCAGGATGGCGACGTGGTCGAGTTCCGCCACAGTTAGACCGTTGGAGGTGTGCGCAGGGCGTCTCGTCGTGTGGTCCAACACGGTTACGTCAATGACCGTCTAGTTGATCACCGTCTTCAGGTCGAGCCCCCGGAGTTCCTGATGCAGCGCAAGCCTAAGAGCCGGGTCTGTCAGCACTCCGAGCTTTCTCACATCGTCATTTGCGAAGCGTGAGTCGGTAGCAAGTTCCTGATAGGCGCGGAGCAGGGTGCTGGCCCTTTCGGTCGCTTCGAACGAGTCTGGGCCAAAGTCGACGACAGCCGAAGTGGTATTCACTACCGACGCGACGAAGTGGTCGACAATCGGGTTGCCAGTTGGGCTGAGCAACAACTCATCGATCTCCTCACCGCCATTCGCCAACACCCG
Source organism: Pseudolysinimonas sp. (assembly GCF_049651805.1). Classification (GTDB taxonomy): domain Bacteria; phylum Actinomycetota; class Actinomycetes; order Actinomycetales; family Microbacteriaceae; genus Pseudolysinimonas_A. Next base: position 113,730 of record NZ_JBASCU010000048.1, read on the forward strand.
AGCTTGGATGTCGGCGGTTGCTAAGCGATTGACGAGCGTGCCAAAGACGCCGACTGTGGCCCGGGTGTCTTGGTTGATAGCACCCACGAGCTGCCCGAGCGGCTCGACGGCTTCGGGGTCATCGCGGAGCAGGGCGTCCCGCACAAGCGCGATGAGCTGGTCTGCCCACGCGCCGTAGATTGGGTGCTCTGCCAAGGTTCTCCATCAGTCAGGACGATCGCGCCAGGGGCGTAGCCCCCCCGAGAGTGAAACCTATCCGATGAGATTGACGGCACTCAACGTTGCTTCGGGAGCAACCACCTGATGCCGCTCATGGCTGGCCTCGCCTCCGACATGGAGGGAGCCTTCGGAGCTCAGCTCGCGACGCCGGACCTTCCCGACGCTTCGAGCGGCAAGTTGGTCTCTGGAAACTCGAAGCCGCAGCGTGTGACCAACGTCACCATCACGCAGAACAACCCGGTGAACCGCGATCCGCTGAAGCAGCTCCGCCAGGATTCCGAGATGGTCGCAAACGGCATCTGGGGCTGAACTGAATTCCGGGCCTGGAGGATGTCGCTCGGCATCGCTAACGTTCGACCATGCCATTGATCCCTCAGCAGGACATCCTCTCCGCCGAAGTCACCGGGCCCGACATCGAGACCGCAATCAAGCGATTGAAGGAGAAACTGAAGACATACCCGGACGTCAAGATCGTGTCGATCAGCATGACCTCGGGTGGCCTGTCGATGGGCTACCAGCTCGTCGCTGTCATCGAGACGATCTAATGACCGGCGACGAGCATCCCTACCCGGATCGCCCGTACTCAGATCGACCCGCCGCTCGCCCCAGCGACCCCACCGCGCCGGATGAGGTGTCGGTGTCCCCGGCAGAGGCCAAGAGCGGCGGAGGTTGTGCATTCGTATTTTGGCTGCTGGCGGGCGGGGCATTCGTCCTGTTCCTCATCGGTCAGCTCCTCGAGCTCATCTTCGGTTGACCGTGGCTCCGGCCCACTGTCGCCCGCCGTCGATAGAGTTCCCGCCATGACGAGCAACGAGAAGCTTCTGGACAAGGCCGCGAACTTCTCCTCCCGGGTTCGCTTGGTGCGACGTAGCGGACACCTCGACGGGGACAAGGCATTGATCGAGTCGCAGATCGACGAGCTGGCGACGGCGATCACCGAGCTGGCGCTCTACCTCGCCGAGCGCGACCAGGTACGGCTCACTCAGCCGTAGGCACGGCCGGTCTAGAGTCTCGGCATGGCGACGACGCGGACGACGACTTGGTATTGCGACGCATGTCACGAGGAAATCACCGACATCCATGGCGCGCTCCTCGCCTGGAAGGACGTGCCGACAGAGGTCGGCTTCCAGTCGAGCGACTTCCGCATCGTCCACAAGGGTGGGAAGTGTGACTACGACAACTCGATGGCGACGTGGGAATTGGGCTACGCGCTCGGAACCGACGGACTTGCGCATCTCCTCTACTTCCTCAGCATCGGCCCGCTGAGGGGTCCAAGCCGACCCGAACCGCGCGTCGTCAATATGGATCAGTTTGTCGACATCATCCGACGCTTGCAGACTCCGCAATACGAGGAGGCTCGGCGCTACTTCGGCACGAGCGAGGTCCGTGAGGAGTTTGCCGACGCGAACGAGGTCCTCCCGTACACGCAGCAGGGACTCAGTCGCATCGTTGAGATTGGCCGCGATGACCTCTGAGAAAGATGTCCTTGTTCGACGCAAATGTGGTCGAGTTCCGCTTCAACGTTTAGGGCTGACTGCGTGACCGAGCAAGTGTCGGCCACGGGCCCGACGACCGTGGTGCATTGGTTCATCAAGTTGCCGGACCCCGTCGATCTGCCCGTCGGTCGAGGCTGGCAGACCCCGCCCGACGCTGCCACCGATCGCCTTCAGCTCGTTTCGATCGCTGGTAGGCAACTCGATCGCCCGGACTCGTCCGTGAACGACTACGACGATGCTCGCTCGGCGGCCCTCGTCGCTCTCCCGGGGACCTCGCCGGGGTCGGGCGCATCGACACCCCCGACGAGACCGGTCACCGTCGTCGAGATGGTCGCCGTGTTCTCTCCTGGATTCGAACCCGGCGAGTCCGAACTTAGCGATGCGTTCGATATGGGGGTGGAGATAATTGGCAAAGCCCTCGCTTCCTACGCGCTCGTCACGAAGGACCCGGTCCGGGTCCCGCGGCGAGAGTCCCTTCCGCCGATGATCCCGATCTTCGTCCGCCGTGCGACGAACGAAGATCCCGGCTACCCCGGGGATGAAGGCACCTTCCTGGTCAATCTCGCGAGCACACGGTCTTCGATTCTCCCGAAGGTCGAGGACGCCGCCTGGGAGCGTGCGGCGACCTTCTTCTCTCATGGCGACTACGAGTTCGCCGGATACGTCGCGACCAAACTGTCCGGCTTCCGAGCGATCGACCGGGACGGGGACTACCGCGGGGCGGTGCTCGCGTTCGCCACTGCAGCCGAGATGCTTCTGGACGACGTGCTCCTTCACCTCCTCTGGCATGAGGCGGTCCGTCCCGAGGATGCCGCTCAGATGTTCCTCGATCCGCGTTCCGGCCCGCTGAGCCGTTCCCGCGTGCACCTATCGTCGCGGCTCGGCGGGGACTGGAATCAGGCGGGTACAGGGCCGTTCGCCGCGTGGCATCGCGATGTCGCATCGCTCCGCAATCGTGTTGTCCATGGCGGTTACTCTCCGACGCGCGCCGAAGCGGACGCTTGCCGGACGGCCGCCACGAGTATCGAGCAGTACATTGTCGAGCGGCTCGCCACGGACGCGGTGCGAACCCGGTATCCGCTGACGATCGATGCCATGATCGGTCGCCCGGGGATGGAACGACGGGGGATCTACTCGAAGGGCTTCCAAGCCAAGCTCGACGGATGGGTCGGCGCGGCGCCCCCGGCGGTACTCTTCAAGCGCTGGCGGACGGCCTTGAACGACGAGCGGATGAAGGTCCAGGGTGAGAATCTTCCCGACCTAGCATCGTCTGAGGTTCTCGTTGTTCGGAGGCGCGACGGTGCCACAGAGTGGTGGGCGTGGGATGCTCAGTCGGGTTTCGCGCGTCGTATCGCGGACCGACTGGCTGACCTCAGCCCTGCATTGCGAGTGGGGCTAACCGATCACCTTGCCAATCTTGACGCGAGCCCTCCGGATCAGGATGTCTCAACGAAGGTCGAGGGCCTTGTCGGGGGTACTCCGACCGGAGATTGGATGCTCGCCCATCGCCGATTGCCCTTAGCTGAGGCGATGTTCGACGGGTCGGATTTCTACTAGTACTGTTCCGCTTCAACGGCTATAGGCGAACCAACCGCCCAGTTGCTATCATCGCTGATAGCAACTGGAGGTTCGCTGATGACATCCATCATCGTCCGCGGGCTCGACGAGGCCGTGAAGAACCAGATTGCCGCACAGGCGAAGGAGCACGGGCGCTCCATGGAGGCGGAGGTTCGCGACATCCTCACCAGGGCCGCGCGCCGGCCGCACATCGGTCTGGCGCTTATGAAAGCCGCACAGGATCTCGGCGGCGTCGACGATCTTGCCATTCCTGAGCGCAGCGAGGCCGCGCGGGCGGTGGACTTCGAGTGATCGTGCTCGACACCAACGTGATCTCGGAAGTATTCCGGCCGCATCCCGACGCCAAGGTCGTCGCGTGGCTCGAGTCGCTGTCGGGAGAGGTCTCGATCACAGCCATCACACTCGCCGAACTGCTCGCGGGTGTGCGCCGTCTGCCCGACGGCCGACGCAGGGTCGCTCTCGCCGCGCGGATCGAGGCCGCACTGCAGCCATACCGACGCTCGAGCGCGGTGCTGGCCTTCGACGAGGAGGCCGCCGGCCATTACGCCGACATCTTCGCTGCGCGGGATCGGGCGGGACTGCCGATCAGCATGGCCGACGCCCAGATCGCCGCGATCTGTCGCAGCAACGACGCGGTGTGCGCCACGCGGAACATGAAGGACTTCGTCGGCACTGGAGTCGAACTGGTCGACCCCTGGGCATGACGGGGCCTTCGGCCCTGGCTCTTTCGGGCGCCCACCGGCAGCATGGGGCCCATGGGTGTGATCGAGAATTCCAAGCTCACCGTCGTCGGAGCCGGAAGCGTGGGCACATCGGTCGCCTACGCAGCGCTCATCCGCGGCTCGGCGCGGCACGTCGCGCTCTACGACATCGCGGAGCAGAAGGTCGATGCCGAGGTGCTCGACCTCGCGCACGGAACCCAGTTCACCGGGTCGAGTGAGATCACCGGCGGCTCCGACATCGCGGTCGCGGCGGGGTCGCATGTCGTCGTGGTGACCGCGGGGGCGAAGCAGGATCCCGGGCAGTCGCGTCTCGACCTCGCGGCGACCAACGCGCGCATCCTGGGGTCCCTCATGCCGGAGCTGCTTCAGGTCGCACCCGACGCCGTCTACGTCATCGTCACCAACCCGTGCGACGTGCTCACCGTGCTCGCTCAGCAGGCGTCGGGCCTGCCAGCGAAGCGCGTGTTCGCGTCCGGCACCGTGCTCGACACGTCCCGCCTGCGGTGGAAGCTCGCCCACCGTGCCGGGGTGGCGCCGTCGAGCGTTCACGCCTACATCGTCGGCGAGCACGGTGACTCGGCGTTCCCGCTGTGGTCGCGTGCAACCATCGGCACGGTGCCGATCCTCGACTGGGAGGTCGACGGGCGGCCGAGGATGACGGTCGCCGAACTCGACACGATCGCCGAGGATGTGCGCAACGCCGCCTACGCGGTGATCAAGGGCAAGGGGGCGACGAACTACGCGATCGGCTTGTCGAGCGCCCGCATCGTTGAGGCGATCCTGCGCGATGAGCGGGCGGTGCTCCCGGTCTCGACGGTCCTCGACGGGGTGCACGGAGTGAGCGGGGTTGCGCTCTCGGTGCCGTCGATCGTCAGCTCCGAAGGTGCGGTGCCGATCGGCGGCCTCGACTTCGCCCCAGCCGAGCGTGAGGCCTTCGAGCGTTCCGCCGCCGCGGTGCGTCGGGTCGCCGACGACCTGCGCGGCTGACCGGCTCGGTCGCCGAGTACCCTCGCGCCATGGAGTTCACCGGACTGCATCCCGACGCGGTCGAGTTCTACCGCGAGCTGCGAGATCACAACGACAAGGCCTGGTGGACGGCGAACAAGGCGCGGTATGACGAGCACGTGCGGGCTCCTTTCGAGACGCTCGCCGAACAGCTCGGGGCGGAGCTCGGCCCCGTGAAGATCTTCCGCCCGTACCGCGACGTGCGCTTCTCGGCTGACAAGACCCCGTACAAAGACCACATCGGGATGGTCACGCGCGGGTCGCGCGGGGCGCTGCACTACCTTCAGCTCGGGGCCGACGGGCTGCTCGCCGCGGGCGGGGTCTACGACGCGTCGCCGGCAGCGTTGGCGCGGTTCCGCGGAATCGTCGACGACGTGCGACTGTTCGGCGATCTGGCGGCAACCCTCGACGAGCTCGTCGATCTCGGCTACCAACTCATCGAGACGGATGCCCTCGCGACCGCGCCGCGCGGGTTCCGTATCGCCCACCGTCCGGGATGTCGGTGGCCCGTTTCATCCTGCGCGCATGGAAGACACGACACCTCGCATCGCCGACATCCTCGACCCCTGGCTGACCGCCTACGCTGCCGCTCGCACCGGCCGACGGCGGGAACGCATCCTCGCCGTCGGCGTGCAGGCGCGACGCTGCCTCGAAGCGGAGGCCGACCGGCTCGCGACCGAGCCCGAGCGTCAGATGATCGATCTCGAGCGCGAGTTCGGCACCCCCGATCCGGCGGCTCGGGCGATCGGGTGTGACGGGTTGCCCGACCTCCTGCTGCTGTTGACGACGGATGCCTGGCTGCCGACCGATCCGCAGGACCGCCGGGCGCAGCTCCAGGTTCTCGCAGCTCTCGGGCGCTGGCTGGCCTCGCCGCGCAACGGCTGGTTCGCGTCGTACTGCTCGGTGCTGACGCTGCAGGTGGAGGTCGACCGACGGCGAGCTCTCGATCGCGTGCAGCGCCAAGTTGTGGCAGCAATCCGCCCGATAGAGGATCGTTGAGGCGTGAGCCCCGCGAGCCGGCCCGAGCACGTGCTGCTGCGCGCGATCCGGGTGCTACACGAGCGGGGCGCGCACCGCATCCAGGTCGTCCCGTACTTCTACGCGACAGGGCACTGGCGCTGCTCGATCCTTCTCGATGGGCACCCCCTCGACGCACTGAGGTACACGAACGGAATGGGCTGGCACCTCCCGGGCCTCGAGACTGAGGCGGTTGTCGACGCCGAGCAGGAGGCGGATGCGATCTGGGCGACCCTCACGCCCGACCAACGGGAAGCGGCGGTGCGACCCGACCCTGCCTACGTGGCCTGGTTCGTGGCGCTGCTCGACGCGTGCGGCGACTCGGTACCAGCCCTCTGGGACGACCACCAGAACTACCTCCGCGAGGGGCAGGTGTGGATCGGCGGCGACGCGACTTTTCCACTGCCGCCCGGGGACTCGTTGCGCGGCTACCTCTAGTTCGTGGCCGCTGCCTCGGGCGCGTCCGCGGCATCCGCCCGACGCTCGCGCAGGATGCGCACGATGTGCCACACGTTGATGAGGACGACGGCAGCGTTCACGCCGACCATCGGCCAGGTCTCGACGAGCGCGTTGTAGAGCACGAGCATCACCGATGCGATCGAGTTGATCACCCGCAGCCGCAACATCTTTCCCTGCAGCAGCGAGATCACCAGCAGGCCGGAACCGATCCAGCCGAACACCTCGATCCAGACATCCACGGCGTCGACCCTCTCCGGTGCGCGGCGACGGCGTCGCGACCGGGACCATTGTCTCCCGGCAACGAGCGCTGAACGTGCTAGGCGCGGCTGAGCACCTCCGGCGCCGCAACGTCGACGATCCCTGACGCGAGGGCGACGAGCCGGGCATCGGGCGTGACGAGGGCATCCGCCTGCAGCCTCGTCACCGCCAGGTACTCGGCATCGCGCAGATCGCCCCAGTCGTGGTCGCGCGAAAGGTTCCACGCCGTGCGCCGTGACACCCGGTCACCGAGCAGGCGGATCTTCGTCTCGGTCGCCCGGTTGTGCACCACCAGAGCATCCTTCTCATCGCGCTCGCCGCGACGCACCTCACCCAGCAGGATCGTCAGCAGGTCGCCGAGGATGCGGTTGGGCGCCACGAGCGAGTGTGCCGGGTCGACGGCGAGGCCATGATCGGCGATGAGCAATAGGGTCGCGGGGTCGATGCCGTAGCGCATGCCGTCACGTTATCCCGAGGCCCGGACGCAGCGACGCCCGCCTCCGCAACGGGGAGACGGGCGTCGTCAAGAACGAGGGTCAGCCCGCGTTCTCCAACTCGTACGCGTCGCGAAGCTGCTCGATCTCGGCCTCGATCTCGTCGAGGTTGGCCGGATCGGTCAGGCCGCACTGCTCCATCTCCTGGTCGACCTGAAGGGTGAGACCCTCCTTGCCGTCGGCGTGGGCGTCGGCGACGGTTCCTTCGCGGATCTCGTTCGCGGCCGAATCCATGTTGACCGCAGAGGCGTCGGTGCACAGGTGGTAGACCTTGCCAGCCGGCGTCCACGCGACGATGTCGCTGCCGGTGAGTTCGGTGACGATCGCGGTGTACTCGTCGATCTGCCCCTCGTTGGCGATCTCCTCTTCGATCTGACCTTCGGTGTTCTCCTCCAGTGAGGCGGGGTTCCACTCGATGTTCAGCAGTACGGCGGCGACCAGCACGACCGCCCCGACCGCGCCGGCGATACCCTTGGTCTTGTTGTCGAGGTTCTTGTTCAGCAGGATCACGATGATGATCGGCACGAACGCGATGATCGTGATGATGGCGCCCAGCTGGTTCTGCACGAAGTAGCGGAAGGCCTCTTGCCGTGACGCCGGGTCGGCCTGGTTCGCGGCCTTCCACAGCTGCGAACCGATGACGGTCAGGATGCCGATGACGACGAGCAGGCCGATGAGCGCCCACATGAGGGAGTCACTCGGGATGAAGCCGGTGACCGGCTCACCGTCGACGTTCGTTCCGCGCACCTGAGTGAGCAGGTACCAGATTCCTACGCCTTCGAGGGCGATCGCGAGGCCCCACAGGATGAACGCGATGACGCGCTTGACGGTGGCGCCCGACTTGGCGTCGTCGCTGGCCTTCCAGCCGTCGCCCTCCGTGACGCGCTTGTCGGCCTCCGCCTTGATCGCGGCTCGCTCCTTCGCGGTGGTCGTCGGCTTGGGAGCCTCCGCCGCGTCGACGACCTTCTTGCCGCTCCTGCTGGTGCGCTCTGCCATGGGGGTGCCCTCCTAGAACTGGTGCGCCACAGCATAGCGGCGGCCGGGAAACGGCCTCAGCGTCGGCTAGCCCGCCGAGCGACCGCCTTCGCGATCTTCGTCGCGTCGATCCCGACTTGGCGCAGGTTGCCGGTCAACGGGTTGGAGTACCCCAGAAAGTAGAGCCCCGGATGCGCGGCGAGTTGCTCCTCGGCGTTGATCAGTGGGCGTCCGTTGCGACCCAACACGCCGAGGTCGCCGACGAGCGGCTCGAGCCCCCGCCGGAATCCGGTCGCGACCACGACGGCGTCAGGCTTCAGCGAGCTGCCGTCGGCAAGCACCACGGCATCCTTCGTGAACCCCTCGACGGCGGGGACGATCTGGACGCCGCCCGACTTGAGCGCCTGGATCAAGCCGACATCGATCGTCGGCGTCACGTCATCGCGTTGCAGTTGGGTGGCGATGCCGCGGGGCGCCTCCGGGATGCCGTACCGGCTCAGGCTGCCGACGGCCACCTTCTGCAACAGTCCGGCCAACAGGTCTTGTGCCGTGACCGGCAGTGCCGACATCGAGATGACGAGCGCCTGACTCGGGATGCCGGCGATCGCCCGCAGCACGACGTTCGGCGGCGTGCGCATCGCGAGCGACACCCGCACTCCCGCATCGGCGAGGTCGGCGGCGATCTCGGCGCCGCTGTTGCCCGGCCCGACGACGAGCGCGTCGCGGGCGGCGAGCAGCCCGGGGTTCTTGTACTCGCTGGAGTGCACCACCGTGCCGGTGAACGTTTCGAGCCCGGGCCAGTCGGGAATCATCGCCGTGTGGTTGTACCCGGTCGCGACGACCACCGTGTCGGCCGCGATCTGGCCTTCCTCGTCGCCGCGCCGCCACGCGACGCGCCACTCGTCGACGCCGCGCTCCACGGCGGTTGCGGTGACTCCGAGCCGCACCTCGAGGGCGTGCAGTGCGGCGTACTCGGCGAGGTAGGAGAGCACCCCGTCGCGCGTCACCCAGCGGCCGTAGCGGCGGGGGATGCGGTAGCCGGGCAGACCGGAGAGCCCGCGCGAGGTGTGCAGGTGCAGCCGGTCGTAGTGGCCGGCCCAGCTCGATCCGACCCTGTCGGCCTTGTCGAGCACGATCGCCTCGACTCCCGCGCGCTGCAGCTCGGCGGCGGCGGCGAGCCCCGCCGGACCGGCGCCGATGACGACCGCCGGCACCCGGTCGGGCAGGGACACTCGGATGCTGCCGGATCCGGCGTCTGCGGTGGTCACGCTCACACCCTAGAACCCTGCCCGGCAATGTGACACCGACGCTGGCTAGCCTGGACGAGTGGATCTGCAGCTCACCGGAAAGCGCGCTCTCGTCGTCGGCGGCACGAAGGGCATCGGTCGAGCAGCCGCCGTCGCGCTCGCTCGGGAGGGTGCCGTGGTGACCGTCGCCGCACGGAACGGCGTCATCGAGGTCGCGGCTACGCTCGCGACCGAGACGGGCGGCACGGTGCACGGGGTTGTCATCGACTCGCGCGTCGACGCTTCGGTGCTGGCGGGTGTCGCCGAAGCGGCCGCTGCGATGGGCGGCGTCGACATCCTCATCAACACGGCAGCCGCACCCTGGAACGCCGCGAAGAACACGGTCGCCTCGCAGACGAGCGACGACGCGATGCGCGAGGAGTTCGAAGAGAAGGTGCTCGGATACCTCCGCACGGCACGCGCCGTCGCGCCGCACCTGATCGCCGGAGGGTGGGGGCGCATCGTCAACATCAGTGGCCTCGGGGCGCGCAAGTCGGGCTCGGTCGCGCAGACGGTGCGCAACATCAGCGTCGCCGCCATCACCAAGAATCTGGCGGATGAGTTGGGGCCGCACGGGGTTAACGTCACCGTCGTGCATCCCGGTCTGACCCGTACTGACGCCGTCGCGGCGTTGGTCGACAAACGCGTCGCCGCGGGCACCGCGCTTCAGGACGCCGAGCGCGAGATGGCCGGCAACATCATCGGACGCATCGTCACCCCCGACGAGCTCGCGGCGGTCATCGTCTTCCTTGCGTCACCGCTGAGCGTCGCGATCACCGGCGGAGCCGTGGATGCCGGCGGCGGCACTCCGGGCATCGTCACCTACTGACGGGCGGAGCGGCCGTCAATAGGCTTCCTGCCATGAGCAGGGTCGGTGCACCCGCGACGCGGGTCAACAGTTTCGCGGTGCTGAGCCTGATCGTCGCCGCGATCCTCGCGCCCGCCGGCATCCCTCTCGCCGTCATCGCGTTGCGTCAGATCAAGCGCACCGGCGAGCGCGGGCGTGAGATCGCCCTCGTCGGCCTGTGGGTCGGCATCGTGCTCACGGTGATCTACCTGCTGGCGTTCGCGTTCGTCGCCTTCGTCGTCGGCTGGTCATTCTGGTTCATCGGCGAGATCCCCGAGGAGGCCTGGCAGTGATGCTCTACCCGATTCCGGTGCCGGCCGGGTCGCCGCCGTGGCTCGGCTTGCTGCTGCTCGCCGGCGGCATTGTCGTGTTCGTCGTGGTGGTCTGGCAGGCGGTGCGCTACTTCCGCAGCGACCGCGGCGCCGAGGGCCGTGATGACGAGGACTAGTCTCAGCCTGATCGTCGCCGTCGTCCTCCCGCCGGCAGGCATTCCGCTCGCGGTGAAATCGCTACGGAGGATCGAGCGCACGGGCGAACGGGGTCGTGGGCTGGCTCGGGCCGCGCTCGTGATCGGCTTCGTTCTGACCGTGATCTACGTGCTCGCGTTCCAAGCCACGGCCGCCTTCGTCGGCTATTCGTACTGGTTCCTGGGCGGGATCCCCGGCCTGACGTGGTGACGATGCCCGCGCCGAGGGTGCGCTGCTTCCGCAGCTAGTCGAACAGGTCAAGCAGCTTCCCCACGCAGCCGTACTCGCTCCACTCCGGAACGGCGCACGTCTCGCTCGACGCCTGGGTGCGCGCCGCCGCGAGCAACTGGTCGAACGTCGCATCGGAGAGGCCCCAGCCGAGCGGCACCGTGACCGAGGGCTCGGTTCCGGCGGCGGCGATGACGACCTGGTCCGACGAGATGTCGAACGCGGCCATGGCCCGCTGAATCCACGCGTTCGGCGTGACCTGCGTGGCCTTCGTGCCGAACCCGGCTAGGGGCACCGACAACTCTGGCACCGACTCCTGCGCGCGCGGTGCGAGGTAAGCGCCGGGCGAGTTCTGGATGTAGACGAGGTGCGGCACCACGTCGACATCCGCCTCGCTGTTGTATTGGGTGACGATGCGGGCGAGATCGGGCGCGATGTCGGCGATCAGGCCGAGCCCCGAGTTCTCGGCATAGCCGCCGTCGACGAGGTGCAGGCGATCGCGATCGTCACCCAGGTCGCCCTCGCTGCCGCCGCACGCGGCGCTGCGGTCGATCACACCGCCTGGGGTGACGACGGGGAACCGCGCCGAGAGCATGGATGCGGTGGCCCAGTCGGCTCCGAACGCGCACGTTCCAAAGAAGTCGACGAGGTCGATCGTGAGCGGCGGCTCTGCCGAGCCCTGATCGCAGCGCGGCCGTTGGGCGTTGCCTTCCGCATCGCCGCCGTGCCCCTGCTCTGTCGTCGACCCGAAGCGCCCGTCGCCGAGATCGACCTGACTCACGACGACCCGACAGCCGGAGAGGATGTCGGTGGAGTTGAGAACGACGAGTCCGGTCGGGGCGGCGGGCTGGGCATCCCACGGCAGCGCAAGCGACGGGTCGGCATCCCGCCAGGCGTCTTCGATGAGCGCGGCGCGGTCTCGCCACCGGGTCGGGTCTTCGAAGGTCGGCGAGCGCAGCCCGGTGGTCGAGGCGAGCGGGTCGCTGCCGAACAGCCCGACGAGGGCCGCGGGCAAGGCGGCGGACCCCCCGATGTCGTCGATCGCGGCGCGCACCCGGTCGGGGTAGGCGGCTGCCAGCCCAGCCGCTGAACCGTCGTCGGTGCGGTCGAGGGTCGAGGCGACCGCGAGTCCGATCGACCCGCCGCTCACGCCGCTGGAGAGGAACACCGAGTCGGCGGCACACCGCCCGTCGGCGGCGAACTCGGCGAGGGTCGCCACCGTCCAAGTGGCCGCCCGGATGCCGCCGCCCTCCGCCGCGACGAGCACGAGCGGCCGCACGGCGACACCGTCGATGGTGGTCTCGCAGCCGTCGGAACGCTCGAGCCAGTCGGCGAACGCCTGCTCGAGGTCGGGTCGCTCGACGGGCGCGGCATCCACCGCCAATCGGTCGACGCCGTGCAACGCCACGCTGCCGCTCAACTGCGCGACCACCACCGGGATGACGAGCACGAGCGCGATCACCGGGTCGGAGCGCATCCCGAGCAGCTCGAACAGCGCGAGCGGGCGGCGGCGGCGCACGCTCAGCACGATCAGCCCGAGGAGCGAGGTGATCGCGCCGAGCAACCCGACCGCGACCGCGACGACTCCGAGCGCCCCACCGACCGTCAGCGGCCAGAGCCCGGCGGCGCCGATGAAGGCGACCGCGGTCACGGCGACCACGGCCACGATCGCGGCGCCGAGCCCGGTGATGGTGGGGCAGTCCTGCCGGGGGTCGAACTCGCGGTGGGC